>NZ_CADIKL010000013.1 GCF_902859945.1 Paraburkholderia caffeinitolerans | reverse complement strand
GCAGTTTCGTTCAAACAACCACTCAACTACCGGCTTCTTTCTGCGTTGCTGCGTCAGCAGCAGAGAAACGAGATTATGCAGACTCTTTCGCGTTTCGTCAACATCTTTTTTTAACGTCACCGTTTAAAAACTGTCGACTTCCACACCCCCGCCGTTTCTCGCGGCAGGCTTCGCTGCCGGACTTCAGCTAGCGAAGGGGGCGAATCTTAGCGCGCCTACAGCCGCACCGCAAGAGGCGGGTAAAAATTCCTCCCGCCGCCAGCATCTGCCACCGGTTCGCAGCCGATGGCGCCCACAAAGTCGCGATTTACTTGTTCTTGAACACGGGCTTGCGCTTTTCCACGAAGGCCGCCATTCCTTCCTTCTGATCCTCGGTCGCAAAAAGCGAATGGAACATGCGGCGCTCGAAGTGCACTCCCTCCGCGAGCGTAGTTTCGTAGGCGCGATTCACCGCCTCCTTGGCCATCATGACGGCGGGTAGCGAGTATTCGCTGATCGTGGCGGCCGCGACAAGCGCTTCGTTCAGAAGATCTGCCGCAGGAATCACACGAGACACCAACCCCGCACGCTCCGCTTCCGCGGCATCCATCATGCGAGCGGTCAGGCACAAATCCATCGCCTTGGCCTTCGACACCGCGCGCGGCAACCGCTGCGTACCGCCCGCGCCGGGGATCACACCCAGCTTGATTTCCGGCTGCCCAAACTTCGCGGTGTCCGCCGCAAAGATGATGTCGCACATCATCGCCAGTTCACAGCCACCACCCAGCGCAAAGCCCGCGACAGCCGCAATGACCGGCTTGCGGACCGAGCGGATCGTCTCCCAGTTGCGCGTAATGTAATCGCCCTTGTAGACATCCATGAAGCTGTAGCTCGCCATCATGCCGATGTCGGCCCCCGCCGCGAACGCCTTCTCGCTGCCGGTAATGACGATCGCGCCAATCCCCTCATCGGTGTCGAACGCCTTGAGCGCCGTGCCCAGTTCGTCCATCAACGCATCGTTCAGTGCGTTGAGTGCCTTCGGACGGTTCAACGTGATCAGGCCGACCTTGCCACGCGTTTCGACCAGGATGTTTTCGTACCCCATACGCCCTCCTTCCATCAAAGAAAAGTCCCTAAAAAAATTTTTCACGCCGAAGTTTGACTAATGCTAACATTCGCCAACCAACCGGTCGGTCAATTAATTGGCACGGGCCTCCTCCAACCTCTCAATCAACGTTGCGCCATGACACATCCGTTGTTCGCCAAGCACGAAGCCGTGCTGCAAAAAGCGCTTGCCGCCATCGAAACGCGCGGCTACTGGAGCCCGTTCGCCGAAATGCCGAGCCCCAAAGTGTACGGGGAATCTGCTGCCGCAGACGGAGAAGCCGCATTCAAGGCTCACCTCAATCGCACCTTCGAACTCGACCAGCCGGGCTCCGGTGAAACCGTAGGCAGCGAGACGTCGCCATTCGGTTTCGCGCTTGGGGCTCGCTATCCGAAGTCGACGCCCGATCAGCTGATCGAAGCCGCTCAGAAGGCGCAGCGCGACTGGCGCGCCGCCGGCCCGCAGGCATGGGCAGGCGTGAGCCTCGAAATTCTCGAGCGCCTGAACCGCGCGAGCTTCGAAATCGCCTTCAGCGTGATGCATACGACTGGCCAAGCGTTCATGATGGCCTTCCAGGCAGGCGGCCCGCACGCTCAGGACCGCGCGCTCGAAGCCGTTACCTACGCATGGGACCAGTTGCGCCGCATTCCCGCCGACGCACACTGGGAAAAGCCGCAAGGCAAGAACCCGCCGCTCGCGATGCAAAAGCGCTTTACCGTCGTGCCGCGCGGCACCGGTCTCGTGCTCGGCTGCTGCACGTTCCCGACCTGGAACGGCTACCCCGGCCTGTTCGCCGATCTGGCGACGGGCAACACGGTGATCGTCAAGCCGCATCCGGGTGCGATCCTGCCGCTCGCAGTCACGGTGCGCATCGCGCGCGAAGTGCTACGCGAAGCCGGCTTCGATCCGAACGTGGTCACGCTGCTCGCGACCGAGCCCAACGACGGCGCGCTCGCTCAGCAGCTCGCACTGCGCCCTGAAATCAAGCTGATCGACTTCACCGGCAGCACGCAGAACGGCGACTGGCTTGAACAGCACGCGCACCAGGCGCAGGTCTACACCGAAAAGGCCGGCGTGAACCAGATCGTGATCGATTCCGTGGCCGACCTGAAGGCCGCCGCGCGCAACATCGCGTTCTCGCTCTCGCTCTATTCGGGCCAGATGTGCACGGCGCCGCAGAACATCTACGTGCCGCGCACCGGCATCCAGACCGCCGAAGGCCACGTGAGCTTCGAGACCGTCGCACAAGCGATTGCGGGCGCTGTCCAGAAGTTCGTGGCCGATCCTGCCCGCGCCGTGGAAGTGCTCGGCGCGATCCAGAACGAAAGTGTTACGGCGCGCATCGAAGCAGCGCGCAAACTGGGCACCGTGCTCGCCGACAGCCAGACGCTCGAGCACCCGCAATTCGCCGGTGCGCGCGTACGCACGCCGCTCGTGCTCTCGCTCGACGCCGCGCGCGACGCCGCCTCGTTCACGCGCGAATGGTTCGGCCCGATCTCGTTCGTGATTGCCACCGATTCGACCGCGCAATCGCTCGAACTGGCCGGCGCGACCGCACGCGACCACGGCGCGCTCACGCTCTCGGTATACAGCACCGATGACGCAGTGATCGAAGCCGCCCACGAAGCCGCGATCACCGGCGGCGTGGCGCTCTCGATCAACCTGACGGGCGGTGTGTTCGTGAATCAATCCGCGGCTTTCTCGGACTTCCACGGCACCGGCGCAAACCCGGCCGCGAACGCCGCACTGGCCGACGCCGCGTTCGTGGCGAACCGCTTCCGCGTGGTTCAGAGCCGCGTTCATGTTGAACCGAAAGCGGCTCCGGTTGCAGTCAGCTGAACGGCCTATGCGGTTTGGCCGAATAGCGCCTCACTCCCCGTCCTTCTAGCATGCAAGGCATGAGCGCACTTCCGCGCTCATGCCGCAGGAATCCGAGATGACCGAAGCCTATATCTGCGACGCGATTCGCACTCCGTTTGGCCGCTACGGCGGCGCCCTGAAAGACGTGCGCGCCGACGACCTCGCCGCCGTGCCCATTCGCGCGCTAGTCGAGCGCAACCCCGGCGTGGACTGGAGTGCAATCGACGACGTGCTTTACGGCTGCGCCAACCAGGCCGGCGAAGACAACCGCAACGTTGCCCGCATGGCGGCGCTGCTCGCGGGCCTGCCCACGGACGTGCCCGGCGGCACGCTCAACCGCCTCTGCGGTTCTGGCCTCGACGCGGTCGGCAGCGCCGCGCGCGCCATCAAGGCCGGGGAAGCGCGCCTGATGATTGCGGGCGGCGTGGAAAGCATGACGCGCGCACCGTTCGTGATGGGCAAGGCCGCATCGGCCTTCTCGCGAGATGCCGCCATTTACGACACGACCATCGGCTGGCGTTTCGTGAACAAGCTGATGAAGCAGCAATACGGCATCGATTCGATGCCCGAAACGGCGGAAAACGTCGCGATCGAGTTCGACATCAGCCGCGCCGATCAGGACGCGTTCGCACTGCGCAGCCAGCAGAACGCCGCACGCGCGCAGAAGGACGGCACGCTGGCGCAAGAAATCGTCGCGGTTGAGATCGCGCAGAAAAACGGCGATCCGGTGCGCGTGACGCTCGACGAACATCCGCGCGAAACGTCGCTCGAAGCGCTCGGCAAGCTCAAGGGCGTGGTGAAGCCCGACGGCACGGTCACGGCCGGCAACGCATCGGGCGTCAATGACGGCGCGTGCGCCCTGCTGCTCGCGAATGAGGAAGCCGCTAGTCAATATGGTCTGCGCCGCCGCGCGCGCGTGCTCGGCATGGCGACGGCCGGCGTCGCGCCGCGCATCATGGGCTTCGGCCCCGCGCCCGCCACGCAAAAGCTGCTCAAGCAATTGGGCATGACGCTCGACCAGTTCGACGTGATCGAACTCAACGAAGCATTCGCGTCGCAAGGCCTCGCGGTGCTGCGCGCACTCGGCGTCGCCGACAACGATCCGCGCGTGAACCCGAACGGCGGCGCGATCGCACTGGGCCATCCGCTCGGCGCTTCGGGCGCGCGACTCGTCACGACGGCGCTGCATCAACTGGAACGCACCCAGGGGCGCTACGCGCTTTGCACGATGTGCATCGGTGTCGGCCAGGGCATTGCGCTGGCGATCGAGCGCGTCTGAGCAACGCGCTGAAAGCCAGCACAGCCACCCGCCGGGCAACGCGCACGGCGGTCCGAGGAGAGAAGGAGCCAGCTTTGCGTGGGGCCGCACTAAACGCTAAAGCGCCAAGTGCCGCCGACAGCTTTGCATGGGATCGGAGTAAGTGCTGAAGCACTAACTCCGATCGACAGGAGACAACCGATGTCCTACGAAGCAATCCGCGTCGAAATCGACACATCCACGCGCGTGGCCACGATCACGCTAAACCGCCCAGACAAGCTCAACAGCTTCACCCGCGCCATGCACCGCGAACTTGCGGCGGCGCTCGACGAAGTCACCGCTGCCGGTGCGCGAGCGCTCGTGCTGACCGGCGCGGGCCGCGGCTTCTGCGCCGGCCAGGACCTCGCCGACCTCGATTTCACGCCAGGCGCAATGACCGACCTCGGCGCGCTCATCGAAGAACATTTCAACCCGCTGATCAAGCGCCTCCAGGCGCTGCCGATGCCCGTCATTGCCGCCGTCAACGGCACTGCGGCCGGCGCGGGCGCGAATCTCGCCTTCGCTTGTGACCTCGTGCTCGCCGCGCGCTCCGCCAGCTTCATTCAGGCATTCGTGAAGATCGGCCTCGTGCCCGACTCGGGCGGCACGTGGTTCCTGCCCAAACGCGTAGGCATGACGCGCGCGCTCGGCCTCGCCATGACAGGCGACAAGCTCAGCGCCGAGAAAGCCGAAAGCTGGGGCCTCGTCTGGCAAGTGACGGACGACACCGACCTCGCAACGACAGCCACGGCGCTTGCCACGCATCTCGCGAAACAACCCACGCGCGCCATCGTCGCCACGCGCGAAGCATTGCGCGCTTCGGCCACGAACACGCTCGACCAGCAACTCAATCTGGAGCGCGACCTGCAGCGCGAATTGGGCGCGTCGCATGACTATGCCGAGGGCGTGCAGGCCTTCATCGAAAAACGCGCGCCGCGCTTCGAGGGGCGTTGATATGAATGCATCGATGTCCACGCAAACCGCTGCGCTCGCCGAAATGACGCCCGACGAACTCGCCCGCGCCACGGCGCAAGCCATGTACGCGGCCGACGGCTGCAGCCGCGCGCTCGGCATGGAACTGCTCGAAGTGCGCGCGGGCTATGCACGCTTGCGCATGGCCGTGCGCCCCGAGTTCCTCAACGGCCACCAGATCTGCCACGGCGGCCTGATCTTCACGCTCGCGGACTCGACCTTCGCGTTCGCCTGCAATACCTACAACGTGAACACCGTCGCGGCGGGCTGCTCGATCGAATTCCTGCGCCCGGTCCAACCCGACGATGTGCTCACCGCCGAAGCCGTCGAGCAGGTGCTTTCCGGGCGCAACGGCATTTACGACATCCGCGTAACGAACCGCGCAGGCGAAACCGTCGCCATGTTCAGAGGCAAGTCCGCCCAGATTCGGGGCAATGTGATTCCCGCGGCCGAGTAACGCGGCGCGCCTGTATCTGCACAAACCGCACGACCCGCATTCCCTATTAGTGAAGTTTGAGGAGACATCGATGACTACCCCGCTGCCGCTCGAGCCCATTGAAACGGCCAGCCGCGACGAACTCGCGGCGCTTCAGCTCGAACGGCTGAAATGGTCGCTCAATCACGCGTACGAGCATTCGCCCGTGTACCGGCGCAAGTTCGACGAAGCCGGTGTGCATCCGTCCGAACTGAAATCGCTCGCCGACCTCGCGCGCTTCCCGTTCACGACCAAGAAGGACTTGCGCGACAGCTACCCGTTTGGGATGTTCGCGGTACCGCAGGACCAGATCTCGCGCATTCATGCGTCGTCTGGAACGACCGGCAAGCCGACCGTCGTGGCTTACACGGCGCGCGACATCGACACCTGGGCCAATCTGGTCGCGCGCTCGGTGCGCGCGGCAGGCGCGCGGCGCGGCGACAAGGTGCACATCAGCTATGGCTACGGACTCTTCACGGGTGGTCTCGGCGCGCACTACGGCGCGGAGCGCGCGGGCCTCACGGTAATTCCATTCGGCGGCGGCCAGACCGAAAAGCAGGTCCAACTGATTCAGGACTTCCGCCCCGACATCATCATGGTCACGCCGAGCTACATGCTCGCCATCGCCGACGAAATGGAGCGGCAGGGCATCGATCCGGCCACGTGCTCGCTGCGCATTGGCATTTTCGGCGCCGAGCCCTGGACCAACGACATGCGCGCGGCCATCGAGCAGCGCATGGGCATCACGGCCGTCGACATCTACGGCCTCTCCGAAGTGATGGGTCCCGGCGTGGCCTCCGAGTGCGCGGAGACCAAGGACGGCCCGACGATCTGGGAAGACCACTTCTACCCAGAAGTCATCGACCCCGATACCGGTGAAGTGCTGCCCGACGGCGAGTTTGGCGAACTGGTCTTCACCTCGCTCACGAAAGAAGCGCTGCCCATCATCCGCTATCGCACGCGCGACCTCACGCGCCTGTTGCCCGGCACGGCGCGCACCATGCGCCGCATGGAGAAGATCACGGGCCGCTCGGACGACATGCTCATCATCCGGGGCGTGAACGTGTTCCCCACGCAGATCGAGGAACTGCTGCTCAAGCAGCACGCGCTGGCGCCGCATTATCAGATTGTCCTGACCAAGGAAGGTCCGATGGACGTCATGACGCTCAACTGCGAGCCGTGCCCCGAAACCGCACCCGACTATGGCGCGCTCGACGCCGCGAGCAAGCAGCTTGCGTACGACATCAAATCGCTGATCGGCGTGACTGCGCAGGTGAATGTGCTGGAAGTGAACGGCATCGAGCGTTCCGTCGGCAAGGCCCGGCGCGTGATCGACAAGCGGCCGAAGTAAGCCGCCTAAATAGGCTGCCCCCAGCACGGAAACGAAAAAGCCGGCGTCTGCTCAGATCGCCGGCTTTTTCACGTGTGCGCTTCGTGCGGGATGCTTACGAGTTCGGGAACAGCAGCCACATGCGGCCGCCCTGCTTCATCTTGCCGGCCAGGTCGCCTGCATCGTCGCCAAGGCCCCAGAAGTAGTCGGCGCGCACGCCGCCCTTGATGGCCGAGCCGGTGTCCTGCGCGAACACGAGCCGGTTAAGCGGCGTGTTCGTGAGCGGGCGCGTGGTCTGCAGAAAGACCGGCGTGCCGAGCGGAATCGACGACGGATCGACCGCAATCGAGCGCTCCGGTGTGAGCGGCACGCCCAGCGCGCCAATCGGGCCATCCGCGCCGCCGTGCGGTGCGCCTTCGGTGGAGGGCATCTCGCGGAAGAACACGAAGCGCGGGTTGGTGTCGAGCAACGCGTCCACGCGCGGCGGGTTCGCGCGAGCCCAAGCCTTGATGCCCTGCATGGTGGCCTGCGCGGGCGTGAGCTCGCCGCGATCGAGCAGCCAGCGGCCGATCGACTTGTAGGGCTGATTGTTGGTGCCGCCAAAGCCCACGCGCATCACGCTGCCATCTTCCATTACGACGCGCCCCGACCCTTGCACCTGCAGGAAGAACGCTTCGATGGGATCGTCGACCCAGACCAGCTCGTTGCCGTTCAGAATGCCCGCGCGCTCCAGTTGCGCGCGCGCCGGCAGCGCGGAGCCCGCGCGATAGCCGGCGGGCCAGCGATACAGCGCCGTCTGATAGATGCCGTGGCGCGTGCGCGAGCCGTGCAGCAACGGCTCGTAGTAGCCGGTTACCAGGCCGTCGAGCGTGCCGTCGTTGTTGGCGAATTGATAGGGCGTGAAGTACGTCTCGAAGAATACTCGGGCACTGGCGGCGTCGAGATCGTCCAGTTGCGAGGCCGCCGCGCAGGCGCGCTGCCAACGCGGCTCACGCGCGAGGCGCGTGCAGTTCTGCCGCAGCGCAGCCGTAGCACCGATCAGCGAATCGTCCTGCCAGCCCGGCACCTGCTGCCAGGCCACGGCAGTGAGACGTGCAGCCGCGATCTGCCCGGGCAGCATGGGCGTGCCCTTGGGCGCCGTGGTGCTCACGTAGCTCGGGCCGCCGCACGCCGCAAGCAGCGCCGCGAGAGAAAGCGCGCCCAGCCAGCCGCAAAGCCGGCCACCGGATCGGCCCCCGAGCGGCGCCGCCCCGTCTTTCACACGAATCGCGAAAAAACGGCGCGCCCGCTCGCGCGCCGTCGTTAATCCCACCATCACGCCAGAACGACGCGCCGATTCTGGCGCACAATCTGACGCGAACGCGGGCGCCCTGCCAAGACCCCATTCGACTCTCGACTCCCGCCTACAATCATTGCTTTCGATGGATGCCACCATGTCAGATCTGCTCGACGAATACCCGATGCTCATATTTGGGCTGGAGGCGCTGCTGGCGCTATTCCTGTTGATTTTCATCGTAATGTGGACCGCATCGGGCAGAAAGAAGCGCGCCCCGCGCGATTCGCAGGACTAGCCGATACGGATAACGGGTAACGGTTCAAAGAGGGGTTCAATGCAGCGTGCGCGGCATGTGCAGAATGAACTCGGACACGGGCGCTTCGAAGCGCTCGCCGTCCTCCGCCACGCAGAAGTAATCCCCGCGCATGGTGCCCACCGGCGTTGCGATCACGGCCCAGCTCGTGTATTCGAAGTGCTCACCCGGCTTCAGCAGCGGCTGATGTCCGACGACGCCAAGCCCCTTCACTTCCTGCACCAGATTTTCGCTGTCGGTGATGACCCAGTGCCGCGCAATCAGCTGTGCGCTCACCTGTCCGGTATTGCGAATGGTCAGCGTGTACGCGAAGGCATATTGCCGACGCTCCGGGTCCGATTCTTCGGGCAGGTAGCGCACCTGCGAGGTCACGCTGAATTCGTACTGGCTCATCCTTGTTCCAATTGCCGGGCCGCGTGGGCCGGTATTACGGTCGTCGGCCGCGCGCTGCGCGCATTGCCATTATCGTGAAAGCACCCTCGGCGCCTCCGGGCGCGGGTCCCGCCAGGCGGGCCCCATGGAAGTGCATTCTGCTTGATGCGGGCAGCACCCGCAACCCGCTGCGCCCCGCATGGACCACGGCCCGCGCCGCCAAGCCCGCCCTGGCCGGACGGTCAACCGTACGGAAACTCTGCGTGCGTCGACCAACGGCGCTTGTGCCTGACGGTAAAATACGGTTTTCCCGTCAGTTTTCCGATTGCCGCCATGACGCAATTCCGCATCGCCCCCAGCATCCTCTCCGCCGACTTCGCGCGTCTTGGCGAGGAAGTCCGTAACGTCGTCGAAGCCGGCGCCGACTGGATCCACTTCGACGTAATGGACAACCATTACGTGCCGAACCTCACCATCGGCCCGCTCGTGTGCGAGGCAATCCGCCCGCACGTGGACGTGCCCATCGACGTGCACCTGATGGTGCGCCCGGTCGACCGCATCGTGCCCGACTTCGCCAAGGCCGGCGCGAACCTGATCAGCTTCCATCCGGAAGGCTCGGACCACATCGACCGCACGCTCTCGCTGATCCGCGACCACGGCTGCAAGGCGGGCCTCGTGTTCAACCCGGCCACGCCGCTGAACTACCTCGACCATGTGATGGACAAGCTCGACCTCATCCTCATCATGTCGGTGAACCCGGGCTTCGGCGGCCAGTCGTTCATTCCCGAGGCGCTCAACAAGCTGCGCGAGGCGCGCGCGAAGATCGACGCCTACACCGCGCGCACGGGCCGCGAGATTCATCTCGAAGTCGATGGCGGCGTGAAGGTCGATAACATCGCCGAAATCGCGGCAGCGGGCGCGGACGCTTTCGTGGCCGGCTCGGCGATCTTCGGCAAGCCCGACTACAAGGCCGTGATCGACCAGATGCGCGCGCAGCTTGCGAGCGGCGACGCCAGCGCCGGCAACGTGCAATGAGCGCGGCCGTCCAGTTCAAGGCGCCGCGCATCGAAGCGGCGCTGATCGACCTCGACGGCACCATGGTCGACACCGCCGACGACTTCGCGGCGGGCCTGAACGGCATGCTCGCGCAACTCGACGCCGAGGAAACCACGCGCGAGGAAGTGATGGGCTACGTGGGCAAAGGCTCGGAGCATCTGATCCGCAGCGTGCTCGCGCCGCGCTTTCATGCGGACCACGTCGAAGCGCGCTTCGACGAGGCGCTCGCGCTCTATCAGGACGAGTACGCGAAGATCAACGGCCGCCACACACGCCTGTATCCGGACGTGGAAGCCGGTCTATCAGCGCTGCGCGACGCGGGCGTCAAGCTCGCGTGCGTGACCAACAAGCCATACCGCTTCGCCGTGGAGCTGCTGGAGCAATACGGCCTGGCGCAGTACTTCGAGGCCGTGCTGGGCGGCGACAGCCTGCCGAAGAAAAAGCCCGATCCGCTGCCCATGCTCACTGCGTGCGAGCGTCTGGGCGTGGCGCCCCAAGCGGCGGTCGCCATCGGCGATTCGGAGAACGATGCGCTCGCGGGCCGCGCGGCGGGCATGGCCACCCTCACGGTGCCGTACGGCTACAATCACGGCCAGCCTGTACAAAAAATTGAGTCGGATGGTATAGTTGCCTCGCTGCTCGAGGCCGCCAAGGCCATCGCAGCACACAATCTTCTGACCTGAGTCCCGTACTTACAGTCACCTTACCCTCATGTTTCTGAATAAAAAACGGAGTCTGAGCAGCATCGACCGGGGAGCCTGGCCCTGGCGTCGCTGGTCGCGCTAACCTCTCCCGAGGTTCGCTGAAGTTTCGCTGCAATCGCGCGCTTCTTCAGCTTCGTTTTTTACTTCGCTGCGCATTCGCGCGTGTCTCGACTCTAAACTGTTGCGCTAACCCGTCGGCTGGTACGGCCGTGGTGTTTCGCTGTCCTTGCGTGTGGTTTCGTCGTCCGTAAGTTGTTCTCGACGCGGCCCACCTGCCAGGGCACGCTAATGCCTACGTCTCGCACCCTTCGTCGCGATGCCGCAACCTGCCTGGCAAGCGCTTAAGCGACGCCCGGCAGCATGAGCAACCAACGAGCCACCAACAAGCGCCAGCGCAATCGAGCACTCAAAACAGACGCCATCGCGCACACGCCGCGCCCCTTTTTGAGCCGCACTGGGCCCGCACCCGAAGTCGCGAACGGCAGCACGCACAGGATCGGAACATGACCGAACTCGAATTTCAGTCCCTCGCCAACGAGGGCTACAACCGCATCCCGCTGATCGCCGAAGCGCTGGCCGATCTCGAAACGCCGCTCTCGCTGTATCTGAAGCTCGCGCAGCCCGAGCGCGGCGGCGCCAACTCGTTTCTGCTGGAGTCCGTGGTGGGCGGGGAGCGCTTCGGGCGCTATTCGTTCATCGGCTTGCCCGCGCGCTCGCTGATCCGCACGCGCAACGGCATTTCGGAAGTCGTGCGCGACGGCCAGGTGACGGAGACGCACGACGGCGATCCGCTCGAATTCATCGCGCAATACCAGGCGCGCTTCAAGGTCGCGCAGCGCCCCGGCCTGCCGCGCTTTTGCGGCGGCCTCGCGGGCTACTTCGGCTACGACGCGGTGCGCTACATCGAGAAGAAACTCGCCGAGACCTGCCCGCCCGACGATCTCGGCCTGCCCGACATCCAGCTACTGCTGACCGAGGAAGTCGCGGTCATCGACAATCTCGCAGGCAAGCTCTATCTCATCGTCTACGCCGATCCGCAAACGCCCGAGGCCTACACCAAGGCCAAGCACCGCCTGCGCGAACTCAAGCAGCGCCTGCGCCAAACCGTGCAGCCGCCGGTGACTTCGGCGAGCGTGCGCACCGAGACGTATCGCGAGTTCAAGAAGGACGATTACCTCGCGGCCGTGCGCAAGGCGAAGGAATACATCGCCGCGGGCGAGCTGATGCAGGTGCAGGTGGGCCAGCGCATCAGCAAGCCGTATCGCGACAATCCGCTTTCGCTCTATCGCGCGCTGCGTTCGCTGAACCCGTCGCCGTACATGTATTACTACAACTTCGGCGACTTCCATGTGGTGGGCGCCTCGCCGGAAATTCTGGTGCGCCAGGAGCAGCGCGGCGAGGACCGCATTGTGACGATCCGTCCGCTCGCGGGCACGCGTCCGCGCGGCAACACGCCCGAGCGCGATGCGGAACTCGCGACCGAACTGCTCAACGATCCGAAGGAGATCGCCGAGCACGTCATGCTGATCGACCTCGCGCGCAACGACGTGGGCCGCATCGCCGAAATCGGCTCGGTGGCGGTGACCGACCAGATGATCATCGAAAAGTACTCGCACGTGCAGCACATCGTGAGCTCGGTGGAAGGCAAGCTCAAGCCCGGCGTGAGCAACTTCGACGTGCTGCGCGCGACCTTCCCGGCCGGCACGCTCTCGGGCGCGCCCAAGGTGCGCGCGATGGAACTCATCGACGAACTCGAGCCGGTGAAGCGTGGTCTCTACGGCGGCGCGGTCGGCTATCTCTCGTTCAATGGCGAGATGGACCTCGCGATTGCGATCCGCACCGGCCTCATCCACAACGGCAATCTGTACGTGCAGGCCGCGGCGGGCGTGGTCGCCGATTCGGTGCCCGAGTCCGAATGGCAGGAAACCGAGAACAAGGCGCGCGCCGTGCTGCGCGCCGCCGAGCAGGTGCAGGACGGCCTCGACAGCGACTTCTGAGCGGAGACAAGACCATGTTGCTCATGATCGACAACTACGATTCGTTTACCTACAACATCGTCCAGTACTTCGGCGAACTCGGCGAAGACGTCCGCACGTATCGCAACGACGAAATCACCATCGACGAAATCAGAAAGCTCAACCCGGCGCGCATCTGCCTCTCGCCCGGGCCGAGCAACCCGCAGCACGCGGGCATCACGCTAGACGTGCTGCGCGAATTCGCGGGCAAGACGCCGATTCTCGGCGTGTGCCTCGGCCATCAGGCGATTGGTGAGGCCTTCGGCGGGCGCGTCGTGCGCGCGAAGACCATCATGCACGGCAAGGTGAGCCAGATCGAAACCGACTGCAAAGGCGTGTTCGCCGACCTGCCGAAGCACTTCAATGTGACGCGCTATCACTCGCTCGCAATCGAGCGCGAGTCGCTGCCCGACTGCCTCGAAGTGTCGGCCTGGACCGACGACGGCGAAATCATGGGCGTGCGTCACCGCGAACTCGCGGTGGAAGGCGTGCAGTTCCATCCGGAATCGATCCTCTCGGAGCACGGCCACGCGCTGTTCGAGAACTTCCTGAAGCAAACCCGGCACGCTTGATACGGAGGCGACCATCATGATTACCCCGCAGGAAGCGCTGCAGCGCACGATCGAGCATCGCGAGATTTTCCACGACGAGATGCTCCACCTCATGCGCCTCATCATGCGCGGCGAGCTTTCGCCCGTGCTCTCGTCGGCCATCATCACCGGCTTGCGCGTGAAGAAGGAAACCATCGGCGAGATCACGGCGGCCGCCACAGTCATGCGCGAGTTCGCGAATCACGTCGAGGTGAAGGACAATTCGAATTTCATCGACATCGTCGGCACGGGCGGCGATGGTTCGCACACCTTCAATATTTCCACGGCCTCGATGTTCGTCGTGGCAGCGGCGGGCGCGAAGGTCGCCAAGCACGGCAACCGCGGCGTGTCGAGCAAGTCGGGCAGCGCGGACGTGCTCGAAGCGCTCGGCGTGAACATCGACCTGCAACCGGACCAGGTAGCTGCGTCGATCGCCGAAACGGGCATGGGCTTCATGTTCGCGCCCAACCATCATCCGGCGATGAAGAACATCGCCGCCGTGCGCCGCGAGCTGGGCGTGCGCACGATCTTCAACATCCTCGGGCCGCTCACGAATCCGGCCGGCGCGCCCAATCAACTGATGGGCGTGTTTCACGCGGACCTCGTCGGCATCCAGGTGCGCGTGATGCAGCGTCTGGGCGCGAAGCACGTGCTCGTGGTGTACGGCAAGGACGGCATGGACGAAGTCTCGCTCGGCGCGGCCACGCTCGTGGGCGAGCTGAAGGACGGCGAGATCCGCGAGTACGAAATCCATCCCGAAGACTTCGGCATGCAGATGGTCTCGAACCGCTCGCTCAAGGTCGAAAACGCCGACGAGTCGAAGGCCATGCTGCTCGGCGCGCTCTCGAACGAGCCCGGCACGGCGCGCGAGATCGTCACGCTGAACGCGGGCACGGCGCTCTATTCGGCCAACGTCGTGAACTCGATCGCCGACGGCATCGCGCTCGCGCGCGAGACCCTCGCAAGCGGCCGCGCCCGCGCCAAGGTCGATGAACTGGTACGCTTCACGCAACAGTTCAAACGCTGATCCATCACTGTTTTTGCCCGATTTTTTGCCCGAACATCATGAGCGACATCCTCGAAAAAATCATTGCGGTGAAGCGCGAAGAAGTCCGCGCTGCCGAGCAGAGCGCACCGCTCGAAGCGCTGCGTCTGGAGGCGAGCGCGCGCGATCTGCGCGACTTCGTCGGCGCCTTGCGCGCGAAGCACGCTAACGGCCAGGCCGCCGTGATCGCGGAAGTGAAGAAAGCAAGCCCCTCGAAGGGCGTGCTGCGCGAAAACTTCCAACCCGCCGAAATCGCGCGTTCTTACGCCGAAGGCGGCGCGGCATGCCTTTCCGTGCTCACCGACGTGCAATTCTTCCAGGGCAGCGTCGCGTATCTGGAAGCCGCGCGCGCCGCGTGCAACCTTCCGGTGCTGCGCAAGGATTTCATCGTCGACCCGTATCAGGTCGTCGAAGCGCGCGCAATGGGCGCCGATGCGATCCTGCTGATCGCCGCCGCGCTCGAACCCGGCCAGATGCGCGATCTCGAAGCGCTCGCACATTCGCTGGGCCTCGCGGTGCTCGTCGAAGTGCACGATCGCGCGGAGCTCGAACACGCGCTCACGCTGAAGACGCCGCTCATCGGCATCAACAACCGCAATCTGCGCACCTTCGAGACCACGCTGCAAACCACCATCGGCATGCTCGACGATGTGCCGGAAGACCGCATCGTCGTGACCGAGTCGGGCATTCTCTCGCGCGCCGATGTCGAGAAGATGCGCGAGCTTGCGGTACACACGTTCCTCGTGGGCGAGGCGTTCATGCGCGCCGAAAACCCCGGCGCGGAACTCGCGCGTATGTTCTTCTGATTGCATCCAGGTAACAAACAGGTAACAAGCGACGATGGCCATCGAACGCGAAATCAAACTCGCGCTGCCGCGCGACCAGGTGGACGCGGCGCTGCGTCTCTTCGAGGCGCGCGCCGGCGCACCGGGCCGCGAAGTGCGGTTGGAAAACATCTACTTCGACACGCCGTCGCTCGTGCTCGCGCGCGCGAAGAGCGCGCTGCGGCTGCGCCGCGCGCCCGAAGGCTGGCTGCAGACGTTCAAGACCGTGGGCGTGGCGCAAAACGGCCTCCACGCGCGGCATGAGTGGGAAATGCCGGTGGCGGGTGAAGCGCTCGAGATCGACAAGCTGCTGCACGAGTGCGACGAAGCGGGCGTTTCGACGGCGCTTTCCGACGCGGCTGCGAATCTGATTCCCCTCTTTCGCACCGATTTCACGCGCACGCTGTGGACCTTGCAGGTCGAGGGCGCTGAAGTGGAAGCGGCCATCGATCAAGGCGATATCACCGCGGACGTGAACGGCGAAACGCGCCGCGCGCCTATCTGCGAAATCGAGCTGGAACTGAAGGCCGGCGACGAAGCCGCGTTGCACACGCTTGCAGCGGAATTGGCGAAGGCACTGCCGGGACTCGCGCCCGACGACATCAGCAAGGCCCAGCGCGGCTACACGCTGCGCGAAGGCTAAGCGCGAGCGCAGCGGTAAGCGGTGCCGCCAAGTCATCGCGAATTCATCGTGAAATTCACCGCTGTTAGTTGCAAGACGAACATCCGTGCCTGCCAGCAGGCCTTTCACCCGTCGAGCCGGATTGAATCGCAGCGCGATTCTTGCGACACTTGCCGCCCATGACCTCCACGAAACACACGCGCGCCGTGGCGCCGGTGCAAACCTCGCTGTTCGACGACACGCCGCCTGAAGCAGCATTGGCCATGCTCGACGAAACGTCCGCACCCGAAGTCGACCCGCGCCAGATCTCGATCTTCTCGCTCTTCGACGACGACGAATTCCCCGCATCCGCTCCCGTAGCCACACTCGCAACCGCGCCCATGTCCGCCAGCCAGTCAGCCTCCGCCCAGTCCACCGGCAACCCGCCATCGAGTGCCGCGATCGCGCGTCTCGAAGACCAGTTCGCCGCGCTGCCCACGGCTTGGCGCGAGTTGCTCACACCGTTCATCGAGAGCGACGCGTACGCGCCACTGTGCCGTTTCGTCGACGACGAACGCGCCGCCGGCAAGACCGTCTATCCCACCGATGTATTCCGCGCGCTGCGCCTCACCTCGCCCGACGAAGTGAAAGTGGTGATCCTCGGCCAGGACCCGTATCACGGCGATGACCGCGGCACGCCGCAAGCGCACGGCCTGGCGTTCTCGGTCCCGCCTGCGGTGCGCACCCCGCCCTCGCTGCGCAACATCTTCAAGGAGATCGCGGCGAGCCTCGGAATCGAGGCGCCCGCTCACGGCTGTCTCGATGCCTGGGCGCGCCAGGGCGTGCTGCTGCTCAACACGGTGCTCACCGTCGAGCGCGCGAACGCCGCGAGCCACGCGAAGCGCGGCTGGGAGCGCTGCACCGACACGCTGATCCGCGAGATCGCCGCGCGCCACGAACATCTCGTGTTCATGCTCTGGGGCGCGCACGCGCAGAACAAGCGCGCGCTGCTCGGCACGGGCGAGCATTGCGTGCTGGAAGCGCCGCATCCGTCGCCGCTCTCGGCGCATCGCGGCTTCCTCGGCTGCGGACATTTCGCGCAAGCCAATGCGTACCTGAGCGCGCACGCCCGCGCGCCAATCGACTGGCGCTTGCCGGACACGGCCGAAGTGCTTGCCTGACGCAGCGAAGCACGCCGCGCACAATGAAAAACGCCACGAAGCACGCTTCGTGGCGTTTTTGCTTTACTGCATGCGATACGGCGCAATAACGCACCGCATCGGCTTCACTTCACAGCAGCCGCTCAGGCCGCCGCAATTGCCTCACGTGCGCTCGCGAGCGCTGCACCGGCGGCTTCCGGGCCCATGTTCAGGCCTTCGGCGTAGATGAAGCTCACGTCGGTCATGCCGAGGAAGCCGAGGAACGACTTGAGGTACGGCGTCTGGCTGTCGTTCGGCGTGCCGTGATACTTGCCGCCGCGCGCCGAAACCACGATCACCTTCTTGCCCGTGACGAGGCCCACGGGGCCGTTCGCGGTGTACTGGAACGTGATGCCAGCGCGTGCGATCCAGTCGAAGTAGGTCTTCAGTTGCGACGAAATGCCGAAGTTGTACATCGGCGCGCCAATCACGATGACGTCCGCAGCTTGCAGTTCGGCAATCAGCGCTTCGCTGCGTGCGGCGATGGCCTGCTGCTCCGGCGTGCGCTGCTCGACCGGCGTGAAGAACGCGCCGAGCACGGCGTCGTCGAGGTGCGGCAGCGGATCGGCTTGCAGGTTGCGCGTGACAACCTTCGCACCCGGGTTCGATTGCTGGAGCTTGGTCGTCAATTCGTTGACGAGCAGCGTCGACTGGGCGCCTTGCGAGCGAGCGGCGGAATTGATTTGCAGGATGGTGGTCATGGTGACTCCTTCGGGTGTCGTTTGCGCAACGTTGCGCGAGTGAGGCCATTGTGTTTATTTGCCACGCCCCGAAAAAGTAGTCCGCCGATGACGGATTGTTGCAGCGATAGAACAATCGAGAAAACCAAAAAAGAAAGGCGACGGGGCCGGATCGCCCTGTCGCCTTTCTTTCCGAAGCGGGCCGAGCGCCCGCTCCGCGTACGCTCAAGCCGCCAGCCAGCGCTCGCGCAGCGCGCGCGGCGCCGGACGCTTGTCGGTGACCGTGAGCTTGTAGCGTGCGATCTCGGGCGCGTCGAGCGTCAGGCGCGCGACGCGCAGCTCGTCGCGGCGGAACGCGTGGATTTCCACCTTGGCGCCCGGCTGGTAGCGCGCGAGCAGCGTATCGAGATTCGCGCCCGTAACGCGCAGGCCGTCGAGCGCCATGAGCGCGTCGCCGGCCGAAAGCCCCGCCTTTTGCGCCGCGCCGCCCTCATAGACGACCGCGATCGAAGCTTCGGCGCCGCCGCGCAGGCGCGCGCCCAGCGACGGCTTCGCGCCGCGCTCGGGCTCGCCTTCGAGCGTCACGCCCAGCCCCTCGAACAGCGTGGCGAGCGGCAAATCGCGCGTGCCGCGCACGGCGTCGGCGAACAGGCTGCCCAGTTCCACGCCGGTTGCCTCAGCGATCAGCGCCTCGACATCGTCCTCGCCCACGCCCACCGGCTTGCCGCGATAGAAGTCGCGGCCGTAGCGTTGCCACAGGAGGCGCATCACGTCGTCGAGCGACTTGCGTCCGCTGGTTTCCGTGCGGATGGCGAGATCGAATGCGAGCGCGACGAGCGAGCCCTTCGTGTAGTAGCTCACGATCGCATTCGACGCGTTCTCGTCCTGTCGGTAGTACTTGATCCACGCGTCGAACGAGCTTTCGGCCACGCTCTGCTTCAGACGCCCCGCGCCACGCAGCACGCCGCCGACGGTCTTGCCGAGGAGGCCGAAGTATTCGTCTACGGAAATGAGGCCGCTGCGCACCAGCATCAGGTCGTCGTAATAGGACGTGAAGCCTTCGAAGAGCCACAGCAGCGAGGTGTAGTCCTCACGCGTGAGATCGTACGGCGCGAACGCGGCGGGCTTGATGCGCTTCACGTTCCACGTATGGAAGTACTCGTGGCTGCACAACCCCAGATAGGTCCGGTAGCCCTCGGACATCTCGGTCTTACCTTTGACCGGCAGATCGGTGCGGTTGCAAATGAGCGCCGTGGATGCGCGATGCTCGAGCCCGCCGTAGCCGTCGCTCACGGCCTGCGTCATGAACACGTAGCGCTCCATTGGCGCGCGCTTGGTGCGCGGCTCGAACAGCGCGATCTGCGCCTCGCAGATCTTCTTCAGGTCGGCGGAGAGGCGTTCGGTATCGAGCGCCACCACGCGGCCCGCGATCACGATGTCGTGCGGCACGCCGTGCGCCTTGAAGCTCGCGAGCGTGAATTCGCCCAGCGTGACGGGGTGGTCGATCAGCTCGTCGTAGCCCGACGCCGTGTATTCGCCAAAGCCGTAGCGTTTGGTGCCGCGCGCCTCCGCGAGCGCAGTGGCGACGCGCCAGTGGCGATACGCGTGGCCATCGGGGCGCTGGATGTCGACCACGTGCTGCGCGCCTTCATGGCCGAGCGCCGCGAGAAACACGCTCGTGCCGTTGAAGAAGCCAACCGTGTCGTCCAGATGCGCGGCCCGCACCGACAGGTCCCACGCATAAACCTCGTAGCGCAGTGTGAGCGCGCCCTTCACGGGCGCGGCCTGCCACGTGTGCTTGTCGGTCTTGCTGATGCGCACCTTGCGGCCCGCTTCGTTGGTCGCGCGCATCGTGACGATGTTGCGCGCGAATTCGCGCACCATGTAGCTGCCCGGAATCCACACAGGCAGCATGAAGCACTGGCCGTCCGGCGCGGGATCCTCGATGGTGAGCGTCACTTCGAACAGGTGCGCGGCGGGGTTCTTCGGGACGATGGTGTATCGGATCGGCTTCATCGGCGGGATCGGGGACGGGTTCGGTTAGCGAATGCTGTAATCGCGGTGATTGCAGCGAACGCCGCGCGGCAAGCTCACGCGCGGCAACCGCAGGCATACGAAAAAAACAGTGGGCAAAAAAGCACCGGCCGCAAAAGCGGCCGGCAGATTCGGTCAGGGCTTCAGCGCACGGCGCCGAGAGCGCTTTCGAGCCGGTCGGCACTGACCGCGCCCGGCAGGCGGGTGCCGTCCGCGAGGATCACGGTGGGCGTGCCGGTCACGTTCATCTTTGCGCCGAGCTTGAGATTGCTGTCGATGGCGGCGGTGTTACAGGTGCCCGCGGCGGTGGGCGCCTTGCGATCGATCATCCACGACTCCCACGCCTTCGCGCGGTCGGCCGAGCACCAGATCGACTTCGACTTCGTCGTGGAGTCTTCGGACAGCACGGGGTACAGGAAGGTGTAGACCGTCACGTTGTCGATCGACTTGAGCGTGCTTTCGAGCTGATGGCAGTACGGGCAGTTCGGATCGGAGAACACCGCCATCTGGCGCTTGCCGTTGCCCTTCACGACCTTCACCGCGTTCTCGAGCGGCAGCTTCGAGAAGTCGACCTTGTTGAGTTCGGCCAGGCGCGCTTCGGTGAGATTGCGGTGCGCCTTGGTATCGACGAGATCGCCCGTGAGCACGTAATCGCCATTGGCGTCGCTATAGATGATCTGCGTGCCGAGGTTCACCTCGTAGAGACCCGCCATCGGCGCCTTGCTGATGCTCTTGATGTCGCCGCCATCCACGCCGAGGCGCGATTGCAGCGTAGCCTTGATTTTGTCGGTGGTCTGGTCGGCCTGCGCCGAGCAGCCGAGCACCGAAATGGCCGCCGCGAGGGCAAACGCGGCAATGCGAATACGCTTTTGCATGTGATGCTTTCCTGATTCTGGGACGCTTCGCGCAGGTGGCGCATGAAGCGTTCCGGGTGAAATTCGATCCCGACGTGGCCCTTGGCCAGAGATGTTCATTCTAAGCCGCCCGGCGCTGGAGCACGCGAAATACCCGCTGCGGCGCTGTCGGTGAGCGTTGGCGATGCCTCTGAACGCTCAGCGCTCAGCCGAGCGCCGACGCCACCAGCCAGCGCTTGACGAGCGGCTGCGCGCCGACGAACGCCATGCCCGTGTTGCGCAGCGCGCGCGCGAACGTGCCGGGCACCGAAAAGAGACGCTGCAGGCCATCGGTGGCGATCACGAGCTTCTGGATGTCCTCGCGGCGGCCGCGTTCGTAGCGGCGCAGCAGCACGAGGTCGCCGAGGTCGCGGAACGCTTCTTTTTGCGCGATGACGTCTACGAGCGCGGTCACGTCGCGTAGCCCCAGGTTCACGCCCTGCCCCGCGAGCGGGTGAATCAGGTGCGCGGCGTCGCCAACCAGCGCGACGCGCGGCGCAACCAGGCGGTCGACGGTCTGCAAGGCGAGCGGGAAGCCGCGCGCCGGCGTCACGCATTCGAGCGTGCCATGCAGCCTCTGCGTCACGCGCTCGACTTCGGCGGCGAGCTGTTCCGGGTCGAGCTTGAGCAGTTCGTCGGCATGCTCCGTTTGCGCCGACCAGACCAGCGAAACATGCTGGTCCGGCAGCGGCAGCAGCGCGACGATCTCGCCCTCCCGGAACCATTGATAAGCGCATTCGCCGTGCGGGCGTTCCGCGCGGAAGTTGGCGACCACGCCGGTCTGCCGGTAATCGCGGCGCTCGACCTTCGAGCCGATCTGCGCACGCACCCACGAATGCGCGCCATCGGCGCCCACGGCGAGATCGGCCTCGATCGTGCGGCCGTTCGCAAGACCGATCACGGCGGCGTCGGGCATCACGTCGAGCGTCTGCGCGCGCGAATCGATCCACGTGAGATTGGGCTGGAAATGCAGCGCCGCGTCGAACGCGCGCTCGACCAGCGACGATTCGGCGATCCAGGCAAGCTGCGCGACCGACGCCTGATACGCGGAAAAATGCAGCTCGGCAGCAGCGTCGCCGAACACGCGCATGTCGTAGACCGGCGTGAGGCGAGCGGCATCGACCGCCTGCCAGACCCTCAGACGCTCGAACAGCGCATGCGAGCTGCGCGAAAAGGCATAGACGCGCGCATCGAAAACGGCGCCGGCGGGCAGCGGTGCGCACGGCTGCGCGAGCAGCGCCACACGCAAGCCCCCTTGGGTCAGCGCGAGCGCCGCCGCCTTGCCGACGAGCCCGCCGCCAATCACGGCGACGTCAAAGGTCTGGTTGGTCGAAGTCATCCGCGCATTATAGCTGCGGGGGGTAATCTGACAGGGCCGGATGGGCGGCCGATTGCGGCGTGGATTGCGGCGCGGCAAGGGCGCGGTGAGGTGTCGCAGCGGGGTCGGAGAGGCGGCACGGCGCGGCCCCGATTCGACCCGCCTTGCCGATCTCAAAACCACTGCCTAGGCTTCATCCACTAAGCGCCGCCCACACCTTGCCACGGAGAGACAAACCATGCTGACCCAAAAGACGAAGGACATCGTCAAGGCCACCGCACCGGTTCTGGCCGATCACGGCTACGACATCATCACGCGCTTTTACAAGCGCCTGTTCGAAGCGCATCCCGAGCTGAAAAACGTGTTCAACATGGCGCACCAGGAACAGGGCCAGCAGCAGCAGGCGCTGGCCCGCGCGGTCTACGCCTACGCGGAAAACATCGAAGACCCCAGCAGCCTTGCGGCGGTGCTGAAGAACATCGCCAACAAGCACGCGAGTCTCGGTGTGCGGCCCGAGCACTACCCGATCGTCGGGGAAAACCTGCTGGCTGCCATCAAGGACGTGCTGGGCGCCGCCGCCACCGACGACATCATTTCCGCCTGGGCGCAAGCCTACGGCAACCTCGCCGACGTGCTGATGGGCCTCGAAAGCGAACTCTACGAGCACTCCTCCGACCAACTGGGCGGCTGGACCGGCTGGCGCACCTTCGTCGTGCGCGAAAAGCGCCCCGAAAGCAGCGTGATCACCTCGTTCATCCTCGAACCCGCCGACGGCCAGCCGGTCGTGAACTTCGAGCCCGGCCAGTATGTCAGCGTCGCCGTGACCGTGCCGGCCCTGGGCTTGCAGCAGATTCGCCAGTACAGCCTCTCGGACATGCCGAACGGGCACAGCTACCGCATTTCGGTGAAGCGCGAAAGCGGCGGCCCCAATCCTCCGGGCTATGTCTCGTGCCTGCTTCACGACCACGTCAATGTCGGCGACGAGATCAAACTGGCCGCGCCCTACGGCAGCTTCCATATCGACGTGAACGCGAAGACGCCGATTGTGCTGATCAGCGGCGGCGTCGGATTGACGCCGATGATCAGCATGCTCAAGCGCGCTATCCAGGACCCGCAACGGCGCGTGGTGTTCGTGCACGGCGCGCGCAACAGCAGCGTGCACGCGATGCGCGACCGGCTGCGCGAAGCCGCCAGAACCTACGCCAATTTCAGCCTGATCGTGTTCTACGACAACCCACTGCCGGAGGACGCCAAGGGCCGGGACTTCGATCATGCGGGGCTCGTTGACGTCAAGACGATCAAGGACGCGATCCTCTTGCCCGACGCCGATTACTACATTTGCGGGCCGATCCCGTTCATGCGGATGCAGCACGACGCGCTCAAGGAACTGGGCGTGCGCGAAGCCCGGATCCACTACGAAGTGTTCGGCCCGGACCTCTTCGCCGAATAAGCACGCTGCTTTCGGAACGCGTTTGCATGGTGCTTGCCCGGTCCTTGCCGACCGCCCAGGTCCGTCGACGCTTCCCATGCGAGCGCGCCGATCAACGCCCGCGAACGGGTTACAATTGCCACTTTTCGAGCACAAAATCCGTGCAAAATCGTCGGCTTCCCGGCCGCATGCGCACGCTTTGACTCGTCCCCGAATTCACCTTGCGGCTGTCGCGTTCCGGCCCTCGCCGGACAGCAAACGATACGACGACCTGCCGTAACCAACTGATTCAAAAAGGTTTTTCATGAGCCTCCAATGCGGCATCGTCGGCTTGCCCAACGTCGGCAAGTCCACCCTGTTCAACGCGCTGACCAAGGCCGGCATCGCGGCTGAAAACTACCCGTTTTGCACGATCGAGCCGAACGTCGGCGTGGTCGAAGTGCCGGATCCGCGCCTGAAGGCGCTCGCCGAGATCGTCAAGCCCGAGCGCGTGGTGCCGTCCGTGGTCGAGTTCGTCGACATCGCGGGTCTGGTCGCCGGCGCGAGCAAGGGCGAAGGCCTCGGCAACCAGTTCCTCGCGAACATCCGCGAAACGGACGCCATCACGCACGTCGTGCGCTGCTTCGAAGACGAAAACGTGATCCACGTCGCGGGCAAGGTCGATCCGATCGCCGACATCGAAGTCATCAACACCGAACTCGCACTCGCCGACCTCAGCACCGTCGAAAAGGCGCTCACGCGCTACTCGAAGGCCGCCAAGTCGGGCAACGACAAGGAAGCGGCGAAACTCGTCGCCGTGCTGGAAAAAGTGCGCGCGCAACTCGATCAGGCCAAGCCCGTGCGCGGGCTCGACCTGAACGAAGACGAACAGGCGCTGCTCAAGCCGTTCTGCCTGATCACCGCGAAGAAGACCATGTACGTCGCGAACGTGAAGGACGACGGCTTCGAGAACAATCCGTACCTCGAAGCGGTGCGCAAGCACGCCGAAGCCGAAGGCGCGCCGGTGGTGGCCGTGTGCGCGGCAATCGAAGCCGAAATCGCGGACCTCGAAGACGAAGACAAGATCGCCTTCCTCGCCGACATGGGCATGGACGAGCCGGGCCTCGACCGCGTGATCCGCGCGGGTTTCAAGCTGCTCGGCCTGCAAACGTACTTCACGGCGGGTGTGAAGGAAGTGCGCGCGTGGACGATTCACGTCGGCGACACCGCTCCGCAGGCGGCCGGCGTGATCCACACCGACTTCGAGCGCGGCTTCATTCGCGCGCAGACCATCGCGTTCAACGACTTCATCCAGTTCAAGGGCGAAACCGGCGCGAAGGAAGCCGGCAAGATGCGCGCCGAAGGCAAGGAATATGTCGTCCACGACGGCGACGTGATGAACTTCCTGTTCAACGTTTAAGCGCAACGCCCCCTTTCCTCCCGTTTCCAAAGACACAACTCATGGCCCAATACGTCTTCACCATGAACCGGGTCGGCAAGATCGTGCCGCCCAAACGCCAGATCCTGAAGGACATCTCGCTGTCGTTCTTCCCGGGCGCGAAGATCGGTCTGCTCGGCCTGAACGGCTCGGGCAAGTCCACGCTCATCAAGATCATGGCCGGCGTCGACAAGGACATCGAAGGCGAAGCCACGCCGATGCCCAACCTCAACATCGGCTATCTGCCGCAGGAGCCGCAGCTCGATCCGGAAAAGACCGTGCGCGAAGCGGTCGAAGAGGGTCTGGGCGACGTGTTCAACGCGCAGAAGAAGCTCGACGAGATCTACGCCGCCTACGCGGAGCCGGACGCCGACTTCGACGCGCTCGCCGCGGAACAAGCCAAGTACGAAGCGATCCTCGCGACCACCGACGGCAGCGCCGAACAGCAGATCGAAATCGCCGCCGACGCGCTGCGTCTGCCGGCGTGGGATGCGAAGATCGGCAATCTCTCGGGCGGTGAAAAGCGCCGCGTCGCGCTGTGCAAGCTGCTGCTCGAGAAGCCCGACATGCTGCTGCTCGACGAACCGACCAACCACCTCGACGCCGAATCGGTCGAGTGGCTCGAGCAGTTCCTCACGCGCTTCCCGGGCACCGTCGTGGCCGTGACCCACGACCGCTACTTCCTCGACAACGCCGCCGAGTGGATTCTCGAACTCGATCGCGGCTACGGCATTCCCTGGAAGGGCAACTACTCGAGCTGGCTCGACCAGAAGGAAGAGCGCCTGAAGCAGGAAGAGTCGTCGGAATCGGCACGCCAGAAGGCGATCAAGAAGGAACTGGAGTGGGTGCGCCAGAACCCGAAGGGCCGCCAGGCGAAGTCGAAGGCGCGTATCGCGCGCTTCGAGGAGCTGTCGAGCCAGGAATACCAGAAGCGCAACGAAACGCAGGAAATCTTCATTCCGGCGGGCGAGCGTCTGGGCAACGAAGTCATCGAGTTCAAGAACGTCAGCAAGTCTTACGGTGACCGTCTGCTGATCGACGACCTCAGCTTCAAGATTCCGGCGGGCGCAATCGTCGGCATCATCGGGCCGAACGGCGCCGGTAAGTCGACGCTGTTCCGCATGCTCACGGGCAAGGAACAGCCGGATTCGGGCGAGATCGTGCAAGGCCCGACGGTCAAGCTCGCGTATGTCGATCAGAGCCGCGACGCGCTCGTCGCCGACAAGACCGTGTTCGAGGAAATCTCGGGCGGCGCGGACGTGCTCACGGTGGGCAAGTACGAAACGCCGTCGCGCGCCTACATCGGCCGCTTCAACTTCAAGGGCGGCGACCAGCAGAAGATCGTCGGCAACCTGTCGGGCGGTGAGCGCGGCCGTCTGCATCTGGCCAAGACGCTGATCTCGGGCGGCAACGTCCTGCTGCTCGACGAACCGTCAAACGACCTCGACGTCGAAACGCTGCGCGCGCTCGAAGACGCCCTGCTCGAATTCGCGGGCTCGGTGATGGTGATCTCGCACGATCGCTGGTTCCTCGACCGTATCGCCACGCATATCCTGGCGTTCGAAGGCGACTCGCAAGTCACGTTCTTCGACGGCAACTATCACGAGTACGAGGCCGACAAGATCAAGCGCCTCGGCGAGGAAGCCGCGCGTCCGAAGCGTCTGCGCTACAAGCCGATCAGCCGGTAATTGACGCGCCGGGGCTCCCGGCGGTTGAATCAGGCGAAGAAAAAACGGCGGCCACACTCACGTGTGGCCGCCGTTCTGCTTTGTGCACACGCGAGCGAACAGCT
Source organism: Paraburkholderia caffeinitolerans (assembly GCF_902859945.1). Taxonomy (GTDB): domain Bacteria; phylum Pseudomonadota; class Gammaproteobacteria; order Burkholderiales; family Burkholderiaceae; genus Paraburkholderia; species Paraburkholderia caffeinitolerans. The sequence continues at coordinate 145,703 of NZ_CADIKL010000013.1, read as the reverse complement.
TAGACCGGCAGGCCCAGTTCGCGCAGCTTCGCGTCAGTGGCCGTGTTGCTCGTGTGATGCACGCCGTGCCAGCCCAGCGCCGTGGCGGCCTGAATGTTGTGCGCGTTGTCGTCGATGAAGACGAGTTCGCCGGCTCTCACGCCCGGCAACTGCGCCTCGATGCGGCGAAACATTTCGTGGAAGATCGCCGGATCGGGCTTCACGAGCTTCACGCGTCCCGAGACGACGATATCGCGGCAGCGCCGCAAGATGCCGAAGCGCTCCCACGCCCACGGAAACGTCTCGGCCGACCAGTTCGTGAGCCCGAAGATCGGCACGTTGGCCGCTTCCAGCCGCTCGAAGGTCGCCACGCCGCCTTCGAGCAAGCCACCGATCATCTCGTGCCAGCGCTCGTAGAACGCGCGAATGAGCGCTTCGTGCTCGGGGAACCGGGTCACCAATTCCTCGGTGCCCACGGCGATCGGCTCGCCGCCGTCTTGGCGCACCACCCAGTCCATCGCACAAACATGGGTGAGAAACCAGCGGCGCTCGTCGTCGTCGGGAATCAGCTTGCGATACAGATACTCGGGGCTCCAGTCCACCAGCACCCCGCCGAAATCGAACACCACTGCCTTGATCGCCATGCCTTTGCGCTCCGCCCTGGGTTTCGTTTAACGTCAATCAGATCGGCTGCGTGCGCTTTTCGAGCCACGCGAGCGCGTCGCCCGAAACATGCGGCGCGATGCGCACGCGCACCGTCTGGTGATACGCGTTGAGCCACTCGCGCTCGTCTTCGCGCAGGAGCGTGAGATCGATACAGCGCGTGTCGATCGGGCACAGCGTGAGCGTTTCGAACTTCAGGAAATCACCGAATTCAGTGGTCCCCGCGCTCTGGTTCAAGACGAGGTTTTCGATGCGCACGCCCCACTTGCCCGGCCGGTAGAGGCCCGGCTCGACCGAGGTGATCATGCCCTCCTCCATCGCGGTCCACGGCTCGGCCGGCGCGTAGTGCGAAATGACCTGCGGGCCTTCGTGCACATTCAGGAAATAGCCCACGCCGTGGCCGGTGCCATGGCCGTAGTCGGCGCCCGCTTCCCAGATCGGCGCGCGCGCGATCGCGTCGAGCATCGGCGAGCGGATACCACGCGGAAACTGCGCGCGCGAGAGCGCCATCGTGCCCTTGAGAACGATCGTGAAGTCGCGCTTTTGCTCGGCGCTCGGCGTGCCGATGGGCACCACGCGCGTGATGTCGGTCGTGCCGTCCAGATACTGGCCGCCCGAGTCGATCAGGAGCAGGCCGTTGCCTTCGATCACGCTGTGCGATTCGGGCGTGGCGCGGTAGTGCGGCATCGCGCCGTTCGCGTTGAAACCGGCGATCGTGGCGAACGAGAGCGAAACGAAGCCCGGGCGGCGCTTACGGGCAGCGGTGAGCTTTTCGTCGATGGTGAGTTCGGTGATGGTCTCGCGGCCCAGCGCCGCTTCGAACCACGCGAAGAATTCGGCCAGCGCCGCGCCGTCCTGCTCCATCGTGGCGCGCACGTGCTCAGCTTCAGCGGCGGTCTTGCGCGACTTGAAGAACGTGCTCGGGTTAATGGCCTCCACGCGCTTCACCGCCGAGGACACCGCCTGCAGCAGTCCGAAGGTCACGCGGCGCGGGTCGACCAGCAAGGACTCGCCTGCGGGCAGCGCCGCCAGCGCATCGGCGGCCTGCGCGTAAGGCGCGACGCGCACATTGTCGCGCGCGAGCGATTGCGCGAGGTCCGCCGGCACCTTGCCATCTGCGACAAACAGCGTCGCCTGATCCGGCCCGATCAACGCGTGAGCGACGAACACGGGGTTGTAGTTCACATCGGCGCCACGCAGGTTGAAGAGCCACGCGAGGTCGTCGAGCGTCGAAATGAAGTGCCACTGCGCGCCCTTTTCCTGCATTGCGGCACGCACCTGCGCGAGCTTGCCCGCGCGCTGCGCGTCCGCATGCGGCGCGACGTGTTCGTAGACCGGTTCGAGCGGCAGCGAAGGACGGCCGCTCCAGACGGCGTCGAGCAAGTCGAGATCGGTGCGCAGCTTCACGCCGCGCGCGTCGAGCGCCTCGGCCAGGGCGCGCGCCGACGCCACGCCGAGCACCGCGCCGTCCACCGCGACCGAGCCGCCTGCCGGCACGTTCTGGGCGAGCCAGTCGATGTGCGGCGCGCTCTGCTGGCCGCCCAGCATCTTCATGAGCTGAATGCCCGTGCCCGCGAGTTGCTGGTCGGCCTGCACCCAGTAACGGCTGTCCACCCACACGCCCGCGAAATCCTTCGTCACGACGAGTGTGCCTACCGAGCCCGTGAAGCCCGAAAGCCATTCGCGCCCCTGCCAGCGGCGCGGCAGGTATTCGGAGAGGTGCGGGTCGGCGGACGGCACCAGCGCGGCGTCGACACCCGCGCTAGCCATCGCGGCGCGCAGTGCGGCGATGCGTTCGGGAATGGTGGACGTTTCGGGAAGTCGGGCGTTCATGTTTTTCACCTGCGAGTGAGAGAGGCGCGCCTTGTGGGTGCGCTCTATTGCGAAAGACGGTGGGTAATTCCGGTTGGTAATTCGGTTTGGTATTTCGTGAACGACGAATGAACGACAGGTTAGCGCCGCGCGCGCAGCGCGACCAATACAGCAACAAAGACAAACGCGACAGCTGTGCAAACCGGCCATTCGAGCAGTTCGCCATCATAGAAGAGACCGGTGGCGCGCCCGGCCGCCTTCGCTATCGCGGCGCCCGCGAGCGCCGCCGCGATAGCGAGCGTGAGCCCGCTGCCCACAGGCCCCGATGCCCGGCGCAAAGGATGGAAAAACCACCCCGCGAAGCCGATGACGAGACCGAGCACGACGATGCCTGCCCAACCCATCAGCGCCCAGTCCTAAGAATTTTCAGAAGAGTCCGATAGGACAGTGACGACACGCCGGATAGCATTCTTGTGCCTCATTAACAACAATATTTTTACTGGAAACGGTCGACTCGGCGCTTCCCGCGTAGCGGTTGAGTGTAGGGGGCGGGGTAGCGCAAGGCAAGCGCACCCGGCCCTCGACGGCTGCCCCCCCTATGCGAATTGCACTTGTCGAACCCGACGCGCGCCAGGCCGAAATCATCGAGCGACTGCTCATTTCAGGCGGCCATGCGTGCCGGCATTTCCCCCAGAGCGCCCCGCTCGTCGAAGCGCTCGAAGACGACGCCTTCGATCTGCTGATGGTCGCCTCATGGTGCGGCGACCTCGGCGGCGACGAGCTCATCCCGCGTGCGCGCCATCTGCTGCCGGGCCTGCCCGCCATCGTGCTGATGGCTTCTCCACACGAAAGCGAAATCGTCGCGAGCCTGCAAGCGGGCGCCGACGACTGTATCGCCAAGCCCGTGCGCGGCCCCGAGATGCTCGCGCGCATCGACGCCTTGCTGCGCCGTGCTGGCGTGCGGCGTCCGCGCAACCGTGCGCGCCACGGTTTCGGCGATTATCTGTTCGACTCAGCGCGCTACGAGGCGTCGTTCAGGGGCCAGACCGTCACGCTCACGCCGAAGGAATTCCGCTTCGCGCTGCTGCTGTTCACCAACGCATCGCGCCCCGTTTCCCGGGCGCGCATTCTCGAAACCGTCTGGAATCTGAACCGCGACGTTCGGTCGCGCACCCTCGATACTCATGCCTCGCGCCTGCGCAGTAAATTGCAGCTCGGGCCCGAGCACGGTTGGCGTCTGACAACGTTGTATGGTTACGGCTACCAGCTTGAGCGGTTACCTATAACAAACGAGGAGGAGGCTGACATTGCCGACGCGAATGTCAGAAGCCCGGAAAAGTTATAATATCCGGCTAAATCTTCGCCCCATGGTATGCAGCTTCTAACGATCGGAATCAATCACCACACCGCGCCCGTCGCCTTGCGCGAACGCGTGGCGTTTCCGCTCGAACAGATCAAGCCCGCCCTCGCGATGTTCAAGGACGCGTGGTCCGGCGGGCGGCGCAGCCTGAGCGCACCCGAAGCCGCCATCCTCTCCACCTGCAACCGCACCGAGCTTTACTGCGCGACCGACGCGCAAAGCTCACGCGATTCCGCCGTGGAATGGCTCTCGCACTACCACGGCATCCGCACCGAGGAACTCGCGCCCCACGTCTACACCCTGCCGCAGTCCGAGGCCGTGCGCCATGCGTTCCGCGTGGCGTCGGGGCTCGACTCGATGGTGCTCGGCGAGACGCAGATCGTCGGCCAGATGAAGACCGCGGTGCGCACCGCCACCGAGGCCGGCGCGCTCGGCACCTATTTGAACCAGCTGTTCCAGCGCACCTTCGCGGTGGCCAAGGAAGTGCGCACCACGACCGAGATCGGCGCGCAGTCGGTTTCTCTTGCCGCCGCCGCCGTGCGCCTCGCACAGCGCATCTTCGACAAGATCGCCAACCAGCGCGTGCTCTTCATCGGCGCGGGCGAGATGATCGAGCTGTGCGCCGCACACTTCGCCGCGCAGCAGCCGCGCGAACTCGTGGTGGCGAACCGCACCGCCGAGCGCGGCCGCACTGTCGCCGAACGCTTCGGCGGCCATGCGATTCCGCTCTCCGACCTGCCCGCGCGCATGCACGAATTCGACATCATCGTCTCGTGCACGGCGTCCACGCTGCCGATCATCGGCCTGGGCGCTGTCGAGCGTGCAGTGAAGGCGCGCCGCCATCGTCCGATCTTCATGGTCGACCTCGCGGTGCCGCGCGACATCGAACCCGAAGTCGGTGAGCTCGAAGACGTGTTTCTCTATACCGTCGACGACCTCGGCTCGATCGTGCGCGAAGGCAACGCCTCGCGCCAGGCCGCCGTGGCGCAGGCCGAGACCATCATCGAAACGCGCGTCGCGAACTTCATGCAGTGGCTCGACACGCGCAGCATCGTGCCGGTCATCCGCCATATGCACACCCAGGCCGACGCGCTGCGCCGCGCCGAACTCGAGCGCGCGCGCAAGCTGCTCGCGCGCGGCGACGACCCCGCAGCCGTGCTCGAAGCGCTGTCCCAGTCGCTCACCAACAAGCTGATTCACGGCCCGACGCACGCGCTCAATACATCGAGCGGCGAAAACCGCGATTCGCTCATCGAGCTGATGAGCGGCTTCTACCGCCATGGCCAGCCCGCCAAGGGCGAAGCCGCATCGTCATCCGAAGCAACGGATTCGAACGCGTCGGAAGACTCCTCCGGCCGTTAGCGGCTCTCGCCGCCCGCCGCGCCTCGCGCGGCATGCATCCTGAAACCAGGGCTCCCAGCCCGCCGCCCCTTTCCCGCAGTCCTTTTTTCCGGAGCCCGCTCCGCACCGCCCGATGAAAACGAGCATGCAATCGAAGCTCGACCAGCTGACTACCCGCCTGGCCGAGCTGAACGACCTGTTGAGCCGTCCCGACGTGACGTCGAACCGCGACCAGTACCGCAAGCTCACGCGCGAGCACGCGGAACTGGGGCCGGTGGTCGAGCACTACGCACAGTGGCGGGCGGCGCTCGCCGACGAAGCGGCGGCGAAAGAACTACTCGCCGATGCGTCGATGCGCGACTTCGCCGAAGACGAGGTGAAAGCCGCGCGCGAGCGCATGGCCCAGTTGCAGCATGAGCTGCAAATGATGCTTCTGCCGAAGGACCCCAACGACGATCGCAACGTGTTCCTCGAAATCCGCGCGGGCACGGGCGGCGACGAGTCGGCGCTGTTCGCGGGCGACCTGCTGCGTATGTATCTGCGTTATGCGGAGCGCAGCCGCTGGCAGATCGAGATGATGTCGGCGAGCGAGTCGGACCTCGGCGGCTACAAGGAAGTGATCGTGCGCATCGCGGGCGAGGCCGCGTATTCGAAGCTCAAGTTCGAGTCGGGCGGGCATCGCGTGCAGCGCGTGCCGGCCACCGAAACGCAGGGCCGCATCCATACCTCGGCGTGCACGGTGGCGGTGATGCCCGAAGCCGACGAAATCGGCGAAGTCGAGATCAATCCTGCCGACTTGCGCATCGACACGTTCCGCGCCTCGGGCGCGGGCGGCCAGCACATCAACAAGACCGATTCCGCCGTACGCGTGACGCACCTGCCGACCGGCATCGTGGTCGAGTGCCAGGACGACCGCTCGCAACACAAGAACAAGGATCGCGCGCTCAAGGTGCTCGCGGCGCGCATCAAGGACAAGCAGTACCAGGAGCAGCATGCGAAGGAAGCGGCCACGCGCAAGAGCCTCGTGGGCTCCGGCGACCGCTCGGAACGCATCCGCACCTACAACTTCCCGCAAGGGCGTCTCACCGATCACCGCATCAACCTGACGCTCTATCGCCTCGAAGCGATCATGGATGGCGATCTCGACGAACTGATCGGCGCGCTGGTCTCCGAGCATCAGGCCGAGCAGTTGGCCTCGCTCGGCGACGCCGATTGAACGCGCGCTTAACGTGAGCGAACCCGTTATCACCGCAGACGCCCTGCTGCGCGCCTCGCCGCTTCCCGCGCTCGAGGCGCGTGTGCTGTTGATGCACGTACTCGGTTGGCGCCGCACCGAGCTGATCACGCGCGGCGAGCGTCCGCTCGAAGCCACGCAAATCGATGCCTATCGCACGCTCGAAGCGCGCCGCGTGGAGGGCGAACCCATCGCGCAACTCGTGGGCGCGCGCGAGTTCTACGGGCTCGATTTCGACGTCACGCCCGACGTACTGATTCCGCGTCCCGAAACCGAACTGCTAGTGGAAACGGCTCTCGCCGCCATGGAAGGCCTCGCGCAACCGCGGGTGCTCGATCTGGGCACGGGCAGCGGCGCCATCGCCGTGGCCATCGCCTCGGCACGGCCCGATGCGCGCGTGTGGGCCGTCGACCGCTCGCAGGCCGCGCTCGACGTGGCCGCGCGCAACGCCGCCAAACTCCTCGACGCCCGGCGTCCGGGCGGCGCGCTCACCTTCGTGGCCGCCAGCTGGTACGACGCGCTCGATCCCGCGTTGCGCTTCGATGTCATCGTGAGCAATCCGCCTTATATCGCGAGCGGCGATCCGCATCTCGCGCAAGGCGACCTGCGCTATGAGCCACGCGGCGCCCTCACCGACGAAGCCGACGGTCTCACGGCGCTGCGTGCGATCGTCGCCGGCGCACCGGCGCATCTCGCGCCGAACGGCGTGCTCTGGATGGAGCACGGCTACGATCAGGCGGCGGCAGTGCGCGCGCTGCTCGAAGCACAAGGTTTCGCCGATGTGAACTCCGAGGCGGATCTAGCTGGCATCGAACGCATCAGCGGCGCTCGCCTGTTGAACTAGCGCCGATCGGGCCACTTCGCCAGGGCGTGCCCGGCCTGCGCAGACGAAATCCGCTATCATTTCGTTCTGCACTCATTGTTTTCAGCATCCATTTATCCCAAGGTCAGACATGGACACCCAACAGCGCATCAAGCAGATCGTCGACGAAAACGCCGTCGTCCTTTTCATGAAGGGCAACGCGCAGTTTCCGATGTGCGGCTTCTCCGGCCGTGCAGTGCAGATCCTGAAAGCCTGCGGCGTCGAGCAGTTCAAGACCGTCAACGTGCTCGAGGACGACGAAGTCCGCCAGGGCATCAAGGAATTCTCGAACTGGCCGACCATTCCGCAGCTTTATGTGAAGGGCGAATTCGTCGGCGGTTCGGACATCATGATGGAGATGTACCAGAACGGCGAACTGCAGCAGCTGTTCACCGCGGCGTAAAGCCGTTTGAAGCGAGGCGGAGCGGCGCAAGCCCGCCGCCTCGTCGCTTGCCCCCGCCTACGCGTTTTCTCGCGCCTCGCCTTTCGTGAACCCCACGCCTATTGCATCTATTGCCCCGCCCTCCCGCCGCCTGATCATCGCGATCACGGGCGCCACGGGCGCGATCTACGGCGTGCGCATACTCGACACGCTGCGCCGCCTTGGCGGCGTGGAAACGCATCTGCTGATCTCTTCAGCTGGCTGGCTCAACATCCAGCACGAGTTGCAGCTTACAAAAGACGACCTCCACGCTCGCGCCGATGTCGTGCATTCGGTGCGCGACGTGGGTGCCACGATTGCTTCGGGCTCGTTCGCGACCGATGGCATGATCGTCGCGCCCTGCTCGATGAAGACACTCGCGAGCATCGCGCACGGCCTCTCCGACAATCTGATCGCCCGCGCCGCCGACGTCACGCTCAAGGAGCGCCGCCGCCTCGTGCTGCTCGTGCGCGAGACGCCGCTCAATCTTGCGCATCTGCGCAACATGACCGCCGTGACCGAGATGGGCGGCGTGATCTTTCCGCCGCTGCCGGCGTTCTACAACCAGCCCGCCAGCATCGACGAAATGGTCGATCACACGGTCGCGCGCGTGCTCGATCTCTTTGCGCTCGGCCCCGCGCTCTCGCCGGCCTGGCCTGGCTTGCGCGGCGCCACGGACTGACCGTCCGCCGCCTCGCCGATTATCAACGGCGAAGACACAATCAATTCCCTTACACCCTGTTTAATTCGCACGGGTTGAGTCTTATATTGATCGCAGTTCGACACTTTCTGGCCGCCTCGTGCGGCTCGCGATCATGACCACCCGTACGCCTACCCTGTTTCTCTCGCACGGCGCGCCCACGCTGCCGATCGACCCTTCGTTGCCGTCCGGCGGCTTTACGACGCTCGCGCAGCATCTGCCGCGTCCGAAGTCCGTGCTGATGCTTTCCGCGCACTGGAACACGCTCAAGCCCGTCGTGAGCACGGCGGAGCGGCCCGAGACCATCCACGACTTCTACGGCTTTCCGCGCGCGCTCTACGAGATCCAGTACCCCGCTCCCGGCGCGCCCGAAACTGCCCAGCGCGCGGCGGCGCTGCTGCGCGCGCAGGGCGTCTCCGTGGACGAAGAGGGGCACGGCCTCGATCACGGCGCGTGGGTGCCAATGCTGCTGATGTTCCCGGATGCCGACGTGCCCGTCGCGCAACTCTCGATCCAGCCGCACGCCGACGCCGCTCACCATTTCGCGCTCGGCCGCGCGCTGCGGGAGCTGCGCGATGAAGGCGTGATGGTGATCGGCTCGGGTCAGATCACGCACAACCTGCGCGCCGCGGACTTCTCGGCGCGCCCCGAAGACGCCGACCCGCGCGTGGCCGAATTCACCGACTGGTTCGAAGCGCGCCTTGCCGCGCGCGACATCGACGCCCTGCTCGATTACCGCAATCAGGCGCCGCACGCAGTGCTCATGCACCCGACCGACGAGCATCTGCTGCCGGTCTTCGCCGCGCTCGGCGCCGCCGACGACGACTACACGCTGGGCGTCCAGTCGCTTGGCACCTACCAGCGCGCGCTGGCGATGACGAACTACGTGTTCGGATCGGCTGTCCAGTAACGCTAACGCCGCCGCATCAAGCAACAAGGCCCGCCTGAATCGCTTCAGGCGGGCCTTGCTTGAGTCTTGCTCAGGTCTTGCATCGCGCGGCCCGGGGTCAGCAGGCCGCACGATCGGGCGCGGTACGCTTAGTGCGCGCCAATGCCCTCGAGCACTTCATCGTGCTCGTCACGCTCCTTCAGGTACGGCGTGCGATAACCCGAGTTCACGCCCCAGTAGTAGAAACCGAGCGAGATGATCGCGACCACTGCCATGTCCCAGCCGTAGGGAAGAATGTTGAGGCCTCCGAACTGCTTGCTGCCGATCAGCGACAGGACCGCCATCACCGGCAGGTACGCGCACAGCCACCATGCGGCCTTCAGATCCTGGCCCCAGCCGTCGAAGCCCGTCTTGCCCTGGAAGTAGAAGTACACCGGCAGCGCGACGATCATCAGCAGGATGATTTCGCCGGTCAGCGGCCACTTCGCCCAAAACAGGATCATCGACGCGCAGACGAATGCGAACGGCGCGATGACCTTCATGAACGGCACGGACAGCGGACGCTGGAGTTCCGGGGCGGCGCGCTTGAGCGCCATCAGCGCGATCGGGCCGGTGAGGTACGAAATCACGGTCGCCACCGAGATCACCGCCGCGAGCGAGCTCCAGCCGCGGAAGAAGAACATGAAGATGAACGAGACGAGCAGGTTGAACCACATGGCCTGGCGCGGCACGCCGTAGAACGGGTGCACATTGCCGAACATCTTCGGCATCGTGCCGTTGCGCTCCATCGCGTAGATCATGCGCGAGGTCGTGGCCATGTAGGTCGTGCCGGTGCCGCTCGGGCTCACGAACGCGTCCACGTAGAGCAGGATCGCGAGCCAGTTCAGGTTCAGCGCGATCGCGAGTTCGGCGAACGGCGACTTGAAGTTGAAGGTATTCCAGCCCTTCATCACGTCGTCCGGGCTGACCGCGCCGATGTACGCAATCTGCAGCAGCACGTAGATCACGAGCGCCAACAAGATCGAGCCGATCACCGCGAACGGCACGCTCTTCGCAGGATTGCGCGCTTCGCCGGCGAGGTTGATCGGGCTCTGGAAGCCGTTGAACGCGAACACGATGCCGCTGGTTGCCACAGCCGTGAACACTGCCGACCAGCCATAAGGCGCGAATTCGCTCGACTGGCCGAAGTTCTCGTGATGGAAGCCGGCAGCCATCAAACCCGCGATCGTGAGACCCGGAATGATGAACTTGAAGATCGTGATGGCGCTGTTAGCGCGCGCGAAGAGCTTCACACCCCAGTAGTTGAGCATGAAGTAAATGATCACGAGCAACGCGGAAAGTATCAGCCCTGAATGGGTTAGCTCACCGTTCACGAACAGCGCGTGCGCCCATGGGTAGGGCCAGGTGCTCATGTACTGGATCGAGGCTTCGGCTTCGATCGGAATCACCGAAACGATGGCAATCCAGTTGGCCCAGGCGCTGATAAAGCCCACCAGCGCGCCGTGCGAGTAGCGGGCGTAGCGCACCATGCCGCCCGATTCGGGGAACATCGCGCCGAGTTCGGCGTAGGTCAGCGCAATCGCCAGAATGACCACGGCGCCGATGATCCATGCGCAAATGGCTGCGGGGCCGGCAATCTTGGCTGCCTTCCACGCGCCGAACAGCCAGCCCGAACCGATGATCGACCCGAGGCCGGTAAACATCAGCGCGAACGGGCCGATGTTCCGTTGAATTGAACTTTTCACGTCTTCTCCTGTTTCAAGAGCAGTTCGACGCAGCTTACCCCGTCTGTTGTGCGGGCGGGTTCCGGCGGCGGTCGTACCTGCGTACGACTGGATTGCACCCAAAAGCGCAACCCATTCGCGGCGCGTAGTTTAACGGTTGCACCAAAAAAACGCCTCGGAAATCTCAACTGGCGCTACAAAAAAAACAGATACTTAGCAAGCTTTGTAAGGCTTTGTTTCGACCCTGGTTGTAAAAATATGTCGAATTAGCCAGGACCCTGGTTGACCTTGCTGCCAATTAGCCGTATAAAGTCCGAGCAGGATTTCAAGCGGCGAGTGTGAATAGGTCTTTCGTAGTTCGCCCATCAACGGTACTCCGGCTGGTCCCATACCCCTTCCTTGATTTTCGTGCACCTCTTTGGCTTCGGCCTTCATTCATTTTTAGGAAAGTATTATGGAAACCGGTACCGTCAAGTGGTTCAATGACGCTAAGGGCTTTGGCTTTATCACCCCGGACGGCGGTGGCGAAGATCTGTTCGCGCACTTCTCGGAAATCAAGGTTGACGGCTTCAAGACGCTGCAAGAGAACCAAAAGGTTCAATTCGAAGTCCGCACGGGCCCGAAGGGCAAGCAAGCTGCAAACATCAAGCCGGTCTAAGTACCTGCTTTGAGCGTCGGGACTCCAACCTCTAGTCCCTGACCAGCAAGCTTACCGAAAAACCCCACGCTTCCTCTGGAAAGTGGGGTTTTTTGTTGCCCGGTAGTTTTGTCGATGAATTTCGTAGGGGCCGGCCTACGGCGCGACGTTTGTTCGTTCGCGGCTGCGCCGCTCAGCCGAACAAGCGCTGCGCGTGAATCCCCAGCCCTGTCGCCACGCTGGCGAGACGGTCGCCGAACACGGGCTGCGCCTGCGGGAAGGCCTCCGCGAGCGCTTGAGTCAGAAACAGCAGGCCCGTGGAACCGCCAGTGAAATAGAGCGCGCTGACCGCCGCCGGCGCCACGCCAGCCGCCTGAACCGTATCGCGCGCGGCCTGCACGATGCGGCGCGTTTCCTCGCGGCCAGCATCGATCAGTTGCGCATCGCCGAACGCGAGGCGCAGATCGGCTTCCACCTGCTCCAGATCGATCATCGTCTCTCCGCCCGCCGACACCCCGATCTTCGCCTCTTCCGCATGCGCCATCAGCGCATGACCCAGACGCCACTCGACCACGCGCATCAGGCGGTCGTGGTGCACGGTGTTGCCGTAGAGGTGGCGCATGAGCTTGAGCTCGGTGACCCGCTTGGGCGGGTAGACCGTGTTGATCAGATGCCAGGTCGCGAGATCGAAATAAACGCGGTTCGGCACCTCGCGGCCCTCGGGATCGAGCGACTGATAGCCGAGCTCACGCAGGATCGTCGCGAGCTCCACGCGCCGGTCGAAATCCGTGCCCGCGACGTGCACGCCGTGGTGGGCGAGCACATCGCCCTTGCGCTCGAGCTGCGTCATGCGCTGCGGGCCGACGCGCACGAGAGAGAAGTCCGAGGTGCCGCCGCCGATATCGGCCACGAGCACAAGGCCCTCTGCAGTCAGGCGCGACTCGTAGTCGAACGCCGCCGCAATCGGCTCGTACTGAAACTCGATCTCCGTAAAGCCCACCGAACGCGCAGCCGCTTCGAGCTGGTCCTGCGCGAGCTGGTCGGCGCGCGGGTCTTCGTCGACGAAAAATACCGGGCGGCCTAGCACGGCGCGCGTAATGGATGTGCCCGCGCAACGCTCGGCGCTGCGCTTCAGGTGATCCAGAAAGATCGCGATGATTTCCGTGTAGCGGATCGCGCTGCCGTCGCCGAGATCGGTCGTGCTCTCCGCGAGCGGCGAGCCGAGGATGCTCTTCATCGAGCGCATGAGGCGCCCATCGAAACCATCGATGTACGAGGTCAGCGCCGCGCGGCCGAATTCGCGGGTGTGCTCGTCGACATTGAAGAACACCGAGGTGGGCAGCGTGGTGTGGGCGCCCTCAACAGGTGCAAGGCGCATGGCCTCGCCCGGCGTGGCACCCGGCAGTGCCACAGCCGAATTGGAAGTACCGAAGTCGATCGCGCAAAACGGGGTCATGGCAATGACGCGCAGCGGGCGCGCGCACGGAGGAAGGCTGGGAGGACCGGCTTTGTATCACGAAAGCGCGGCATGGGGCAACCGAAGGGCGGTGATGCGTCCCCGCAAGAAAAAACGCGCGGGCTGCGCCGCGCGTCCGGTTCACTGCTGCGATTTCGCTGCCGCCCTTGCTATGAAGGGCCGGCAGCCTGCTCTGCGAGCCTGGACGGCATCACCCCTTGAAGGGCTGCTTCCACGCGTTCGCGTAGGCGATATCGCCAACGGCCGAGCGCGTGCGCTCCGCCTTCTCGCGATCGCGCAGCACCGGGTCGAGCCTCTCCAGGTCGCCGTAATGGCCGATCGAGATGATCGCGAGCGGCTCCACGTCGTTCGGCAGCGCGAATTCCTTGCGGAATGCGTTCACGTCGAAGCCGCTCATCTGGTGCGCGGCCAGTCCCAGCGCATGGGCCTGGAGCACCAGCGACATGGCCGCCGCGCCCGCATCGTACTGCGCCGTGCGGTTCACTTCCCCCTTCGAGTTGAGCGTCTGCGCCGTCACCGCGATCAGGATCGGCGCGGGTGCATTCCATTGCTGGTTGAACGGTACGAGCGTCGAGAAAGCGCGCTTGAACGCGACTTCGTCGGTCGAACGGTCGAAGACGATGAAGCGCCACGGCTGCAGGTTATAGGCCGACGGCGCCCAGCGCGCGGCCTCGATCACGGCGTGCAGCGTCTCGCGCGAAACCGGCTCGCTCGAATACGCGCGCGGGCTCCAGCGGCCGGCGATCAGTTCGTGGATGGGCACGGCTGTCGGTGCGGGTTTGTGCTTCGTCATGCCTTGTCTGTCCTTGAGGGTTGCGGGCGCTCGCCCGGGGCCAACAGCATACCTGCGCCCGGTGAAACGCGCTCACGCCAAAAAAGTGCGGTTGGGGCCGCGGCGCACTTCAACTTTTGGCGCTACTCAAGCCGTCTGCACCCCAACCGCCCGCGGCCCGCGATTGATGCGCAGCACGAGCAACGAAGCGACCAGGCACAGACCGCCCGAGATCATCGAAGCCACCGTGTACGTACCGAGACTCGAACGCAGCAGCCCCGCGCCGAACGCAGCAAATGCCGCGCCCAACTGGTGGCCCGCGACCACCCAGCCGAAGATGATCGGCGCGCGCTCCTTGCCGTAGACATCAGTAGCCAGACGCACGGTCGGCGGCACGGTCGCGATCCAGTCGAGCCCGTAGAACACAGCGAAGATCGGCAGTCCGAAGAAGTCGATGCCGAAAGCGTGCGGCAGATAGATGAGCGACAGGCCACGCAGCCCGTAGTACCAGAACAGCAGCACGCGGGCGTTAAAGCGATCGGAGAGCCAGCCCGACAGCGTGGTGCCGAAGAGGTCGAAGATGCCCATCGTCGCGAGCAACGACGCGCCCTGTACTTCCGTCATGCCGTAGTCGCCGCACATGGCGATGAGGTGCGTGCCGACATAGCCGTTCGTGCTAGCGCCGCAGATGAAGAAGCTGAAAAAGAGTAGCCAGAAGTCGCGCGTGCGGCTAGCCGACGTAAGCGCACCGAACGCGAGCTTGATGGGATTTTGCTGCGCTGCCGGCGGCACGATGGGCGCGTCATGCGGCTCGCCGTACGGGCGCAACTGCATGCTGGCCGGCCGCTCCGGCAGGAGGAACGCCACGAGTGGCAGCACGACGGCGGCCGCCACCGCGACCACCAGCACCACGGGCTGCCAGCCGTGCTTCTGGGCAATCGCAGCGAGAAAAGGCAGGAACACGAGCTGTCCCGTGGCCGAACTCGCGGTGAGCACGCCCATTGCGAGACCGCGATGCGTGGTGAACCAGCGCGTGACGACCGTCGCCGAAAGCGAGAGCGCGGCCACGCCGGTTGCGCCGCCCACCATCACGCCCCAGATCAAGATCATCTGCCACGGATGCGTCATCAGCGCGGAAAGCGCCACGCCCGCCGCCATCGTGCCGAGCGCCAAAAGCAGCGTGGGCCGCACGCCGAAACGCTGCATCGCCGCCGCTGCGAACGGCCCCATGAGCCCGTACAACGCGATGTTCACCGAAATCGCCAGTGAGATCGTCGCGCGGCTCCAGCCGAATTGGTGTTCGAGCGGCACCATCAACACGCTCGGCGTCGCGCGCGTGCCGGCGGCCGCCAGCAAGACGAGAAACACCACCGCCACGACGATCCATCCGTAATGGAAGCGCCCGCCGACCATTCTCGCTGCCCAGTTCATCGATGCTCCTCTGGCTCCGCCCGGAGCCCGCTTCATTGACATTCTTTTCTGCCTGCTCGCCTGCGATCCATGTGGATTGTTACCGATCGGTCACAAGTGTGTTGCGATACTAGTGACCGCTCGGTAACATGTCAAGCGTAACCCTGATGACGAGATGCCCAAAATGTCCAACCAGCCCAAGCGTGAAGACGCTGCCCCGACCTCCCCGGCCACGCCCGGCGCGGCGCGCGCGGGCCGCGCCCGCACCCAGACGGCCGGGCCCCGCGCCCAGGAGCATCTGCTGCTCGCGGCGGACGAATTGTTCTATCGGGAAGGGGTGCGCGCGGTTGGCATCGAAGCTGTGGTCGAGCGTGCAGGCGTCAACAAGATGAGCCTGTACCGGCAGTTCTCGTCGAAGGACGATCTGGTGGTCGCGTATCTGAAGCGATGCGACGAGCGCTTCTTCGAGCGCTTCGAGGCGAGCATCGCGAAGCATCCCGGCGATCCCGCAAGGCAACTGGTCCAGTATTTCGAGGATCTCGCACAGCGCGCCTCCGCGGCCGATTACCGAGGCTGCCCGTTCGTCAACGTCTCGGCCGAGTTTCCGGACGCCGCGCATCCGGCGCGGCAAAGTGTGAGCGACAACAAGTCGAGGCTGATCGCGCGGCTGAATGAACTCGCGCAAGCCGCCAACGCGGCCCACCCCGCGGCGCTCGCCGACGAACTCGCGCTGCTGATCGAGGGCATCTACGCAGCCAGCCAGACCTACGGACCCGGCTGCGGGCCAATCCGCGCCGCGCCGCGCATGGCGAAGTTGCTGATCGACGCTGCGTGCCAAGCGGCGCACGGGGCTCGATAACACGCCGGTAAAATGCCTTCATGACCGACACCGCCGCTCCGCGCGCCACGGGCGCCCAGCCCGAACACGCCGAAATTCTCGCTGCCACCCGCCACTGGCTCACTCGGGCCGTGATCGGCCTGAACCTCTGCCCATTCGCGAAAAGCGTCCATGTGAAGGGCCAGATTCGCTATGCAATCAGCGAGGCAACCTACCTGGAAGGCGTGCTGGCCGACCTGGAAACAGAACTGCGCACGCTCGCGGATGCCGCGCCCGAGCAGATCGACACGACGCTGCTGATTCTCCCGCACGCATTCGCCGATTTCCTCGACTACAACGACGCGCTGCACTTCGCCGACATGCTTCTCGCGCAGTTGCGTCTTGAAGGCACGCTGCAGATCGCGAGCTTCCATCCCGACTATCGGTTCGAAGGCACCGAGCCCGACGACATCGAGAACTACACGAACCGCGCGCCGTATCCGATCCTGCATCTGCTGCGCGAAGCCAGCATCGAGCGCGCGGTGGACGCGTTCCCCGACGCCGCCGATATCTACGAGCGCAATCAGGAAACGCTGCGGCGCCTCGGCCTCGAAGGCTGGCGCGAGTGGATGGCGAAGCGCGACGAGGATTGACCCTCGCCGCGCGTTTGAGCGCCTGAGCGCTTAGTGGTATTTACCCGGCGCTCGACACATCGGCCGGCTCGCCCGCGCCGGCATCATCGACGAAATAGCGCTCGCGCAACTCGGCCAGCCCGAATGTGTCGAGAATCTCATTGAGCCGCTCCGAAGGCCGGCGACGCGGCAGGTTCTTGTACTGGGCAATGATGAGTTCGTTCTTCATTGAATGCTCCCAGCCCACCAGTTCCGTCACGCTCACCTGATAGCCGTGCGCCTCCAGTTGCAGGCAGCGCAGCACATTGGTGATCTGGCTGCCGAACTCGCGCGTATGCAGCGGATGGCGCCAGATTTCCGTGAGCGCCTGCCCCAGCGACTTGCCCTTGTTCCGGCGCAGCACACCCGCCACCTCGGCCTGGCAGCACGGCACCACGACGATATAGCGCGCGTGCTTCTTGAGCGCGAAGCGCAGGGCGTCGTCGGTGGCGGTATCGCACGCGTGCAACGCCGTGACGATATCGACCGTGGGCGGCAGTTGCGTTGACGTAATTGAATCGGCCACCGAAAGATTAAGAAACGACATGCCGGGGAAGCCGAGCCGCTGCGCGAGTTCGCACGAGCGCTGCACCAGTTCGTCACGTGTCTCGATGCCGAAGATGCGCGAGTTGTCGCGCAGCTCCTTGAAAAAGAGGTCGTACAGGATAAAACCCAGGTACGACTTGCCCGCGCCGTGGTCGACGAGCGTGACGTCGCGGCCATCCTGCTTGAGATCCTTGAGCAGCGGCTCGATGAACTGGAACAGGTGATAGACCTGCTTCAGCTTGCGGCGGCTGTCCTGGTTCATCTTGCCGTCGCGCGTCAGGATATGGAGCTCCTTCAGGAGTTCGATCGACTGGTTCGGACGGATTTCGTAAGTCTTGCTTGACATCGGGTCGGCACAAAAAGAGAGGCGTCAATTGCCACGAAACGTGCGGCAGGCGACGGAACGTGGCAACTAGATCTGACATTTTACGTAAAAAGCTCAAAGAGGCTGCGGACCAGAGGGGACGGCCCGATTTGCCCACAGTTTGAAGGTTGTTGCGTCCGGATCGCTGACCCACATCCGGACGGCAGGGAGGGGTTGATTAAAAGAGACGCGGCAGCGCCGTGCCGCCGCCGTCCACAAAGGACCAATTTGGGGCGCGACTCACCGGCCAAGTACCGGGAATGCGCGCATGGGAGGTCGCTCCGGGTTCACAGGAAGCGATGACACAGGTACGGCGCAGACCCCGCTGCGCGATGACGCACGGTGCTGCGCGACCCTGCATGGGGCATGCAATGAACACAATACCGGAAGGTAATGCGGAGCAAAAATTTCAGGCGCTGCTTGCCAAACTCGTAGAAGTGCCCGAGTGGACGGAAAAGCAGCAACTGGAACTGGAAATGGCCCGCGACATCTCAGTCGAGATGCTGCGGCTTGCCGAGGAAATGCGCGATGGCGCGGCGGATCTCGAAGCCTGCCTGATCCTGCTGAAGTACGCCAAAGTGCTCGATTTCGTGATGTCCGCTCTGGCAGCACGCAGGGACATCAAGCCGCAAACGCTCAGGGTGATCTTCAAGCTAGCCGGCCTGAGGGTCGATGAGGCCTATCCAGGTTAGTCAATCTGGCGCGGCCAGCCTTGGCCAGCCGCCGCTGCAACGGCATTCGGACAGGCACTACCGCCTGCCGCAACCAGGCCCGGCACCGCGCCGGGCCGCCTTTCTTTTGCCGCCCGGATCGGCACGCGGCGGGTTTGGCTGGAATTACCCAAGCCTACCTTCACGACCTCGCACGCACCTTCAGTCGCCACAGCGACGTAATTTCGGCCGCACGTGCCCGATGAAGCGGATCGGCGGGATCGCTCGCCTTGGGATGGCGTGGCCGGATGTCTTCGCGCCCGGCCACTTCGAGACCGGCCTGCACGATCATCTCCATCAGCGCCTCGCGCGTGCGCAAGCCGAGATGCTCGGCAAAATCGGAGAGGATCAGCCAGCCCTCGCCGCCCGGCTCCAGATGATCCGTCAAGCCAGCGAGAAAGCCGCGCAGCATGCGGCTGTCCGGATCGAACACCGCATATTCGATGGGAGACGCCGGCCGCGCCGGCACCCACGGCGGATTGCAGACCACGAGCGGCGCACGCCCGGGCGGGAACAGGTCGGCTTCGACGACTTCCACACGATCGCCATGGCCAAGCTGGGCAAGATTCTCGCGCGCGCAGGCAAGCGCCCGAGCGTCCTGATCGGTGCCGATCACCTGCTTCACGCCGCGCGCGGCCAGCACGGCGGCAATCACGCCCGTCCCCGTGCCGATGTCGAACGCCCGCTCGAGCGACGGCAACGGCGCGCGCGCGACCAGATCGAGATACTCGCCGCGCACCGGCGAAAAAACGCCATAGTATGGATGAATGCGTGCGCCACCCA
The DNA here is from genome assembly GCF_902859945.1 of Paraburkholderia caffeinitolerans. Taxonomy (GTDB): domain Bacteria; phylum Pseudomonadota; class Gammaproteobacteria; order Burkholderiales; family Burkholderiaceae; genus Paraburkholderia; species Paraburkholderia caffeinitolerans. The sequence continues at coordinate 126,531 of NZ_CADIKL010000013.1, read as the reverse complement.
GCGCGGGAATCTCCACGCCCTTCTTGCGCCATTCGTACGCGCCGATCAAGCCGAGCACCTCGCGCAGCGACACCACCGACGGCTCGCCATCCGGTGCACCCCACGCCTGCTCGCACGCGAGCGTGACGTCGGGCGCGCGGCGCAGCGAAAGCGAATAGTCGCCTTCAAGCGGAAGCAGAACCATGCCGAGCGTGCGCGCACGCTGCGCCTGCGCCTGACGATGCAGATGGAACGCCTCAAGCGGCGTGGCCGCCGGCTTGGGCGCGGCGGAGCCCTTGCGCGGCTTGCCCGAGGGACGATCAGCGCGGCGCGCCATGGCCTGCAGGAGTTGCCGCGCATTCTGATAGTCGCCGCGCCACAGCAGCGCCGTGCCTTCGCAGGCAAGACGGTAGGCTGCGTCGGCCGTGGTGCGGTCGTCGGCGACGACAACGCGCTTCGGCGCAGGCACACCGGCCTCCGAACGCCAGCGGACGGTGCGCGGGCCGTCGGTGTCGGGCCAGCTCAAGGTGGGAAAGTCGGTCATAGGATTCGAATGCTTGACGGCCCGCCGTGACGGCGCGCCTCGATATGCGGCGCCATCATATAGCAGAGCATGCCCATGCGTAGCGCCGGGACGCCCATCGTCCCCGGCATGACCGCATCATCGCGCAGCGCAACGCCGGCGTCGACCTGACCGGATGGCGTAAGACGAACGGCAAGAACGAATGACGGGAACGAACAGTTGCGCGCGGCCAGTAAAATGGGCGGCAATCCGCGCGGGGGCGCACAACCAGAACATGTCAGAGACGAATCAACCGAGCCGTGCAAACCGCGCGGACAGCACCGGTAAGCGAAGCGCCCGTGCAAGACGCGCCAACCGCGCCGGACTCGACGCGGACCTCTACTCGGGGCTGCTGCGGATCACAGGCTTGCAGGAAACCGTGGCAAGCGGCAAGGCCGTGGTTGCGCGCTGCGCTCCGGATGAACGCAGCCCCGGCGCACTTGTGGAGCTGGCGATCGCCTGCATGGAGGCGCACGAAGCGCCTGCGTCGAACGTGGAGAACGCGCACAGCCACGCCGGCTCGCTGGATCAGGAGGCACTTACCTTTCGCACCGCGTTGCGGCTTTGCATCGCCTGGATCGGCCGCGTCATGTTCCTCAAGCTGCTGGAGGCGCGGCTGTTGGTACTGCACGAGCGCGATCCCGCTTACGCCTTTCTGCGCAGCGAACACATCGGCACATTCGCCGAGCTCGATGCGCTCTGCCGCGAAATACTCGGAAACGGCTCGCCTGAAACCGGGTCGCCGTGCCGCTATCCGCATTTGCCGTGCTTCGACGGTTCCACGTTCGAGCCCGCCGATCTCGCGAAGCATGCGATCACACTCGGCTCGCTGGATTCCGCGCTGCCCCCTCACGGGCGCAATACGGTCGTCGATCTGCTCGACTTTCTCGACGGGTTCGAGTTCGGGTTTGACGCGAACCCGCACGCTGACACGGACGTAAAACGCATCGATGCCGCGACGCTCGGGCTCGTCTTCGAAAAGCTCAATGGTTATCGCGATGGCGCGTGGTACACGCCGGAGAGCGTCGCCACATTTCTCGCACGCGAGGCAATCACGGGCGCGGTGCTGGGGCGCTTCAATCGCATCAAAGATTGGCATTGCTCGACCATTGATCAGCTATCCAAATCAATCGACGATCGCGACGAAGCGCGCACAATCTTCGCCGCGCTGCGCGTGTGCGATCCAGCTGTTGGAACCGGGCATCTGCTCGCTTCCGCGCTCGACGAATTGCTCGCGGTAAAGTCGCGCCTTGGCTTGTTCGACGACCGGGAAAATCCCGCGCTCGCCGGACTTCGCATCGAGGCGGTGGAGGACCGCCTCGTCATCGCACGCGCTCACGACGAATCGCACGCGCAGCGGCAACGCATCGACGCCGCGCTCTATCGCGAGAAACGCGCGATCGTAGAACACAATCTCTTCGGCGTGGATATTGACGATCAAGCACTTGGCATGGCGCGCCTTCGCCTCGCGTTTGAACTACTCGCCCACGCCGTGTACGACGACGAAGGCGTTTTCGCCACGCTGCCGGATCTCGAAGCCCATCTGAAACAGGGCAATGCGGTGCTGAACCCCATCGTGTTCGATGCACAGCGCGACGCCGCCTTCGATGCCGTCATCGCCAACCCGCCGTACATCGACTCCGAACGCATGGTCAACGAAGGCCAGAAGCCCCTGCGCGAAGCACTCGCACAGCGCTGGCCGAGCGCGCGCGGCAACTGGGACCTCTACATCGTCTTCATGGAGCTGGGCCTCGCGCTGACTGCCCAGCACGGAACGATGGCTTTTCTCACCCCCGACAAATGGCTCGCGAAACCGTTCGGCGCCGCATTCCGCTCACACCATCTCGACAAGATCGCGCGGATCGTCGCACTGGGCCGCGACGTGTTCGAGCGCGCGCAGGTCGATTCAATCGTCACGGTGTATCGCAAGTCCGGCACGGACCACGTCGAGACGGCACGCATCGACGGCGCAGCGCTCAGGCCACTCGCGCGCGTGCGCAAGCGCGAACTCGAAGCGCCATGGGCGCTCGATGCGCTGCTCTCGCCGCACTATGCGTTCGTACGGCGGCTCATACGCGCGCATCCGGCGCTAGGCTCGCTGCTGCGCTGCGAGAACGCCTGCGCGACAGCGGACGCTTACCGGCTCGCGCCATTGATCGACGAAGCGCAAGACAGCTTCGATACGCACCGTCACTACCGCGTGGTCAACACCGGCACGCTGGGCCGCTACGCATCGCGCTGGGGCAGCAAGCCGATGACCTATCTCGGACGCCGCTACGCACAGCCCGTGGTCGAGCGTTCGCGTTTCGCGGCGACATTCGCAAACAGCTACCGCGCAAAGGCGGACGCGAAAAAGGTGATCGTGAAGGGGCTCACGCATTTGCACGCGACGCTCGATCTCGCGGGCGACTCGATCCCGGGCAAGACAACACTGATCCTATGCTCCGACGATGAGAACCTGCTGAAATTCGCGGCGGCGGTGCTCAACTGCCCGCTTGCGGGATTCGTCACGCGTGCCCGCTTTGGGGCGTCTAGCTACAACGGCGGCGTGGCGTTCACCAAAGCGATGATCGACGCATTACCGGTGCCCGCGGATGCAAGCATGCGCGCGGAAGTTGTGCGTCTGGTGGATACGTTGCTGCGGTTGGACCAATCGGGCGATGAAGCGCAATGCGAGGCGCTAGAACGCGAGATCGACTTGGCGCTTTATGCAGCGTACGGACTGGGGCGGGAAGAGATCGTGCTTGTGGAAGGCGGAGGCCGGAAGCGGTAGCGGCATAACGATCCACGCCTAAAACGAAAAAGGGTTACCGCTCAGAAAGCGATAACCCTTTTCGATGCATTTGGTGCCGGCTGCAGGACTCGAACCCGCCACCTGATGATTACAAATCAACTGCTCTACCAGATGAGCTAAGCCGGCGTAGCCCGCGATTCTACCTCATTTCACGATCTTGAGGTGGCCCTTTCCGCCCTTCGCAGCGCCGTCGTCGCCTTTATCCTTCTCGGGAGCAGAAACTGCCGGCTCTGGCGCCTCGGCCTCCTGTGCCGCATCTGCGGCAACAGGCACTGCCTCGTCGTCATGCCCGTCCTCCTGGGCGGACGGCAGCACGTCATCGGCATCGCCCGGCGGCGCGTCTACCGGGAACGCCATGCCCTGGCCGTTCTCGCGCGCATAGATCGCAAGCACGTTCGACACGGGCACCTCGATCTTGTGCGACTTGCCGGAAAAACGGGCGTGGAACTCGACCATCTCGTTGCCCATCTGCAGCTGGCTCGTGGCATCGAAGCTGATGTTCAGCACGATCTCGCCGTCGCGCACGAACTGGCGCGGCACCCGCGTGCGGTTGTCGACCCGCACCGCGATGTGCGGCGTGAAGCCGTTGTCGGTGCACCACTCGTACAGCGCGCGTAGCAGATACGGCTTGGTGGAAATCTCTTGCATCAACAATCCTCTGACGAGGCGGCGCACCCGGCAACCCAAAATCACCGGGCGCCCGCCGCCTCCTGTTACAACACCGGCTTAGCGGCGCATCACCTTTTCCGAAGGCGTCAGCGCTTCGATATAGGCCGGACGGCTGAAGATACGCTCGGCGTACTTCATGAGCGGTGCAGCGTTCTTCGACAATTCGATGCCGTAGTGATCGAGGCGCCACAGCAGCGGTGCGATCGCGACGTCGAGCATCGAGAACTCTTCGCCCAGCATGTACTTGTTCTTCAGGAAGATCGGTGCGAGCTGCGTGAGGCGGTCGCGAATCGCGAGGCGTGCCTTTTCGTGGTTCTTCTCGGCAGCCTTGCCCTTCTCGTTTTCGAGCGTGCTCACGTGCACGAACAGTTCCTTCTCGAAGTTGAGCAGGAACAGGCGCGCGCGGGCGCGCTGGACCGGGTCGGCCGGCATCAGCTGCGGGTGCGGGAAGCGCTCGTCGATGTACTCGTTGATGATGTTCGATTCGTACAGAATCAGGTCGCGCTCGACCAGAATCGGCACCTGACCGTACGGATTCATCACGGCGATGTCTTCCGGTTTGTTGAACAGGTCGACGTCGCGGATTTCGAAGTCCATGCCCTTTTCGAACAACACCAGCCGGCAGCGCTGGGAGAACGGGCAGGTAGTGCCGGAGTACAGAACCATCATGATTTACATTTCCTCAATAAACCCAAAAGGCCGGCAGGCAAAAACACCGTCTGACGGTCGCTGAACCATCAGGCGGTGTCTCGTCGCACCGGCCCCACGTCGGTCAGGACGTGATTATTTGATATCTTTCCAGTACGCGGCGTTCAGTCGCCACGCGAAAAAGCTCAGAACACCGAGGAACAGGAGCACCCAGACCCCGAGCTGCTTGCGGGTTTTCTGCTCCGGCTCGGCCATCCAGCCAAGGTATGCAACAAGATCGGCCACAGCAGAATCATAATCTACCGGCGAAAGCTTCCCTGGCGTGATCTGTTGGTACCCCACAAAACGGTGGATCTTCTCCCCCGTTTCCTCTTCGGTCATGTCTTCGAACTTCGCCGTGCGCACGCCCTGCAACTGCCAGAGTACGTTGGGCATGCTCACGTTTTCGAACGCCAGGTTGTTCCAGCCGGTCGGACGCGTATCGTCGCGGTAGAAACTGCGCAAATATGTATATAGCCAGTCGCGCCCTCGCGCGCGCGCTTCCACGGAGAGGTCCGGCGGCTCCACGCCGAACCACGCCTTGGCGTCGTCCGGGCGCATCGCGATGGACATCGTGTTGCCGACCTTATCCGTCGTGAAAAGGAGATTATCTTCGATTTGCTTCTGCGGGATGCCGATAGCTTCCAGCCGGCTGTAGCGCATCAAGTTCGCACTATGGCAATTCAGGCAATAGTTTACAAACAATTGCGCGCCATGTTGCAGCGAAGCAAGATTTTCCCCGTTATCGGGTGCGTGGTCGAGCGGAATGTTTTCCTGCGCCACCACCGATCCCGCCCCGAATCCCAGCGCGCATGCCAGCGCGACTCCGGCAATGCCCGCGCCCGTCGCCCTTGCGAGCGTCGAAAAGAGAGATTTCATCATCGTGTCTTCCTCGCTCGCTGATTAATGGGGCTTGAACCGCACGCGCTCGGGCGGCTGCTTGAAGGTGCCAAGCGTCGTCCAGAACGGCATGCCGAGGAAAAACGCGAAATAGACGAGCGCGCAGATCTGGGCAATCAGCGTCGCCGCCGGCGAAGGCGGCCGGGTTCCAAGGAATCCGAGCGTCAGGAACGCGAGCACGAAGATCGCGAGGAAGACTTTATGGAACAGTGGCCGGTAGCGGATCGACTTCACCGGCGCGCGATCGAGCCACGGCAGGAAGAAGAGCGAAACCACCGCCGTGCCCATCACCACGACACCCCAGAACTTCGACTCGGTGAACTGCATCGCAAGAATCACGAGAATCGCCAGCACCGGCAGCCCCGCGCGCCACTTGCCGCGCGCGCGCAGCAGCGCGAGCAGGCCGAGCAGCGCAATCACGATCATCAGCACGATCTTGAACGGGTCGGTCGTGGCGCGCAGCATCGCGTAGAACGCCGTGAAGTACCAGACCGGCGCGATTTCGGGCGGCGTCTGCAGCGAATTGGCCGGCACGAAGTTATTGGCTTCGAGGAAGTACCCGCCCATTTCCGGCGCGAAGAACACGATGGCCGCGAAGATCATCAGGAAGATGCACACGCCCATGAAGTCGTGCACGGAGTAGTACGGATGGAACGGGATGCCGTCGAGCGGAATGCCGTTCGCGTCCTTTTTCTCCTTGATCTCGACGCCATCGGGGTTGTTCGAGCCCACTTCATGCAACGCCACGATATGCGCGATCACGAGCCCGATCAGCACGAGCGGAATCGCAATCACGTGGAACGCGAAGAAGCGGTTGAGCGTGACGTCGGAAACCACGTAATCGCCGCGGATCCAGAGCGACAGGTCCGGGCCGATGAACGGAATCGCCGAGAACAGGTTCACGATCACCTGCGCGCCCCAGAACGACATCTGGCCCCACGGCAGCAGATAACCGAAGAACGCCTCGGCCATCAGGCACAGGAAGATCGCGCAGCCGAAGATCCAGACGAGTTCGCGCGGTTTGCGGTAAGAACCGTATAGAAGCCCGCGGAACATGTGCAGATACACGACCACGAAGAACATCGATGCGCCCGTGGAGTGCATGTAGCGGATCAGCCAGCCCCACGGCACCTCGCGCATGATGTACTCGACCGACGCGAACGCGAGCGTCGAGTCGGGCTTGTAGTTCATGGTGAGGAAGATGCCGGTGACGATCTGGTTCACCAGCACCAGCAGCGCGAGCGAGCCGAAGAAGTACCAGAAGTTGAAGTTCTTCGGCGCGTAGTACTCGGAGAGATGCGCTTTCCAGGTCGACGTCATTGGAAAGCGCTTGTCGATCCAGCCGACGAGTCCCGAAGAAGCGCCCGTTGTCGTAACCTCTTTCTCGTGTCCCGTCGCCATCACGCTTCTCCTTTCTCGTCCTTGCCGATCACGATCTGCGTCGGGGACGTGAACATGTACCGGGGAATGTCGAGGTTCTGCGGCGCGGGCTTGTTCTTGAACACGCGGCCGGCGAGATCGTAGGTGGAGCCGTGGCACGGGCACAGGAAGCCGCCGGGCCAGTCGTCGGGCAGGTTGGCCTGCGGGCCTTCCTGGAAGCGCGGCGTGGGCGTGCAGCCCAGATGGGTGCACACGGCAACGGCCACGAGAATGTTCTGGTGCTCGGCGCGCGAGCGGTATTCGTTCTTGCAGTAGTCCGGCATCGGCATCGAGAAAGGATGCTCGGAGTGCGGGTCCGCCAGTTCGGGATCGGCCTTCTTGCAGTCGGCCATCATGCGCTGGGTGCGGTTCAGGATCCACACGGGCTTGCCGCGCCACGCCACGGTCATCATCGTGCCGGCTTCGAGTCCGCTGATGTCGACTTCAACCGGCGCGCCGGCCGCGCGGGCTTTTTCGGATGGTGCAAACGAAGCTACGAAAGGTACGACAGTGGCTACGCCTCCAATGCCACTTGCTACGGACGTCGCTATCAGCCAGGTACGGCGGCTGCCGTCGACGCGGTCGTTCTCATTGTCTCGCATCACATCGCCCCACTTCTGAGTTGGATTTATCCGTCACGCCAGCAAACCCGCGGTGCTGCCGAACGCTAGTTTGCTCGAATGGAGTTGGCATTTACAAGGGGCGGACGCCAAAAAGCACTCGAAGTGCTTGATATCTCGGGGTTTTCCCCCACAAGGGCGGGCGTATTCTTATTATTTCGCAAATACCCGCCTGCCAAGGCGAACAGATTTGCTTCGCCTCGAGCGACTCGCGGCGAAGCAAAAAGGCGAGCAGCGCCCGATGACGCCACTCAAACAGGATTGTGGATGTCGATGAAGAGATGCTCGATGTTGAATGCCTCGGCGAGGTGCGCGCCCACGGCCTGCACGCCAAAGCGTTCCGTAGCATGGTGGCCTGCAGCAAGAAACGCCACGCCGCTCTCGGCCGAGGTATGAGTCGTGGGCTCCGAGATCTCGCCGGTCAGGAAGACATCGGCGCCGGCGTCGATCGCCGCGTCGAAGAAGCCCTGCGCCGCGCCGGTGCACCAGGCCACATGGCGCAGTTCCCAGTCGGGATCGCCGAGCACGAGCGGCGCGCGGCCGAGCGTCTGCTCGACTTGCGCCGTGAAGTGCGCGAGCGTGATGGGCATGGGCAGCGTGGTCATCCAGCCAAGGTCCTGGTCGCCGAAGCGTTTTTCGCCGATCCAGCCGAGTTTGGCGCCCAACTGCGCGTTATTGCCCAGTTCAGAATGGCTGTCGAGCGGCAGATGGTACGCGAAGAGATTGAGGTCGTTCGCCAGCAGCGCTTTCAGGCGGCGGTGCTTGCGCCCGGTGATCTGCGGCGGTTCGTTGCGCCAGAAGTAGCCGTGGTGGACCAGCACGGCGTCGGCGCCCCACTCCAGCGCGGCCTCCAGGAAGGCCAGCGAGGCGGTCACGCCTGTCGCGATCTTCTCCACGCGGCGCCGCCCCTCCACCTGCAGGCCGTTCGGGCAGTAGTCCTTGAACCGCGCGGATTCCAGAAGATTGTTCAGATACAATTCCAATTCGATCCGATCCATATAATCCTCTAATCTTCAAATGCTTAGACGCTTTTGGCTGTTCTTCGCCCAGGCGGTGACGGTCCTGCTGGCGTTGATGTTCATCATCGCGACGCTCAAGCCGCAATGGCTCCAGCATCAGGGGCAGCTCGGCAAGCAGCTCGCGGAGCCGATCGTCGCATTGCGGGAAGTGGCGCCAAGTCTCGGCGGCAGTCCCGCGCAGAGTTCCTATGCTGATGCGGCCCAGAAGGCGATGCCCGCGGTCGTCAACGTGTTCTCGAGCAAGGACGGCTCCCTGCCGCCCGATCCGCGCCAGAACGACCCGCTATTTCGCTACTTCTTCGGCAAACCCAATACCAACCGCAAGCAGCAGGAACAGCCCGCCGCGAACCTCGGTTCGGGTGTGATTGTTAGTCCGGACGGTTACATTCTAACGAACCAGCACGTGATCGACGGCGCGGATCAAATCGAAATCGCGCTCTCCGACGGCCGCACCACCAATGCGAAGGTGATCGGCATCGATCCGGAAACCGATATCGCCGTGCTCAAGATCAATCTGCCGAACCTGCCCACCATCACGCTCGGGCGCATGGAAAAGGCGCGCGTGGGCGACGTCGTGCTCGCCATCGGCAACCCGTTCGGCGTGGGCCAGACGGTCACGATGGGCATTATCAGCGCGCTCGGGCGCAATCACCTCGGTATCAACACGTTCGAGAACTTCATCCAGACCGACGCGCCCATCAATCCGGGCAACTCGGGTGGCGCGCTCGTCGACGTCAACGGCAACCTGCTCGGCATCAACACGGCCATTTATTCGCGCTCGGGCGGCTCGCTCGGCATCGGCTTCGCCATTCCCGTCTCCACGGCGCGCAGCGTGCTGGAGAGCATCATCACGACGGGCTCGGTCACGCGCGGCTGGATCGGCGTGGAGCCGCAGGACGTGACGCCCGAGATCGCCGAGTCGTTCGGGCTGAACCAGAAGCAAGGCGCGATTGTCGCCGGCGTGCTCCAGGGCGGCCCCGCAGACAAGGCCGGCATCAAGCCCGGCGATGTCCTGACCTCGGTGAACGGTGAGGACATCACCGACACCACGCGCCTTTTGAACGTCATCGCGCAGATCAAGCCGGGCACCGCCGCCAAGGTTCATCTCGTGCGCAAGAACAAGGACATGGACCTGAACGTGACGATCGGCAAGCGCCCGCCGCCGCCCAAACAGCAGAACCAGGACGACGAAGGCGACGACGACGGCGGTTGACGGCAGGCGAGCGCGGCGCGGGTTCACCGCGTGCGCGGGGCCGGCAAACGCAAGAAAGGCCGCGAACGTCACCGTTCGCGGCCTTTCTTTTGCATCATGACTGGCTTAGGACTCGCTCGCGGCCTCGCTCTCGTCGGTGGCGCTCTTCTCGCCGGTCCCGACGAACAGTCGCGCCGCGATAATCCCCGCTTCGTACAGCACGATCAGCGGCACGGCGAGTATCAGCTGCGAGAACACGTCCGGCGGTGTAACAACGGCGGCAACGATGAACGCGCCGACGATCACATAGGGACGAATCTCCTTGAGCTTCTTCACCGTCAGCACGCCCATGCGCACGAGCAGCACGACGATGATCGGCACCTCGAAGGTCACGCCAAAAGCAATGAACATCGTGAGCACGAAGCTCAGGTAGTTGTCGATATCCGTCGTCATCTCCGCGCCAAGCGGCGCGTTGTAATGTGCCATCACCCGGAAGATGGTGGGAAACACGACGAAATACGCGAACGCCATGCCGCACAGGAACAGCGTGTAGCTGCTGCCCACCAGTGGCGCGACCAGCTTCTTTTCGTGCTGGTAAAGGCCCGGCGCGACGAACGCCCAGATCTGATAGAGCACGAATGGCAGCGCGATCACGAAGGCAACCAGCATCGTCACCTTCATCGGCACAAAGAACGAGCCGGTCACGTCGGTGACGATCATCTTGCCGTCGCGCGGCAGGTTTTGCATCAGCGGGCGGGCGAGCAGCCGGAAGATGTCCGGCGCCCAGTACACGAGCCCGAGGAACACGACGATCACGGAAATGCCCGCGCGGATGATGCGGTCGCGCAGTTCGACGAGGTGCGAGATGAAGGTCTCTTCAGTGCCCTCGTCTTGTGTTTGTTGGGGGTCGCTCACACCGGCCCTCGGGGGTTGGAGATGGACAAATTCAAACTCGACTGCGGTTGCAAGGCATCAGAGAAAGCGGATGGGTCGGCGCAGGCTGGCCGGCGTGTGCTGCGCGACACGCGCCGCGCCCGATTGCACGCGTGTGCGCCGCAGCGTCGCGCGCTTGTACCAGGTAGGCGTAGCCGTTTGCTTCACGCGCCAGTTCTTGCGTTTGACGCCTGCCATATTCGCGGCGCCCGAGCGCCAAGACGTGACGCCAGAACTGCCCGCATCGCCGGTCAGGCCGGACGCGCCAGAATCGGCACCGCTCGCTGTGCTGGCCGCACCACCCGTGCCTGCATTCCAGGCATCGTTCAGCTCGGCCTCGTGCTTGCGCAGGTTCTCGTGAACGGTGTTCTCGACGTTGTGCGCGGCCTGTTCGAATTCGCCCTTCATGCGGCGCAACTCGTCCAATTCGATCTCGCGCGTGACTTCCGCCTTGACGTCGTTGACATAGCGCTGCGCGCGCCCGAACAGAGCCCCTGCCGTACGCGCAACGCGCGGCAGACGCTCCGGCCCGAGAACGACCAGCGCGACGACGCCGATAAGCGCCATCTTGGTTAGACCCAGATCGAGCATGGATAAAGCTTTCCGTCAGCCTTGGGGCGGGAAATAACGGCTGCCGCGCTTAGCGGAAGTCGTTCGAACGCGGGGTCTTGTCCTTGGCGTCGACGTCGACCGTGCCGCCGTTATTCGGCAGTTCGCGCTTTTGCGTATCGGCGCCGGACTCTTCGCCCTCGCGCATGCCTTCCTTGAAACCCTTCACCGCGCCGCCCAGATCGCTGCCGATATTGCGCAGCTTCTTCGTGCCGAAGACGAGCGCCACGATCAACAACACGATCAGCCAATGCCAGATGCTCAACGAACCCATGATCAAAACTCTCCTTAACCCCGTTGCCGCGCCTCATACGCAGCGAATAAACATTGGCGCGCGAACGCGCTTCATGACGCCCGCGCCCACCGACCGGTCCAGTACAGCGCCGTGTGTCCGGTGCCAGGCGGGTTATCGGGCAACGCGCCCGGTATGCTACCTGTAAGGTATTTCGGCCGCGTGGCAATGCGCCCCTTTTTCAGCCGATTCTTTGAATTCTGCCGTCTTGCCGCGCCAGCGCGCTATCCCATGCGCTGCCACGGACGCGGCCCGGCCAGCAGATGCGCGTGCAGGTGATAGACCTCCTGACCGCCGCCGGGTCCCGTATTCACCACGGTGCGATAGCCGGTCTCGCCGCCCGTATAGGACACACCCAGCTCTCTCGCCAGTCGCGCAACCAGTACAAACATTCTACCAAGCAGCGGAGCCTCGTTTTCACCGCAGTCCGCGAGGGTAGGTATATGTTCGCGCGGAATGATCAGCACATGAGTTTGCGCCGCAGGCCGGATATCCCGGAACGCGACGAATTCGTCGTCTTCATAGACGCGCGTGCTCGGAATCAGCCCGTCGGCGATCTTGCAAAAGAGACAGGTGCTGCGATCGTGACTCATGGTGCTCCTGGGCAGCCGTGCGGGGAGAAAGCGTGCCGGGTTCCGCTACGGGACCCGGTCCACCGCCGCGTCAGAACCACGCGCGCGGGTCGGACAACGGCTTGTTGTCGTGCAGGTACAGCCAGCCTTTGATGATACGGTACAACGTCCAGATTCCGACAGCCCACAAAATCGGAATGCCGATCAACACGAAGAAAAGCGCACCGCCTATCAATGTCCCCGCAAGCGCGAGCCAGAACGTGCGGATCTGCCACGTGAAGTGCTGCTCGTAGGGCGTGCCCACGGCTTCGTCGCGCTTGACGTAATTGATGATGATCGCTATCAGCACGGTCACGCCGCCCGTGAGCCAGTAAAACGCGTAAAGCCCGTAGAGGACGTGGGTGAGCGTGCGCAGGCTGCGCAGACGATCCGCGTCGAGCGGATCGCGCTCCGGGGCGCGGTAAGCAGGAGGCGGGTAGCCGCCGGGGGTGGACATATGTGGCATCTCCCTGTCGAGCACGACTCGCGTGCGTCTCATGGGCGAGGGGCGCCGATCGCCCGGCCCGAAAATTCGACTCGAATCCGGGGCCCGAATTCAGTCTCGCAGCGTCAGTCGCCGTTTTCTTCGCGCTCGCGGCTCTTGCGCAGCGCCTTTTCTTCGAGCCCCGAAAGCCCTTCGCGGCGCTCCAGCTCCGCCAGCACGTCAGCGGGGCTCAGCTCGAAGTGCGAAAGCGCGACGAGGCAATGGAACCACAGATCGGCCATTTCGCCGACCAGCGCCTTCGGCGCGCCGCCCTGACGCACGTCCTTCGCGGCCAGCACGACTTCGGTGGCCTCTTCACCCACCTTCTTGAGCACCGCGTCATCGCCCTTGTGAAAGAGACGCGCGACGTAGGAAGCGTCCGGATCGCCGCCCTTGCGGCTGTCGATCACCGCCGCAAGGCGCAGCAGGGTGTCGTTGGTGTTCAATTGCGTCATTTGTAGATGTGTTCGGGGTCTTTCAGCACGGGATCGACGGCGACCCAGCGGCCTTCGTCAACGGTGCCTTCGAATTGCTGGAAAAAGCACGAGTGACGGCCCGTGTGGCACGCGATGCCCGACACCTGCTCGACCTTGAGCAGCACGACGTCTTCGTCGCAATCAAGGCGGATGTCATGCACCTGCTGCACATGGCCCGACTCCTCGCCCTTGAACCACAGGCGCTGGCGCGAGCGCGAGAAGTACACCGCGCGGCGCAGCTCGACCGTCTTGGCAAGCGCCTCGCGATTCATCCACGCGAACATCAGCACGTCGCCGGTCGTGGCCTCCTGGGCGATCACCGGCACGAGGCCGTTTGCGTCCCAGTTGACCTTGTCGAGCCAGCCGGCCTTCGCGATGTCGCTGGCAGGTTGGTTGTCAGTATCAGCGTTGCTCATGGCGTCACAACCTCACCGAAATGCCCTGCTCGGCCATGAAGCGCTTGGCCTCGCCCACGGTGTGCTCGCCGTAGTGGAAGATGCTCGCCGCCAGCACGGCGTCGGCATGACCCTTGACGATGCCGTCCGCGAGATCCTGCAGGCCGCCCACGCCGCCCGAAGCGATCACGGGAATCGGCACTGCGTCGGACACCGCGCTCGTGAGCGCGAGGTCGAAGCCGCTCTTGGTGCCGTCGCGGTCCATGCTCGTGAGCAGGATTTCGCCCGCGCCGAGCTCGGCCATCTTGCGTGCCCATTCGACTGCGTCGATGCCCGTGGCCTTGCGGCCGCCGTGCGTGAACACTTCCCAGCGCGGCGTCTCGCCCGGTGCGGATACGCGCTTCGCGTCGATGGCGACGACGATGCACTGCGAGCCGTATTTATCGGCGGAATCGCGCACGAGCTGCGGATTGGCAACGGCCGACGAGTTCATGCTGACCTTGTCGGCGCCGGCGTTGAGCAGGCGCCGCACGTCGGTGACGGCGCGCACACCGCCGCCCACCGTCAGCGGAATGAAGACCTGCGAGGCCACCGCTTCGATGATCGGCAGGATCAGGTCGCGCTGGTCCGAAGTGGCCGTGATGTCGAGAAAAGTGAGTTCGTCGGCGCCCTGGTCGTCGTAGCGGCGCGCGATTTCGACGGGGTCACCCGCGTCGCGCAGCTCGACGAAGTTGACGCCCTTGACGACCCGCCCGGCGGTCACGTCGAGGCAGGGGATGATGCGTTTCGGTAGAGCCATGATCTTGCCAATGTTGAGTGGATCAGGCCTCCACCCGGGAGGCCGCCCACGCGACGCTTCAAGCGTCGTCAGACTCGCGCAGGCTGTCCGCGTGCGTTTGCGCCTGGGCGAAATCGAGATCGCCCGAGTAGATCGCGCGGCCGCAGATCACGCCTTCGACGCCTTCGTCCTCGACTTCGCACAGCGCGTCGATGTCGGCGAGATTCGACAGGCCGCCGCTCGCGATCACCGGAATCTTCACCGCACGCGCGAGGCGCACCGTCGCTTCGATATTGATGCCCTGGAGCATCCCGTCGCGGCCGATGTCGGTGTAGATGATCGACTCGGCGCCGTAGTCCTCGAACTTGCGCGCGAGATCCACGACTTCGTGGCCGGTGAGCTTGCTCCAGCCGTCGGTGGCGACCTTGCCGTCCTTCGCGTCGAGCCCGACGATGATATGGCCCCCGAACGCCGTGCAGGCTTCCTGAAGGAAGCCCGGGTTCTTCACGGCGGCGGTGCCGATGATCACGTACGAGAGGCCGTCGTCGAGATAGCGTTCGATGGTGTCGAGGTCGCGGATGCCGCCGCCAAGCTGCACGGGGATCTGGTCGCCGACTTCGCGAATGATCTCGCGAATCGCGTCTTCGTTCTTCGGCTTGCCTGCGAACGCGCCGTTCAGGTCGACGAGGTGCAGACGCCGCGCGCCGCGCTCGACCCAATGTCGGGCCATGGCCGCCGGTTCCTCGGAAAAAATCGTCGCCTGGTCCATATCGCCTTGTTTGAGGCGAACGCAGTGACCGTCTTTGAGATCGATGGCCGGAATCAGCAGCATAGCAATCGGGTGATATCTGGGAATGTGGTTGGAATCAGCCGGCAACGGCCGGGAAGAGCCCCCGATCCGACGCCGTTTCGCTAGTTTAGTACAACTCTTTCAGCGGCCTTGCTAATGCAACTCAGCTTTGGGCGATGCTTGCACGCAGGCCTCGGCCAGACGCTTCGAACCAACAGCGCCGCCCGTGAATCAGGGGTTCCAGTGAACAAAGTTGCGATAGACGCGCAAACCCGCCGCAGCGCTCTTTTCCGGGTGGAATTGGGTGGCGAAGATGTTATCCCGTGCCACCGCCGAGGTAAAGGCCGCGCCGTAAGGCGTTTCACCCACCGTGTGGGCCGCGTCGGCCGGCACCACGTAGTAGCTGTGCACGAAGTAAAAATAGCTCTCGTCGGGCACACCGTCCCACAGCGCATGCGCGCGCGACTGGCGCACGCGGTTCCAGCCCATCTGCGGCACCTTGAAGCGCGAGCCGTCGTCCTGGAGCCGGCCTTCGAGTTCGAAGCGCACGACCTTGCCCGGCAACAGGCCGAGGCCCTTCGTGTCGCCTTCGGCGCTCCAGTCGAACAGCATCTGCTCGCCCACGCACACGCCCATCAGCGGCTTGGTGCGCGAGGCTTCGAGCACGGCGTCCTGCAAGCCCGACTCCGCGAGGCTGCGCATGCAGTCGGGCATCGCGCCCTGGCCCGGCAGCACGACGCGGTCAGCCGCGCGAATCGCCTCCGGGCGCTCGACGATCTGTACGTCGGCTTCCGGCGCAGCCTGTTTCAGCGCCTGGGCCACCGAACGCAGGTTGCCCATCCCGTAATCCACAATCGCAATTGAAGTTTTCATCTCGGATACCGCTTACAAGCTGCCCTTGGTCGACGGAATCTTGCCCGCCTGACGCTCATCGAGCTCGGCGGCCTGGCGCAGCGCGCGGCCGAAAGCCTTGAACACGGTTTCCATCTGGTGATGCGCGTTCAGGCCGCGCAGATTGTCGATGTGGAGCGTCACGCCCGCGTGATTGACGAAGCCGCGGAAGAATTCGATCGACAGGTCGACGTCGAACGTGCCGATGCGCGCGCGCGTGAACGGCACGTGGAACTCGAGGCCCGGACGACCCGAGAAGTCGATCACCACGCGCGAGAGCGCCTCGTCGAGCGGCACATAGGCGTGGCCGTAGCGGCGGATGCCCTTCTTGTCGCCGATGGCCTGCGCGACCGCCTGGCCGAGCGTGATGCCGACGTCTTCCACCGTGTGGTGGTCGTCGATATGGGTATCGCCATGCGCCTCGACTTCCAGATCGATCAGACCGTGTCGCGCGATCTGGTCGAGCATGTGGTCGAGAAACGGCACGCCGGTCGCGAGCTTCTGCTCGCCGGTGCCGTCCAGATTGATTTTCACGCTGATTTGCGTTTCGCTGGTGTTGCGAACGACTTGCGCGACGCGCATGGCAATTTCCTTCAAACAGCCCGTAACGGAGGGTTCATGGGACGAAAGCCCGAAGCGCCATGACACAGTGCGCTTCAGGCCGGTGAGGACGGATTACTTGAGCACGAGCTTCAGGGCGGCGAGCAAGCGCGCGTTTTCGTCGGGGGTCCCGACGGTCAGGCGTACGCAATTCGCCAGCAATGGGTGCATTTTACTCACGTTTTTGATCAAAACCCGCGCCGTCAGCAGGGTATCGAACACGGCAGAGGCATCGGGCACGCGCACCAGCAGGAAATTGCCGGCGCTTTCGAACACTTCGGCGCCCGGCAACTTTGCGACATCGGCGGCTAACTGCGCCCGGTCCGCGCGCAATTGGGCGGCCTGCGCGTCGAGCACATCGATATGGTCGAGAAGAAAATCGGCGGCGGCCTGGGTGAGCACATTCACGTTATATGGCGGACGCACCTTGTCGAATTCGTTGAGCCATGCCGTACGGCCCGCGAGGTAGCCCAGACGGATGCCCGCGAGCCCGAGCTTGGACATCGTGCGCATCACGACCACGTTGTCGAACGCGCCCGCGCGCGGCATCCAGCTCGCCTGCGCGAACGGCTGATAGGCCTCGTCGATCACGACGAGCCCGCCCGCTGCATCGGCGGCTTCGATAATTCGCTCGATGTCGGCGTCGGCGAACAGCGTGCCGGTCGGGTTATTCGGGTACGCCAGCCAAATCACGGCCGGCTGGTGCTCGGCGACGGCGGCCAGCATGGCCTCGCAATCGAGCGTGAAGTCGGCCTTGAGCGGCACGCCGACGAACTCCACCTGCGCGAATTTCGCCGACATCGCGTACATCACGAAGCCCGGCACCGGCGCGAGCACTTTCGCGCCCGGCTTCGCGCACGCCATCGTGATCATGCTGATGATCTCGTCCGAACCGTTGCCGAGCAGCACGTCGCACCCGGGCGGCACATGCATCGCGGCTTTGAGCTTCGCCATGAGCGCCTCGGGGCGCGGTGCCGGATAGCGGTTGAGCGCGACGCCCGCGAGATGCTCGCCCAGTTGCGCCGCGAGAGCAGCGGGCAACGTGTATGGATTCTCCATGGCGTCGAGCTTCACGAAGCCAGTGGCGTCGGGAACCGGGTAGCTCGTCATTGCGAGCACGTCGGGGCGGATGATGTCTTGTGGTGTCGTCATTGTCGATTGGCTCGCGCGCGAGGCGTGGAGCCGGCACGGACGGCCAGCCGGATGCGCACAGCGAACCGCGGCGCCAATGCGCTGCAGTGCCGTCCCGGTTGGCGCCCATACCTGCTTTGAGGCGCGCGGGTTACTTCGGTGTTCCAGGCATCGGCCTCAGGCGTGCGTGCGTCTTTCACGCCGATGCTTGCGAACGTCTCCTCGGGGTGCGCGGCGCGCATGAAACTCATGCATGCCGCGCTGTTCTGATTCTGATACCGCTTCAGACCTGCTTCATGCGGTACTCGGCGCTGCGCGCGTGGGCCTGGAGGCCTTCGCCGTAGGCGAGTTCCGCGGCGATCTCGCCGAGCGTCTGCGCGCCCTCCGCGCTCACCTCGATCACGCTCGATCGCTTGATGAAATCATAGACGCCGAGCGGCGACGAGAAACGTGCGGTACGAGACGTAGGCAGCACGTGGTTCGGCCCCGCGCAGTAGTCGCCCAGGCTCTCGCTCGTATAGCGGCCGAGGAAGATCGCGCCCGCGTGGCGGATTTCGGTGCCCCACTTCTGCGCGTCGAGCGCCGAGATTTCGAGGTGCTCGGGCGCGATGTCGTTGGCGATCGCGCAGGCTTCGGCCATGTCGCGCACCTTCACGAGCGCGCCGCGATTCGTGAGCGACGTGGCGATGACTTCTGCGCGCGGCATGGTGGGCAAGAGCTCGTCGATCGCGTCTTCCACACGCTTGATGAACGCTTGGTCGGGGCACAGCAGGATCGACTGCGCGAGCTCGTCGTGCTCGGCCTGCGAGAACAGGTCCATCGCGACCCAGCGCGGATCGGTCGTGCCGTCGCACAGCACGAGAATCTCGGAGGGGCCGGCAATCATGTCGATGCCGACCGTGCCGAACACGCGGCGCTTGGCCGAGGCCACATAGGCATTGCCCGGGCCGCAGATCTTGTCGACGGCCGGAATGGTGCGGGTGCCATAAGCGAGCGCGCCCACGGCCTGTGCGCCGCCGATGGTGAACACGCGATCGACGCCAGCAATCAGCGCCGCCGCCAGCACGAGCGGGTTCTTCACGCCATCGGGCGTGGGTACGACCATGATGATCTCGCGCACGCCCGCGACCCGCGCGGGAATCGCGTTCATCAGCACGGACGACGGATACGCCGCCTTGCCACCCGGGACATAGAGGCCCACGCGGTCGAGCGGCGTGACTTTCTGGCCGAGCACGGTGCCATCGGATTCGGTGTACTGCCAGCTATGCGAGCCGCACTCGATGCGCTGCTTCTCGTGGTAGCCGCGCACGCGCGCGGCCGCCGCCTCGAGCGCCGCGCGCTGCTTGGGTTCGAGACTTTCCAGCGCCGCTTCTAGCTCGCTCAGGGGCAGTTCCAGCGCATCGACGCTGGTGGCGCTCAGGCGGTCGAAGCGGTTCGTATAGTCGAGCACGGCGGCGTCGCCGCGCGCCTTCACATCGGCAAGAATTTGCGCGACCGAGCGCTCGATGGCCTCGTCCTCGCTCGCCTCGAAGGCGAGCACGCCATGCAGCGCCGCCTTGAAGCCTTCGGCGCTCGAATCGAGTTTGCGCATCGTGATAGCCATGCTGATATCCATCCGGAACGGTTAAGTGCGGGTAATGCGCGGGTTATGCGCGCGACGCGCGTTCGAACGCGTCGAGAATCGGCCGCAGCGCGGCGCGCTTCAACTTGAGCGCCGCCTGATTCACAACGAGGCGCGAAGAGATGTCCATGATCTCCTCAACCTCGACCAGATTGTTCGCGCGCAGCGTGCCGCCCGTGCTGACGAGGTCGACGATCGCATCGGCAAGGCCGACGAGCGGCGCGAGCTCCATCGAGCCATACAGCTTGATGAGGTCGACGTGCACGCCCTTGGCCGCGAAGTGCTGACGCGCGGATTCCGTGTACTTGGTCGCCACGCGCAGACGTGCGCCCTGGCGCACGGCGTTCGCGTAGTCGAAGCCCGACTTCACGGCCACCGAGAGACGGCAGCGCGCGATGTCGAGATCGATCGGCTGATAGAGCCCGCCGCCGCCGTGTTCGAGCAGCACGTCCTTGCCGGCCACGCCGAAGTCGGCCGCGCCGTACTCGACATACGTGGGCACGTCGGTCGCGCGCACGATGATCACGCGCAGGTTCGGGTCGGTCGTCGGCAGGATCAGCTTGCGCGAGGTTTCCGGGTCTTCGGTCACCTCCACGCCGGCGGCGGCGAGCAGCGGCATCGTCTCTTCGAAGATGCGGCCCTTCGAGAGCGCCAGCGTGAGCGGCGCGCCGGCGGCGGCGGCCGGCGTGGGCTTGGACTCGACCGTGCTCATGCCGCGTTCCCCTTGATGCGCTTCACGTTGGCGCCAATCTTGTTGAGCTTCTCTTCCATGCGGTCGTAGCCGCGATCGAGGTGATAGATGCGGTCGATGAGCGTTTCGCCGTCGGCGCACAGGCCCGCGATCACGAGGCTTGCCGAGGCGCGCAGGTCGGTCGCCATGACCTTCGCGCCCGAGAGTTTCTCGACGCCGGCGACCAGCGCCGTCTTGCCGTCGATCGTGATGCTCGCGCCCAGACGGTTCAGCTCCTGCACGTGCATGAAGCGATTTTCGAAGATCGTTTCCACGACCTGCGAGGTACCGTCCGCAATTGTGTTGAGCGCCATGAACTGCGCCTGCATGTCGGTCGGGAAGGCCGGGTATTCGGCGGTGCGCAGATTCACGGCGCGCGCGCGTTCGTGCATGCGCACGCGCATCCAGTCGTCGCCCTCTTCGATCGTCACGCCCGCTTCGCGCAGTTTGTCGGTGACGGCGTCGAGGATGCCCGGACGCACGCGGCGCAGCGTGACGTCCCCGCCCGCAGCGGCCACCGCGCACAGGAACGTGCCGGCCTCGATGCGGTCGGGAATGACCGTGTGCTGCGCGCCGTGGAGCTTGTCCACGCCCTGGATCACGAGGCGGTCGGTGCCGATGCCTTCGATCTTCGCGCCCATCGCCACGAGCAGGTGCGCGAGGTCGCCCACTTCGGGCTCGCGCGCGGCGTTCTCGATCACCGTCTCGCCGTCGGCGAGCACGGCGGCCATCAGCAGGTTTTCCGTGCCGGTGACCGTGATCATGTCGGTGACGATGCGCGCGCCCTTCAGGCGCTTCGCGCGCGCCTCGATGAAGCCGTGCTCGATGTTGATCTCGGCGCCCATCGCCTGCAGGCCCTTGATGTGCTGGTCCACGGGGCGCGCGCCGATCGCGCAGCCGCCGGGCAGCGACACCTTCGCCTCGCCGAAACGCGCGACGAGCGGCCCGAGCACGAGGATCGACGCGCGCATGGTCTTCACGAGCTCATACGGCGCGACGAGGTTGTCGACCTTCGAAGCGTCGAGCTGCACGCGGTTGCCGTCCTGCTCGCTGCGCACGCCCATCTGGCCGAGCAGCTTGAGCGTGGTACGCACGTCCTGGAGGTCGGGCACGTTGTCCAGATGGACGGGTTCCGCGCTCAAAAGGCTCGCGCAGAGAATGGGGAGCGCCGCGTTCTTCGCACCCGAAACGGTCACTTCCCCTGCGAGCTTCTGCCCGCCGACGATGACGAGTTTGTCCATGCCTGAGGTTTCCTGATCGGTGCGGCCGGCTTGCGGCGTCGCGTCATGTTGTGCGGCGCCGCTCGCGGCGGCGCCATTGTCCTGGGTAATTCGCACTGAGATTCCAGATTATGCGTTCTGCCATTCGGCGGGCGTGAGCGTCTTCATGCTGAGCGCGTGGATTTCCTCGCGCATGCGCTCGCCGAGCGCCGCATAGACGAGCTGATGGCGCTGGATCAGGCGCTTGCCTTCGAACGCGGGCGAAACGATCGTCGCGAAGAAGTGCTGTCCATCGCCCTCGACTTCGAGATGCTCGCACGCGAGCCCTGCCGAGATGTACTGCTTGACCTGTTCCGGAGTCGGCAACATGGTGTGTGGCTCCTGCCTCAATTGCATTTAGTGGCGCAGCTTGTAGCCGCTTGCGAGCAAACGCATCGCCAGCGTGGCCAGCACCACGAAAAAGACGAAAACAATCGCGAGACTTGCGAGCGGGTTAATGTCGGACAAGCCGAAAAAACCGTATCGGAAGCCGTCGATCATGTAGAAGAACGGGTTCAGCCGCGACACCTCGCGCCAGACCGGCGGCAGCGTATGCGTCGAATAGAACACGCCCGAAAGGAACGTGAGCGGCATGATAAGAAAGTTCTGAAACGCCGCGAGCTGGTCGAACTTCTCGGCCCAGATCCCGGCGATCAGGCCGAGCGTGCCAAGGATCGCCGAACCGAGCACCGCGAAAGCGATGATGTAGAGCGGCGCGGAAAAGCTCATCGGGATGAACCAGATCGTCACGACGAACACGCCCGCGCCAACGGCGAGGCCGCGCACGATCGAAGCGAGCACGTAGGCTCCAAACATCTCCCAGGCGGCCAGCGGCGGCAATAGTACGAATACGAGATTGCCCGTGATCTTCGATTGAATGAGTGACGAAGACGAGTTCGCGAAGGCATTTTGCAGCACGCTCATCATCACGAGGCCGGGGATCAGGAAGCTCGTGTACTCGACGCCCGGATACACCTCGACGTGGCCGCGCAGCGCGTGGCCGAAGATCGTCAGATAGAGCAGCGCGGTGATGACCGGTGCGAGCACGGTCTGGAAAGCGACCTTCCAGAAACGCAGCACTTCCTTGTAGAACAGGGTGCGAAAGCCGCTCATGCCAGCCCCTCGATGACTTCGGGACCGTTCATTACCTGCACGAAAACATCCTCCAGATCGGCTTTGCGCACTTCCACTTCTTCCAGTTTGCAGCCGTTCGCGCGGCACAGCGACAGGATGCGCTCGACCTCGTCGTAGCTGGCGAGGCGCAACAGGTGCTGGCGCTCGCCGCCGTTCGGCAGATTCGACGTATCCACTTCGAGCGCGCGCAGCTCGGTGGGCAGCACGCCTTCGGAAAAGCGCACGAACAGTTGCGTGCCCGCGAAACGCTGCAGCAGCGTGCTGGTGCGCTCGAGCGCCACCACCTCGCCCCGCCGCAGCATGGCGATGCGGTCGCACAGCTCTTGCGCTTCTTCCAGATAGTGCGTGGTGAGCACGATGGTGTGGCCTTCGCGGTTCAGGCGCGCGATGAACTTCCAGAGCGTCTGGCGCAGTTCGACGTCCACGCCGGCGGTGGGCTCGTCGAGCACGATCACGGGCGGCCGGTGCACCAGCGCCTGCGCGACCAGCACGCGGCGCTTCATGCCGCCCGACAGTGCGCGCATGTTCACATCGGCTTTTTCGGTGAGGTCGAGATTGGCCATGATCTCGTCGATCCACGCGTCGTTGTTGCGCAGGCCGAAATAACCCGACTGGATGCGCAGCGTCTCGCGCACCGTGAAAAACGGATCGAACACCAGTTCCTGCGGAACGACGCCCAGATTGCGGCGCGCGTTGCGGTAATCGCCAACCACGTCGTGACCGCGCACGGTGATCGAGCCCTCGTCGGCGCGCGCGAGGCCTGCGAGACAGCTGATGAGCGTCGTCTTGCCCGCGCCGTTCGGGCCGAGCAGCCCGAAGAACTCGCCCTCTTCTACAGTGAAGCTGACGCCCTTGAGCGCCTGGAGCTCTTTGTAGCGCTTTTTGACGTTGCGGATTTCTATGGCTGGCATGACTGAAACGCCGCCCGTCGTGAACGGCGCGGCTGATAGGTGCATCAACACTGCGGGGAAGACCAGAATTGGGGACGGCTGATACTGCCTTCGAAGCCCCCGAAACCCGGGGCAACGCCCAAAAAACGTTTGATTATAGGCCAAGTCGGAGAGCCCGGCCTGGGCCAGGTCTGGACTTGAAGACGAAAGCGGCGGCGTGCGGCAATCGGGTTCGCGCGCCAGCGTGGCTGCTCGACCAGAATGGCCGCAAGGCCGCCGCGCGTCAATGTCGCTCGTGGAGGAGCGCGTCGACGCCGTAAGCGCGCGCGAGGGACGCGAGCGCGGTGGGAAGATTCAAAACGTTGAGAGTGACGCCACGCTCGCGCGCGGCGCGCTGCCATGCGATCAGCACAGCGAGCGCAGACGAATCGAACTGCGTGAGCGGCGCGCAATCGACGACGCTGGCGCCTGCCGCGATTTGTGCGAGACCCGCCGAGAGCGCGGTCTTCGCGCTCTCGAGGTTCAGCGTGGCGCCGATGGCGAAGCGCTCGCTCACGAAGCAGCCTTGCCGGCGGCGAGCTGCTGGTTACGCTGCGTGAGGAAGCTGATGAGGCCCTGCACGCCGCCCTGCTGGATCTTCTCCTGGAACTGCTGCTGGTACGCCTGGATCAGCCATGCGCCTAGCACGTTGATGTCATACACACGCCAGCCTTGCGGCGTCTTGTACAGGCGGTAGTCGAGCTCGATCGGCTGGCCGTTGTTCAAGACGGTCGAACGGACCACGACATCGGTGTCGTCCGGGTTCGCTCGGAACGGCTTGTACGTGATCTGCTGGTCGCGCACCTGGGCGAGCGCGCCCGAGTACGTACGGATCAAGAGCGTCTTGAACTGCTCGGTGACCTGTTGCTGCTGCTCGGGCGTGGCCGTGCGCCAGTTGCGGCCCATGGCGAGCTGCGTCGTGCGGCGGAAGTCCGTGTACGGCAGGATCTTCTCGTTCACGAGCTCGGTGATCTTGCTGATGTCGCCGGACTGGATCGACTTGTCGCCCTTGATCTGGTCCATCACCTGCTGCGTGACGGTCTTCATCATTTCGTCAGGGTTGCTGGTGTCGACCGTTTGTGCGGACGCAGCGCCGGCATACGCAAAAAACATGGCGAAAATCGGGAACAGAAAGAATTTCTTCATAGCGAGTCCTGCAAGTTGGGGAACAACGCCCCGTTGGAGATCAACCATATCACGCGAGCTTCAAGACACCGAGTCAAAGAATGCCAGGAAACTGCGACAGGCGTATCAGCTTGTTACGTCAGATTTAAGGGCCCGCACCAAGCCGGCGCGATCAATGCAAGCGCAGCAGATTCGGAGCGCCAATGCCGAAGCGCGGCGGCGGAACGAACGGCTCGCCCGGCACCACGGCGCCGGACGCGCCCGCCGGTGCCGCAGCACCTGACGCCGGCGCGGCGGGAGCCGGTGTTGCGCCATCGGGGCTGGCCGGCGCCATGCTGGCCGCCGTCGGCGCTGCAGCACGCGCGGTACCCGATGCCGGAATCGCCGCACCCGCGGCGGGCGCTGCCGCGCCCTCGTCGGGCTCGCCGTAGTTCGGCGGCGGCGCGCCGTCGCCGTAATCGGGCAGATTGCTCGACGTATGACCGTCCGAGAGCAAGTACTGGCGGCGCTGCAAATAGGCATTGCGCAGGAACGAATACTTGTCGATCGCGGCGCCTTCGAGCAGGTCGCTTGCGCCCAGCAGGTTCGCGCGCGCGCTCACCACGTCCAGGCCGTAAAGGCCCCACGAAAGCGCCGCCGGATTCACATACGAGAGCGGATTGATGAAGTAGTTGCCCACCATCCCCACGCCGTCGCGCACGGTGCTCGGACCGAGCAGCGGCAGCACCAGATAGGGGCCGGCCGGCACGCCGTAATGGCCGAGCGTGAGGCCGAAGTCCTGGTTGTGCTTGGGCAGCTTGGCGAGCGACGCCACGTCGAACAGACCGCCCACGCCGAAGACCGTGTTGATCACGATCCGCATGATGTCCTCGACACCATCGGCGATCTTTAACTGCAGCAGATTGTTGGCCGCGTTGTAGACGTCGCCGATGTTCGCGAAGAAGTTCGTCACGCTGTCCCGCACCGGCTGCGGCGTGACTTTCACATAGCCCTTCGCAACCGGCTTGAGCGCATACGTGTCGATCGTATCGTTGAAGGTGTAGATCGAGCGGTTGAGGCCTTCCCAAGGGTCGTCCTTCGACGGCGTCTGCACCGTCGAACACGCCGTCAACGCGAACACCGCGGCTCCAACCGCGACGACGCGCATGCGAGCGATCGTCATCTTTATTCTCCTTATTGCGCCGCTGCGCCCGAGCCAGCCGGCGCAGGCGCGGCGTGTTCGCCGCCAGCCCCGTTTGCGGCCGCCGGCCCCGATGCAGCGGCGCTACTACCCGATTTCGAAGCCCCCGAATCGGCTGCCTTGCTGTAGAGGAACTGGCCGATCAGGTTTTCGAGCACGATCGCCGATTGCGTCATTGAGAGCGTATCGCCGGCCTTGAGCATTTCCGTGTCGCCGCCGGGTTCCAGCCCGATGTACTGCTCGCCGAGCAGGCCCGAGGTCAGGATCTTCGCCGACGAGTCCTTCGGGAATTGATACTGCTGGTCGATGTTGATCGTGACGAGCGCCTGATAGGTGTTCGTATCGAAGCCAATGGACGCCACCCGGCCCACGGTCACGCCCGCGCTCTTCACGGGCGCGCGCGGCTTGAGCCCGCCGATATTGTCGAACTTGAGCTTGACCGGGTAGGTCGGCTGGAACGAAAGCGAGCTCATGTTTCCGGCCTTCAGCGCGAGAAACAGCAGCGCAATGAAGCCCAGCACCACGAACAGGCCGACCCAGAAGTCGAGAGCAGTCTTTTTCATCGTCATTCCAATCAGAATCCGTTGCGGCGGCGCCATCCAGGAGGCACCCGCGCCGCATTCCTATCCTTAGCTGAACATCAGTGCGGTGAGCAGGAAGTCGAGGCCCAGCACCGCGAGCGACGCGTACACGACCGTCTTGGTGGTCGCGCGCGACACGCCTTCGGGCGTCGGCTTGGCCTCGTAGCCCTGATACAGCGCCGTAAACGTGACAGCGAAGCCGAACACGATGCTCTTGATCACGCCATTGCCCACATCGGCCCAGACATCCACGCCGCCTTGCATCTGCGACCAGAACGCGCCCGAGTCCACGCCGATCAGCAGCACGCCCACTACGTAGCCGCCCAGAATGCCGACTGCGCTGAAGATGGCCGCCAGAATGGGCATGGCAACCACGCCTGCCCACATGCGCGGCGCAATCACGACGCGCACCGGGTCGACCGCCATCATTTCCATGGCCGTGAGCTGCTCGCCCGCCTTCATGAGGCCGATTTCGGCCGTGAGCGAGGTGCCTGCACGGCCCGCGAACAGCAGCGCGGTGACAACGGGGCCGAGCTCGCGCACGAGCGAAAGCGCGACCAGCAGCCCGAGCGCCTGCTCGGAGCCGTAGCGGTTGAGCGTGTAGTAGCCCTGCAGGCCCAGCACGAAGCCCACGAACAGGCCCGACACCGCGATGATCAGCAGCGAATAATTACCGACGAAGTGGATCTGCTTCGTGACAAGGCGCGGACGGCGCAGCAGCGGGAAAAACTCCAGCACAAGGCGCACGAAGAAACGCGAGGCATGGCCTGCACGCGTGATCGAATCGAGGACCGCGCGGCCGAGTGAACTGATGGCGCCGATCATGAGCGGCCTCCGCCGACGCCAAAGTCCGCGTCGAGCGGCACATCCGTCGGATAGTGAAAGCGGAACGGGCCGTCAGGCGCGCCGTCGATGAACTGGCGCACGATCGGGTCGGTCGAGGCGCGCAGCTCGGCGGGCGTGCCCTCCGCCTGCACGCGGCCGTTCGCGAGGAAGTACACGTAGTCGGCAATCGCGAACGATTCGGGCACGTCGTGCGTGACGAGGATCGACGTGGCGCCGAGCGCGTCGTTGAGCGTGCGGATCAGGTTCGCGGTGATGCCGAGAGAAATGGGGTCGAGGCCTGCAAACGGCTCGTCGTACATCATGAGTTCGGGGTCGAGCGCGATCGCACGCGCCAGCGCCACGCGCCGCGCCATCCCGCCCGAAATCTCCGAAGGCGCGAGGTCGCGCGCGCCGCGCAGGCCCACCGCGTTGAGCTTCATGAGCACGAGGTCGCGGATCAGCTCTTCGGGAAGATCGGTGTGTTCGCGCAGCGCAAACGCGACGTTCTCGAACACCGACATGTCGGTGAAGAGCGCGCCGAACTGGAACAACATGCCCATTTTCCGGCGCAGCGCGTAAAGGCCTTCGCGCGATTGCGCGCCGATGTCCTGGCCCTGGAACAGCACCTGCCCGCGCTGGGCGCGCACGAGGCCGCCGATCAGGCGCAGCACCGTGGTCTTGCCGCCGCCCGAGCCGCCCATGACCGCAACGACCTGGCCACGCGGAAAGCGCATGTTCAGGCCGGACAGGACGAGCCGGTCGCCGTAGCCGAAGTCGACGTCGCGCAGCTCCAGAAGGGTCTCAGAGTTCGAGGGCACGTAGCAGGCAGTCCATTTATACGAAGGCGGGATTATAGGGCCATCGTACGAATGCTGCCGTGGCATGCCCAAGCCCCTTGATGCAAGTCGGGCATCCCCGAGGGCGCCGCAACTCGCGCTTCGGCGCCAGGCGGTCCGGAACGAGTCCGAAGCGCGGCCGGCGCTGAAGCGGGCTAATTATTGCGTAAACGCGTTGCGCAATGCAGCAACCGCGGCAGCCGGGTCGGCGGCCTCGGTGACAGCGCGCACGACCGCCGCACTAGGCGCGCCGGTCGCGAGCACTGCGGGCAGCGCGGCAAAATCGATGCCGCCGATCGCGACCATCGGCACTACGCCGTCGAGCAGCTTCACGTAGCGCGCGAGACGCGCGAGCCCCTGCGGCGCGGTCGGCATGGTCTTGGTCGTGGTGGCGAACACTGCGCCGCACGCGATGTAGCTCGGCCGGAAATGCAGCGCGGTGAGCATCTCGAAATAGCCGTGCGTCGACAGACCGAGACGGATGCCCGATGCAGCGAGCGCGTTCAGATCCGCCTCGCGCAAATCCTCCTGGCCCAGATGCACGCCGTAGGCGCCCGCAGCCATCGCCGCCTGCCAGTGGTCGTTGATGAAAAGTTGCGCATTGTGGCGACGCCCCGCCGCGACGCAGCGCTCGATCTCATGCGTGAGTTCCGGCGACTTCGGCTGCTTGCTGCGCAGTTGTAAGGTCTGCACGCCGTAGTCGAGCACGCGCTCGACCCAGTCGGCGGTGGGCAGCACGGGATACAGGCCGAGCTTCGCGGGGCACGGCGCGAACGGCTGCGCGGGCGCATCGGGCAAGCCGAGCACGCGCGGAAAACGGGCGATGTCGACCGGCCACGCGTCGGCGTGCTGCTCGTCGCCATCTCGCCAGGCGAGTGCCAGCACGAGCGCGTCGTGCGGATCGAAGCCGCAGTCGAGAAACGCCGCCAGCGCCGGAATCCAGTCCTCCGCGAGCGTGCCCTCGAGTGCGTAGCGCTCGCCGCCCAGATGCAGTGTCGCGCGGCCTGCCGAGGGCGTGCCGGCCGCCTCGATCACACCTGCGCCATCGGTCATCCAGCGCGCGATGTTCGCGAGATGCGGCGCGGCGTCGGTCACGATGATCAGATCGCCGCCGTTGGGCGTGTCGGGCGACGTCAGGCACAGGCGCCACGGCGCGTGCGTGGGCTGCCAGTCGCCGAGGCGAGCGCGAATGCGCTCCGCCGTTTCAGTGAGTTCGTCCGCGGGCGGCCAGAACAGCTCGCGATCCTGCAGTCGCAGCGTTTGGGTCATTGCTGGCCTCCATCCTGATGCCAGAACGGCATGCCGACCACCGGCGTGCTCGCCACGGCCGCCTCGCGCTCGGCCATCGGCCCGGCGAGATATGCGGTGCGGCCCGCCTCGACGCCCAGCGCGAACGCGCGCGCCATCGCCTCGGGGTGCGTGGCTTGCGCCACGGCCGTGTTCAGCAACACACCGTCGAAGCCCCACTCCATCACTTGCGCCGCATGCGAAGGCAGGCCGAGGCCCGCATCGACGATCAGCGGCACGTCGGGCAGCCGCTCGCGCAGCACGCGCAATCCGTACGGATTGATCACGCCCTTGCCCGTGCCGATGGGCGCACCCCACGGCATCAGCGCCTCGCAGCCCGCGTCGAGCAGGCGCCGGCCGATCACGAGGTCTTCGGTGCAGTACGGCAGCACCTTGAAGCCGTCCTTGATAAGCCGCGCGGCGGCTTCGATCAGGCCCACCGGGTCCGGCTGCAGCGTGTAGTCGTCGCCGATCAGTTCGAGCTTGATCCAGTCGGTCTCGAAGACTTCGCGCGCCATGTGCGCGGTGGTGACTGCCTCGTTGACCGTGAGGCAGCCCGCGGTGTTCGGCAGAAACGGCACGCCGTGGCGCTTGAGCAAATCGAAGAAGCCGGCTTCCGCGGTGCCGTCGTTCATCTGGCGGCGCAGCGCGATGGTGATCATGCCGGGGCGCGCGGCCTCCATCGAATCGGAGAGCGCTTGCAGCGACGGATAGCGCGAGGTGCCGAGCAGCACGCGGCTCGCGAAGGTTTCGCCGTACAGCGTGAGGGCGTCGGCGGACTGATGATGGGTCATGGCTTGAATCCTGGACAGGTGGCAGCGGACGGGCGGCGCGCGGTAGCGAGTAAAAAGTAAAGCGGCGGCGGGTTCGCTTGCGCGATCAGCCGCCGGCCACCGGGCTGACGACGTCGAGGCGGTCACCCGCCGAAAGCATGCGCGCACCGTGCTGGGTGCGCGTGACGAAATCGCCGTTCACGGCGACGGCAAATGGCGGACGTGCGCCGAATGCAGTGAGCGCATCGGCAACGGTCGCGCCTTCGGGCAGCGTGAGCGGCTTCTGGTTGATCTGAATATCCATGGCAATTCGTCTGACTACGTTGTTTCCGGCAAGGCGCGAACCGTGCGCCTTGTCTCGTGTTGATGGTGTCGCGCTCGCGGCATGCCCGCTGACGCGCTCAAACCGCCCCGGTTCAAGCGGATTCACGCGGATTCACGCGGATTCAAGCGGGCTCGTGCGCACCTTGAACATGGCGGGCGTGCAGCATCGACGCCCAGCGCGATTCGCGGCGCAGCGCCTCGAAGGCGTCGGCATCGGCGAACTGGTCCGCCAGCAGCGCCTCGGCCACGCGCACCGCTTCGTCGGCCACGGCGGGCGCGATCATGAAGCCGTGGCGATAGAGACCGTTCACGCGCAGCGTCCCACCACCATCCCAGATAAGCGCGGGGCGATGATCGGGCAGCGTCGGACGGCACTGCGAATTCAATTCGAGAATGCGCGCCTCGCCAAAGGCCGGATGCACGGCGAACGCCGCGCTCAGCAACTCGAGCGCCGAGCGCACGCTTACGGGCGAGCGGTCCTCGCCCTCGATCTCGGTTGCGCCGATCACATAGAGATCGTCCTGTTTCGGCGCGATATAGAGCGGATAGCGCGGATGCAGCAGGCGCACCGGCCGCGTGAGGCCGATGCCGGGCGCGTGCACGCGCGCCACTTCACCGCGAATGCCGCGCAGCGCCGGCAGCGCGGGCTTGGCGCCGAGGCCCCGGCAATCGATCGTCACACGCGCGCGCGGCAGGCTCGCGTCGTCCACGCTCGTGTGCCAGTGCGTTTGCACACCGCGCTGCGCGAGACCCGCCGCCAGCGCCGCCAGCGCCTGGCGGTTGTCGAGCTGGCCTTCGCCGGCCAGCAGCCAGCCGCGCCCGAAGCGCCCGGCGAGCGCCGGTTCGGCGGCGTCGATCTGCGCGCCCACCAGCGTCGTGAAATTGGCGTCGGCAAGCGCGCGCGGCGCGTTCGCGCGTACGCGGCGCTCGAACAGCGGCGCTTCGGTGCGATCAGCGTGATGCCAGACCACGAGCGTGCCATTGCGTTGAAAAAACACCGGCTCGGGCAGCTCCGCGAGAATGCGCGGCCAGGTCTCGAGCGAGGCGATGCCCAGCTCGGTGATCAACATTTCGGCGACGGCGGCCTCGGCCAGCGGCGCGAGCATCGCGGCCGCGATCCAGGCAGCCGACTCGCCGCCCTCGGGCCCGCCGCGCTCGTAGAGCGCCACGCGATGCCCCGCGCCCGCAAGACGCCATGCAACGAGACGTCCGCATAGCCCGCCGCCGAGCACGGCGAAATCGGGCATGGCCGGTGTGGCGCGAGCAGACGCGCGAGCGCCGGCAGAAACCGGGGAATGATCTGAATAAGGTGCAGAAGAGGCGGTCATCGTATCCTTTCCGTACGGCAAACAAGCATGCGTACCCAAGGACGAAACCGGCTGCAAGGCCGGCCGTGCAAACGACGTGAAGCGCAAAACCCGACATGCGCGGCACGTGCTGCCCGGCGGGAATCTCGACGCCTGAATGAACCCAGCCGAAACGAATCGACTGATCGAACTCATCAACCGCGGCGCCAGCAAGACTTTCCGGAAACTTCCCGCGCCGGTATTACCCGGATCGGGTGCGAAGGGTCTCTCTCAGCCTCACTGCGGCATGCCAGGCATACCAGTGAAGCACCCCTGTTTCGTCAGCGGTCATTAGACCACAAAAGCCGCGCACGCCGCAAACGACCACTGGACGGCGGGCGATTTCTGCTCTGGCACAATGCCCAAACCACGGTGAACCGCCCAGCTCACGCGGGCGGTGAGACAATGACGCACCCCATGCCGCACCCCAGTCGCCCGGACGCCGCGCGCAGGCAATTAAGCCTTGCTTAAGCGCTTCGGGACACAATCGCGACGCCACGGCGCTGCGAGCGGCGGGTATCGTCTATTCCGGCCGCGGGCCGGCACAACATCAGGACGCACATGACCAACCTCACTCCCCGCGCCACGCCGGATCAGAACGAGCATCACAAGATCACGGCCTGGAGTCTGATCAAGCCCTACTGGGTGTCCGAGGAACGCTGGGTCGCCTGGGGCCTGCTGGTGGCGATCATCGCGATGAATCTCGCCGTCGTGTGGATCAACGTGCGGCTCAACGACTGGAACCGCGACTTCTACAACGCGCTGCAGAACAAGGATGCCAAGCAGTTTCCGCATCTGCTGATGATCTTCACCGCACTGGCGTTCGCGTTCATCATCCTCGCGGTGTACGGGCGGTATCTGCGCCAGATGCTCGGCTTTCGCTGGCGCCAGTGGCTCACCACGCGCTTCCTGAACGAATGGCTCGGCCAGGGCGCGTTCTACCGCATCGAGCGCGACCGCCTCGCCGACAACCCCGACCAGCGGATCAGCGACGACCTCCAGTCGTTCGCCACCACCACGCTCTCGCTCACGCTCGACCTGCTCTCCACGGTCGTCACGCTGGTCTCCTTCATCATGATCCTGTGGTCGCTCGCGGGCGCGCTCACGTTCGCGGTGGGCGGCACGCCCATCACGATTCCGGGATACATGGTGTGGGCCGCCGCGCTCTACGCCGTGTTCGGCTCGCTCGTGATCCAGAAGGTCGGCCATCCGCTCGTGTCGATCAACTACCAGCAGCAGAAAGTGGAGGCGGACTTCCGCTTCGGCCTCATTCGCCTGCGCGAGAACGCCGAGCAGATCGCGCTCTACGACGGCATGGACACCGAACGCAACAACGCGCAGGGCCTGTTCCACCACATCCGCGACAACTGGTGGCGCGTGATGAAGTACACGAAGCGCCTCACCTTCGTGCTGAGCTTTTATGGCCAGATCGCCATCATCTTTCCGATCGTCGTGGCCTCGCCGCGCTACTTCGCGGGCGCCTTCACCTTCGGCGTGCTGATGCAGATTTCGAGTGCGTTCGGCACCGTGAGCGATTCGTTCTCGTGGTTCATCAACAGTTACGCCACCCTCGTCGAATGGCGCGCCACGGTGAATCGTCTGCGCGAATTCGCGCGCGTAGTGCACTCGCCGCGCCTGAAGGAAACCGTTTCGCCCGCCACCGAGCACGGCGGCATCAATCTGCACTACGTCGACGACAACTCGCTCACCACCGGACATCTCAAGCTCGCGCTGCCCAACGGCACGCCGCTCTCCGAGGTGCGCGACATCGCCATCAAGCCCGGCTCGCGCTGGCTCGTGCGCGGCCCCTCGGGCGCGGGCAAGAGCACGCTGATCCGCGCGCTCGCGGGCCTCTGGCCATTCGGCGAGGGCTCGATCGACGCGCCCGTGGACGCGCGCATGATGTTCATCCCGCAGCAAAGCTATCTGCCGATCGGCACGCTCAAGGCCGCGCTCACCTACCCTTCGCCCGCCGACGCCTACAGCGACGATGACTGCCGCGAAGCGCTGCGCGCGTGCCGTCTCGAAGACTATGTCGAGCGCCTGCACGAGTCCGCGCACTGGACCCGCGTGCTCTCGCCGGGCGAGCAGCAGCGGCTTGCGGGCGCGCGCGTGCTGCTGCACAAGCCCGACTACCTGTTCCTCGACGAAGCCACGAGCGCGCTCGATCCCGACAACGAAAACCGTCTCTACAAGCTCTTCATGGAACGACTGCCGAAATCGGCAATCGTGAGCGTGGCGCACCGCGAGTCGCTCGCGGCGTACCACCACGAGACGCTCGAAATCGAGCGCACGCCTGAAGAGCGGGTCGCGGCGTGAGCGGGACCGACGCGAACACGCGCGTCGTCCTGATCACGGGCGCGGGCTCCGGCATTGGAGCCGCGCTCGCACGGCGCCTGGCCGCCCCCGGCGTCGCGCTGATGCTGCACGCGCGCGGCGCCGATGAAGCGGCGCGAGCGCGCCTCGCGGCGGTTGCTGCAGCGTGCGAAGCGCAAGGCGCGGCCTGCGCGACGGCCTGCGCCGACCTGGCCGTTGCAGGCGCAGCCGCGCGGCTTGTCGAAACAACGCTTGTGCGCTTTTCCGCGCTCGATCAACTGGTCGCCAACGCGGGCCACGCGCAGCGTCAGGCGCTCACGGACCTGGAGCCCGACACGCTCGCCGCCACCTTCGCCTCGATGCCCGCCGCGTTCGCGGCGCTCGTGCGCGAAGCGCGGCCTGCTCTGCTGCGCTCGGCGCATGCTCGCGTGGTGGCGGTGAGCTCGTTCGTCGCGCACCGCTACCGCGCCGACGCGCCGTTCGCGGCCACTGCGGCCGCCAAGGCCGCGCTCGAATCGCTGGCAAAGAGCGCTGCCGCAGAGCTCGCGCCGCACGGCGTGACCGTGAACTGCGTGGCGCCCGGCTACACCCGCAAGGACGCGGGCCCGACGCCCGAAAACGCGCCGGCGTGGGCGCGCGCCGCCGAGGCCACACCGCTCGGCCGCGTGGCCGAACCCGCCGACATCGCCGAACTGATCGCCTTTTTGCTGTCCGACGCCGCGCGCCATATCACCGGTCAGACGATCCACGTCGACGGCGGCCTGACGCTGGGCTGAGGCCCTGCGCAACGGGCTGCGCGCACCGTCCCGGAGTACACCCAAGCGAGCATCGCTTGCCCCAGCGCACACCCAGGCTTTCAACTCCCCTGGCCGCGACCGCCTTTCCCACCGTAAAATAGCGCCGTTCGAGCGCCTGCAGCGGTGCCCGCCCCGCTGGACACCGCATGCGCGACTCGCCGCCTCACGGCTTCATGGGTCGTTGCGCACACAACAAATATGGGGACGAGACAATGGAATCTTTCCAGTGGTTCAGGGAGCTGAACGAGCGCGAGCGGCGCACGCTCTACGCTGGCTTCGGCGGCTATGCGGTCGATGCGTTCGACTTCATGATCTACTCGTTCCTGATTCCGACGCTCATCGCCGCCTGGGGCATGACCAAGGGCGAGGCCGGCATGATCGCGACGAGTTCGCTGATCTCCTCCGCGCTCGGCGGCTGGCTCGCGGGCATCCTGGCCGACCGCTACGGCCGCGTGCGCGTGCTCCAGTGGACCATCGCCACCTTTGCGCTCTTCACGTTTCTGTCCGGTTTCACGCACTCGTTCTGGCAACTGCTCGCCACGCGCACGCTGCAGGGCATCGGCTTCGGCGGCGAATGGTCGGTCGTGACGAT
The DNA here is from genome assembly GCF_902859945.1 of Paraburkholderia caffeinitolerans. Taxonomy (GTDB): domain Bacteria; phylum Pseudomonadota; class Gammaproteobacteria; order Burkholderiales; family Burkholderiaceae; genus Paraburkholderia; species Paraburkholderia caffeinitolerans. The sequence goes on along the minus strand of NZ_CADIKL010000013.1, from coordinate 91,045 downwards.
CATGATGGCCGAGACAATCCGCTCGCCGCAGCACCGCGCGAAAGCCGTGGGCACTGTGCAGAGCAGCTGGTCGTTTGGCTGGGGCGCCGCCGCCATTCTCTACTGGGCGTTCTTCGCGCTGCTGCCCGAGCAGTACGCGTGGCGCGCGTGCTTGTGGATCGGCATCGTGCCCGCCCTGTGGATTTTCTATGTGCGCCGCAACGTGAGCGACCCCGAAGTGTTCCTGCAAACGCGCCGCGCCCGCGAGCGCGGCGAAACGCACGGCCATTTCCTGCAGATCTTCGCGCCCGCGCACCTCGCCACGACGCTGCTCGGCAGCGCACTGTGCACCGGCATGCTGGGCGGCTACTACGCGATCACCACCTGGCTGCCCACTTATCTGAAAACCGTGCGCCATCTGTCGGTGTTCAACACGAGCGGCTACCTGGTCGTGCTGATCGTCGGCTCGTTCACGGGCTATATCGTCGGCGCGATCCTGTGCGACAAGATCGGGCGGCGCGCATCCTTCATCCTGTTCGCCATCGGTTCGTTCGCGCTCGGCATGGCCTACACCATGCTGCCGATCACCGATACCGCCATGCTGCTGCTCGGCTTTCCGCTCGGCATTGTCGTGCAGGGGATTTTCGCGGGCGTGGGCGCCTATCTTTCCGAACTCTATCCGAATGCGATCCGCGGCTCGGGTCAGGGCTTCTGCTACAACCTCGGGCGCGGCCTCGGCTCGTTCTTCCCGATCCTCGTGGGCACGCTCGCGCAGACCACGACGCTCGTGAAAGCGATTGGCGCGGTGGCCGGCGCGGGCTATCTGCTCGTGATCGTCTCCGCCCTGTGCCTGCCCGAAACGAAAGGCAAGGCGCTGACCGACGATGCTGCCCCGGCAACCGGCGGCGCGTCTGCCCGTCCCTCGGCGGACTCCACTGCACAATGAGCGCGAACGTGCTGCAATACCGTCCGTTCCCGCCTCACTCACTACGACCGGCATGAAAACGATCGTCCTCGGCGCCGGTGTGATCGGCGTCGCTACTGCGTATTACCTGAGCGAACGGGGCTGCGACGTCACGGTCATCGAACGCGAGCCGGGCGTCGCGCTCGGCACGAGCTTTGGCAACGCTGGCGTGATCGCGCCCGGGTACGTCACCCCCTGGGCCGCGCCGGGCATGCCGGGCAAGCTCATCAAGTACCTGCTCAAGCCGACCTCGCCGCTGATCTTCCGGCCCACGCTCGACGCCGCGCAATGGCGCTGGATCGCGCGCTGGCTGCGCGAATGCGACCTCGAACGCTTTCGCGTGAACAAGCAGCGCATGCAGCGCATCGCCTACTACAGCCGCGGCTGCCTGCACGCGTTTCGCGCGCAGCACGCGTTCGAGTACGGGCGCAGCCAAGGCTACCTTCAGCTCTTTCGCAGCGACTACGACGTCGAACTCGCGCAACCGGCGCTAGGCGTGCTGCGCGACGCGGGCATCGCCTATCGCGAGTTGGACGCCGCAGGCTGCGCGCAGATCGAGCCTGGCCTCGCGTGGTCGCAAGTGAAGCCCGTGGCCGGCATCTATCTGCCCGACGATGAAGCCGGAGACTGCGCACGCTTCACACGCGAACTGCGCGCGGTATGTGAGGCAAGCGGCGTGAAGTTCGTTTTCGACACTGAGGTGCTCGCACTCGAAGCCACGGGCGGCCGGGTGAGCGGCGTGCGCGTGCGGCCCGTGCCCGGGCGGCGCACGGCGAACAACCGCCGCGAACTGCGGGAGCAGCGCCGCGAGGACCGCCGCGCGCCCGCCCAGGTGCTGCGCCCCGCCGATTTGAACGAGGTGGCCGATACCGAACCGCAAACGCTCACGGCGGACGCCGTCGTGGTCGCGCTCGGCGTAGAGAGCGCGGCGCTCGTCGCGCCGTTCGGCGTGCGGGTGCCGCTGTATCCGGTGAAGGGCTACTCGGCCACGCTGCCGGTGGTCGACGAGCAGAAGGCCCCGCGCGCCGCGCTCATGGACGAATCGCTCAAAACGGCCATCACGCGTTTCGGGCCCTACTTGCGCGTGGCCGGCACGGCGGAACTCGGCGACCACCGCACGACGCTGCGCGAGCAGGCGCTGCAAACGCTCATGAAAGTGCTCGACGACTGGTTCCCGCACGCGGCCACGCTGTCTTCCGCGCAGTTCTGGGTCGGACGCCGGCCGATGGTGCCCGACGGCGCGCCGCTGCTCGGTCAATCGGGCGTACAAGGGCTGTGGCTCAACGTCGGCCACGGCTCGACCGGCTGGGCGATGTCGATGGGCTCGGGACGCGTGGTCGCTGATTTGATCGCCGGGCGCGCGCCCGAGATCGATCTCGATGGGTTGACGCTGGAGCGGTATCGGCGCTGATGGTCGCGGCGGGTGGGTTAGACCACCACACTCGCCAGCGCTTCATAACGCGCGCCCTGCCTCGCCAGCGTGCTCGAATACAGCACGAGCGAGGTAAACCGCAACGGCGGCAGCGCCTGCGCGCCGCCTTCCGGCGGTGCGCCACGCGCGTCGTGCGTAAAGCGCGCCAGCGTGATGTGCGGCCGGAACGCGCGCGCATCGAGCGGCAAGCCCACCTCGCCCATCAGGGAGCGCACCCGCCAGTCAAGTGCCGTGAATGCGTCGGACATGGCCAGCACGGCCACCATCAAGCGCGGCTGCGCACGCCCCGGCCAGCACTCGATCTTCGTGACGGGCGCGGGCGGGAATGGGGATAACGGCGGCGCCGTACGCTCAGCGAGGCGCGCCGCGAGCGACTCACCCTGCGCGAACGACATCGCGCCAATGAACGCCACCGTGAGATGCAACTGCGCATACGGCACCCGACGCGCATTGGGCGGCACGTCGAGTGCGGCGAGTGCGTCGCGCGACGGCGCATCGGGCGCGAGCGCAACGAAGCAGCGCCGCCATTGATCGGTCTCGCGGGCTTCGGACATGATCGGCAGGCCTCGGGTGAGGAACGACCGCATCATGGTAGCGCGCCGGCCAGCATTTGCGCTTTGGCACTTGCGCCGTGCCCGCGCCTTGGCGGCTCAACTCGACCGAAACCAGAGAAAGCCGACGAAAAAAAGCCGGGCCACCCTTACAGGCAGCCCGGCTTGACAGTGTCTACTGCATGTTGCCCACTACGGCCAGCGAGGATCGCTCGCCGGCTTGAATCGACTCAGCCTATTTCAGCGCGGCAGTTCCGAGCTGCCCATCAAATAGGCATCGACGGAACGTGCACATTGACGGCCTTCACGGATCGCCCAGACGACGAGCGACTGACCACGGCGCATGTCGCCAGCGGTGAAGACCTTGTCGACCGACGTGTAATACGCCTTCTCGCCTTCGGTCGAAGCGCGCACGTTGCCGCGCGCGTCCTTCTCGACGCCGAACGCTTCGAGCACCGGCGAGACCGGCTGCGTGAAGCCCATGGCGAGCAGCACAAGATCGGCCTTCATTTCGAACTCCGAACCCGGCACTTCGACCATCTTGCCGTCCTTCCACTCGACGCGCGCGGCGATGAGTTTCTCGACCTTGCCGTTCTTGCCTTCGAGGCGCTTCGTGGCAACCGCCCAGTCGCGCGAGCAGCCTTCCTCATGCGACGAAGAGGTACGCAGCTTGACCGGCCAGTACGGCCACACGAGCGGCTTGTTCTCTTCCTCGGGCGGCTGCGGCAGCAGTTCGAACTGCGTGACGCTCTTCGCGCCGTGACGGTTCGAGGTGCCCACGCAATCGGAGCCCGTATCGCCGCCGCCGATCACCACCACGTGCTTGCCCTTGGCCAGTAGTTGGTCCGGTAGCTTGTCGCCCGCATTGACCTTGTTCTGCTGCGGCAGGAACTCCATCGCGTAGTAGATGCCTTCCATCTCGCGGCCCGGCACCGGCAGATCGCGCGGCGTTTCCGAACCGCCCGCGATCACCACGGCGTCGAACTGTTCCTTCAATTCGTCCGGCGTGATGGTCTGCTTGGCCGTATTGCCAATGTGCGCCGGCAGTTCGCCCTTGCCGATGAAGACGCTGGTGCGGAACGCCACGCCCTCGGCTTCCATCTGGCGCATGCGGCGGTCGATCAGCCACTTCTCCAGCTTGAAGTCGGGGATGCCATAGCGCAGCAGGCCGCCGATGCGGTCGTTCTTCTCGAACACGGTCACGTCGTGGCCCGCGCGCGCAAGTTGCTGCGCGACGGCGAGGCCTGCGGGGCCCGAGCCGACCACGGCCACCTTCTTGCCCGTCTTGTGCTTCGCGACTTGCGGCGCGACCCAGCCTTCAGCCCAGGCCTTGTCGATGATCGCGTGCTCGATCGACTTGATGCCGACCGGGTCGTTGTTGATGCCGAGCGTGCACGCCGATTCGCACGGCGCCGGGCAGATGCGGCCCGTGAACTCGGGGAAGTTGTTGGTCGAGTGCAGGACTTCGATCGCGCTCTTCCAGTCCTGGCGGAACACGAGGTCGTTGAAGTCCGGAATGATGTTGTTGACCGGGCAGCCGTTGTTGCAGAACGGGATGCCGCAGTCCATGCAGCGTGCGCCCTGGACCTTCGCGTCGGCGTCGGAGAGCGCCGCGACGAATTCCTTGTAGTGCTTCACGCGCGTGAGCGGTGCTTCGTACGCCTCATGCTGGCGCTCGAACTCGAGAAAACCGGTTGCCTTACCCATTTGGTTCTCGTCTATCTCTATCTAATTCGGTGAGGGGACCGCGCCCGCCGCCGCGCTTCTTGTCGCGCGGCGGGCGCTCCTTCGTCTTGGTGTAGTCGTCGCGGGATTAAGCGGCCAGCTCTTCCTGGTTCGCCTTTTTCGCGCCGAGCTCGCCCAGTGCGCGCTTGTATTCCGTCGGGAACACCTTCACGAACTGGCGGCGTGCCGCATCCCAGTTTTCCAGCAGCGCCTTCGCACGCGGCGAGCCGGTGAACTGGAAGTGACGCTCGACGAGTCCCTTGAGCAGCACTTCGTCGGTTTCGCCCGCGTGCCACAGCGCGCGGCCCACGGTGCGCTCCTGTTCGGCCTGTTGCAGGACCGGGTCGAGCGCGACCATCGACTTGTTGCACTTGCCGGCGAACGTGCCTTCCGGGTCATAGACGTAAGCCACGCCGCCCGACATGCCGGCCGCGAAGTTACGGCCCGTCTCACCGAGCACGACCACCGTGCCGCCCGTCATGTATTCGCAGCCATGGTCGCCCGTGCCTTCCACAACGGCCGTCGCGCCCGAATTGCGCACCGCGAAGCGCTCGCCCGCCACGCCGCGCAGGAAGGCTTCGCCTTCGAGTGCGCCATACATCACCGTGTTGCCGCAGATGATGTTTTCTTCGGACTTGCCGCGGAAATCGTTGGTCGGACGGATGATGATGCGGCCACCCGACAGGCCCTTGCCCACGTAGTCGTTACCGTCGCCGACCAGATCCAGCGTGATGCCGCGTGCGAGGAACGCGCCGAAGCTCTGGCCCGCCGTGCCCTTCAACTGGATATGAATCGAGTCGTCGGGCAGACCGTCGTGACCGTACTTCTTCGCGACCACGCCCGAGAGCATCGCGCCCACCGTGCGGTTCACGTTGCGCACCGGCTGGATGAACGAGACGTGCTCGCCGCTTTCAATCGCGGCCTTCGCCTTATCGATCAGCGTGTGATCGAGCGCGCGATCGAGGCCGTGATCTTGCGTGTCGACGTGCTTCGTCGCGACTTCGGCGCCCACTTGCGGCTGATAGAACACGCGCGTGAAGTCCAGACCCTTCGCCTTCCAGTGCTCCACGCCCTTGCGGGTGTCGAGCAGATCCGCGCGGCCGACCAGATCGTCGAACTTGCGGATGCCGAGTTGCGCCATGATTTCGCGCACTTCCTCAGCAACGAAGAAGAAGAAGTTCACGACGTGCTCGGGCTGGCCCGAGAACTTCGCGCGCAGCACCGGATCTTGCGTCGCGACGCCGACCGGGCAGGTGTTCAGGTGGCACTTGCGCATCATGATGCAGCCCTCGACGACGAGCGGCGCCGTCGCGAAGCCGAATTCATCCGCGCCGAGCAGCGCGCCGATCACCACGTCGCGGCCGGTCTTCATCTGGCCGTCGGCCTGCACGCGAATGCGGCCGCGCAACTGGTTCAGCACCAGGGTTTGCTGGGTTTCGGCGAGGCCGAGTTCCCACGGCGTGCCCGCATGCTTGACCGACGACAGCGGCGAAGCGCCCGTGCCGCCGTCATGGCCGGCGATCACGACGTGATCGGCCTTGGCCTTGGCGACGCCTGCAGCCACCGTGCCCACGCCAACTTCTGACACCAGCTTCACCGAGATCGACGACACCGGGTTCACGTTCTTCAGATCGTGAATCAGCTGTGCGAGGTCTTCGATCGAGTAAATGTCGTGGTGCGGCGGCGGCGAGATGAGGCCCACGCCCGGCACCGAGTAACGCAGCTTGCCGATGTACTCCGAAACCTTGTGGCCCGGCAGCTGACCGCCTTCGCCCGGCTTCGCGCCCTGCGCCATCTTGATCTGGATCTGATCCGCCGACGACAGGTACTCCGCCGACACGCCGAAGCGGCCCGACGCAACTTGCTTGATCTTCGAGCGCAGCGAGTCGCCATCCTTCAGCGGGATGTCCGTCACGACTTCAGGACCGATGATCGAGCGCATCGTGTCGCCGTTCTTGATCGGAATGCCGCGCAGTTCGTTGCGGTAACGCTTCTCGTCTTCGCCGCCTTCACCCGTGTTCGACTTGCCGCCGATGCGGTTCATCGCGACGGCGAGCGTGGCGTGCGCTTCCGTGCTGATCGAGCCGAGCGACATCGCGCCCGTGGCGAAGCGCTTGACGATTTCCTTGGCCGACTCGACGTCGTCGATCGAGATCGCGCGCACCGGGTCGAGGCGGAACTCGAACAGGCCGCGGAACGTCATGTGACGCTTGGTCTGATCGTTGATCAGGTGCGCGTATTCCTTGTACGTCTGGTACGAGTTGCTGCGCGCCGAGTGCTGGAGCTTGGCGATCGCGTCCGGCGTCCACATGTGGTCTTCGCCGCGCACGCGGTAAGCGTACTCGCCGCCCGCGTCGAGCATGTTCGCGAGGATCGGGTTGTCGCCGAATGCGTCGTGGTGCAGACGGATCGCCTCTTCAGCCACTTCGAACAGGCCGATACCGCCCACCTTCGATGCCGTGCCCGCGAAGTACTTCTGCACGAGGTCGTCCGCGAGGCCGACCGCTTCGAAAATCTGCGCGCCCGTGTACGACATGTACGTGGAGATGCCCATCTTCGACATCACCTTGAGCAGGCCCTTGCCCACCGCCTTGGTGAAGTTGTAGACGGCCTTGTCCGCCGACAGATCGCCCTTCAGGCCCTGCGCCATCTGCGCGAGCGTTTCCATCGCGAGGTACGGGTGCACGGCTTCCGCGCCGAAACCGGCGAGCAGCGCGAAGTGGTGCGTCTCGCGCGCCGAACCCGTTTCCACGACGAGACCCGTGCTCGTGCGCAGACCGTGCTTCACGAGGTGCGAATGGATTGCCGAGGTGGCGAGCAGCGCCGGAATCGCGACATTGCCGCGGTCCGCGCGGCGGTCCGAAACGATCAGGATGTTGTAGCCCGACTTGACGGCGTCGACGGCTTCCGCGCACAGCGACGCGAGGCGCGCTTCGATGCCTTCCTTGCCCCAGGCCACCGGATAGCAGATGTTCAGCTCGTAGCTGCTGAACTTGCCGCCCGTGTACTGCTCGATCGCGCGGATCTTCGCGATGTCCTTGAAGTCGAGCACCGGCTGCGACACTTCGAGACGCATCGGCGGGTTGATGTTGTTGGTGTCGAGCAGGTTCGGCTTCGGGCCGATGAACGACACGAGCGACATCACCATGTTTTCACGGATCGGGTCGATCGGCGGGTTCGTGACCTGCGCGAACAGCTGCTTGAAGTAGTTGTAGAGCGTCTTGTTCTTGTTGGACATGACCGCCAGCGGCGAGTCGTTGCCCATCGAACCGACAGCCTCTTCACCCGACATCGCCATCGGCGCCATCAGGAACTTGAGGTCTTCCTGGGTGTAACCGAACGCCTGCTGACGGTCGAGCAGCGCAGCGGCTTCGGCGCGCGCCGTGGCCACGTCTTCCGCCTTCGGCTCGATCTCGTCGAGCTTGATGCGCACGGCGTCGATCCAGCTCTTGTAAGGCTTGGCGTTGGCCAGGTTGTCCTTCAGTTCCTTGTCGTCGATGATGCGGCCGTGTTCCATGTCGATCAGGAACATCTTGCCCGGCTGCAGGCGCCACTTCTTGACGATCTTCGACTCGGGAATCGGCAGCGTGCCGGCTTCCGAAGCCATGATCACGAGATCATCATCCGTGACGATGTAGCGCGCCGGACGCAGACCGTTACGGTCGAGCGTCGCGCCGATCTGGCGGCCGTCGGTGAAGGCGATGGCGGCGGGGCCGTCCCACGGCTCCATCATCGCGGCGTGGTATTCGTAGAACGCCTTGCGGTTCTCGTCCATCAGCGTGTGCTGCTCCCACGCTTCCGGGATCATCATCATGACCGCGTGCACGAGCGGGTAACCCGCCATCACCAGTAGTTCGAGACAGTTGTCGAACGAAGCGGTATCGGACTGGCCCGGGTAGATCAGCGGCCAGAGCTTCGGCAGGTCGTCGCCGAGCACGTGCGAGGCGATCGCGCCAGTACGGGCGTTCAGCCAGTTCACGTTGCCCTTCACGGTGTTGATTTCACCGTTGTGGGCGATCATGCGGTACGGGTGAGCCAGCTCCCATGCCGGGAACGTGTTCGTGGAGAAGCGCTGGTGCACGAGTGCGAGCGCCGAAACCACGCGCTCGTCTTGCAGGTCGCGGTAGTACACGCCAACTTGGCCTGCGAGCAGCAGGCCCTTATAGACAACCGTGCGCGCCGACATCGACGGCACAAAGTATTCCTTGCCGTGCTTGAGCTTGAGCGCCTGGATGCGGTGGCTCGCGGTCTTGCGGATCACGTAGAGCTTGCGCTCCAGTGCGTCGGTGACCATCACGTCCTTGCCGCGGCCAATGAAGATCTGGCGGATCAGCGGCTCGCTAGCCTTCACGGTGGGCGAGATCGGCATGGCGTGGTCGACCGGCACATCGCGCCAGCCCAGCACGACCTGGCCTTCGGCGCGCACCGTGCGCTCGAGTTCCTGCTCGCACGCGAGACGCGAGGCGTGTTCCTTCGGCAGGAACACCATGCCGACGCCGTATTCGCCAGCCGGCGGCAGCGTCACGCCCTGGCGCGCCATCTCTTCGCGATAGAACGCGTCCGGAATCTGGATCAGGATGCCCGCGCCGTCGCCCATCAGCGGATCGGCGCCCACGGCGCCCCGGTGGTCGAGGTTTTCGAGAATCTTCAGACCTTGCTGAATGATTTCGTGGCTCTTCTTGCCCTTGATATGGGCGACGAAGCCGACGCCACACGCGTCGTGTTCGTTTTGCGGGTCATACAGACCTTGCGCGGCGGGCACCGCGGCGCGCTGCAGGTGATCGTTCATGGGGACACCGTCCAAGAGTGGCCAGAGCTGGCCGTTGATTCCGTACTTTTTTGTTTCCCGCCGCTTGCGTGACCGCTGTACGGCGTTGCGCGGGCGATGCTGGCTTCCCGCGTTGTGCGTCGAGGAGAGCCGAAACGCGAATATACGCGACGAATCAAGCACATGCAAATAAATCGCAATGATTAGACCCCAATTATAAAGATGGTGCGTTGCACCTATATTTTATTGGGGTCATATTAAATTCGAGCAAAATAAAACGGCACCCGAAGATGCCGTTTTTCCTGATAACCCGTTGATCTGGAAGCAGATTAATGCGTTCCGGTGCCGGGTTTGCGCTCGTGATGAACCGGCGATGAACCGGAGCCGCTGCCCGAGCCGGACGACGCCGAACCCGACGAATGCCCGCCCGCGCCACCCGTATTTGTCCCTGGCGTTGCGCCGGAACCACTCCCCGCATGCGTGCCGCCATGCCCCCCCGAATGCGTATCGGAATGCGCACCGGCAGAGGACGAATAATTAGGGCTCGATTGCCCGCCTGCAGGAGACTGAGGTGCGCTCGGTGCCGCCACGCTGCCGCCAGCGGCGGCGGTTGCTGCCGCGCCAATCGCACTGGCGCCCGGTGCGCCTGCGGCAGGAGTCTCGCGCACCTTGCGCGGCCGCCCGCGCGGCAGCGGCGAGACGCGACGGTTCGCCGTGCGCGAGGCCCACTCGCGATAGGTATCGCTGCCGAGCACCCAGCCCTTGAGCGTGGCCTGCATCAGTTGCGTGGTCTCGCGCTCGTCGAACGGTTGCTCGCAGAGTTCGCGATAGGCGCGCTGGCGCTCGAACGGCGTGTTGCCAAGCGCCCAGTAAAGCGGGTGGTCGGTAATGAGGCTATCTACCGTGAGCCCGATGTGATGCCGATAGCTCGACCATCGATAGTCTTCCGCCGCCGTCACGAGCTGATTGCGCAGCGGCGCAAGCTCGACGACGCGGCTTGCGAGCAGGAAGAAGCGCTCGCCCTCGATGACCGTGGCGCGATAACGCCCCTCCCAGAGCGTGCCGCGCCGTGCGTAACGGCGGTTGAAATGCGCCACGTAGCGCCTGCCGACCGCCTGCATCGCCTTGGGAAGGCTCGATTCGTCAGAGGGCGTGACGAGCAGTTGCACCGCGCCGGGCATCAAGACCCACGCGTGAACCGCCAGATGATGATCGCGCGCCGCCGCCTTCAGGCAGTCGATGAACAGTTCGTAATCCTGGTCGTCGACGAAAGCGGGCTGCTGGTCCAGTCCGCGCAGAATCACATGCTGCGGCTGGTCGGGAACATAAAGACGTGCAAGCCGTGCCATGCTCGATTTTCCTGGTACGTTAGTGAATACCCGCATGCCCGCCAAGCCGCGCCAGCGCTCGTTTTCGCGGGCATGACGGCTCGAGCGGAACGCTCGCGGCGCTTAGGGAAAAAGCTCTAACGGTCGTGTCTGGTTTGTTGCAAACGTTGTGTTCATAATGAGCGGGCCTTTCATGGAGGAGCACATATATGAAATTAAAACAGGCGCTGGCAGCCACTGCCGCACTCGCCTGCGTGTCGGGGGCTTACGCACAATCGGCCAACACCTTCTACGTTACAACCGGATGGTTCCACTTCGCGCCGCAGGACAGCAGCGACCCGCTCAAAATCGACAGCGCGGGCGGCCGGCCCGTCAACCTCGCCATTCCGAACACGGGCGCCAGCGTAGGCTCGTCCGACACCCTGGGCCTCTCCCTCGGCTACTTCATTACTGACCACATCGCAACTGAAGCCGAATTGGGCATTCCGCCGAAGTTCGATCTCTCCGGCGGCGGGAGCTTCAGCCAGTTCGGCAAGGTTGGCGAAGCGCGCCTGTGGAGCCCGGCACTGTTGCTCAAGTACTACTTCAACACGCCTGAAGCAAAATTCCGTCCTTACGCCGGCATCGGTTTCACGTACGTCTGGTTCACCGACGCGAAAATCACGAACCCCACATTCGAGCAAGGTGTACTTGGGGGTCCGACCAGTGTTTCGACGGATCGTTCCTGGGCGCCCGTATTTAATGTGGGCTTCAACTACAACTTCACGAAGCACTGGTTCGCCGGTTTCTCGCTCTCGTACATCCCGGTCAGTGTGATCGCCACGTTCGATACCACCGTCGCCAACCAGTTGGGCACCCAGCGGCGCTCCGAAGCCAAGATCCACCTGAACCCGCTCGTCACCTTCCTGAAGGTCGGCTACAACTTCTGAGCGCCAGCGCGTTCGGAACACCCCGCCCCAGCCTTCCCCGGTCCTGCTCTCCGTCCCGCCCTCACGGCGACCGACGGAGGGCGGCACCTCCTACATAGACAGCAACCATCCCTTACATCTCGAATGGCTTTTCCTGATTCTATGCCTCCCGGAAAATCCGTGCTGTCCCCGTAATCATTTGTCGCAAACAAGACGCGCCGATTTGCCGTCCGGCACCCGCGCGCGGGCCGCGAAGCCCCGCCAGGCGGGCCTTGGCGGACGAGCCCAAGCGTAATCCCGCCTGTACACCTTGGCACGCCAGGCACCCGAAATGCGCAATACTTGAACCCTTTCGCCCGCCGCGCCCGCTTTTAGGACACAGGCGTGGCGGGCCCTTTACCCTGTGTTTTCAATGACGGAGCTATTCATGAGCGCATTCCCGAATACGCGAGACGCCATCGGAGAATCCTGGACGCGCACGGGCCGCCACGCGCGCCGCATCGCACGCCACGGCCGCAACGCGGCCGCCGACATCGCCGAAGAACTGCGGGATTTGCTCGCCGAACTGGAAACGACGCTCGGCGAAGGCACGCAAGCCGACGCCGCCGAGCTGCGCGCCGACATTCGCAAGCGTCTGGATTCGGCGCGCGAGCGCCTGGAAGTTGCGCGCGCCTCCACGCGCGAGCGCGCCGACGCAGCCATAGCCCAAGCCGACGACTACGTGCGTGCCAACCCGTGGCAAGCCGTTGCCATCGTGGGCGGCGTCGCGCTGGTCGCAGGCGCACTGCTTTCGCGCCTGCGCTAAAGCATCGCCACGCGCCGCAAGCCCGCCCGGCGGTCTACGCCGATGGGCTTGCGAGCGACCTTGGCCACTCAGTGGCGGGTTTGAAGCCGCACTATCCGTCGAGCGCGTACGGCTCGATCAGGTCGATGCGGTCGGTGCAGATGGTGTCTACGCCCCAACTCACGAGTAACCGCGCGCGTTTGAGGTCGTTCACCGTGTAGGCGAGAATGAAAAGACCGGCTTCCTTGATGCGGCGAACCAGTTCCTCGTCCAGATGCCGGTGGCTCGCATGCAGCGAAACGCAACCTAGCGCGGCCGTCTGCTCGCGCCAGTCGTCGGGCACGCGCTCGACCAGCAGGCCGCGCGGAAGATCCGGCGCGGCATCGCGCGCCGCCGCGAGCGCCTCGGGCGAGAATGAGGAAAGCAGCGGCTGCACTGTCGCTTGATCCAGCCCCGATGCGCGCCACAGCCGCGCCGCCTCGGCGCCGACGATACGGCCCGTCTCCACCTCCCGCCCCGGACACGGCTTGATCTCCACATTCGCCATCAGGCCTTCCTCGCGGCAGCATTGCGCCGCCTCGGCGAGCGTCGGCATGTGCTCGCCTTCGAAGCGCGGATCGCACCAACTACCCGCATCGAACGCCGCAATCTGCGCATAGCGCAGCTGCGCCGCCGCACCGCGCCCGTTCGAGGTGCGCTCGACCGTGTCGTCGTGCAGCAGGAACGCGATGTTGTCGGCCGAGAGCTTGGCGTCGAATTCCACCATCGTGTGCCCGAACCCGGCGCCGACACACAGGCCCGCCAGCGTGTTCTCGGGGGCGAGCGTACCGCCGCCACGATGCGCGGCAACGCGCGGATACGGCCAGTTGTTCATCGTCTGGACTCCGGATTCAGGACAGGGGATCACTCAGACTTCGTCGGACACGACGAAGAGGCGCCGGTATTCCTTGAGCGCATAGCGGTCCGTCATGCCCGCGATGTAGTGCGCGATCTGGCGCGGCTGCGATGCTTCGTCGTGCGTCTGGTAGGCGGGGGGCAGCAGACGCGGATCGTCGGAAAACGCCTCGAAAAGCCCCTTCACGATACGTTGCGCCTTGTTCGCCATCCGCATCACGCGGTAATGCCGGTACAGGTTGCGGTACAGAAACCGCTTGAGCACGGCGGCTTGGGCCGCAACGCCCTCACTGTGCGCGACGATGGGCGGCGCGGCGCGCACGTCGTCGAGCGATTGCGGCGCGAGCTTCGCGAGATTGCGGCTCGTCTCGTCGATCAAGTCGACGATCAGCGTGTTGATGATGCGCCGCACGATCTCATGCACGAGGCGCCGCCCCTCTATTTGCGGGTACTCGGCGCGCGCAGCCTCGTAGTGCATCTGCCAGAGTTCGACCTCGGCAAGCTGCTCGATGGTGAGCAGCCCCGAACGCAGCCCGTCGTCCACATCGTGATTGTTGTAGGCGATTTCGTCGGCGATGTTGGCAATCTGCGCTTCGAGCGAAGGCTGACGCCCGAGCAGGAAGCGCTCGCCGAGTTCGCCCAGCTGCCGCGCATGCTCGCGCGAGCAGTGCTTGAGGATGCCTTCGCGCGTCTCGAAGCAGAGATTGAGGCCGTCGAACGCGCCGTAATGCTCCTCGAGTTCGTCGACCACGGCCAGGCTCTGCAAGTTGTGCTCGAAGCCACCGTGCTCGCGCATGCATTCGTTGAGCGCGTCCTGGCCCGCATGGCCGAACGGCGTATGGCCGAGATCGTGCGCGAGCGAGATAGCTTCGACAAGATCCTCGTTCACGCGCAGGTTGCGGGCAACCGAACGCGCGATCTGTGCGACTTCGAGGCTGTGCGTGAGCCGCGTGCGAAAGAGATCGCCCTCGTGATTCACGAACACCTGGGTTTTGTATTCGAGCCGCCGGAAAGCCGTTGAATGGACGATGCGGTCGCGGTCACGCTGAAACTCACTGCGCGCGGCGGGCGGCGGCTCGGCGAACCGACGCCCGCGCGATTGCGCGGAACGTGCCGCGTAGGGCGCGAGCCCCGCTTCCAGATCGACTGGCACACCGACAACGCCCGGCGCGTGGGCGCGGTCCTGACCTGTGTGCTTAGCGGAATGCTCGCCTCTGATGTCGCTGCGGGTGTCGCTCAACGGTTCCTCCGCAAGGATCGCATGTGGGGCGGCCCCGGCCTCGCAGGCACGGGCCGCGCAAACTCAGGCCGCCAGGTTCAAGCGGCTAAATTCAACCCTTCACAACGGCGGCGGCGAGCGTCGCCTGCACGGCTTCGTCGGGCGCACGGCCGATATGCGTCTGCCCGAAGCGCTCGAGCAGGATGAACTTGATCGCACCGCCCTCGGCTTTCTTGTCGACCTGCATGAGGTCGACGTAGCGCTCCGCGCCCAGCGCGGGCGCCACGATCGGCAGATTCGCGGCCTTCACCACCCGCACGAGCCGCGCGCGCGACGCTTCGTCGAGCATGCCGAGCCGCACCGAAAGATCGGCCGCCATCACCATGCCGCAGCCCACGGCTTCGCCGTGCAGCCACTCACCATAGCCGAGGCCCGCTTCAATCGCGTGACCGAACGTATGGCCGAAGTTCAGAATCGCGCGCAGGCCGCCTTCGCGCTCGTCGGCGGCCACCACCGACGCCTTGATCTCGCACGAGCGCTTCACCGCATGCGCGAGCGCCTCGGGCTCGCAGCGGTTGAGCGCTGCCACATTCGCCTCGATCCACTCGAAGAATTCGGCGTCAGCGATCGCCCCGGTCTTGATGACCTCGGCCACGCCGGCTGCCAGTTCGCGCGCCGGCAGCGTGCGCAGCGCGCCGATATCGGCGATCACGGCCTGTGGCTGGTAGAACGCGCCGATCATGTTCTTGCCGAGCGGATGGTTGATGCCGGTTTTGCCGCCCACCGACGAATCGACCTGCGAGAGCAGCGTCGTGGGCACCTGGATAAACGGCACGCCGCGCATGTAGCAGGCGGCCGCGAAACCCGTCATGTCACCGGTCACGCCTCCGCCCAGCGCGATCAGCGTGGTCTTGCGGTCGGCGCGCGCGGTGAGCAGTGCGTCGAAGATCAGGTTGAGCGTTTCCCAGTTCTTGTACGCCTCGCCATCGGGCAGCACGACCGTGTGGACGTCCTTGCCGAGCGGCGCGAGCGCAGCGCGCAGCTGGTCGCCATAAAGCGGCTCGACGACGGTATTGGTCACGATGGTCACCGACTTGCCGGCGATATGCGGCGCGAACAGCGCCGTCTGGCCGATAAGGTCGGTGCCGACATGGATGGGGTAGGCGCGGTCGCCCAGTTCGACGTTGACGGTAATCATGCGAGGCATTCGTTCAGGATGGGTGACGCGAGCAGGAACACCCTACTCGCTCGCCGGGGTTCGAGCGACGCCGGCCATGTCGAGCTGCATCAACACCATGTTGACGAGGCCGTTCACGGACGGACGGCCGGTCTCGATCACGAAGTCGGCGACCTCGCGATAAAGCGGATCGCGCTGCTCATAGAGCGCTTCGAGCCGCCCCTTGGGGTCTTCGGTCTGCAGGAGCGGCCGGTTCTTGTCGCGGCGAGTGCGCAGCCAGAGGTCGTGCGGATTCGCGCGCAAATAAACGACGAAGCCTCGCTCCTTGAGCGCCGCGCGGTTTTCGGGCCGTAGCACCGCGCCGCCGCCCGTCGCCAGCACGATGCCTTCGCGCGCGCTGAGGTCGTCGATCACGTGCGCCTCGCGCTCGCGAAAGCCCGCTTCGCCTTCCAGCTCGAAGATCACCGGAATGCGCGCGCCCGTGCGCGCCTCGATCTCGTGATCGGAGTCGAAAAACGGACGCTCAAGCCGGCGCGCGACCGCCCGGCCCACGGTCGTCTTGCCGGCGCCCATGAGCCCTACGAAAAATACATTGGCGTTTGCGTCCCGCACTTGCAGCGTTTCCTACGAAAGGTTGGTGCCGCAGCTTACTGGCAAAGCGGCGGCGTTGTCGAGCCTACGGCGCGCGCGGTCCGGCCCTTTTCGGGCAGTCCGCGCGGCGCCGCTTCAATTTGGGGCGCGACCCACGCGCTTCGCACGCCGACCGCTCAGTCCCCGCTGACCACGCGCGGCGTGATGAACACCACCAGTTCGCTGCGTCGATCACGATGCGCGCGATGCGAAAAAAGCGCGCCCAAAAACGGTATTTTGCCCAGGAGCGGCACGCGCGTCACATCGTCCCGGTCATCGGTCGCATCGATGCCCCCAATCGAGACCGTTCCACCATCCTCGATCTCGACCCGCGTCTGCACGTGCTTGGTGTGAATCGCCGGCCCTGCGGCGGTTTGCTCGCCCACGCTGTCCTTGGCCACGTCGAGGTCGAGAATCACACGGCCATCGGGCGTGATCTGCGGCTCGACCTCCAGCTTCAGCGTGGCGCGGCGAAATTGCACGCCCGAGACGCCCTGTCCGACCTTGGCCTGATACGGCAGCTCAGTGCCCTGCTCGACGACGGCCTTGGTGCGGTCCGCCGTCACGACGCGCGGACTCGACACCACTCGCCCGCGCCCCTCGGCTTCCAGCGCGCTCAACTCGATGTCGAGCAGGCGGGTTGCGTGCGCGGCCAACAGCGTGAGGCCGAGTTGGGCGGCGTCGAACCCGGAGAGCGGCCCCGCCGGCAAATCATAGACCGCGCCGACCGTGTCGCCGTGCAGCCCGCGCGGAACGCCGTCCGGATTGGTCGGGTGGAGCCCGAGCCGCACGCCCAGTTCGCGCGACAAGCCTTCGTCGCCTTCGACGATGCGCGCCTCGATCAGCACCTGGCGCGCGGGCGCGTCGAGGCGCTGGATGAGCCCCGCGATCTGGTCGAGGCGTGCCGGCAAATCCGTGACAAACAGCAGATTCGTGCGCGTGTCCGCCACGGCAGCGCCACGCTTCGAGAGCGCGCGCTGCGTGCCCGAGCCGGTGAGGAGCCGGCGCAGGTCCTCGGCGCGCGCGTACTGAAGCTCGAACGCGCGGCTCGCAAGCGGCTCCAGTTCGGCGGCGCGCGCGTGCGCTTCGAATAGCTGGCGCTCGCGCGCAGCGAGGTCAGCTGCGGGTGCGACCCAGAGCACGCGGCCCGTGCGCTCCATGGCGAGGCCGTTCGATACGAGCAGCAGGTCGAAGGCGGCGCGCCACGGCACACGGTCGAGCCGCAGCGTGACCTGGCCGCGCACGCGCTCGCTCGCAACGATGTTCAGCTTCGTGAATTGCGCGAACGCGTGCAGCGCGGCCGTGAGCTCCGCGCGCTGAAAATTGAGCGAGATCGGGCGATCGGGCGGCAGGCCGTCATCGCCCGACGCCGCGCCGCTCAGGCGTGTCGGTGGACGCAGTGGCACGGGCGGCCCCTCAAGCGGTGGCGACGCCTCGGGCGTGGCCGGTGTTGCCGCACGCTGCGCCGCTGGATCGCCGCCTTCGCCCTCGGCAGCACCGGGCAGCGAAGCTGCGCCTGCGCCGTTCTCGGGCACGAACGGATTCGCGACCCAGCCTGGCGGGGCATCAGACTCCCCACCCGTTCCGCCGACAGAGAGCGATGGCTGTGGCGGCAGCGGCGGCGCCTCATAACGCGCAACCGGTACGGCAGCCTGCCGCCACGCCGGCAGCGGTGGCGGCACAGCGCCTTGGGCGGGAGGCGCGGCCTGCGCCATCAATGCAAGCACGCAACTCAGCCGACGGATCACGCGGCGCACTGTGGCCCAAAGTCGGCCGGCGCCAGGACACACCAATTGCAGGAGTTTCATTTGGCGTCCTCCGCCCAGCCCAAGGTGTGCGTCGCGCCATCGAGCGAGAGCACGATGCGCACCGGATTCACGCTCGACACCTGTGCGCCCGCAAGCGTGGCGCCGGTCTGCACGGCCACGGTGCCTTCGGCGGTTTCAACGAGCGCAACCGCTCGCCCGCGCTCCACCAGCATGCCGGACAGGCGCATCGCAGCGCCGCCCTGCGTCCAAGCAGCGCCCTGGACACCGGAGAATCCGCTCGCGAACGGATCGGCGAGTGCGCCACCTTCGTCGCCATGGCGCGAGAGGACAGCAGCAGGCAGTCCGTCGAACACCTGCAGCACGGCCGAGACCGCAAGGCCGCCTCGGCTGCGTCTGACAGAAAGCTCGGCAGGCACGACGAGTTCGGGCAACGTCGCAAGCCCTTCGAGGAACGTCGACAATTGCCCGAAGCTGCCCAGCGCAACCAGCTTCGTCGAGCGAAACGTCTGCCCCCGGGCGCCGCCCGAAGCCGCTGGCTCCAGCGTGATCAGCACGAGCTCGGCCTGCGCCGCAAGCTGCGAGATGCCGCGAATATCGCCAGCAGCGCTGCCCTCGCGCCCGCGCTGTGGTCCGTCTTGCCCGGCGTGCGCCTCACGCTGCAAGGCCGGCAGGCTCGCTAGTGTTTGCCGCGCGCCCGCGAGCCGCGCATGGGCATCGGCAAGCGTGGATTGCGCCGCCTGCTCGCCGCCTACGTCCAGGATCACGCAAGCACCGCTCACCAGGCAGGTGGCGAGTACACCCAACACCGCAGCGACTGTGGCGCGCCGCCGGCCGCTCCACGCATGCAGAGGCAGCCATCCGCGCAGGTGTCCGGGCACACCGCCGTGCGTGCGTGGACGCCCAAAGGGGCGGGCGCGCATCCCGAGCGTGGCCATCATTTCGCCCCCTTCGCGCCTGCGCTACGCGCCGCGCCGACTGCGTTCGCCGCCACGCCCTTCCATACCAGCCGCACCGCTATACGAATGGGCGCACGAGTCAGCGCCACGCTGGGCGACGCACCGAGCGGGGTGCGCTCGCGCATGAGCGCGGTTTCCTGAGGGCGCTTCAATTCGCGCACGTCGACCGCCTCGACTCCCGGGATCGCGTGCAGGCTTGCGAGCCAAGCCGCTGCCGCAGCCTCGTTGGTCGCGCTTGCGTGCAACTCTGTTTCTTCGACGCGCTGCGCAAGCTGCTCGAGAACCACGCCCGCCGTGCGCGCCCGCGACAACGCGTCGATGAGCGCAAACACATGCGCAAGCGGCTTCGCCCGCTGCTGCGCTTCGGAACGCGCGGCGCGGCGCGCGTCGGCTTCGCGTTCGAGCTTGTGCGCAAGCGCCAGCGGCACGGCCAAGCGCGCGAGTTGTTGATCTATCGCCTCGCGGCGCGCTTCGACCCGTGTGCGCTCGAACAGCTGCCATCCGGCCACGGCGCTGCCGCATGCGCCGCCCACAATCAACGCCGCCAGCCATTCGACCGCGCGGCGACGACGCAAACGACGCATCGCGCCCGACCGCCATGGCAGCAAGTTGAATCCATCGCTCCACATTCCCGGCACGACGATCTGCTCGCGCACGATGCCCGCTCGCGCGCTCATTCGCTCACCCCGCGCATGGCAAGGCCGAACGCGACCGCACACGACGGGTCGTGCAGCAGATTGGCATCGAGCGGGTGTTCAATGTCGGCGAGCGGCGCGCATTCGAACGGCAGCACGGGACTGCCGAGCACATCGCCGATATCGGCAAGCGAAAAATGCGTGCTGTGCAGCAGAGCGAGGTCGCCGGCCACGAACGTGCAGCCCGTTTGCTCGCTGCCTGCCAGATCGCGCAGCGCTTCGACCAGATCGGCGTGCTCCAGCGCCGGAAAACGCATGGTTCGCACGACGGCTTCTTCGGCGACGAACCAGCCGTGCACGCCGTCCGCGCCGATCCACAGCGCCACCCACGCCTCGTGCGGCTGCAACTCGAACTCAGCGGCATGACGAATCGCGCGCAGTGCCGCATGCGCCTCGTCGTCCACGGCGCATAGCGCGATGCCCGCCATCGCGGCGCATTCGATGCGCGCCTCCAGATGGGCGCGCGCTGTGGCCGCGATCGTCACCTGCGTTTCGTGCATGGACGCCACGCCGCACTCCAGCGCAAGCGGGCCGACGCGCCAATCCACGGCCAGCTCGGCGCGCTCGACGCCCGACACGCGTTCCGCCTCGGCGAGCACGAGCGGCTCGAGCTCGGTGTAGAGGCCTGAGATGTCCAACCGGCCCATCTGGTCTGCCCGGCTCGCGCGGCCGCCCCGGTCCGCGGGCGCCAGCCGCGCGAGCGGCATGGACGCCAGCAGCGTCGCGCCGGCGGGCAGCGCCATCGCGCAACGCAGCGTGGCCTGCGCACAGGCGGGCGGCAGCGCGCCGAACACTTCCTGCAGCGCGCCTGCCAGCGCCTGACGATTAACGATCTCGACGCCCGAGAGCGCCTCGCGCGCAAGCGGCGCGCGGCCCAGCCATTCGATGCGCAACGGCCCGCCGCCGAACACCCTCTGACTCAGAACAACCAGCGTGACGCCACGCGCGCCCACATCGACGCCCGCAGCAAAGCGGCGCGCACCCAGCAACAGCGGATTGAGCAAGCTCATCGCATTCCTCCCATGTGCGTCGCGCCGCGAACCATTCGTGACGCGCTCAGGGGGAAATTGTGCGAAGCGGCGCTTGCCGCGCACACTCGTCCGGATGGCCAATCCGTGCATGTCGTGGCCTCGAATCAACCGGATGCAATCAAGTGCGACCGTCACGCGATCTTCTCGCGCATGCGAGACACAGCTAGAGTGCGTCTATGCCTCGCGGCCGTTCCGCCCGCCTCGCCACCCTGCGTAAGCATTCCGAAAGCACGCTTGGGCAGGCGGCTATAATCGCGGGACTGTTTTTCCGGTGTCCGTATGCAAGAAGCTCTGCCTCCCTCATCCGTTCCGCCGTCCCCGCCGCCCGCGTCGCCCAAACGCAAGCGGCCGTGGTGGCTCAAGCTGCTCGTCGGCATTGTCGTGCTGATCGTGGGCGCGGCCGCCTGCGCGGCGCTCGTGCTCGGCTATGCGCTCATCGTCGCCACGCCTAACCTGCCGTCGCTCGACGCGCTCACCGACTATCGGCCGAAGGTGCCGCTGCGCATCTACACGCGCGACCACGTGCTGATCGGCGAATTCGGCGAAGAACGGCGCGACATCGTCCATATCCAGGACGTCCCCGAGAACCTCAAGAAGGCGATCCTCGCGATCGAGGACGCGCGTTTTTACGAACACGGCGGCGTCGATCTCACGGGCATCGCGCGCGCGGGCTTCGTCGCGCTCACCAATGGCCACGCCTCGCAAGGCGCGAGCACGATCACCATGCAGGTGGCGCGCAACTTCTTCCTCTCGAGCGAGAAGACCTACACGCGCAAGATCTACGAGATGCTGCTCGCCTACAAGATCGAGTCGAAGCTCTCCAAGGATCAGATTCTCGAGGTGTACATGAATCAGATCTATCTGGGACAGCGCGCCTACGGCTTCGCGAGCGCCGCGCGCGTGTACTTCGGAAAGGATCTGAAAGATCTCACGCTCGCCGAATGCGCGATGCTCGCGGGCCTGCCCAAGGCGCCTTCGGCGTACAACCCGGTCGTGAATCCGAAGCGCGCCAAGGTACGCCAGGAGTACATCCTCGAGCGCATGCTGGAGCTGCACTACATCACCCAGCAGCAATACGACGCAGCCGCGCAGCAGCCGCTCGTGGTCAAGGGCGCGGGCAAGGAATTCAGCGTACACGCCGAGTACGTGGCGGAAATGGTGCGCCAGATGATGTACGCCCAGTATCACGAAGAGGCGTACACGCGCGGCCTGAGCGTAGTCACGACCATCGATTCGGCCGATCAGGACGTCGCTTACCGCGTGCTGCGCAAAGGCTTGCTCGACTACGAGCGGCGTCGCGGTTATCGCGGGCCCGAGGCGTTCATCGAACTGCCCGCCGACGCGGACGACCGCGAGCAGGCCATCGACGACGCCCTGCTCGAGCACCCCGACAACGGCGAGCTCGTCGCGGCCGTGGTCACCTCCGCGAGCCCGAAGCAGGTGCAGGCGACCCTCATGGACGGCAACACCGCCACCATCACCGGCGACGGCCTGCGCTTCGCGCAATACAACCTGAGCGCGCGCGCGCAGCCGAACCAGCGCATTCGTCCAGGCGCGATCATCCGTATCACGCGCAATAACGGCGGACACAACGCCTCGAACAATGCCGGAAGCAGTGCGGCAAGCGGACCCGGCGAATGGTCGATCACGCAATTGCCGCAGATCGAAGGCGCGTTCGTCTCAGTCGTGCCGCAGGATGGCGCGATCCGCGCGCTGGTGGGCGGCTTCGACTTCAACAAGAACAAGTTCAACCACGTCACCCAGGCATGGCGCCAGCCGGGCTCGAGCTTCAAGCCGTTCATCTATTCGGCTTCGCTCGATAAGGGGCTCGGGCCGGCCACCATCATCAACGACGCGCCGCTGTTCTTCAGCGCCGCCGAAACGGGTGGCCAGGCGTGGGAGCCGAAGAACTACGGCGGCGGCTTCGACGGCCCGATGACCATGCGCACCGCGCTCATGAAGTCGAAGAACCTCGTGTCGATCCGCATCCTCAACCACATCGGCACGAAGTACGCGCAGCAATACATCACGCACTTCGGCTTCGACGCCGATCGCCATCCTGCCTATCTGCCGATGGCGCTCGGCGCGGGTCTCGTCACGCCGCTGCAAATGGCCGGCGGGTATTCGGTGTTCGCCAATGGCGGCTATCGCGTGAATCCGTACCTGATCGCCGAAGTCACCGATCAGCGCGGCATGGTGGTCGCGCAGGCGCAGCCGCTCGTGGCGGGCCAGAACGCGCCGCGCGCGATCGACCCGCGCAACGCGTACATCATGAACAGCCTGCTGCAGAGCGTTGCCCAGCGTGGCACGGGCGCGAAGTCGAACGTCCTCAAGCGCACCGACCTCGGCGGCAAGACCGGCACGACCAACGACTCGCGCGACGCCTGGTTCGCGGGCTATCAGCACACGCTCGCGGCCATCGCGTGGATCGGCTACGACAATCCGCGCAGCCTCGGCGACAAGGAAACCGGCGGCGGCCTCGCGTTGCCCGTGTGGATCGAGTACATGCAGAAGGCGCTCAACGGCGTGCCCGAGTACAAGATGCCGATGCCCGATGGCGTCGTGACGCTCGGCGACGAACTCTATTACGCCGACGTCACGCCAGGCCACGGCTTCGTCTCGACGGTGGGCATCAGTCAGGCCGCGCTGGACGCCCAGGCGAACGGTGCCTCGGGCGTGGGTGGTCAAGCGGGTGCGGGCGCGGAGCCCGAGCAGGTCAACGCCAAGGAGAAGGAAGACATCATGAACCTGTTCCGCGGGCATTGAGCGCACTTGGCCGATGTTGTACCGGGAAGCCGCCGTGGTCGCACGGCGGCTTTTTCTTGCTCAATCAACGCGCAGTGCCGCTCTGACACAGCCAAGCAGCTTCGTGGCCTGCCTCCTTGACCTCTCGCAAGAAGGAACACCGCTCGAGAGCGAGGCTTATTTATGAGATATCTAGCTATTTATGATGGCCTTTCGCTCATCAAAATAAGGATATCTAAATGATTGGCAAATTCCGAGGAATTCTGATCGCAAGCGCAGTTGCTTGCGCGTTTGTCGCGGCTTCCGGCGCGGCCACAGCCCAAGTGGTGCCCTCGCCGGGTAGTGTGACGCTGAGTTGCTCCGGCGGCACTTCCGGTACCTGCAGCGTTTCCGGGCAGGTCGGGAATTTTACACGCGGGGCTCAGGCGTTTCACTGGGAAGGCAAGAATATCTCTATCACGCCAACGAGTACAACGACCGCGAACTTCGCGTGCTTCGCCAACGCGCCAGCGCAATCGGGATATATCACGGCCGCTACCAGCGTGGACCCTGTTGATGGACTTAATACGCAGTCGGTGAGTGCGACTGTGTCCATCTTGTGTAAGTAAGGCGTAACGGCGGGACCAAGCGCAGTTCCTGCCGCAACGAAAACAGCCAGCCGACTTTAGTTCAGTTTGGCTGGCCGTTTTCGCATTTGGCGACAGCGCGACGCACAGGCCCGCGCGCCATCCTCAGCCGTCGTCTTACGGCTTGAACGTGACCGGCTCGCCCGCCTGCTCGCTCGCGTAGGCGGTGAGCGCCGAAAAGAACTCGGTGCCCGTGCGGGTGTCGCGCCACTCGCCGTCGATAAAACGATAATGAAACCCGCCCGCTTTCGCCGCGATCCAGATCTCGCGCATCGGCGGCTGCAGATTCACGATGATCTTCGTGCGATTCTCGAATTCGAGTGTCAAAACGTTGCCGCTGCGCTCGAGTTCGATATCGGCCTCAGCCCCGTCCACGACGCGCTCTACTGCCGTCAGCACGGCCTCCGCGCGGCTCAGGTAGTCACTATCTGGCATGCTAAACTCCACCGGTTAATCATTCAGGGACAATTATGCGTGTCAATTCCAGGATGCGCGCACCGGCATCCCGCGTATCGACGCCCCGCGCGATTCTAGCCGCTTTCGCGATCGGCGCTGTAGCCGCGCTTTCGTTGGCAGGCTGTGGCCAGAGAGGGGCGCTCTACATGCCCAAGGTGCCGCCGCTCCCGCAGAAGCCGAATTTCGAGACGCAAACCGACGACGACGCACAACCGACGCCTGCCACGGCGCTGCCCGCATCGGGCGTGCAAGCCGGCGAGCTTCCCGACACGTCGGGCACGCCGCTTTCGCTGTCCCCGGATTCCGAACTCAAATCCGTGCCCGCCAGCGGCGCACAGCCCGATTTGCAACCTGCTCCGCAACCTGCTTCCGCCGCAGCACCGAATCAGTAAGCAGCCCCCCCGCACCGACTTCAACCAGACGCTAGCATGACCCAGCCCGCTTTTCATCGCGCCTTTCACCGTGACAACGGCACGCTCTTCGTCGAAGGCGTGTCCGCCGCCGACCTCGCCGCGCAGTACGGCACCCCGCTCTACGTCTACTCGCGCGCGGCGCTCACCGAAGCATGGCACGCCTACGCCGATGCGTGCGCGGGCCGCCGCGCCACGGTACACGTAGCGGTCAAGGCGAACAGCAACCTCGCGGTGCTCAACGTGTTCGCGCGCGAAGGCGCGGGCTTCGACATCGTCTCGGGCGGCGAACTCGCGCGCGTGCTGGCAGCGGGCGGCAAAGCGGCGAACACGGTGTTCTCGGGCGTGGGCAAGCACCCTGACGAAATGCGCATGGCGCTCGAAGCGGGCGTGAAGTGCTTCAACGTCGAGTCGATCCCCGAACTCGACCGCCTGAACGCCGTCGCCGGCGAACTGGGCAAGAAGGCGCCGGTCTCGCTGCGCGTGAACCCGGACGTCGACGCGAAGACGCATCCGTACATCTCCACGGGCCTGAAGTCGAACAAATTTGGCGTCGCGTTCGACGAGGCGCGCGCGACCTACCGCGCGGCGGCGGCCATGCCGCATCTGGACGTGGTCGGCATCGACTGCCATATCGGCTCGCAAATCACTGAAGTCGCGCCGTATCTCGACGCCGTCGACAAGGTGCTCGAGCTCGTCGACCAAATCGAGTCGGATGGCGTGCAGATCCATCACATCGACGTGGGCGGCGGCCTCGGCATCCGCTACGACGACGAAACGCCGCCCGACATCGGCGCATTCGTGCGCACCGTGCTCGATCGCATCGAGGCGCACGGCGCGAAGACCGGCAAGACCCGCGACGTGTACTTCGAGCCGGGCCGCTCACTGGTTGGCAACGCCGGCATCCTGCTTACGACCGTCGAGTTCCTGAAGCCCGGTGTGGAAAAGAACTTCGCGATCGTCGACGCCGCGATGAACGATCTCGCGCGCCCAGCCATGTACGAGGCGTATCACGCCATCGAGCCGGTCACCGAGCGCGCGAGCGATGCGCACACCTACGACATCGTCGGCCCGGTGTGCGAGAGCGGCGACTGGCTCGGACGCGAGCGCACGCTCGCGATCGAGGCCGGCGACGTGCTTGCGATCCGCTCGGCGGGCGCCTACGGTTTCGTGATGAGTTCGAACTACAACACGCGTCCGCGCGCGGCCGAAGTCCTGGTCGACGGTACGCGTGCGCACGTCGCGCGCGAACGCGAGACGGTGCAGCAACTGTTCGCCGGCGAGCATCTGCTGCCGGATTGAACGAAGCCTCCGCGCTGAATGCAAAAAAGCGACGCACCGTGCGTCGCTTTTTTTATTGCCCGTGCCTGGCATGATCGATTACGGCGATGTCGCCGATCGCGCCTTCCAGCGCGCAAGCAGCCACGCGCCGATCCGCCAGCCGAGCAGCACGATCATGATCGCGCCATAGAGCTTCGGCAGCGCGAGATCGTGCTTGCCCGCCTTCATCCACCAGAAATGCAGGATCGCGAGCACGCCGATCGCGTAGACCAGCCGGTGCAGCGTCTGCCAGCGACGTCCGAGCTTGCGCGCCATCGCGCGCGTCGAGGTGATGGCGAGCGGAATCAGCAGCACGAACGCTGTGAAGCCCACAGTGATGAAGGGCCGCTTGCCGATGTCCTTGAGCATCGCGGCCACGTCGAACCACTTGTCGAACCAGATATAGGTGGTGAAGTGCAGCGCGGCGTAAAAGAACGCGTAGAGCCCCAGCATGCGCCGAAATCGGATCAGCGCATTGAAGCCGGTGAGGCGGCGCAACGGCGTGACCGCGAGCGTGATGCAGAGGAACACGAGCGTCCAGAGGCCGGTCGAGCGCGTGATGAACTCGATCGGGTTCGCGCCGAGCCGGTCCGTGACGCCGTAGAACACCAGCCGCGCTAGCGGATACCACGCCGCGACGAACACCACGCCCTTGGCCCACGGCAGCCAGCGCGGACCGTTGGCTGCGGGCAACGCCCGCGCTGCGCGTGTGGCCGCCGCGCCCACGCCCGCGCGCGGAGAAACGGTCGTCGATTCCATCGATTGCTCCATTGCCATCTGGCGACTGTCGATCGGAGTGGGTGCTTCAGCACCTACAGCGATCCCGTGCAAAGCTCAGAAGTTCTTGCGCAGATCCATGCCCTGATACATCGACGCCACCAGATCGCCGTACCCGTTGAACATGAGCGTCTTGCGCTTGGGCGCGAAAAAGCCGTCCTCGCCGATGCGCCGCTCCGTCGCCTGGCTCCAGCGCGGGTGATCCACGTTCGGATTGACGTTCGAATAGAAGCCGTATTCGTTGGCCGCGTAGGTGTTCCAGCTCGTGGGCGGCTGCTTTTCCACGAAGCGGATCTTCACGAGCGACTTCGCGCTCTTGAAGCCGTACTTCCACGGCAACACCACGCGCACCGGCGCACCGTTCTGGTTCGGCAGCACCTGGCCGTAGAGCCCCACGGTGAGCAGCGTGAGCGGGTTCATCGCCTCGTCCATGCGCAATCCTTCGGAGTACGGCCAATCGAGGATCGGATCGGCGAGACCGGGCATTTGCGAGCGGTCGGCAAGCGTGATGAACTGCACGTATTTCGCATTGCCGGTAGGCTCCGCGCGGCGAATCAACTCGGAAAGCGACACGCCAATCCACGGAACAACGATCGACCAGCCCTCCACGCAGCGGTGCCGGTACACGCGCTCCTCGAGCGGCGCGAGCTTGAGAATCTCATCGATGTCGTAGACCTTCGCGTTCTTCACCTCGCCCTCCACGCTCACCTTCCATGGACGTGGCCGCAGCGTATGCGCGTTCTCGGCGGGGTCGCCCTTGTCGGTGCCGAATTCGTAGAAGTTGTTATAGGTCGTGATGTCCTTGTAGGGCGTGACCTTGTCGAGCGCGACGAACTTCGTGTTGGTCTTCGCGGCGAGCTTGAGGGCCTTCGCATCGGGCGGCGCGTATTCCGCGAACGCGTCGCGCACGCCGAACAGGCCCGCCACACCGCCAAGCGCGGCCGCCCCGGCCGCCTGCAGCAAACGGCGGCGCTGCTCATACACTTTTTGCGGCGTGATCTCGCTCGCGGCGATGTCGTCGCCATTGAGGATGATCCTGCTGCTGCGCTTGATCCACATGATGTTGCTCCTGTCGAATCGGCCCACCTCGGCCCCGTCTTGACCCCGCCGCAAACCCACCTTGCCCGCGCGCCGTTCTGGGCCCTCCACTAACGGGCAAACGTACGCGATCCGCAATTCTTCCGCCCCGCAAATAAAAAACCGTCGGAGCGCAAGGCATCCGACGGTTAGTTCGCTGGGCGGGCGGCGGCGGTTACACCGTCCGCCAGTACCACGCGTTACCGCGCATTACAGCTTGCCGTAGCTGTGCAGGCCCGAGAGGAACATGTTCACACCCAGGAACGCGAAAGTCGTGACGAGCAAGCCCGTGAGCGCCCACCAGGCGGCCACGCCGCCGCGCAAGCCCTTCATGAGGCGCATGTGGAGCCACGCCGCGTAGTTGAGCCACACGATCAGCGCCCAGGTTTCCTTCGGGTCCCAACTCCAGTAGCCGCCCCACGCCTGCGCCGCCCACAGCGCGCCGAGAATGGTCGCAATGGTGAAGAACGCAAAACCGACGGCGATCGACTTGTACATGACGTCGTCGAGCACGTCGAGCGCGGGCAGGCGGTCCGCCAGCACGCCGCGCTCCTTCATGATGTAGGCGACACCCACCATCGCCGAAAGCGCAAAGCTGCCGTAGCCGATGAAGTTCGCCGGCACGTGGATCTTCATCCACCAGCTTTGCAGCGCGGGCACGAGCGGCTGGATCTGCTGCGCGTCGCGCGAGATCGAGTACCACATCAGGAAGCCCACGGCCGCGCTGATCACGAGCAGCACGAACGCGCCGAGCGCGCGCGTGTTGTAGTGCTTTTCGTAATACAGATAGAACAGCGCCGTGATGAGGCTGAACAGCACGAACACTTCGTAGAGGTTCGAGATGGGAATATGGCCGACGTCGGCGCCGATCAGATACGACTCGTACCAGCGCACCATCAGGCCGACGAAGCCGATCAGCACCGCCGCCCACGTGAGCCTCGTGCCGATCGCGCCACCCGTAGGCGAGCGCGAGAGCAGACCGACCCAATAGAAGAACGTCGCCAGCACGAACAGCGCGCTCATCCACAGAATGGCCGACTGGCTCGAGAGGAAGTACTTGAGGAAGAACGCCTGGTCGGCGCGCGCGAGGTCGCCCTGATAAATCTGGATCGCGCCAACCGACAGCACGGCAATGCCCGCCATCAACAGACGCGCCGGCTTCCAGCGCCAGCCCAGCACGACGAGCGCCGGCACCGTGCCGCAGAGCACCAGCTTGTCGTAATAGTTCATGTGCGCGTGGTAGCGCGAGAGCGCGAAGCCCGCGCCCAACACCAGCGCCAGCGCGAACAGCCAGTCGAGCGCCGTGAGACGGCGCAGGAAGGGGCGTTCGTCAAAGAACGCGTCCGCGTGGGGATCGTGCGCAAACGCCGCATCGTGCGACGCGGCCGTTGCCGCGCGGTCGGCGCGGCGGGTTTGCGCGGAAGAAGTTACTTGAGTCAGGTCCATGGGCTTACCGGTGTCGATCGTGAGTTTCCGTGGATCGCGTCAATCACATGAATGGCGCGTGGATCAAGGGGTACGGTCCGTCCCGCCGCTGCCTGCTCCGGTGGCCCCGGGTTTCACACCCAAGGCTCGGGAGACGGCTTCGCGGGTACGGGCAAACTCTTTCTCGAAGTCGAGGGTGCGGCGCGCGGTCGACATCGCCATGATGACGTCGACGCCCCCGCCGTTGGCCTCACTCCGGTCCTTCAGCCAGAACCACAGACGTCGCTCGCGCACGTAGAACATCGAGAAGATGCCGATTACGAGCAACAGGCTGCCAAGATACACGACTTTCTTGCCCGGCGCGCGCGTCACCTGAAATACCGAAGCTTGCACCTGCTTGAATGAATCGAGCTGTAGATAGACAGGCGATCCATACAGGAAACTGTCCGAAACCGCATTGATCGAGTCCTGGACGAAGCGCGCCGATTGCGCGTCGGGCTTGAGCACGGGCTCGCCCGCCTGCGTGCGCGCGAGCTGCCAAAGGTCCCACGTCGCGCCTTCGAGCATGCGCAGCAGGAGTCCTGCGGCCTTTTCCTGCTGGTCCTTGGGCACGGATTTGTCGATGAAGATTGCCACGGCCTGGAAGCCGCCCTTTTGCGCCTGGGATGTGCCCTGCGCCGAAGCGTCCGCGCCCGCAAAAAGGGTCAGGACACGCGACGCGCTTTCTTGCAGATGCTGCTGCAACTCACGGTTCGCATCGGGGACCGATCGCGCAGCGAAGCGCTGCGCGGCCTGCTCGCGCAGCGCCGGATCCTCGAACGCGGCGCGCAGCAGCATCCACTCCTTCATCGTGCCGCCGCTGTCGGCCGGAATGCGCAGGTAACGGAACGGCTCGTCGGGGTTCTCGCGCATGCCCGCGAGGAATATGCGCGCGCCGTTCACGTCGACGGGCAGCATGTAGTTGTTGTACTCGCGCGCCTGGCCGTCCTTGTCGCGCACCTTGTACTGCACCGAGGGGCCAACGTTATGCAGATCGAGCGGCTTCGCGCTCTTCGCGCCAGAGCCCAGGCGCTCGTCGAACGCTTCCTTGAGGGTCTGATGCGCGACGCCGCGCGCGTCGGTCTGGCCGCTGCCGTTCGAAATGTTCTCGACGTTGATCGCGCGGAAATCGGCGAACTCGATGGTCTGGCCATCCACGCCCGGCACGCTCTGGCCCGCCGGCAGCGCGAGCTTCTCCGAATTGCCGATGGTGCCGTCGAGCGGGAAGCTCTTCGCGCTCGCGCCGGCCATGGGCCAAGCGGTCATGTGCATCTGCGAGCCGCCGTCCTGGAAGCTCGACTGGTAGATCGACACGCCGTCATACTCGAACGGCTCGTTCACCTCGATGCGCGCCGGAATGCGCTTGCCCGTCTTGTGATCGATCACGACGATGTCGCTCGCGAAGAGCTTGGGCATGCCAGTCGAGTAGTAATCGACGATGAACTTGTTGAGCTGGATCGAGAACGGCAGATCCTGGATCAGCGAGCCGTTAGGCTGGTTCAGGATGGCCGTGGAAACGTACTGCCCCTCGGGCACCCACGCGTAGCCGCGGAATGTCGGATTCGCGGTGGAAAGCCGATGCTCGGGTGGAATGTCGTTGATGACGGCGTTGCTCTGGACGGGCGTCTTGTTGAAGAGCCACATCTGGAATTTGATCGGCAGATTGCTGTCGAGCAGGCCGCCGATACAGATCACCACGATGGCCACGTGCGCGAAGATATAGCCGATCTTCGCAAGCGCGCCGCGCTTGGCAGCGATGAGCGTCGCGCCCTCGGTTTCGCGCGTGACAAACTTGTAGCCGAGACGCTGCGCGAGCTTGCCGAGCGTCGCGGTGGTCTGCGCGCGCGAGCCGCCCTCGAGCACGAACTCGCCCTTGTGATGGAACGCGCGCAAGCTGCCTTCGCGGACCTTGTCCTTCCAGCTCTTCGCGTCCGCGATCATCTTCGGCGCGTTGCGGATCACGCACAGCGAGATCGACACCACGAGAAAGCCGAGGATGGTCATGAACCACCACGCGCTATACACCGTGTAAAGACTCAGCGCGCGGAAGATGTCGGCCCAGAACGGGCCGAACTGGTTGACGTAGTTGGGGTACGGGTCGTCCTGCGTGAGCACCGTGCCGATGATGCTCGCAATGGAAAGCACCACGAGCAGCGCGATGGCAAAGCGCATCGAACTGAGCAGCTCGATGGTGCTTCTGACCGCTCTCTGGCGGATATTCAATTGCAGACCCTGCGTGGTGACGCTCATTCAAACTCCGCTTCTCATTGCGCTTCTCATGGCACTTCTCATTGCGCTTTTCGTCAGCGCATTACAGCAAAAAAGGGTGCGGGACCGCCGCATCCATGCGGCGCCCACACCCTTTTCTTGTTCTTCGACTGCCCGGCCGCGAGGCCGGGATCAATGCAGGCCGGCTGCGTAGTCGGCAACGGCCTTGATCTCGTCGTCCGAGAGACGGTGCGCGATTTCACGCATCGGCTCGTTGTTGTTGCGCGTGCGCTGCTGGAACGCCTGCAACTGCGCGACGATGTATTCCGACCATTGACCCGAGAGCCGTGGGTACTGAACCGGAATGCCCTGCCCCGTAGGTCCGTGGCACCCCGCGCAGGCGGGCACGCCCTTGTCCGCAATACCGGCACGCCAGATCTTCTGGCCGACCGGCACGGTCTTCGCATCGTGCGCGGCGCCGGGCTTGGGCGTCTGCGACGAGAACCAGGCCGCGACGTTGATCATATCCTGATCGTTAAGCGCGCTGGCGAAGCCAACCATAATTGGATTATTACGCGCAGGGGGCTTGCCACCGGGCTGTGGCTTGAAATCCTTGAGCTGCTTGACGAGATACTCGGCGTGCTGGCCGGCGAGTTTGGGATAGGCGCCGCCGCTGCTGTTGCCATCGGCGCCATGACAGGCGGCGCAGACTTGCCCCGCGATAGCCTGCCCCCGGGCTAGATCGGGCTTGGCGGGAGCAGACTCGGCTGCCGTCGCCATCATCGAAACGCTTGCTACGAGACCTGCTGCCGTCGCACCTATCGCAAATTGGAGTACCTTCAAGGACTTGCCCAATCGATTCATTCGCGCACCTTGTTTCGTCTTGTGGGAATCAGGTTCTGCAAATACACGACAGCGACCGATCTACCTCGAAAGCCCCGCGATGGCCCTCCCGGTATTCAGTAAACCGTCGCATTGTACAATAGCGCGCAAGGCGCCACGGCGCCAGTCGGGCCTCCCCCCGATATCTTCAGATCGTTCCCGGCACCTCCGGGCCTGGCGGACCCTCCCGCCTCGCTACTTCACATGTGGTCCTACCGATGGCCTTCCTGCTGCATCAAGCCCGTTTCTTCACGACGGTGAATCATCTGCGCGACCTGCCCGCCACCGCGCGGCCAGAGGTCGCGTTCGCCGGCCGCTCGAACGCAGGCAAATCCACGGCGATCAACCTGCTGTGCAACCAGAAGCGCCTCGCCTTCGCGTCGAAGACCCCGGGCCGCACGCAGCACATCAACTATTTCGACGTGGGCCGCGCCGACGATCCCGCAGGCTATCTGGTCGACTTGCCGGGCTACGGCTACGCCGAAGTGCCGGAAGCCGCGAAGGCGCACTGGGAGCAACTGCTCTCGCTCTATCTGCAAACGCGCGCGCAACTCGCCGGCCTCGTGCTGATGATGGATGCGCGCCGGCCGCTCACCGACCTGGACCGGCGCATGATCGAGTGGTTCGCGCCGACCGGAAAGCCGATCCACGCGCTTCTGACGAAATGCGACAAATTGACACGTCAAGAAAGCGTCCTCGCGCTGCGCACGACGAACAAGGCCTTCGAGGAGTACAGCAAGCAGGGCTATGAAGGGAAGCTGAGTGCGCAACTCTTTTCCGCACTCAAGCGCGTGGGGCTCGACGAGGCGCACGCGGTCATCGAAAGCTGGATCGCGCCCAAGGACGAATCCGGAGAGGCTTAAGGCCGGCGCGCTCGCGCCGCGGCCCCCTCTGGTCCGGCGCTTCACTTGCCAGTTTCAGTGCGTGTATGTGCGCTAGCCCACATATCGGGACGCGCGACGCCGCGTGTCCTCGCCGGCGCACCGGAATCACCTGTTTCGACGGCACATAAAAAAACCCGCCGTAAATGCCGGCGGGCTAAACAGCCTTATCGAAAAACGACAGGCACCCGCTCAGGGAGGAGAAGCGGGGAGTCCGGCGCCAGGCGCCTCGCTCGATCGGTATGATATACCATTGTCCTGAAAAGTTTCCCGCGCGCCCTGGCGCGTCCCGTTTCAAGATATCTGCCGACATGAGCTTCTACCCACATCATCGTCCGCGCCGCATGCGCCGGGACGACTTCTCGCGCCGCCTGATGCGCGAAAACCTCCTCACCACCAACGACCTGATCTACCCCGTGTTCGTGGTCGCAGGCACCAACGTGCGCGAAGCCGTGCCGTCGATGCCCGGCGTCGAGCGCGTCTCGGTCGATTTGCTCATGGGCGTGGCCGAGCAGTGCGTTGAACTGGGCATTCCGGTGCTGTCGCTGTTCCCCGCCGTCGATCCGGCGCTGAAGACGCCGGACGGCATCGAAGCGACCAATCCCGACGGCACGATTCCGCGCGCCGTGCGCGAACTCAAAAAGCGGTTCCCCGATCTGGGCGTGCTCTGCGACGTCGCGCTCGATCCGTACACGAGCCACGGCCAGGACGGCGT
The DNA here is from genome assembly GCF_902859945.1 of Paraburkholderia caffeinitolerans. Lineage (GTDB taxonomy): Bacteria > Pseudomonadota > Gammaproteobacteria > Burkholderiales > Burkholderiaceae > Paraburkholderia > Paraburkholderia caffeinitolerans. The sequence continues at coordinate 56,674 of NZ_CADIKL010000013.1, read as the reverse complement.
GATCGACGAAAACGGCTACGTCATCAACGACGAGACCGTTGAGATCCTCGTCGCGCAGGCGCGCACGCAGGCCGAAGCGGGCGTCGATATCGTCGCGCCTTCGGACATGATGGACGGCCGCATCGGCGCGATCCGCGAGATGCTCGAGAGCGAGAACCACATCCATACGAAGATCATGGCCTATTCGGCCAAATATGCTTCGGCGTTCTATGGACCGTTCCGCGACGCCGTGGGCTCTGCGTCGAATCTGGGCAAGGGCAACAAGATGACCTACCAGATGGACCCGTCGAACTCGGACGAGGCGCTGCGCGAAGTGCGCCTCGACATCGAGGAAGGCGCGGACATGGTGATGGTCAAGCCCGGCATGCCGTATCTCGACATCGTGCGCCGCGTGAAGGACGAGTTCCGCTTCCCGACCTATGTGTACCAGGTGAGCGGCGAATACGCGATGCTCAAGGCCGCTGCACAAAACGGCTGGCTCGACCACGACAAGGTGATGATGGAGTCGCTGCTCGCATTCAAGCGCGCGGGAGCCGACGGCATTCTCACGTACTTCGCGCTCGACGCCGCCCGCCTGTTGCGCGCGCAGAAGTAAGCGCCGCGCGGGTTCGCGCTTGATGCATGAAAAAAGGCACGTCCTGCGACGTGCCTTTTTGTTTGCACAGACGCACGACCCGTCGCGCCAAGCCGTGTGGTGTGCTTAAGACTTGCCCGTGAGCGTCGAAAGCGCCGACGGCACCGATCGCACCGGCTTGACCGAAGGCGCAGGCGATTGCCCCTGCTCCGCCACGCGGTCGAGCCGGGCGAGGAATTTGTCGGCGTTTTCGTAGCCCACCACGCGCAGCACTTCCTGGCCGCTTGCGTCGAAGAAGATGATGCCCGGCGGGCCGAACAGGCCAAAGCGCTTGAGCAGCGCCTGATCGTCCGGGCTATTGGCCGTCACGTCGGCGCGCAGCAGACCGAGTTGCGCGAGGCGTGACTGCACCCGCGGATCGCTGAACGTGAGGTTTTCCATCTCTTTGCAGCTCACGCACCAGTCAGCGTAGAAGTCGAGCATCGAGGGCTTGCCCGCCGTCTTGAGCATCGCGTCGAGTTGCGCCGACGAGCGCACCGGCGCGAAGGCCAGCGCATCGGCTTCGGCCGTGCTGGCCTGCGCCGTGCCGTTGCCCGTCGCGCCACCCGCGCGTGCGGCCAGCACGGAGAGCGGACGCAGCGGATCGGCCGAGCCCGCCGCAAGACCGACGATGAGCGTCGCGGCCCAAATCGCGAACGCCGCGCCAACGCCGCGCCCAAGACGTCGCCAGACGTTAGCGGCGCCCGCGTTCGGCGTAAAGAGCCCAAGCGCGGCGGCGGCGAGCAGAAGCCAGAGCGCGGCCAGCAACATTTGCGCGCTGGCGCCCAGCACCGGCCATACGATCCACAGCGCGGCCGCGAGCAGCGCGATGCCGAAGAAGACCTTCACGCCGTCCATCCACGTGCCCGCGCGCGGCAGCAGCGTACCCGCGCCGAGCCCGATGATCATGAGCGGGACGCCAAGGCCAAGGCCCATCGCGAAAAGCGCAGCGCCGCCGAGCACGGCGTTGCCGGTGTGCGCGATGAACGCAAGCACCGCGAAAAGCGGCGCGGTCATGCAGGCGCCCACTACCAGCGCGGACAGCGCGCCCATCACGGCAACAGCCACGAATTTGCCACCCGAGCGGCCCTGTGACGCGCGCGACGCGCCATCCTGCCAGCGCTGCGGCAGTGCGAGGTCGTAGCCGGCGATCAGCATGAGCGCAAACGCGGTAAGCAGCCCAGCAAACACACCGAGCACCCAAGGGTTCTGCAGCCACGCGCCGAGGCTCTGCCCGACCAGCGCGGCGGCAATGCCGAGCACGGTATAGACCAGTGCCATACCGAGCACATAGACGAACGACAACGCGAAACCGCGGGTACGAGTGACCTGCGCGCCCTCACCCACGATGATGGCCGAGAGAATCGGAATCATCGGATACGAGCAGGGCAGCAGGCTCAGCACGATGCCCGCGAGAAAGTACAAACCAACCACGCCGAAAAAACCGCCGCCTTGTAGCAGCGATTGCGCGTAATCCGCGCTCGTCGCGCGCTCGTACCACGGCTGCTGCGCGTTATCCGTCGATGTCGAAGGCGTGGCCAAAGTAGCAGCCGCGCCGTCGCCCGCTGCGCTTTGACCACCCGCAGCGGCCTGAAGCGCCGCGCCGCTCACGTGATAGACATGCTTCGCCGGCGGATAGCAGATACCCGCGTCCGCGCATCCCTGCGAGGTCACCGCAAGATCGAATGCCCCGTTTGCCTGCTTCACGGGCACGCGGATCGTCAGCTCCTTGCGGTACGTCTCGACGTTCTTGTTGAACGTAGTATCGAACTTCACATGTCCGGGAGGAATCTGCACATCACCGAGCGTGGCCGTACCGTTGCGCGTCGCAAATGCAAAGCGCTCGCGATACATGTAATAGCCATCGGCAATCTTGAAGTGAACGTCGACGACGCCCGGCTCCTCGCTCGCACTGAACGTGAAGGCCTGATCTGGCGGCAGGAAATCGTCGTCAGCACGGGCGGTGGCTGCACCGAACAGCAACGGCAGCAGGCAGCCAATAAGTGCGAGAAAAGCCAGAAACGAGGTGTACGGCGCGGCACGCAAGCGCCGATCGAAACGCTTAAACATGAATGGGACGCTGTGTCTCGGCATTGACCCATTGGCCATAGGCGTTCGACGCCGTGACCTGCCACGAGAGAATTTCGGGCGTGTCGTAAGGATGCTGGGTCTGGATGAACTGTTCGAGCTCGGCCGCGCGCGCGAGACTCGTCTTGAAAAGCAGTTGGACCTCGTCGCTGGACTCGATCCTGCCCTGCCAGTGATACTGCGAATGGACCGGGCCAAGCCGCGTCACACAGGCCGCGAGATGGGCTTCGAGCGCCGTTGACGACAGCTTTTCGGCAGCGTCCTCGTCGGGCAGGGTGGTCAACATCAGGATTACATTGAGGGTCACGACAAGCTCCGTCACGGTGCCCCGCCCCACGGCGCGAGAGCCGACGGCGCCTAAGGCAGAGCGTAATCGTACCACCGGCATCGATTGGCTTCGCTCATGCGCCATCGGCATGCGGAGCAACGGCACAGCGGTGACAGATAGCAAACGCGCGCGCGCGCCGTTTAATCCGTCGCCGAAAACAAAAAAGCCAGGCTAGGCCTGGCTTTTTTGCGCGCCGCTCAATCCGCAATTTACAACTGCGTCAAGCGACCGAAAGCTTATTCCGCTTCCTGGACGTTCTCTTCCGCGACTTCCGGACGGTCGAGCAGTTCGACCAGAGCCATCGGTGCGTTGTCGCCAACACGGAAACCGAACTTCAGGATGCGCAGGTAGCCGCCCGGACGGTTCGCGAAACGCGGACCGAGCACGTCGAACAGCTTCGTGACCGAGTCACGATCGCGCAGGCGGTTGAACGCCAGACGACGGTTTGCGAGCGACGGCTTCTTGCCCAGCGTGATGAGGGGCTCGACAACCTTACGGAGTTCCTTCGCCTTCGGCAGCGTCGTCTTGATGACTTCGTGCTCGATGAGCGAATTGGACATGTTACGGAGCATTGCCAGACGGTGGCTGCTCGTGCGGTTCAGTTTCCGCAGACCATGACGGTGACGCATTTCAATTTCCTTGAAACAAAGTTTTGGTCCAGCTCTTCTATCGCCTTCCCATGAAGGCACGGGCCGGTAGGTGAAAAAGGCAAGACGCGGATTTTAAAGGAAAATCCGCGTCCGTGCCACATTACTTACTTGTCGACTTATTTGTCCAACCCGGCCGGCGGCCAGTTTTCGAGCTTCATGCCGAGCGTGAGACCGCGCGAAGCGAGCACTTCCTTGATCTCGTTGAGCGACTTGCGACCCAGGTTCGGGGTCTTGAGCAGCTCGTTCTCGGTGCGCTGGATCAGGTCGCCGATGTAGTAGATGTTCTCGGCCTTCAGGCAGTTCGCCGAGCGAACCGTGAGTTCGAGATCGTCCACCGGACGCAGCAGGATCGGATCGATCTGCGGCGCGCGCGACGGTGCTTCCGCCGCCGTTTCGGTGCCTTCCAGTGCAGCGAACACCGACAGCTGATCCACGAGGATGCGCGCCGACTGGCGGATCGCTTCCTCAGGCGAGATCACGCCGTTGGTTTCGATGTTCATCACGAGCTTGTCGAGGTCGGTACGCTGTTCGACACGCGCGCTTTCCACGGCGTAGCTCACGCGGCGAACCGGCGAGAACGACGCGTCCAGCACGATGCGGCCGATGATCTTGGCCGAATCGTCGCCGTAACGGCGCACATTGCCCGGCACGTAGCCACGGCCCTTCTCGATCTTGATCTGCACGTCGAGCTTGCCGCCCTTCGTCAGATGCGCAACGACGTGTTCCGGGTTGATGACTTCGCAGTCGTGCGAGAGTTCGATGTCGCCAGCGGTGACAACGCCTTCGCCTTCCTTGCGCAGCGTAACCGTCACTTCGTCACGGTTATGCAGCTTGAAGACCACGCCCTTCAGGTTCAACAGCAGGTTGACCACATCCTCTTGCACACCGTCGAGCGTCGAGTATTCGTGCACGACGCCTGCGATCGTCACTTCGGTCGGCGCGTAGCCAACCATCGACGACAGCAGAACGCGCCGAAGCGCGTTACCCAAGGTATGGCCATAACCGCGTTCGAACGGCTCCATGACCACTTTCGCGTGGTTGTCGCCGAGCGATTCCACAGCGATGATCTTGGGTTTCAACAAACTGGTTTGCATAGGTTTTCCTTTTCAATACCCTCGGCTCGTTACACCGATAAGGCTGAGATGGCCACAACCTGAAAAAAACAGCCGAGGCCACCTCCTGCGCGAAGCACAGAGGCTACCCCGGCCGTCAATTCGATTAACGCGAATACAATTCGACGATCAGGCTTTCGTTGATGTCGCCAGCGATGTCGCTGCGCTCAGGCATGCCCTTGAACGTGCCTTCGAACTTCTTCGCGTCGACCGACACCCAACCTGCCATGCCGCCTTGCTCAGCGAGCGACAGGGCTTCGACGATACGCGCCTGCTTCTTCGCCTTTTCGCGAATTGCAACGATGTCGCCTGCCTTCACTTGCATCGACGGGATGTTCGCGACGACGCCGTTCAGCGTGAGAGCCTTGTGGCTCACGAGCTGACGCGCTTCAGCGCGGGTCGATGCGAAGCCCATGCGGTACACGACGTTGTCGAGACGCGACTCGAGCAGTTGCAGCAGGTTTTCGCCGGTGTTGCCCTTGCGACGATCCGCTTCCGCGAAGTAGCGGCGGAACTGGCGCTCGAGCACGCCGTAGATGCGCTTCACTTTTTGCTTTTCGCGAAGCTGCGTACCGTAGTCGGACGTGCGGGCGCCCGAGGTGCGGCCGTGCTGACCCGGCTTGCTGTCGAGCTTGCACTTGTCGGCGAGCGAGCGGCGTGCGCTCTTCAGGAAGAGGTCGGTGCCTTCACGGCGGGACAGCTTGGCCTTCGGGCCGATATAACGTGCCACGTTGCTTTCCTTCGATAATTGATCACGCAAAACCTGAATGGGCGAACCCGCGGTTTCACGCTAGTCCGGCTCTTTGAACCGAACGGTGGGCTTAGTCAATTCAATAACGCCGAGAGCCTGGGTCGCCGTTTCCGGCGGCTCAGGCATTCGGCTTAAGCGACGCCTTAGATACGGCGGCGCTTCGGCGGACGGCAGCCGTTGTGCGGGACCGGCGTCACGTCGGAGATCGCGGTGATCTTGATGCCAAGACCATGCAGCGCGCGCACCGCCGATTCGCGGCCAGGACCGGGGCCCTTGATACGCACTTCGAGGTTCTTGACGCCGTATTCCATTGCGACACGGCCAGCCGACTCAGCTGCGACCTGAGCTGCGAAGGGGGTCGACTTACGCGAACCCTTGAAGCCCTGACCGCCCGAGGTTGCCCAGGCAAGCGCGTTGCCTTGACGATCGGTGATCGTGATGATGGTGTTGTTGAACGACGCGTGAACGTGAACCACGCCCTCGGCGACGTTCTTCTTGACCTTCTTGCGAACGCGTTGCGCCGCGGAGTTGTTCGAAGCCTTAGCCATTACGTTTTCCTGTAACTGTCAGTTCCGCTTACTTCTTCAGCGACTGTGCTGCGCGGCGCGGACCCTTGCGCGTACGTGCGTTGGTGCGCGTGCGCTGGCCACGCAGGGGCAGGCCCTTGCGATGGCGCACGCCGCGGTAGCAGCCGAGGTCCATCAGGCGCTTGATGTTCATCGTCACTTCACGGCGCAGATCGCCTTCGACGACAAACTTGCCCACTTCCTCACGCAGCTTTTCGAGATCCGCGTCGTCCAGGTCCTTGACCTTCTTGTTGAACGGCACACCCGCGGCAACGCAGATGTTGCGCGAACGCGTGCGGCCAACACCGAAAATTGCCGTCAGGCCGATTTCAGTGTGCTGGTGGTTCGGGATGTTAACCCCTGCAATACGAGCCATTGTTTTTCCTCAAACAAAAAGCGCAAGCGCGCTAATCAGCCTTGACGCTGCTTGTGGCGCGGGTCCGAGCTGCAGATCACGCGAACGACGCCGTTGCGCTTGATGATTTTGCAGTTGCGGCAAATGCGCTTTACCGATGCCATCACTTTCATGATATTACCCTTTTTCTAAATCACTTCGCCCGGAACACGATCCGCGCACGCGACAGATCGTAAGGCGTCAACTCTACCGTCACCTTGTCGCCCGGGAGAATGCGGATGTAGTGCATCCGCATTTTTCCGGAAATATGCCCGAGAACGACATGGCCGTTTTCCAGCTTCACCCGGAAGGTTGCGTTGGGGAGGTTTTCGATCACCTCACCCTGCATCTGGATTACATCGTCTTTGGCCATAGGTCCTTTCAACGCATCGGGACGCCGCCGCCCTTGAAGTTGGCCTTCTTGAGCAGCGATTCATATTGTTGCGACATCACGTACGACTGCACCTGCGCCATGAAGTCCATTGTGACGACGACAATGATCAGCAGCGACGTACCACCAAAATAAAACGGCACATTCCAGCGCAGCACCAGAAACTCGGGCAGCAGGCAAACGAACACGATATAGATCGCACCGGCCAGCGTCAGACGCGTGAGGATGCGGTCGATATAGCGAGCCGTCTGATCGCCCGGGCGGATGCCAGGTACGAACGCGCCACTCTTTTTCAGGTTGTCAGCCGTTTCCCTGCTGTTGAACACCAAAGCGGTGTAGAAGAAGCAGAAGAAAACGATCGCCAACGCGTACAGCAACACGTACACAGGCTGGCCCGGCTTGAGAGCTTCGGCCACGTTGTGCAGCGTGTCCGCGAACCAGCCGGTCCGCGACCCCGAACTGAACCAGTTCAGGATGGTTGCCGGGAACAAGATGATCGACGATGCGAAGATCGGCGGAATCACGCCCGACATGTTCAGCTTGAGCGGCAGGTGCGACGACTGCCCACCGTAAATCTTGTTGCCAACCTGACGCTTCGCATAGTTCACGAGGATCTTGCGCTGGCCGCGTTCGATGAACACCACCAGGTACGTCACGGCTGCGATCAGCACCACGATGATGATCGCCGAGATGGGACCCATCGAGCCGGTGCGAACCAGTTCGAAGAGACCACCAATCGCATTCGGGAAACCCGCTGCGATCCCGCCGAAGATGATGATCGAAATGCCGTTGCCAAGCCCGCGTTCCGTGATCTGCTCACCAAGCCACATCAAGAACATCGTGCCCGTCACCAGCGTCACCACCGTCGTCAGGCGGAACACCATGCCCGGATCGATCACGAGGCCAGGCTGATTTTCCAGCGCGACCGCGATGCCGAAAGCCTGAAAGGTTGCCAGCACCACCGTGAAGACCCGCGTGTACTGCGTGATCTTGCGTTGTCCAGCCTGCCCTTCCTTCTTCAGCGCCTCGAGCTGCGGCGAGACGATCGCCATCAGCTGCAAGATGATCGACGCCGAGATATACGGCATCACACCCAGCGCGAAGATCGTGAAGCGAGACAGCGCGCCACCCGAGAACATGTTGAACATGCCCAGGATGCCGCCTGACTGGCTCTGGAAGAGCTTCGCCAGTTGGTCCGGGTCGATACCGGGAACCGGAATGTGCGCTCCGATGCGATAAACGACCAACGCCAGCAGCAAGAACATTGCACGCCGGCGCAGGTCGCCGAACTTTGGAGCGCTGCGACCGGTTTTTGCGAGACTCGGGCTGTTAGCCAAGTAGCTTCTCCGATGCAGATGTTAGTGACGGCGGGCAAGCCCGCACGCACCACCCACAATCACTCGGCAAAAGAACCGCCTGCTGCTTCGATCGCAGCACGCGCATTCTTCGTCGCACCCAGGCCCTTGACCACGACCTTGCGCTTGATCTCGCCAGTAGCGATGATCTTTGCGCTGCGGGTCATTTCGCCAACGAGGCCTGCCTGCTTGAGAGCCAGCAGATCGATTTCGTCGACCGGCAGCTTCTCGATGTCCGCGAGGCGCACTTCACCAACGAATTCCTTCGTCAGCGAGGTGAAGCCACGCTTGGGCAGACGACGCTGCAGCGGCATTTGGCCGCCTTCGAAGCCGACTTTGTGGAAGCCGCCCGAACGCGATTTCTGACCCTTGTGACCACGGCCAGCGGTCTTGCCGAGGCCAGAGCCGATGCCGCGACCGACGCGACGCTTTGCGTGCTTCGCGCCTTCTGCCGGCTTCAGGTTATTCAATTCCATTTTCAACTCCTGGAGTCTTTTGGTCCGAGTGCGCTTAAGCGATGACCTTGACGAGGTACGAGACCTTGTTGATCATGCCGCGCACTGCCGGCGTGTCCTGCAGCTCGGAAACCGAGTTCAGGCGACGCAGGCCGAGACCGCGCACGGTGGCACGGTGCGATTCGCGGGTCCCAATCAGGCTCTTGACGAGCTGAACCTTGACAGTTTTTTCAGACATGGTTCCCACCCTTAGCCCAGAATGTCTTCGACGGACTTGCCGCGCTTCGCCGCGATGTCGGCCGGGGTCGACTGCTTGCGCAGACCGTCCAGCGTTGCACGAACGAGGTTGTACGGATTCGTCGAACCGTGGCTCTTGGCCACGACGTTCTGCACGCCCATCACGTCGAACACTGCGCGCATCGGGCCGCCGGCGATCACGCCCGTACCTGCCTTCGCCGGGGCGAGGAGGACGACCGATGCGCCATGCTTGCCGTGCACTTCGTGTTGCAGGGTGCCGTTCTTCAGGGGCACCTTGAACATGTTGCGACGCGCTTGTTCCATCGCCTTCTGGACAGCAACGGGCACTTCCTTCGACTTGCCCTTGCCCATACCGACGCGGCCATCACCATCGCCAACCACGGTCAGTGCGGCGAAGCCGAGAATACGGCCACCCTTCACGACCTTGGTCACGCGGTTGACCGAAATCATTTTTTCGCGAAGGCCGTCGTCGCGTTCGTCAGCCTGAACTTTCGCTTGCATCTTTGCCATGACGAATTCCTTCCTTAGAACTTGAGCCCGGCTTCGCGCGCAGCATCAGCCAGCGCCTTGACGCGGCCGTGATAGCGGAAACCCGAGCGGTCAAAGGCGACGGATTCGATGCCGGCGGCCTTAGCCTTTTCTGCAATACGCTTGCCGATCAGCGAGGCAGCGGCGACGTTGCCGCCCTTGCCCGACTGGTCAGCCAGTTGCGCACGCACTTCGGCTTCAAGCGTCGATGCGCTGGCCAGCACCTTGGTGCCGCAGGGCGAGAACACTTGCGCATAAATGTGCGTGTTCGTGCGATGCACGGCCAGACGCGCGACCTGCAGCTCAGCGATCTTGAGACGCGTCTGACGAGCGCGGCGCAGGCGAGATTGAGTCTTATCCATGATTGCGCACCCTTACTTCTTCTTCGTTTCTTTGAGGATCACAACCTCGTTGGCGTAACGCACACCCTTGCCCTTGTAGGGCTCCGGCGGGCGATAACCGCGCACTTCGGCAGCGGTCTGGCCAACTTTCTGCTTGTCGATCCCCTTGATCACGATTTCCGTTTGCGACGGGGTTTCAGCCTTGACGCCTTCGGGCATCTGGTGCACCACGGGGTGCGAGAAACCCAGCGACAGGTTCAGCTTGTCGCCTTGCGCTTGAGCACGGTAACCGACGCCAACCAGCGTCAGCTTGCGCTCGAAACCCTTCGTCACGCCTTGCACCATGTTCGCGACGATCGCGCGCATCGTGCCCGACATCGCATTGGCTTCGCGGCTGTCGTCCGTCGGCTCAAACTTGAGCACGCCGTCTTCGTTCACCACCTTCACGAGGCGGTTCGCAGCTTGCGAAATCGTACCCAGCGCGCCCTTGACGGTAATCTTCTCGTCGCTGAGCGTCGCTTCTGCGCCTTGCAGCGCGACCGGGCTCTTACCTACTCGAGACATGTTTCTTCTCCTTAGGTCTTAAGCGACGTAGCAGATAACTTCGCCGCCGACGCCAGTAGCGCGCGCCTTGCGGTCCGTCATCACACCCTTGGGCGTCGACACGATCGCAACGCCCAGGCCATTCATGACCTGCGGGATGTCGTTGCGGCCGCGGTACACGCGCAGGCCCGGCTTCGAAACGCGTTCGATGCGCTCGATAACGGGACGGCCAGCGTAGTACTTCAACGCGATGTTCAATTCCGACTTCGCACCTTCGGTCTTCACCGCGAAGTCGTCGATATAACCTTCGTCCTTCAGAACCTGCGCAATGGCAATCTTCACTTTCGACGAGGGCATAGCAACCGAAACCTTCTCGACCATCTGCGCATTGCGGATGCGAGTCAGCATATCGGCGATAGGATCACTCATGCTCATTTATGTTTCTCCTATTACCAGCTCGCCTTGGTGATGCCAGGGATCTCACCACGGAACGCGATTTCACGAATCTTGTTACGTGCGAGACCGAATTTGCGGAACGTACCACGCGGACGACCCGTGATCGCACAGCGGTTACGCTTGCGGGTGGGGTTCGAGTTGCGCGGCAGTTGTTGCAGTTCGAGGCGAGCTGCGTAACGCTCTTCTTCCGACTTGCCTTGGTCGTCGATGATCGCCTTCAGCGCTGCGCGCTTCGGCGCGAACTTCGCTGCCAGACGAGCGCGCTTCTTTTCACGTTCAATCAGTGCCAGTTTAGCCACGGTAACCTCAGTTTCTGAACGGGAACTTGAAGCCGGCGAGCAGTGCCTTTGCTTCTTCGTCGGTCTTCGCGGTCGTCGTGATGCTGATGTTCAGCCCACGCAGCGCGTCGATCTTGTCGTAGTCGATTTCGGGGAAAATGATCTGCTCTTTCACACCGATGTTGTAGTTACCACGGCCGTCGAACGCCTTGCCCGACACGCCACGGAAGTCGCGCACGCGGGGCAGCGCAACCGTCACGAAACGGTCCAGGAATTCGTACATTGCCTGGCCACGCAGCGTGACCATCGTGCCGATCGGGTAACCTTCGCGGATCTTGAAGCCGGCGATTGCCTTGCGCGACTTCGTCACGACAGGCTTCTGGCCGGCGATCTTCGTGAGGTCGCCAATGGCGTGCTCGAGGACCTTCTTGTCAGCGACGGCTTCACCAACACCCATGTTCAGGGTGATCTTGGTGAGGCGCGGCACTTCCATGACCGACTTGTAACCGAACTTCTCGATCAGGCCGGGAACGACCTTCTCTTTATAAAATTCTTGCAAACGTGCCATTTTTTACTCCGCAGCGTCAGGCGCTCAGGACAGCACCGGTCGTCTTCAGGAAACGAACCTTCTTGTCCCCTTCGACCTTGATGCCCACGCGCGACGGCTTGCCGTTCGCGTCGACCAATGCGACGTTCGAGATAGCCAGCGGCATTGCCTTGGCTTCCACGCCACCCGTCGTACCCTTCATGGGGTTCGGCTTCACATGCTTTTTAGCAATGTTGATGCCTTCGACAGTCACGCGCTCTTCGCCGATGGCCACCACAACACCGCGCTTGCCCTTGTCTTTGCCGGTAACGACGATAACTTCGTCACCCTTGCGAATCTTGTTCATCGCGACTCCTTACAGCACTTCCGGCGCCAGCGAAACGATCTTCATGAATCGTTCGCTACGCAGCTCACGCGTAACCGGCCCGAAAATGCGGGTGCCGATCGGCTCAAGCTTGGTATTCAAAAGCACGGCGGCGTTGCCATCGAACTTGATCAGCGAGCCGTCTTGACGGCGCACGCCCTTGGCGGTGCGAACTACAACAGCGTTGTAGATTTCGCCCTTTTTCACGCGCCCGCGCGGCGTTGCTTCCTTGACGCTCACCTTGATGATGTCGCCAATGCTGGCATAACGACGCTTCGAGCCGCCGAGCACCTTGATGCACATGACTTCACGCGCACCCGTGTTGTCGGCTACTTCAAGCCGAGTTTCGGTCTGGATCATGGTTTATCTTTCCCAACTTAATCCGGTTGCACCACCATGGCACATCCGGTCAGTCTTGGTCCCGTCAGCCGCGCCGCCACTAGAACGACCGCTCAGCTGCTTGGGTTAGAACAGCAGCGACGGCAAACGAAACCGGCCATCGCATTCCGGTGAATCTTGCAGATCCGGACTGGCGCCCGAACCACCTCCCCCACTACTTTGCCCGCTGCTTTGCCAACAACGAGCCTCATAAAGAGGGAAGACCAAGACTATAACTCGATAATCTTGGTCTCGCAAGCGAAATCTTTAGCGATTTCAACAACTTCTCTACCCCGGGGAGGCCCCGGGGTACTGCATCATCTGAAACGGCTCTTAGATGACGCGTGCTGCTTCGATCAGCTTCGACACGGTCCAAGCCTTCGTCTTCGAAATCGGACGAGTTTCCTGGATTTCAACGAGGTCACCCTCGTTGTACGTGTTCGATTCGTCGTGAGCGTGGTACTTCTTCGACTGCACAACGTACTTGCCGTAGATCGGGTGCTTGACGCGGCGCTCGACCAAGACGGTGACCGTCTTGTCCATCTTGTTGCTGACGACCTTGCCGACCAGCGTCCGCTTAAGCGAGGTTTTCACGCTTTCGTTCATTTCTGGTTCGCCTTCTCAGTCAGGACGGTCCGCACACGTGCGATGTCGCGACGAACCTTCTTCAGCTGGCTCGTGTTCGTGAGCTGCTGGGTCGCGAGTTGCATGCGCAGGCCGAATTGCGCCTTCAAGAGGTCCGACAGCTCTTGGTTGAGCGCGGCCTTGTCTTTCTGGTGAAGTTCAGAAGCCTTCATCATTCACTCCTTAGGCGCCGAGTTGGCGAACCATGAAGACCGTCTTCAGCGGCAGCTTGGCTGCAGCCAGACGGAAGGCTTCACGGGCCAGTTCTTCGGACACACCATCCATTTCGTACAGCATCTTGCCCGGCTGGATCTCAGCGACGTAGTACTCAGGGTTACCCTTACCGTTACCCATACGCACTTCCGCCGGCTTTTGCGAAATCGGCTTGTCCGGGAAGATACGGATCCAGATGCGGCCGCCACGCTTGATGTGACGCGTCATTGCACGACGCGCCGCTTCAATCTGACGCGCGGTCAGGCGACCACGACCGATAGCCTTCAGACCGTATTCACCGAACGAAACCGCGTTGCCGCGCGTTGCGATACCGGTGTTACGACCCTTCTGCTCTTTGCGATACTTCCTGCGTTTCGGTTGCAGCATCGTTATTCTCCACTCTTGCCGTCGCCGCGACGCGGTGCGCCACGACGGGCACCCGGTGCGCCTTCACCATCACGGCGCGGACGACGATCGCCCGGACGCGCATTGCGGCGCGGACGCTTTTCTTCGGCGACTTCTTCCACCACCGGTGCGTCGTTGCGGCCGAGCGTGTCGCCCTTGTAGACCCAAACCTTCACGCCGATGATGCCGTACGTCGTCTTCGCTTCCGAGGTTGCGTAGTCGATGTCAGCACGCAGCGTGTGAAGCGGCACTCGACCTTCGCGGTACCACTCGGTACGTGCGATTTCGATACCGTTCAGACGGCCGGCGCTCATGATCTTGATGCCTTGGGCACCCAGACGCATCGCGTTCTGCATCGCGCGCTTCATTGCGCGACGGAACATGATGCGGCGCTCGAGCTGCTGCGTGATCGAGTCAGCGATCAGTTGAGCATCGGTTTCCGGCTTGCGGATTTCTTCGATGTTCACGTGAACCGGAACGCCCATGCGCTTCTGGAGTTCGGCCTTGAGGAGTTCGATGTCCTCGCCCTTCTTGCCGATCACCACACCCGGACGCGAGCTGTAAATCGTGATGCGAGCGTTCTTAGCCGGACGCTCGATCACAACACGGCCCACCGAAGCGTTCTTCAGCTTCTTCTTCAGGTATTCACGAACACCGATGTCTTCCTTCAACATCGCCGCGAAATTGTTGTTGTTCGCGTACCAACGCGAAGCCCAATTGCGGCTGACGGCCAAACGGAAGCCAGTCGGATGAATTTTCTGTCCCATCGTATGGCTCCTTAATTCCCGACCGTCACAGTGATGTGACAGGATTGCTTCTCGATGCGGTTACCGCGACCCTTTGCGCGTGCGGTGAAACGCTTCAGCGAAGCAGCCTTGTCGACGTAGATGCTCTTGATCTTGAGCTCGTCGATATCGGCGCCTTCGTTGTGTTCCGCGTTTGCGATCGCCGAGAGCACAACCTTTTTCACGATGCCAGCCGCTTTCTTCGGCGAGAACGTCAGAACGTTCAGTGCCTTGTCAACCGGCAGACCGCGGATCTGGTCAGCCACAAGACGCGTCTTCTGCGCCGAGATGCGGGCACCGCGATGAATTGCCTTCACTTCCATCTTGATTGCCCCTTATTTCTTGGCCTTCTTGTCGGCCGCGTGACCCTTGAACGTACGGGTCAGTGCGAACTCGCCAAGCTTGTGGCCGACCATGTTTTCCGTGACATACACCGGAACGTGTTGACGGCCGTTGTGCACGGCGATCGTCAGGCCGATGAAGTCCGGCAGGATCGTCGAACGACGCGACCAGGTCTTGATCGGTTTTTTGTCGCGCGTAGCTGCAGCCGCCTCAACCTTCTTCAGCAAATGGGCGTCGCAGAACGGACCTTTCTTAATAGAACGTGCCATTGCCTACTCCTTAACGCTTGTGACGGCGCTGGACGATCATGCTCGTCGTGCGCTTGTTGCTGCGGGTGCGATAGCCCTTCGCCGGCGTGCCCCACGGGCTCACCGGGTCGCGACCAGCCGCAGTCTTGCCTTCGCCACCACCGTGCGGGTGGTCGACCGGGTTCATCGCAACGCCACGGACCGTCGGGCGGATACCGCGCCAGCGGTTCGCGCCAGCCTTACCGATTTGACGGAGGCTGTGCTCTTCGTTGCCGACTTCACCGATCGTTGCACGGCATTCAACGTGCACGCGACGGATTTCGCCCGAACGCAGACGAACCTGCGCGTAGACGCCTTCGCGAGCCAGCAGCATGGCCGACGTGCCAGCCGAACGCGCGATCTGCGCGCCCTTGCCCGGCAGCATTTCGATGCAGTGGATCGTCGTACCGACCGGAATGTTGCGGATCGGCAGCGTGTTGCCTGCACGGATCGGCGCTTCCGAACCCGACATCAGCGGCGTGCCAACCGTCACGCCCTTCGGCGCGATGATGTAGCGGCGCTCGCCGTCTGCGTAAAGAACCAGCGCAATGTTCGCGCTACGGTTCGGGTCATACTCGAGACGCTCCACCTTCGCGGGGATGCCATCCTTCGTACGACGGAAATCGATCACACGATAATGCTGCTTGTGACCGCCACCTTGGTGACGCGTGGTGATGTGACCGTTGTTGTTACGGCCCGCCTTCACGGATTGCTTTTCGAGCAGCGGTGCGTACGGCGCGCCCTTGTGCAGATCCTTGTTGACGATCTTCACCATCGCGCGGCGACCCGGCGAGGTCGGCTTAACTTTCACGATTGCCATGATTACTTGGCCTCCGCTTCAAAGTTGATTTCCTGGCCGGGCTTCAGGCAGACGTACGCCTTCTTCACGTCCTTGCGCTTGCCGTTGAAGCGGCCAAAGCGCTTGGCTTTGCCCTTCTGGACCAGCACGTTGACGGACTCGACTTCCACCTTGAACAGCAGCTCGACAGCAGCCTTGACTTCCTGCTTGTTCGCGTCCGGCGCGACTTCGAAGACGACTTGTTCGTTCTTCTCAGCCACCAGGGTCGCCTTTTCGGAGATCACCGGTGCGAGCAGGACCTGCATCAAACGATGATCGTTCTTGCGAATCTCGCTCATGACAGCAACTCCTCGATCTGGGCAACCGCAGCCTTCGTGATCAGGATCTTCTTGAAGTAGATCAGCGAGAGCGGGTCGGCAAAGCGCGGCTCAACGACTGCCACGTGGGGCAGGTTGCGCGACGCCAGGAACAGGTTCTCGTCGACCGTGTCGGTAATGACCAGCACGGATTCGAGACCCATGGCCTTGAACTTTTCGGCCAGCAGCTTCGTCTTGGGCGCTTCGAGCGAGAACTCTTCGACGACCGAGATGCGGCCTTCGCGGGCCAGCTGCGAGAAGATCGAGCAGAGGCCTGCGCGATGCATCTTCTTGTTGACCTTGTGCGAGAAGTTTTCTTCCGGCGAATTCGGGAAGATGCGACCACCGCCACGCCACAGCGGGCTCGACGACATACCGGCACGAGCACGGCCCGTACCCTTCTGGCGCCACGGCTTCTTGGTGGTGTGCTTGACTTGCTCACGATCCTTCTGCGCGCGGTTACCGCTGCGCGCGTTCGCCTGGTAGGCGACAACGATCTGGTGAATCAGTGCTTCGTTGTAGTCGCGGCCGAACACGACGTCCGACGCGTTGACTGCAGCACCTTCTTGACCATTAGCGTTCAGGAGCTTCAGTTCCATTATTGCGCTCCTTTCTTGGCGCGCGCCTTGACGGCCGGCGTCACGAAAACCTTGCCGCCCTTAGCACCCGGCACGGCACCCTTGACCAGCAGCAGCTTGCGCTCTGCGTCAATACGGGCGATTTCGAGGTTTTGCACCGTTACGGTTTCGTCACCCATGTGACCGGTCATGCGCTTACCCGGGAACACACGACCCGGATCCTGCGCCATACCGATCGAGCCCGGCACATTGTGCGAGCGCGAGTTACCGTGCGAAGCACGACCCGAAGCGAAGTTGTAACGCTTGATGGTACCGGCGTAGCCCTTACCGATCGAGGTGCCTTGCACGTCGATCTTCTGGCCTTCCGTGAAGAGTTCCACACCGATCACAGCGCCAGCGGACAGTTCGGCAGCCTTGGCGGCGTCGATCTGGAATTCCTTGAGGATTTCACCGGCTTGAACGCCAGCTTTGGCGAGATGACCTGCGAGCGGCTTCGTCACGCGCGATGCGCGGCGAGTACCGAAAGTAACCTGCACGGCCGTGTAGCCGTCGGTTTCTACAGTCTTGATCTGCGTCACGCGGTTGTCGGACACGTCCAGCACGGTCACGGGAATCGAATCCCCGTCAGCCGTGAAGATACGCGTCATGCCAACCTTGCGACCTACGAGTCCAAGGCTCATCGTTTTCTCCATTCCCGACTGCGATTGGTCGGGGCTAATTTACAAAGTACCGGCATGTTTTCTGGGTAAAGGCCAGAAAGGGACACACCGATTTTTTGCGCAGATGCGCGAAAAGACGTCAAGTATAACGTCCTTCCACGATTCCCGCAAGCAATCAAAGACTTAGCGCGATCAGGCGATCCCGGTCGCGCTCGAGACTCTTACTGCAGCTTGATTTCGACGTCCACGCCAGCCGGCAGGTCCAGCTTCATCAGCGCGTCAACGGTCTTGTCCGTCGGGTCGACGATGTCCATCAGGCGCAGGTGGGTACGGATTTCGAGCTGATCGCGCGACGTCTTGTTGACGTGCGGCGAACGCAGGATGTCGAAACGCTGGATGCGCGTCGGCAGCGGCACCGGACCGCGAACGATGGCACCCGTCCGCTTCGCCGTTTCGACGATTTCAGCAGCCGATTGATCGATCAGGCGATAGTCGAAAGCCTTCAGGCGAATACGGATTTTTTGGTTCTGCATGGCAATTCCTTGAAAAGAGCGAGGCGGACTTGCGCCGCCAGACAATATAAAGAGCGCGGGACCGGCCTGCGGCGGAGAGCCGCAGGCCGGTCCCAAGTACGTCAACTTCTACTGCTTACAGCAAGCCGGATATTCTACCCGATTTACTCGATGATCTTCGCGACCACGCCGGCGCCGACGGTACGGCCACCTTCGCGGATTGCGAAGCGCAGACCTTCTTCCATCGCGATCGGAGCGATCAGCTTCACCGTGATCGACACGTTGTCGCCCGGCATGACCATTTCCTTATCCTTCGGCAGCTCGATCGAGCCCGTCACGTCCGTCGTACGGAAGTAGAACTGCGGACGGTAGTTGTTGAAGAACGGCGTGTGACGGCCGCCTTCGTCCTTGCTCAGCACGTACACCTCAGCCGTGAAGTGCGTGTGCGGCGTGATCGAACCCGGCTTCGCCAGAACCTGGCCGCGCTCCACGTCTTCACGCTTCGTGCCGCGCAGCAGGATACCGACGTTGTCGCCTGCCTGCCCCTGGTCGAGCAGCTTGCGGAACATTTCCACGCCCGTGCAGGTCGTCTTCACCGTCGGCTTGATACCGACGATTTCGATTTCCTCGCCGACCTTGACGATGCCGCGCTCGACGCGACCCGTCACCACCGTGCCACGACCCGAGATCGAGAACACGTCTTCCACCGGCATCAGGAACGCGCCGTCAACTGCGCGCTCCGGCGTCGGGATGTACGTGTCCAGTGCGTCGGCCAGGTTCATGATCGCCACTTCACCCAGCTCGCCCGTGTCGCCTTCCAGCGCCAGCTTGGCCGAACCCTTGATGATCGGGGTGTCGTCGCCCGGGAAGTCGTACTTCGACAGAAGTTCGCGCACTTCCATTTCGACTAGCTCGAGCAGCTCGGCGTCGTCGACCATGTCGCACTTGTTCAGGAACACGATGATGTACGGAACGCCAACCTGACGGGCGAGCAGGATGTGCTCACGCGTTTGCGGCATCGGGCCGTCAGCGGCCGAGCACACCAGGATTGCGCCGTCCATCTGTGCCGCGCCCGTGATCATGTTCTTCACATAGTCAGCGTGGCCCGGGCAGTCGACGTGTGCGTAGTGGCGGTTAGCCGTTTCGTACTCGACGTGCGCGGTGTTGATGGTAATACCACGTGCCTTTTCTTCCGGCGCTGCATCGATCTGGTCGTATGCCTTGGCTTCGCCGCCGAACTTCTTGGTCAGAACCGTCGTGATTGCTGCCGTCAGCGTGGTCTTGCCGTGGTCAACGTGACCGATCGTGCCCACGTTCACGTGCGGCTTGGTCCGTTCGAATTTACCTTTTGCCATGTTTCTCTTCTTTCAAAAAAGTGGTGAATCGGTGACTGAGCGATGCGAACCAGGCGCTAATGCCCGGTTCGCTTTTGCGCCGATGCTTACTTCGCCTTCGCGCTGATGATCGCGTCGGCCACGTTACGCGGTGCTTCTGCGTAGTGCTTGAATTCCATCGTGTACGTTGCGCGGCCCTGCGTGAGCGAGCGCAGCGACGTCGAGTAGCCAAACATTTCCGAGAGCGGCACTTCGGCGCGAACGATCTTGCCGCCGCCAACCATGTCTTCCATGCCCTGAACGATACCGCGACGGCCCGACAGGTCGCCCATCACGTTGCCCATGTAGTCTTCCGGCGTTTCGACTTCGACGGCCATCATCGGTTCGAGGATGACCGGCTGCGCCTTGCGCATTGCTTCCTTGAACGCCATCGAACCGGCCATGCGGAACGCGTTTTCGTTCGAGTCAACATCGTGGTACGAACCGAACGTCAGGTGAACCTTGACGTCGACGACCGGGAAGCCCGCCAGCACGCCGGCCTTCAGCGTGTCCTGGATACCCTTGTCGACCGCAGGGATGTATTCACGCGGAATCACACCACCCTTGATCTCGTCGAGGAACTCGTAGCCCTTGCCCTGCTCGTTCGGCTCGAGCGTGATGACCGCGTGACCGTACTGGCCGCGACCACCCGACTGCTTGACGAACTTGCCGTCCACGTCCTTCGCCGTTGCACGGATCGTTTCGCGGTATGCAACCTGCGGCTTGCCGACGGTCGCCTCCACGCCAAATTCGCGCTTCATGCGGTCAACCAGAATTTCGAGGTGGAGTTCGCCCATGCCCGAAATGATGGTCTGGCCCGATTCTTCGTCCGTCTGGACGCGGAACGACGGGTCTTCCTGTGCCAGGCGGTTCAGGGCGATACCCATCTTTTCCTGGTCAGGCTTGGTCTTCGGCTCGACGGCCTGCGAAATCACCGGCTCCGGGAACACCATGCGTTCCAGAATGATCGGGTTCGCCGGGTCGCACAGCGTGTCGCCCGTGGTCGCTTCCTTCAGGCCCACCGCCGCAGCGATGTCGCCTGCACGAACTTCCTTGATTTCTTCACGGTTGTTCGCGTGCATCTGCAGAATACGGCCGAGGCGCTCCTTCTTGCCCTTGGTCGAGTTCAGCACCGTGTCGCCCGAGTTGACGACGCCCGAGTACGCACGGAAGAAGATCAGTTGGCCGACGAACGGGTCGGTCATGATCTTGAACGCGAGTGCCGCGAACTTCTCGTCGTCGGCTGCGCGGCGCTCGGCCGTCTCGCCGTTTTCGAGCTCACCCTTGACCGGGGGAATGTCCACCGGCGACGGCAGGAAGTCGATCACGGCGTCGAGCATGCGCTGCACGCCCTTGTTCTTGAACGCAGTGCCGCACAGCATCGGCTGGATTTCGCACGCGATGGTCCGGTCGCGGATCGCCTTGACGATTTCCGCTTCGCTCAGCTCTTCGCCGCCGAGGTACTTTTCCATCAGCTCTTCGCTGGCTTCGGCCGCCGACTCGATCATCTTTTCGCGCCACTCGTTGCACGTGTCAGCGAGTTCCGCCGGGATGTCGACGTAGTCGAACTTCGTGCCTTGCGAGGCTTCGTCCCAAATGATCGCCTTCATCTTGATCAGATCGACGACGCCCTTGAAGGTGTCTTCCGCACCGATCGGCACCACGACCGGAACCGGATTTGCCTTCAGGCGGGTCTTCAACTGGTCGTAGACCTTGAAGAAGTTCGCGCCGGTACGGTCCATCTTGTTGACGAATGCGAGACGCGGAACCTTGTACTTGTTCGCCTGACGCCACACCGTTTCCGACTGCGGCTGCACGCCGCCCACTGCGCAGTAAACCATGCACGCGCCGTCGAGCACGCGCATCGAGCGCTCGACTTCAATCGTGAAGTCGACGTGGCCCGGGGTGTCGATGATGTTGATGCGGTGTTCCGGATAGTTACCAGCCATGCCCTTCCAGAACGCGGTGGTAGCAGCGGAGGTAATCGTGATGCCACGCTCCTGCTCCTGCTCCATCCAGTCCATGGTCGCAGCGCCGTCGTGAACTTCACCAATCTTGTGGTTCACGCCGGTGTAAAACAGAATGCGCTCGGTCGTCGTCGTCTTGCCGGCATCGATGTGAGCGCTAATACCGATATTGCGGTAGCGCTCGATAGGAGTCTTGCGAGCCACTTTGATCCTCTATGGGGAGGTGCGCGCCGGGTTCGACCCAACGCGCCTGAACACAAACGGGCGAGGCGCTCGATAAGCGCACCCGCCCGGATTTTTTTCCGCTTTTTGAGCAAACCCCGGTAGGGGCTTTCTCTTAGAAGCGGAAGTGCGAGAACGCCTTGTTCGCTTCTGCCATCCGGTGAACTTCGTCGCGCTTCTTCATCGCGCCGCCACGGCCTTCGGCCGCTTCGGAGAGTTCACCTGCCAGACGCAGGGCCATCGACTTCTCGCTACGCTTCTTCGCGGCTTCACGCAGCCAACGCATCGCCAATGCCATACGACGCGAGGGGCGCACTTCGACCGGAACCTGATAGTTCGCACCACCAACGCGGCGGCTCTTCACTTCCACCACCGGCTTCACGTTGTTGAGCGCAACAGTGAACACTTCCAGCGGGTCCTTGCCACCCTTGGTCTGGATCTGTTCGAAAGCGCCGTACACGATACGCTCGGCAACCGACTTCTTGCCGGAGAGCATCAGCACGTTCATGAACTTGGCTACATCAACGTTGCCGAACTTCGGATCCGGCAACACTTCCCGCTTGGGGACTTCGCGACGACGCGGCATGTTTCTTCCTTTAACTTTTCAGTTGAAGCGTGGAGAAAACCCAACGCTCCGCGGCCACCAACTAACCCGATTCATCTCACGACTTACCAGCCTGGTCGGGTGACCACTTACTCGACAGCACCGGCCAATCCGGCACCTGTCGCTTTTATCGCCGGCACTCTTGCGAGCACGACGACACTTGACTCTTACTTCGCAGCCTTCGCGCGCTTTGCGCCGTACTTCGAACGAGCCTGCTTACGATCCTTGACGCCCTGGGTATCCAGCGAGCCGCGAACCATGTGGTAACGCACACCCGGCAAGTCCTTCACACGGCCGCCGCGGATCAGCACAACCGAGTGCTCTTGCAGGTTGTGGCCTTCACCACCGATGTACGAAATGACTTCGAAGCCGTTCGTCAGACGAACCTTGGCGACCTTACGAAGTGCCGAGTTCGGCTTCTTCGGCGTCGTCGTGTACACGCGGGTGCACACGCCGCGACGCTGCGGGCAGTCCTGCAAGGCCGGCGACTTGCTCTTCGTGACTTCCGAAGTGCGGCCTTTGCGAACCAGTTGATTGATGGTTGGCATTGTTTATTCCTGAAATTGAACAAAATCGACGCATTTATTCCCGGGCAAAGCGGAAAACCATGCGTATCGAACTCCGGATTCCGAAAATGGCAGGCATTTTTTGCGCTGACCAGCCGACGAATTAGTCAAACTAACCGACGCACGCAAGCATCCCAGAAACCGGAACCCAGCATGATATTCCGAAAATGCCAAGCGAGTCAACGGCTTGCGACATTTCGGACGACGGAGGATGTGGCGGTTGCGTGACACGCAGCGGGCGCACCATGCCGATGCCGCGGCGATGTGCCGCTGCACCAGCGCGCTCAATCGTCGCCGACGACCTCGACCAGCTCCTCGCCGAAGCGCTCGAGCTTGCGGGCGCCGATACCCGGAATATCGCGCAATTCGTCGACCGACTCGGGGCCGTTGCGGGCGATCTCCGCCAGCGTGGCGTCGTGGAAGATCACGTAGGCGGGTACGCCCTCGCTCTTCGCGGTATCGGTGCGCCACAGCCGCAGGCGCTCCCAGCGCGCACGCTGGCGCGGGCTCATGCCGAGGGTCGGATCAGCGCGCTCGCTGGTGCGGCTCGACGAGGTGCGGGTGCGCGTGGGCTTCACATAGCGGCGCATCGTGACCTGCTGCTCGCCCTTGAGCACGGGCTTGCTTGCCTCCGTGAGCACGAGCGCGCCAAAGCCGTCGTGATCGACGGTGAGATAGCCGAACGCCACCAGTTGCCGAAAAATGGCACGCCATTCGGCTTCAGAAAGCGCCGAGCCGATGCCGAACGTCGAAATTTTCTCGTGCCCGCGCTGCATGATCTTTTCGCTGCGATTGCCGCGCAGAATGTCGATCAGGTGGCCGGCGCCGAAGTTGAAACCGCTCGCGCGCTGCGCACGGAACACGCACGAAAGCGCCATCTGCGCCTCGCGCGTGGCGTCCCACGTGGCCGGCGGCTCGATGCAGGTGTCGCAGTTGCCGCAGGGCTTGCTCGCTTCGCCAAAGTACGCGAGCAGGCGCACGCGGCGGCATGTGGCCGTCTCGCACAGGCCGAGCAGCGCGTCGAGCTTGCCGGTCTGGACGCGCTTGTGCTGCTCGTCGGCGTCGGACTCGTCGATCATCTTGCGCTGCTGCACGACGTCGCCGAGACCATAGGCCATCCACGCATTGGCCGCCAGCCCGTCGCGGCCCGCCCGGCCGGTTTCCTGGTAGTAGCCTTCCACGCTCTTGGGCAGGTCGAGGTGCGCGACGAAACGCACGTCCGGCTTGTCGATGCCCATGCCGAACGCAATGGTTGCGCACATGACCACGCCTTCCTCTCGCTGGAAGAGTTCCTGGTGCTTCTGGCGCACCTCGAACTCCATGCCGGCGTGGTACGGCAAGGCGCGTACGCCCTGCCCCTTCAGCCACTCCGCGGTCTCTTCCACCTTGCGGCGCGAGAGGCAGTAGACAACGCCCGCATCGGTCGTGCCGTCGGCGCGTGTGTGCTCCGCGCGGATGAAGTCGAGCAGTTGCGTGCGCGCATTGTCCTTCTCGACGATGCGGTAGCGGATATTCGGCCGGTCGAAGCTCGACACGAAGATGCGCGCGTCGTCGAGCGCGAGACGGTGCACGATCTCGTCGCGCGTGATCGCATCCGCGGTGGCGGTAAGCGCGATGCGCGGCACGTCGGGGAAACGCTCGTGCAGGATCGAGAGCTGAATGTACTCGGGCCGGAAGTCGTGCCCCCATTGCGACACGCAGTGCGCTTCGTCGATGGCAAAGAGGCCGATGCGCGCGCGCTCGAGCAGATCGAGAAAGCGCGCCGTCATGAGCCGCTCGGGCGCGACATAGAGCAAATCGATGTCGCCCTCGCGCAGCGCGCGCTCGGTGGCGGCGGCCTCGGCGCCGGTGAGCGTGGAATTCAGATACGCGGCGCGTACGCCCACTTCGGTGAGCGCGGCCACCTGGTCCTGCATGAGCGCGATGAGCGGCGACACCACGATGCCGGCGCCGTGGCCCGCTTCGTGGCGCACGAGCGCCGGGATCTGATAGCACAGCGACTTGCCGCCGCCCGTGGGCATGAGCACCAGGGAATCGCCGCCCGCCGCGACATGCTCGACGATCTCGGCCTGCTGCCCTCTAAAGGCGGGATAACCGAAGACTTCGTTGAGGATTTCGAGGGAGCGGGACATGAAGGCGGCACAGGTGATGATGCGGAGTTGCCGCATTTTACCAACCCCCACCCGCCCCGACCGCCAATCTCCGCGACATTGGCCAATCGGCAGACGGGCAGGCTGGCGCGCGGCCCGACATCGCCCGCCCTCAGGCAGGCAATGCTAATCCGTGGGCAATGCCAGTTTCACGTCCTTGAACGTCAATAGCACACGGCGCTCGCCGTCCCGGGCTTCGGTCAGATCACGGTGCATCGACACGCAACGCTCGCCGGCATACATGAACACCAGCGGCACGAGGGCAACGCAATAAAGCGGCACGAAGCCCGCCCCTGGCGCCCACTTCTCGAATGCCGCGCATACAAGCGCCGCCCAGATGACGGTGGATACCAGATAGAGCGTATAGCGACCGATTGCGGACACGCCGAACCAGCGGCTCGGCGCTCCGGCGAGCCTGATGAACTGCTCATCCGCTTTGCCCATCAGCAGTTCGCCCGTCAACGTGGCGCGCCTTGACCGGGACGCAAAGCCAATCATGAAAGCGCACACAATCACCAGCAAGATCGCAAAGGCCACCACGAACGGCGCGTAGCCGTAACCGTGCTCGAGCGAGTAGGCGGGCTTGTCCCGCACCGGCAGCACCAGTGTGAAATTGGTGACAATAGCGAAAAACAGATCGGCCGCGATCAGCCGCCGCGCGCGGTGCGGCGACGGCGCCGCGGACTTGCCGCCGAGAATCCTCAGCGCGTCGTGAGCCCCCGCGTGCGCCGCCAGAAGCGAAAAGCCCGCCGTCGCGGCAGGCAGCAGCACCAGGGTGTAGCACCAGGCATAAAGGGCGAGATGCTGCGGAACGAATGTCATCGCTAACGCACAACTGAGCGCCGCAAACGCAAAGCCCACCACCGCCGCCAGCCAGGGACTTCGCGCCAGCATGCCTTGCCACGTCCTGTCCTCGGTATCGGGCGGCCATTGCGGATTCTGATCGAAGACCTTGCCCGCGCGAATCGTGTAGAACCAATAGCCGCCACTGTCACGGGCAATGGCAAAAAAAACCGACGCGGAAATCATGCCGAGCCCCGCAATCGCCTGCACGATCGAAAGGTCTGGTGCGTTACGCGTCAGCGAAGACACCAGTACAGCGGCAATCACGGCAGTCACGGCGGCGGTCGCGCTCACACGACGCCGGAGGTATTCGGAAGAACTCGGCACCATCGCAACCTCGCTCAGCAGATTGGCTCGGCTGGCTCGCATTGCGCGGACCAGTCGTCGAAGCACGAAACGTCGAGTTGCGCGCCCACGGCGTAATGCGACGCGAGCATGTGCGTGAGCATTCTTTTCGCCCCCATTTCGGCGAAATGCTTGCAGCCGCGCGCGAGCATCGTATCCATCGTTTCCCGCCAGCGCACCGTTTGGGTCAGGTGGCCGCACAGGTTTTCGACGATGACGTCCACATCCTCTTCAATGCGGGCGCTCAGATTCATATAGACCGGATGCACCGGCTTGCGAACCGCAAGCGAGCGAAGCGCCTCGCGCAAACGCGGCACGGCCGGCGCCATCAGATGGCTGTGCCACGCGCCGTTGACCGGCAGCTTCACGACGTCGTAGCCACCGCGCTGCACCTCCGCGATCATCGCCTTGACGTCCGATGCCGTCCCGGAGAGGACCTGTTGACGCGGTGAATTGTCGTTGGCGATCTGCACGCGTTCACTAGCGCCCGATTCGTCGAGCATGCGCTGCAGCGTGGGCCGCTCGATGCCTTTCACCACGTACATCGCGCCATCGCTCGCCTCGGCCATTTCCTCCATCAGGTTGGCACGCGCGGTAATCGCCTTGAAGAGCGTGGGCATGTCGAAGGCGCCGGCCGCATAGAGCGCCGCGTATTCGCCCGCACTGTGCCCGGCGAACACCGGCCGCTCGATCGCCACGCTCTCGCGCAGGCGCTCGAACATCGCGACGCTCACCGTGGTCACGGCAAGCTGCTGAAAGCGCGTGCGCGTAAGCCTGGTCATCGGCCCTCTGCGGCACAGCTTGCGCACGTCGACCCCGGAATAGTCGCTCGCGCAGTCCCACACAGCGGTCGTGGCAGGCGACACGTCGCAAACTTCGGCCCCCATGCCGATGGCCGGATTTCCCTGCCCCGGGAACAGAAAAACGTGATCGGAAATCACACGCTCAAACGATGATTCGCGTTCCTGCATAAACATATCCCCTCCTGCCGAATTGCCCGAATTCAGAACGGCTCGAGCCGAAACTCATTGATACGCCCGTGTACAGCTCGACGTGATTGTTTGCATAGGTGCTCACTCGTGCGTTGACGTACGCACTGCCGTCGACCAGATTCGTCGTCGCCGACGCGGTCCAGTCGAGCTTGCGAATCGCCTGCTTCTTTGAACTGACGAAGACGGTCGCATAATGCTTGCCGAGCAGGTTGCCCCCGCGATTCGCGTTGTCCGTCTCCGAGCCGAAAAGGCTCGAATATTGGTCGTAGCCCGACGCCAGGCTGTTGGCGACGGGGGGCGGCAAGCCTTTCGCATAGCCGCCGTTGATAAACGTGACCGTATCGAAGTAGCTCTTCCATTCGTTGCGGCTGTAGCCCTGGCTCTGGCCGTAGTATTCGATGCCGTATTCCGTGCGCTCGGAATCGGTGTAGCGCAGGCCAACGGCAATATCGGTACGCGCACCGGTCCGGTCGATCGAAAAAGGATCGCCTACGTTCTCATACGAGCGGATGGCCGCCGCCTTGTCCATGTTCAAATGGCGCCAGCGCTGTCCCTTGCTGACCGACGCCTGCGCGCCCAGCATGAGGTTGTCCGTCAAATAGCCGCTGGTTCCCAGGGCGAGCACGTTGTAGTCGCCCACCACCGCCGCGACGGTAGGATTGAAATTGCTCAGCCCCGAAGACGTGTATGCCGCGTAAAAGCGATTGTTGGAGTTGGTGCGCTCGAGCGAACTCCATTTTTCCGCGGATTGTGCCTGGTCGTTGTTGGTCGCAAGTTTCGGCAAGTAAGCGAGGTCGACCGTGCCGTAGTCGTTGTACGCGGTCACGCCCGCTCCCACCGACCCTTCACGATAGAACCCGTAGCGGTTCGTGTCGCCATTGTTGACGAGCGTCGAGCGCAGATTTCCCGACGTATTGCGAACCACGTCGAGCGGATTCTGCGAAAACAGATTGCCGTTATTGCGCTCGATTTTGCCGACGTCGAGGAAGATCTGATCAGAGGGCTTCCAGGTGACGTACCCCTCGTTGAGAATGGCAAGGCCGCTGTCCTTCTTGCCGTCGAGCGTGCCGGGATCTTCCGTACCCGCCGCGTACTGCGCGCCCGCCGTCGCCTTCGCGCTGATCTGCTCGGAAAGCTGGCACGAGACCGTCCCGCTGGCATAGCCATCAAAAGCGAAATTCCTGCGAAACGCGTCGTCGCCCCACAAGCTGTCGCGCGTGAACGTGTCGACGCCCTCGAGGCCCACGTAGCCGCGCGCGGAAGCGCAGTCGAGCGCATGCGCTGGCGTCGCGGACCACTGCGCCCCCAGCGCGGCAAAACACGTTAATGCAACCCGGTTCTTCCCCATCTCTGTCCTGTCATGTCATGTCCACAGCGGCTCGTGCGGATCAGTTCATCCGCATGAGATAGTCGACCTGGAAATAGCTTTCCGGCAGCGACTCGAAGCGCACATCGGAATAATCCATCGTCGTGTAGTTTTCCTTACGAAGCGAATCCTCGACGATGATTCGATGCGGACGCATCTGCCCAAGCTCCGCACGATAGTCGCTGTAATACGACCGCTTGATCACCACGCCGGAATCGGACATGAAGTCGGCTCGCCATGGATAGAACGTATCCTTCTCGACCCAGTACATGATCTTCGGGTACGTCACGAACGGCCAGCGCCGCTGCAACGAGAGGCGATAGCACGTCGTCTTGCCGCAAGCCTCTTCGCCCTGCAGCTGCGAGACATACGAATAATCGAAATCCGCCGCAACCACGTCGCCGTTCGAAATCTGCCCGATGAGCCGCTGCTGCTTGGAGATCGGTATCGGCCGGCGCAGATCCGGCGCGTAGTACCACATCTTTTCGTAGTCCGACAGCATGGCCTTGCCCTTGTCCTTGACCGGCTCGACAAAGCGCACGAGCGCGCGCGCATCGCCCTTCTTCGCACGCTCCGCCGGCTTGTAAAAGCGCATGGAGATGTCGAGCGTCTGCTGCATCACGCTCTTGCCGCCCTGAAACTCGTTCAGCTTCACGGTGTAGCGGAACGATTCGTTCGGCGCGCGGATGCGATCGGCCGTGCGAATGATCTGCTGGGCCTGAGCGTCCTGCTGCACGGGAGCACCGCTTTCGCTCGGCGCCGACGGGGCAGACGACTGGGCCGCGGAGGGCGCCGGCGGAGCAAGCGGAATCGCATCGTCTGCCGATGCGACCGATGCAGCACCCGCGAGCAACGCCGCAACCAGCGCTTCTTTCCTGTATTTCATCGGCGCCTCCTCAAGCTGACAACCCGCCACCCAGATCGGCAAGGACCGTCGCGCCGCGAATAGCCGAGGATTTCGGCGACATCAGGAACGCCACGATTTCAGCAACCTCTTCGGGTTCGATCGCCCAGCGGCGATTGCCTGCTTCGAAGCGCGCAACCGCTTCGGGCCACATTTCCTTGAGAATCGGTCCCATGTCCGTATTGACGAGACCGGCGCAGACGCCATTGACTCGCACGTTGCGGTCATAGAGTTCGACTTCGAGGTAGCGCACAAGATTCTCGAGCGCCGACTTCATGATGCCGAGCGGATACTTCGGCATGACCACGCGGCTGCCCATGCTCGAGAGAATGCAGATCGTGCCGCCATCCTTCATCATCGGAACCACTTCGTTCACGCACGCAACGTTGCCAACGAGGTTGCTGTTGAGCAGCAGTTTCCAGTCGAACTTGTTCATGTCGAGGAACGGCTTGAAGGGCGAGGCCGCAGCGTTCAGTACGAGATGGTCGATTTGATCGACGCCATCGGCGCGCAGCGCTTTCATCATGTTCTCGACGTCGCGGGTCTCGGCGATATCGCCCTTGACCAGCTTGACATCGATACCCTTCACCTCATCGCTCTGCATGAAGCGTTGCAGATTCGCAATCGACTTACCCTGCTCCGAGCGGTAGTTCAACAACAGGTCGTAGCCCTCCGCGGCCAGCACCCGTGCAATCGCGAAACCAATGCCACGGCCCGCCCCGGTAATCAAAACGCGCTGCTTCTTCATTTACTTCTCCCTTGGTGGTCTAAAAATGTTGATATGTACTTCAAACAAATCGGAATGCTTCGGCAATGACGAGATTTGCAGCTCGCCGCGCCGGCATGATCGATGCAATCACAGCGGTAACCAGCGGCAGCGCGCACGCAAACCAGAACAAGCGGTAATCGCCGGTCCACCTGACAAAAGCCAGATATCCCTGGGTGTAGCCCGGCGAAGGCGGCATCGGCACGCCGTTGATGTTGATCAGCTCCGCGAGACCGATCCCCAGCACAACGCTGATCAACGCACCGAGCAGGCCGATCACGATGCCCTCGAGCATGAAGAGCCGGCCAACGTGGCGCTTAGTAAGGCCGAGCGCGCGCAGCGTCGCGATTTCCCGGGTGCGCTCTATGACACTCATCATCAACGTGTTACCGATCATGAAGACGACGATCACGCTGACAAGCGCCTTGATGAAAAAGAAAATGCCCTCGAACAGATTGACGACCTGGTGGTAGTACACGGCGAGATCGGACCACGAACGCGCTTCGAGCGACAGATTGCGCGCCTTGATGATCTCGTCGATGCGCCGCATGGCTGCGTCGGTATAGTCCGTGTCGTCGAGCAGGATGATGATCCGGCTCACGTTCGAGGTCTGCAGCAGACGTTGCACAGTCTTGAGCGGCAGCTTGATGTTGGTGTCGTCGTACTCCTTGATGCCCGAGGAGAAAACCCCGCGAACCTGTACCGACATCGCGTTCTGCCCGCCCCCGGGCGTCACCACGAGCAGATCGGTGTAGTCGTCGTATTGCGCCTTCAGCGCCGCGGCAACGCCCGAGCCGATCGTCACGCCCTGCGGCTGGATACGCGAGAGATCGCTCCCGGACACCACGCGATCGAGCGCGCCAATTTCGAGCGAGGTCTCGGGCTCCACGCCCACGCCTGTGAAAAAGGTCGATACGCCGCTTTCATAGCGGGAAATGATTCCCGAAAACTCGATGCGGCCAGTCACGGTCTTGATATGCGGCCCGATCACCGGGTCGGTGCGCAAGATGCGCGCGATCTCGTCATAGTTGGAAATGCTATGCGTCATGGTGCCGACTGCCGCGCCGCTCTCGAGATAGCCTTTTTCGTAGAGCTGGATGTGGCCGACGTTGGTGCGGATCGTCTGCTCGCGCAAAGCCCAGAAGGAGTAGTCGACAAAGCCGCCGAACAGAAAGACCGCGACACCACCGAGAACGATGGCGAGCAACGTCATGCCCGAGCGCCTGCGCTGGCGAAACAGGTTCAGAAAAACATACTGAATGTCGGTGCGCCGCCAAAGGCACGCGCCCAGCGCTACCGCGAGGGCATAGACCATCACGGCGTTCGACAAATAAAACAATGCAGTGCTCATCGCAGCTCCTTCACGACGGGTTCCAGCACGCTGGCAATCTCGGCCGGCGCAAGCGGCGGCGGCGGCGGAGCCGAAGCGGCCCGTTCAGGACTGCCGCCCGCCAGCGACCAGCTCTTGCGGCACGCGTCCTGAGCGCGCTCCCGCATGAGCCCGATCATCGGCATCAGATCGCGCGGCACTGCCGCATCCGCATCGAGGTACCCGATATCCTTGAGCGCAACCACGCAGCGTCCATTCGAAGGCGGCGAGAAAGCGTCCACTCGCGTGCGCAGATAGCGCAGCCTCCAGTTGTCCGGCGCACTCTCCGCCGCTTCGTCGACATAGAAAAATCCCTGCTTCGCGCGCTCTGCCGCCTGCAAGAAATTCTTTTTGTCGAGATACTGCAGCGCCAGGCGCAACTGGCCGTATCCGTAGTACATCTTCGCGTCGAGGTCCGCTGGATTGCGCGTGAGCGTCGTCCTGAGTGCCGACACTGCGCGATCGAGGTCGGAGCCCGACACGCGCTGCGCAATCGCGAGAATCGCCTGCGCACGGGCGTCGCCTGCGCTCTGCTTGCTCAGGGCGGACAGCATCGCCGCGCTTTGCGCCGCATCGCTCGCCGGGGTATCCGCCATAGCCTGCGCGCTCGCGAAGAGCGTCGCGACGATAGCGCCGCGCAATAGCGCCTTAATTTTGCTGCCCATCCCGCTTGAGCCTCCCATCCTCGATCTCAATGACGCGTCGCGCCCGGTCCTTCAATTGCAGCGAGTGGGTGGAAATCACAAACGTCGTCTGCAACTCTTTGTTCATGTCGAGCAGCAAATCGACGATCTCCTCGCCTGTATGCGTATCCAGATTCCCCGTCGGCTCGTCGGCCACGACCAGCGCGGGACGCTTCACGAGCGCACGCGCAATGGCGGCACGCTGCTGCTGCCCACCGGAAAGCTCGCCCGGTCGGCGTTTGTAATGCGCGATCAGACCCACGCGCTCGAGCATCGACATCACTTCGTCGCGCGCTTCGGCCCGGCTGTGCCCGTTGAGCATCAACGGGTAGTACACGTTGTCGAATATGCTGAGGACCGGCAGCAGGTTAAAAAACTGAAACACGAAGCCGATCGTCTTCGCGCGCAGCGCAGCAGCCGCGACGTCGCTCAGACTTCCGAAATCGTGGTTGAGGAGCAGTGCGCGCCCTTCGGTAGGCGCGTCGATGCCAGCCATCAAATTCAGCAGCGTGCTCTTGCCGCTGCCCGACGGCCCGCACAGCGCGACGAATTCGCCCGGCCGTATCGCGAGATCGATGCCCTTCAGGGCGTGCACCGCCCCGGCACCAGTTCCGTAACGCTTTCCAGCGCCCTGCATATGGACGATCGGCAAGGGTTGAACGTCAATCGTCATGACCGCTCCTCCCATCGTGCCCGCCGGCCGCACAATGCATCTTGCGAAAAATATTCAGCATTCCTCACTCAACCTCCTGTGCTTCATGCAGGCCGTTCCAGCATTCCAGCGCCCAGACACCGCCTCGCCCGTCGTCCGCGCTGATCAACGCATGACTACGCGCTCGCCACTCCGATGCACTGGTCAAATGGGAAAGCGCGAGCATGGGATTCATGCATCCGCTGTCTCCATAGACGTCGCAAACCGAGAGATAGCGCTTGCCAATAGCCGATGCCGCATAGGCCTCGCGCTCCAGTTCACGCATGGCGGCACTCGGATGCAGGCCGGCCATGACGTATGCGGTGCGCTCGTTGCAGCGCGTCTGCCACTCGCTGGCGAGATGCTCGCGCGCAAGCTGCTGGCTCTCCGGCAACTGGCTATACGACGTGATGGCGATCGACGTGACCTGCGCAGGAAGCCGGCGCAGCACGACACAGCCGGCGCGCTCGACACTCGGGCAGGGCGTGCCCAGCTTCGCGCGCGCTCCGCCATGCAACGCCACGCGCTCCGCCGCCGAAGACAGCACCATGAGGGGCAAGCTTCGAAACAGACCCGCTACCACGACCGTATCCATCTCATGGGAATTCAGCAGATCGGACGCCAGACGAATCGCGTGCATGAAGCCATTGCGCTCCCCGCGCACCTTGCACGAGAAGTCCCGGAACCCATAGTCCCGAAGGATCGGCTTCGGAAGCAGATCAAGACTGATGACGTCCCGCCAGCTGTTCGCGCCTTCGAACGTGGCCGTCTCGCCCCACGCGTCGAAATAAACGAATCCG
Organism: Paraburkholderia caffeinitolerans; assembly: GCF_902859945.1. GTDB lineage: Bacteria > Pseudomonadota > Gammaproteobacteria > Burkholderiales > Burkholderiaceae > Paraburkholderia > Paraburkholderia caffeinitolerans. Next base: position 23,077 of record NZ_CADIKL010000013.1, on the reverse strand, counting down.
GACCGTTGCTTGCGAATCTGTGTTTCCAGCTTCCTGCCCACCTGGTCGAAAGCATTTCGGCACACCTTTGCAACAGCATTGAGCGCCTCGCGATACGCGGCCCGGCGCATCTGTTCGCTGTCCACCTCCGTGTCCGGCAAGCCGAATCGACTGAAAAGCCATTCCTGCTGCGCCTGGCGCCGCTGCGCCTGTTTGAAAAAACGCGCTTCATTGGCGTTGAACCAGCTCGGCTCGAAGGGAACGAACGAATGTCCGCTTTCCACCATGCTTATCCCGAACACGCCGATCGCGTTATCAGGAACCACGCAGTTCATGCAAACCTCCGGACAGTGGCCCCTGCGTCAAGACACACGCAATAACGGAGCCGTCGAGACCGAGTGTGGTCTTCAAAATCGGGCCGCCAGCGAGCGGCAGCACGTCACGATTGGCATGGACATCGACCTGCAACGTGTCGTCGAAAGGCAGGTGCGTTTGAGCAGAAACCACCTCCTGCTTCGCGAGCGCATCGGAAATCACAAACAGATCGAGCAGCCCGCTACAGACCGACATGTAGCCGGTCTGCGCCTTGTACGTCACGACAGGCACGCCGTTTTTGCCCCATATCTTCAGCATCGCCATGGCTTCGGACTTGTCGCTCGCCGGCGCGCCATTGGCATGCGGAACAACGCATGCGATGTCCTCGGGCTTGAGTCCCGCTGCTTCGAGAGCCCGCTCCATCGTGGTGGCAATCGCGCGAAAATCCGCAGTCATTGCGCCGCCCGCTTCTCCGCTGCTTTGATACGACACGCAACTGGCGATGTGTATTCCGGGCGACGTCGTAACGCTGGGCGTTTCGTCGCCGGCTTCGAGCAGGAGCGCGCACGCGCCATCCGCAGGCAACATGCCGCCGCTCTGCGCCGAGAACGGCTGTGAATTTCCGACGCTCAACACGCCCTGCCCGCCCATGAACACAATGTCCTGCAGCGTGTATTGCATCCAACCGGCAACCAGCGCCCTGCGCGTGAAGCCCGAACGTATCGCCTGCCAGGCGAGGTAAAGCGAGGACATGGCGGAGCAACTGGCCGTATAGATCGGAATCGGCGGTGAAGCCAGCCGATACCGGGCCGTAAGCCGATGAGCGAGTTCGTCCTGAGCGTAACTGGAGATATTCAGTCCCTTGAGTTTCTCCGGGAAATACAGCCGATCTTCCTCGTCGTTCCGGTTCTCGTAACCCGCGAAATCGCCGTAATCGGGACGCATGCCGTGGCCGGCCAGATAGACCCGCAAATCCGGGTCTGCAAGGCTGGCTTCATCGAGATTCGAGTTTTGCAGTGCTTGAGCGATGACTCGCTCCAGCACTTGCTGAACTCGCTCCATCATGGGCATCCGCGCCGCTTCCCCGACGAAGAATCTCGCGTGATGCGGATTCCCGGGAAGACGCAGGTCCGTGGCTTCGCGATCGCTCGAGAACCACGGCTGGGCAGCCACGCTCTCGCGGGCGGTCAGCCGCCGAACGAGTTCGGCGGGACTGCCCGCATAAGCACATTGGAGTCCGGCGCCGCCCAGCACTACCGGGACGTTGACAGTCATCAGGCACCTGCCCGGAGCACGTACGCGTAGTGATTGCCGCCTTCCGTCGCGCCCAGGACGAGCGCCGTGCGTACCTGCTTGCGCTGGAGGGAGGTGACGAACTGGATGTCGTTGGCGATGAACGTCTTCGTATAGGGAATCGGCGGAATTTCGCCGCGGCGCATGATCTCCAGAACGACGATCATGTTCAGCATCCCGCTGCACGACTCGACATTGCCGAAGTAGCCGTTGTAGTTGACCACCGGCATCTGCGCCACGCGCTCGCCCAGGATCGTGCGAATCGCGCCCAGTTCGGCCGCGTTGTGCAACGCCGTCCCGTCGCTGTTGCCGCAAACCAGGTCGATCTCGTCGCAGCCGATTCCAGCCTCGTCGAGCGCCTGCTGAATCGACGTCGTGATCGACGCACATCGCGGCTCCACTGCATCGCGGTCGAAATAGCTTGCGTCGCACGCCCTGCCGTAGCCGAGAACCTCCGCAAGCACCGGCACGCCGCGCGCCTTGGCGTAATCGACATCCTCCAGGAAGAGCATGCCCGCGCCTTCGCCCATCAGGTAGCCCTTGCCGTTCTCGCCGTAGACTTCGTACGCTTCAGGACGGTCGGCCAGTTGCAGGCCATCGTTGATCGCTTGCAGATAGGACCAGAACTGCGTGGGCCTCTCGTCGGCACCGCCCACAATCACCTGCGGCTGCAAGCTTTGACGAATCAGCTCATAGCCGTAACCCAACGCGCCGAATGCCGCGTTGTTGCCCGTAGCCAGCGTCGTGTTGTAGCCCTTGATGCCTTCCGTGATCGAACAGAACGTGGCAATCGCATTCATCAGCGCGCCAGGAAACTCCGACGTGCGGACCTTGGTGGGCTCCGGAATCATGCTGCGCATATACGTCTCGACGGTCGTGCGCGGGCCTTTCGCCATGCCCAGCACCAGCCCCAGGTCGTGACCGTCGCGACGGATCTTCCGGTTCGCGCCTTTGAGCGCCTGAGTCAAGGCCAGCAACGCGAAAGTACAAATGGGGTTGGCCTTGCGTTCGTCGAAGCGGCGCAGATACTTGCGCGGATCGAGGTCGTCGACTGAGTGCACCCAGATCTCCCGCTCGCCGAGCGTTTCGACCACTTCCGGGCTGAAAATACTCAGCAGGTGCCTCTTCACTTCGTTTCGCACGGACGGGTGATCCACGAGGCCCGCGAACGAATGGCTTTCCTCGACTTCGCCGGTAAGCCTGACCTTCCGTCCAGACGACTTGCCGCTCCAGACGACTTCGAAGATTTCCTCGATGTCATGCCCCGCCGATGCAACTGCGCCCATACCCGTAATGCCGACCCGCTTCGGCTCATACGACGTTGTCGGCACGATACCCGAGCGAGTGCTGGAAATAACGCAGCAGTTGTTGCCGCCAAACGCATAGTTGTTCTTCATGAACACGCCAACGTCCGCCGACTGAAACTCGTTGGGCACGTAGTTCAGGTCGCACGTGGGACGCGGCACGGTGAAATTCAGCGTCGGCAGAATCTTCTTTTCCGGCAGCGTCAGGTAGCAGGCGATCAATTCGATGATGCCGGCCGACCCGATGTTGTGCCCCACGTAAGCCTTCGTCGAGCTCACCGGAATATTCGCGATAGTGGGGAACACCTTCTTCATCGCCAGCGTCTCGGAGCGGTCGTTGGCATCCGTTCCGGTTCCGTGGGCGTTGATGTACTGAATGTCATGCGGCTCGAGGCCGGCATTGTTCAGCGCCGAACGCATCACCTGGACCGCGCCTTCCGCACGCGGGTCCGGTGCCGTCTCGTGATACGCATCCCCAGACGTTGCGTACGAAACGATTTCCGCGTAAATGGTCGCGCCACGCGCAACCGCATGCTCGTACTCCTCGAGCATCAGCGCGCCGGCGCCTTCGCCAATCGACATGCCCGGTTCGCCCGAGAACGGGCTCGCAGGGCCGCGCTTCATCGCGTGCAGTGCGTAGAAACCCGCAAAGGTCGGCAGGTAAAGCGGTTCCGTGCCGATGACGAGCACAGCCGGATTCTTGCCGTTTTGAATCTGGTCGAACCCCATGCCGATTGCGTTGGTGCTCGCGGTACACGCGGTGGCCACCAGTTCGAAGCCGCCCTTCAGGCCGAGCAGCGCCGAAACAATCGCGCTGGGCGAAGCGAAGCTGCCAGAAACGACCATTTTCCTGAGAGAAAAAATTTCGTAATTCTCTTCGAGGATAGGCATATAGGCTTCCGTGCCCGCGGAAGATATACCGATGATCAAGCCCGTTTTCGCCCGCAATTCCGCCGACGAAGCATCCGCACGCTTCAGCGCCTCGTGGCCGACCTTGTAGGCCCAAAGTGCGGCCTTGTCGAGCAATTCCGCGCGATCGGCCGGCAAGTCCTCATAGACGACATCGCGCAGCACTTCCGACGCGTTCGCACCATCGAACCAGGGCTGATAGTGTTCGCTCGGATGAATCCCGCAGACCTTATTGAAAAGCGCTGCCTTGAATTCGTCCACGTTATCGGCGATGGACGACATATGCCCCATCCCCGTGACTACGACCCGCTTACGCTGCGTTTGCATATATTTTTCCACCTTATCTCTACCCGGACCCAGTATTTCTGGGTGCCTCGACCTGGCATCAATTGATATGTAGTCCGATGCAAAATCGCCTGATCGCCACTTACCTTGGCTTTGTATCGATCCGCCTGCTCTCTCCCGGCAGGCGGATCGATCTGGCAGTCTTCACGACTGCCCGATGCTTGCGTGAACTACGTCGTTCGGCGCTCAGCTGGCCGCTGCCATCGCCTGCTTCTTGCGCTCGACTTGCTCGAGCAGATGCTTCGGCTTCGCCGGATCGACGTAGCTGTGCTCCGACGGGTTGACCATGAAGCTGAAGTTGCGCAGGAACGGAATTGCGGTAGTTCTGAGCTGGGCATCGCCCTTCGCCGTCACCACGCGCAGCGGACCAATATCCGCATAGGCCAGCGCCTGGTTCAACATTGCGCGGCCCACATGCCGGCCGTCTTCCGTGACCGTGCCGCACACCATCACCTCGCCGATCCTCTGATCGCCGCAATAGATGGCGTCGCCTTGTACTGCGGCGGCGGCGTGCTCGCCCTGGAGCTCGAATCCCACCGCGCGGCGGGTCGCACCCTGTGCAAGACGTTGTTCGAGCGCAGCCTTGCCGACGAAATCGTCCTTCGTGTAACGCAGCGCCCACTGCATCTGCAGCTCAATGGGGCAGCGCGAGAACTCCGCCAGTACCGCCGGATCCCAGCACGGATTCTCGATCCGCACCTGACGCTGATAGTCGAGGCCGCCAACGACCATATCGAACTTCTTGCCGGCTTCCACGGCCTGTTTCCACACATCGACGAGTCGATCGGTCGGCATGATGATCTTGTACGAGAACTCGCCGTGCTTGCCCGCACGGAACAGAATTTCATCGTCGCCGACATACATGTATTCGTGGAACGGCAAGCCGATCACGTCCATGCCGAACATCCCGGCCATCAGCTCCCATGCGTAGGGGCCTTCGAAATGCAGCACGCCACGTTCGCCATCGAGCGATTTCACCCCGTCGATTTCGCTGAATTCGTCCTTGCAGCGGTCGACAGCGGCCTGCATCAGGTCGCGCAGTTGATTTCCCGTCAGCCATTCCGTCACGACGATGAAGCGCTCTTCATCGCACAGGATGTAGACGTCGGTGACGATCTTGCCGTCCTCGTCGAGCATCACCGTGTACATGCCTTGCTCGTCGCGCAACGCCGAAACGTCGCCGCCAACGATGGTATTGAGCACTTCGTAGGCATCCTCGCCGGCGATTTCCGCGATGCCCATATGGGAGTAATCGGTCAGCAGAATATGCTTGCGGGCGGCAGCGATTTCGCGCGCGGTGTCGCCGTAGCTCAGCGGAATTTCAACACCATTGCGCACGCCCATCTTTGCGCCGTGGCTGATATGCAGGTCTTTCAGGCTCGTCATAGCTTGCTCGTCTTCTCTTTGTGTCGAGTTTTGATCGGACTTTCTTCAGGCAGCGTTGGCTTACGCGTCTTTGGTGCGTTCCAGAATGAACGACGCCAGCGTATTGATGCTTCGCAGATAGGAAGGCTCGTCGCCCTCCGACACGCGGATGCCAAAGGATTCGTCGAGAAGCACGAACACTTCGGTTGCGTCGACCGAGTCGAGACGCAGGCCGCTGCCGAACAGCGGCGTGTCGTCGTCGATTTGGTCGACGGTCTGCGGAAGATTGAGACGCTGAATCAGCCCCGCCTTGAGTTTTTCGAGCACTGCCTTGCGTCGCTCGACATCGTCCAAGATCGTTGTGTTGGTCATTTTTTCGCTCTTTATCGTGAGATTCCGGCAGCAACATTGCTACCGAGCTTGTCCCGGTAGGTCCGGAAATTGATAATGGTTCCCTCTACAGCGACGTGGCGCCCAACGCGCGCCTCCACGTTGAAGTGATTGAACCCTTGGGTATCGGTGAACGCCAGCCGGCACTCGGCATAAATCGTGTCACCCGGATAAACAACCCTCTTGAACTTGACGTTCTGGGCGGCAAGAAACCCGATCACCTGGGATTTCTGTTCCTTGATGATTCGCCTTCCTTCTGGTGTACTAATTATTTCAGCAACGTCTTCGAATCGCTTGGCGGCACGTCCGGTCTCCTTCTCGTACGCCGCGCAGACGTCGTTGAAGAAGGCGCAGTACTCGCCGGCCTGGCCGAAAATCTCCGCGATCATCACGCCGGGCATGACGGGATTGTCGGTAAAGTGACCGGCAATATAGGACTCGTTGAAGGTGACGTGCTTGACGGCAGTAATGCTCGCCTTGGGGCCGATCACGATATCGGCAATACGGTCCACCATGAATATGGGCGATCGCCACACGCCGATCTCAAACAACTGCTGCGCGGGCATCAGACTACGATCTAGTTTAGACATGAAAATTTCCGCAAATTAGCGCATTACAAGGCCACCGTCGGCCACCAGCGTCTGCCCGACGATGTAGCTTGCGGCGTTAGAACTAAGAAACGCGACCACCTCGGCAATCTCTTCCGGACGCCCAAAGCGGTTCAGCGGAATAGCGTCGAAGATGGTCCGGACGATATGGCGCGGCACCTTCTTGACCATTCGGGACTCGATCATGCCCGGAGCAATGGCGTTGACCCGGATTCCTTTCGATGCGAGCTCTTTCGCAATCGAGCGCGTGAAGCCGGAAATGCCCGCTTTAGCGGCGCTGTAGTTGGACTGACCGAAACTCGCCGTCACGCCCGCTACGGAAGTGACGTTCACGATGCTGGCTTGCTTCGCGTGCCTCATCAGCCTCAACATCCCCTGGGTCATGTTGAACGTCCCATGGAGATTGACGCGCACCACCTCGTCGAACTCTTCGAACGTCATGGTGGAAACCAGGTTGTCTTTGTTTATGCCGGCGTTATTGACGAGAACGTCAATGGCCTCGAAACGCTGCTCCAGTTCGCCGCGCAAACGCTCGACGTCGTCGCGGTTTGCGACATCGCATTTCGCGATGGTCAAACGCCCGGCGCTTTCGGGTTCGGCCGCGAGCTCGTCGAGACTGGCCTTCGTGTTGTTGTATAGCGCGATCACATTGCTGCCTAGCGCGAGGTATTTGCGACAAATCGCCAAACCGAGATCGCCACTGGCGCCCGTCACAACCACGGTCTTACCTTCAAGTTCTGAATAGATGGCCATAATTTTTTTGTTGCAGGTTTATTAATCGAGCACAGCCGCCGCAACTGCATGTGATTTGCAATGCGAGATTGTCAAAATCGATGTCATCAGATTTTCGAGCCGCATTACCCTGTCAAACTCGCCCGAAAATTCGAAATAGGGCTTACCAAGCGGATCGTGAAGGATTTTGATGTCGTGAAAGGTGATGCCGTTGCGAAAGCCCGTTCCGAGTGCTTTTACCGCGGCTTCTTTGGCAGCCCAAATGCCGGCGAGGCGCTCGACATTAGCGGGCTCGGCGTGGGCGAGCATTTCCTGAGCGGAAATCAAACGCCCGACGAATGCTTCGCCGCTGCGCTCGATCGCTTGCGCGATCCGTCCCGTTTCAACGATGTCTATACCAATTCGCATATCTAACGATATACCCCGTACGCTTTATTTGATTTGAAGCTGTAGTGCCGCCAGCATTGTTTGGTCGTTGTAGCGTTGTTATCGCAAAACGCTCTCCGCTTCAATGCTCAAAAATCGGCCATCTGGAAGCATGCGCTTTTCATCTGGCGTGAACTACAGCGTTGCGCAACTTTAGTCGTTAGATGACCGTAAGAGAATAGAGAATTGTAAATTTCCTGCGATTTGACTTGCAGCTTGATTTTCCTCAACAGAATATTGCCCTTAAAGAGCCACTTCCCACTTGGGAATACGCCTTAGATAGGGCGGACGCAAGACAGAATTCGACGCGCATTTGAGCACGTCATTCAGAGCTGGAGAGGATGATTCCGGTGGTCAACCGGGATTTCATCTGTAAAATGAGGATTAAAAGATGCCGCACTAAATTTAATTAATATTTTTCAAAACAAGATACGTCAGATTTAACAGAAACCACTGTAGTAAACATTCATTCACTTAGGATATCGATATATTCATTGTGCACCAGATCCGAAAAAATACTCGATGCCGCGAACGTGGCATCGAGAGTGCGTTATTACCTCAGATAGCGCGCCTGCGCGCCACCCGAATGCTGCCAATAATCGCGACAAGTCCGACTGGCACGAAGACCAGCGAGCCGATACAAATCAGCAGCGCGCCGGTACGCACCTTTCCTGCGACCTGCATGATGAATCCAATGATGATGAATGCCCAGACGACCAGAAAGACCGCAAAGAACATCGCCGCAGGCTGGATCCCGACCTGGTGCAGCAAATACGAGAAGATGCCGACCGACGCCACCAGATTCAATATCAGACCAACGCCAACAACCCACATGATTCACGCCTCCGGAATGGGTGAAAGTTACACGACAAAGCCCGTCCCACAGACGCGCGGGCCGCGCGAGGCGCCACATTAGCATGCGTGGCCCGTCCGTGCCGGGAACCCGCGTGTTCGAAGGGCAGTTCGTGAGCGGCATGACAAAGCATCGCGCCCCGGTTCTTGCGGGCAAAAAAAATCCGCCCGGTTGACCCGGGCGGATTGCATCCGACATTTTCAGCCAATGGCGAAACATGTTCGCCAGAAACTTACTCGTCCGTCGTGTGCTGTTGCGGCTGCACTTGCGGCTCTTCGGCAGCCGGGGTTTCCGGCGTACCGAACTCGAACGCTTCTTCCGCTGCGATCTGGTCGAAACGCTCGCGATCCGACGACTCCTTCGCACGGCGCGCCTTGTGGAAGGCGAGACCCGTACCAGCCGGAATCAGACGGCCGACGATCACGTTTTCCTTCAGGCCACGCAGATCGTCGCGCTTGCCCATAATCGCCGCTTCGGTCAGCACGCGGGTCGTTTCCTGGAACGACGCCGCCGAGATGAACGAGTCGGTCGAGAGCGACGCCTTCGTGATACCGAGCAGCACGTTCTCGTACGTTGCCGGGCGCTTGTCTTCCGCGACCATCTTGTCGTTCTCGTCGAGCATGTCCGAACGCTCGACTTGTTCGCCAGGGATGAAACGCGTATCGCCGTTGTCGGTGATCTGAACACGGCGCAGCATCTGACGCACGATCACTTCAATGTGCTTGTCGTTGATCTTCACGCCTTGCAGACGGTACACGTCCTGCACTTCGTCCACGATGTAGCGCGACAGTGCCTCGATACCCTGCAGACGCAGGATGTCGTGCGGATCGGCCGGGCCGTCCACGATCATTTCGCCCTTGTTGACGACCTGACCGTCGTGGACCAGCACCTGCTTTTCCTTCGCGATCAGGAACTCGTTCTGGTTGCCCTCGAGGTCCGTGATAACGAGACGCTGCTTGCCCTTCGTGTCCTTACCAAACGACGTCGTACCCGTGACTTCCGCCAGGATACCTGCGTCCTTCGGCGAACGTGCTTCGAACAGTTCCGCCACACGCGGCAGACCACCGGTAATGTCACGCGTCTTCTGCGCTTCGGTCGGGATACGTGCGAGCACTTCACCCACCTGAACCTGCTGACCGTCCTTCACGGTAATCAGTGCGCCGACCTGGAAGCCGATCTGCACCGAATGCTCCGTGCCCGGGATCTTCACTTCTTCGCCGTTCGCGTCGAGCAGCTTCACCTGCGGGCGCACGCTCTTCGCGGCTTGCGAACCACGGCGCTTCGCGTCGATCACGACGAGGGTCGACAGACCCGTGACGTCGTCGATCTGCTTGGCCACGGTCACGCCTTCCTCGACGTTCTCGAACTTCACCGTACCGCCGTACTCGGTGATGATCGGACGCGTGAGCGGATCCCACGTTGCAAGCTGAGTGCCGGCCTTGATCTGCGCACCGTCGAGTTGCAGCAGCGTCGCGCCGTACGGCACCTTGTGACGCTCGCGCTCGCGGCCGTGATCGTCGGTGATGATGGCTTCGCCCGAACGCGAGATGACGATCTGCTCGCCCTTCGCGCTCGTGACGTAACGCATCGTCGCCGTGAAGCGAACCGTACCGTTCGACTTGGCTTCCACCGACGAAGCCACTGCCGCACGCGATGCCGCACCACCGATGTGGAACGTACGCATCGTGAGCTGCGTGCCCGGTTCGCCGATCGACTGTGCCGCGATCACGCCGACGGCTTCGCCGACGTTCACGCGCGAGCCACGGCCGAGGTCACGGCCATAGCACGATGCGCACAGACCGTAACGCGTTTCGCAAGTCAGCGGCGTGCGCACGCGCACTTCGTCGATGCCGAGGCTCTCGATCGTTTCCACCGCATCTTCGTCGAGCAGATCGCCCGAAGCGTAGATCGTTTCCTGGGTTTCAGGATTGACGACGTCCGCCACCGCAACACGGCCGAGAATACGGTCGCGCAGCGCTTCGACGACTTCACCGCCTTCCACGAGGGCCTTCATCGCGACGCCGTTCGACGTGCCGCAATCGTCCTCGACAACCACGAGATCCTGCGTGACGTCGACGAGACGACGCGTCAGGTAACCCGAGTTCGCGGTCTTCAGTGCCGTATCAGCCAGACCCTTACGTGCACCGTGGGTCGAGATGAAGTACTGCAACACGTTCAGACCTTCGCGGAAGTTCGCGGTAATCGGCGTTTCGATAATCGAGCCGTCCGGCTTCGCCATCAGGCCACGCATACCCGCCAGCTGGCGAATCTGGGTTGCGGAACCCCGCGCGCCCGAGTCGGCCATCATGTAGATCGAGTTGAACGATTCCTGACGCGTTTCCTTGCCGTCACGGTCGATAACCGGTTCCGTCGCGAGCTGCTCCATCATCGCCTTGCCGACCGCTTCCGACGTGTTCGACCAGATGTCGACCACGTTGTTGTAGCGTTCCTGCGCAGTGACGAGACCCGACATGTACTGACGGTCGTACTCCTTCACCTTCTTCGCGGCGTCGCCGACGATGGTTTCCTTCTGCGGCGGTACGAGCATGTCGTCCACGCAGATCGAAATACCAGCGCGCGTTGCCAGGCGGAAGCCCGACTGCATCAGTTGGTCGGCGAAAATCACCGTTTCGCGCAGACCGCACTTGCGGAATGCCGTGTTGATCAGACGCGAAATTTCCTTCTTCTTCAGCGGCTTGTTCAGCACCGAGAACGGCAGGCCCGGCGGCAGGATTTCCGACAGGATCGAACGGCCGACGGTCGTCGCGTACAGCGAGATCTTCGGCACGAATGCCGGTGCGCCTTCCGACTTGTCCTCGTTGTGGACCATCTCGGTAATACGCACGTTTACGCGCGAGGCCAGCTCGACTTCCTTGTTCTCGTACGCGCGGAGCACTTCCGACACGCCCGTGAACGTCATGCCTTCGCCCTTGCCGTTGATCGCTTCACGCGTGGCGTAGTACAGGCCCAGCACGATATCCTGCGACGGCACGATCGACGGATCGCCGTTGGCCGGGAACAGGACGTTGTTCGACGCGAGCATGAGCGTACGCGCTTCCATCTGCGCTTCGAGCGACAGCGGAACGTGAACAGCCATCTGGTCACCGTCGAAGTCGGCGTTGAACGCCGCGCAAACGAGCGGGTGCAGCTGGATTGCCTTACCTTCGATCAGCACGGGCTCGAAAGCCTGAATGCCAAGACGGTGAAGCGTAGGCGCACGGTTCAGCATCACCGGATGCTCGCGGATCACCTCTTCGAGGATGTCCCACACCACCGCCGTCTGGTTCTCGACTTCCTTCTTCGCAGCCTTGATGGTCGTGGCAACGCCCATCGTTTCCAGCTTGTTGAAGATGAACGGCTTGAACAGTTCGAGCGCCATCAGCTTCGGCAGACCGCACTGGTGCAGCTTCAGCGTCGGACCCACCACGATGACCGAACGGCCCGAGTAGTCCACGCGCTTGCCCAGCAGGTTCTGACGGAAACGACCGCCCTTACCCTTGATCATGTCGGCGAGCGACTTCAGCGGACGCTTGTTGGCGCCCGTCATCGCCTTGCCGCGACGGCCGTTGTCGAGCAGCGAGTCAACCGCTTCCTGGAGCATCCGCTTTTCGTTGCGGACGATGATCTCCGGCGCCTTGAGCTCGAGCAGACGCTTCAGACGGTTGTTACGGTTGATGACGCGGCGATACAGGTCGTTCAGGTCCGAGGTCGCGAAACGGCCGCCGTCGAGCGGCACGAGCGGACGCAGTTCCGGCGGCAGCACCGGCAGCACTTCGAGCACCATCCATTCGGGCTTGATGCCCGAACGCTGGAAGGCCTCGAGCACCTTCAGGCGCTTCGCGTACTTCTTGATCTTCGCTTCCGAGCCGGTGTTCTTGAGCTCCGTGCGCAGCGTCTCGACCTGTTCGTCGATGTTGATCGCACGCAGCAGCTCGCGCACGCCTTCCGCGCCCATCTCGGCACGGAATTCGTCACCGTACTCTTCGACCTTGTTGTAGTAATCCTCTTCGGTCATGATCTGCCGCGCCTTCAGCGGCGTCATGCCCGGTTCGATCACCACGTATGCCTCGAAGTACAGCACGCGCTCGATGTCGCGCAGCGTCATGTCGAGCACCATGCCCAGACGCGACGGCAGCGACTTCAGGAACCAGATGTGAGCGACCGGCGAGGCCAGCTCGATGTGGCCCATGCGTTCGCGACGCACCTTCGCCAGCGTGACTTCAACGCCGCACTTCTCGCAGATCACGCCACGGTGCTTCAGGCGCTTGTACTTGCCGCACAGGCACTCGTAGTCCTTGATCGGCCCGAAGATCTTCGCGCAGAACAGACCATCCCGCTCCGGCTTGAAGGTACGGTAGTTGATGGTCTCCGGCTTCTTCACTTCACCGAACGACCACGAGCGGATCTTGTCCGGCGAGGCCAGACCGATCTTGATCGCGTCAAAAACTTCTTCTTGTTGGACTTGCTTGAATAGATCGAGCAGAGCTTTCATTGCCTTCTCTCCGTAGTCCGATTAGTTGCGGTCGAGGTCGATGTCGATACCGAGCGAGCGGATTTCCTTCACCAGCACATTGAAGGATTCCGGCATGCCTGCATCGATCACGTGATCGCCCTTGACGAGGTTCTCATACACCTTCGTACGGCCCGTCACGTCGTCCGACTTCACCGTCAACATTTCCTGCAGCACGTACGAAGCGCCATACGCTTCGAGCGCCCACACTTCCATTTCACCGAAGCGCTGGCCACCGAACTGCGCCTTACCACCCAGCGGCTGCTGCGTGACGAGCGAGTACGGACCCGTCGAACGCGCGTGCATCTTGTCGTCGACAAGGTGGTGCAGCTTCAGGTAGTGCATGTAGCCCACGGTCACCGTACGCTCGAACATTTCGCCCGTGCGGCCGTCGTACAGACGCACCTGGTTCTTCGACGGCGTCATGCCGAGGTTGTGCGCGATGTCGTCCGGGAACGCCAGATCGAGCATCTTGCCCATTTCCTCTTCGGTCGCACCGTCGAACACCGGCGTTGCGAACGGCACGCCTTCGCGCAGGTTCTTCGCGAGTTCGAGGATCTCGTCGTCGCTGAAGCTGTCGAGGTCTTCCTTGTGGCCCGACTCGTTGTAGATCTTCGTGAGGAACTCACGCAGCTCTGCAATCTTCGTCTGACGCGCAAGCATCTCGCCAATACGCCAGCCCAGACCCTTAGCGGCCCAGCCCAGGTGAACTTCGAGAACCTGACCCACGTTCATCCGTGACGGCACGCCGAGCGGGTTCAGCACAACGTCTGCCGGACGGCCATCGGCCATGTACGGCATGTCTTCGATCGGAACGATCTTCGACACCACGCCCTTGTTACCGTGACGGCCTGCCATCTTGTCGCCAGGCTGCAGACGGCGCTTCACCGCGAGGTACACCTTGACCATCTTCAGCACGCCCGGCGGCAGTTCGTCGCCTTGCGTGAGCTTCTTGCGCTTCTCTTCGAACGCGAGATCGAATTGGTGACGCTTTTCTTCGATCGAGTTCTTGATGGCTTCGAGCTGCGCCGCTGCTTCTTCGTCCGCAAGGCGGATGTCGAACCAGTGGTAGTGGTCGAGGTCTTCCAGGTAAGCCTGGTCGATCTTCGTGCCCTTCGCGAGCTTCTTCGGACCACCGTTCGCGACCTTGCCTTCGAGCATGCGGGCGAGACGCTGGAATGCGTCGCCTTCCACGATGCGCAGCTGGTCGTTCAGGTCGAGGCGATAGCGCTTCAGTTCATCGTCGATGATCTGTTGCGCGCGCTTGTCACGCGTAATGCCTTCGCGCGTGAACACCTGCACGTCGATGACCGTGCCGCTCATGCCCGAGGGCACACGCAGCGACGTGTCCTTCACGTCCGAAGCCTTCTCGCCGAAGATCGCGCGCAGCAGCTTTTCTTCCGGCGTGAGCTGGGTTTCGCCCTTCGGCGTGACCTTGCCCACCAGCACGTCGCCTGCTTCGACTTCCGCGCCGATGTACACGATGCCCGACTCGTCGAGACGGCCAAGCTGCACTTCCGCGAGGTTCGAAATATCGCGCGTGATTTCTTCCGGTCCGAGCTTCGTGTCGCGTGCAACGACATTCAGTTCTTCGATGTGGATCGACGTGTAACGGTCGTCCGCAACCACCTTCTCCGAGATCAGAATCGAGTCTTCGAAGTTGTAGCCGTTCCACGGCATGAACGCGATCAGCATGTTCTGGCCGAGCGCGAGCTCGCCCAGATCGGTCGATGCGCCGTCAGCCAGCACGTCGCCACGCGCAACCTTGTCGCCCATCTTCACGATCGGACGCTGGTTGATGTTCGTGTTCTGGTTCGAACGCGTGTACTTGATGAGGTTGTAGATGTCCACGCCGACTTCGCCGGCGACAGCCTCATCGTCGTTCACGCGAATCACGATACGGCCGGCGTCGACGTAGTCGACCACACCGCCACGCAGCGCCTGAACCGTCGTACCCGAGTCGACCGCAACGGTGCGCTCGATACCCGTACCGACGACCGGCTTTTCCGGACGCAGGCAAGGCACGGCCTGACGCTGCATGTTCGAACCCATCAGTGCTCGGTTCGCGTCATCGTGCTCGAGGAACGGAATCAGCGAGGCTGCAACCGAAACGATCTGCGACGGCGCCACGTCCATGTACTGGATGCGGTCCGGCGTGACCATCAGCGTTTCGCCCGCTTCACGCGACGAGACGAGTTCGTCGGTCAGCGTGCCGTCGTCGGCCACTGCCGCGTTCGCCTGAGCGATCACGTAACGGCCTTCTTCGATCGCCGACAGGTAGTCGATCTGGTCGGTCACCTTGCTGTCCACGACCTTGCGATACGGCGTTTCGAGGAAACCGTATTCGTTCAGGTGCGCGTACAGAGCGAGCGAGTTGATCAGACCAATGTTCGGACCTTCCGGCGTCTCAATCGGGCACACGCGGCCGTAGTGGGTCGGGTGCACGTCGCGGACTTCAAAGCCTGCGCGCTCACGCGTCAGACCGCCCGGGCCCAGTGCGGAAACACGACGCTTGTGCGTGATTTCCGAGAGCGGGTTGGTCTGGTCCATGAACTGCGACAGCTGCGACGAACCGAAGAACTCGCGAATCGCCGACGAAATCGGCTTCGAGTTGATCAGGTCGTGCGGCATCAGGTTTTCGCTTTCGGCCTGGCCGAGGCGCTCCTTGACTGCACGCTCGACGCGCACGAGACCCGCGCGGAACTGGTTCTCCGCGAGTTCGCCCACGCAACGCACACGACGGTTGCCCAAGTGGTCGATGTCGTCCACTTCGCCCTTACCGTTGCGCAGCTCGACGAGGATCTTGATGGTCGCGAGGATGTCGTCGTCCTGCAGCGTCATCGGGCCGACGATTTCGTCGCGGCCCACGCGGCGGTTGAACTTCATACGACCCACCTTCGAGAGGTCGTACGCTTCTTCGCTGTAGAACAGGCGGTTGAACAGCGCCTCGACCGCTTCTTCGGTCGGCGGCTCGCCCGGACGCATCATGCGGTAAATCGCGATGCGCGCGGCCATCTTGTCGGCGGTTTCGTCGATACGCAGCGTCGACGAGATGTACGGACCCTGATCCAGATCGTTCGTATAGAGCGTCTGGATGTCCTTGATCTTCGCCTCGCGCAGCTTGTCGAGCACGCTTTCGGTGACTTCGTCGTTCGCGTTCGCGATGACTTCGCCCGTATCGCCGTCGACGACGTTCTTCGCGAGCACGCGGCCGAGCAGATAATCTTCGGGGACCGAAATAAACGTGGTCTTCGCGTTTTCGAGGTCGCGGATATGCTTCGCGTTGATCCGCTTGTCCTTCTGGACGATGACCTTGCCTTCGCGATCGCTAATGTCGAAGCGCGCGACTTCGCCACGCAGACGCTCCGGCACGAACTCCATCTGCGCGCCTTCCGGCATCAGCGAGAAGTTGTCGAACACGAAGAAGTTCGCGAGGATCTGTTCCGGCGTGAGGCCGATGGCCTTCAGCAGGATCGTGACCGGCATCTTGCGGCGACGGTCGACGCGGAAGTACAGCACGTCCTTCGGGTCGAACTCGAAATCGAGCCACGAACCGCGGTAAGGAATGATACGTGCCGAGAACAGCAGCTTGCCCGAGCTGTGCGTCTTGCCCTTGTCGTGCTCGAAGAACACGCCAGGCGAGCGGTGCAGCTGCGAGACGATGACACGCTCAGTGCCGTTGATGACGAACGAGCCCGTAGGCGTCATGAGCGGAATTTCGCCCATGTACACTTCCTGCTCCTTCACTTCCTTCACGACCGGTTTGCTCGGCGATTCCTTGTCGAGCAGAACGAGACGCACCTTGGCACGCAGCGCCGAACAGTACGTGAGGCCCCGCTGCTGGCATTCCTTGATGTTGAATGCCGGCGGCGAGAGCATGTAGCTCACGAACTCTAGACGAGCAAAGCCGTTATGGGAAACAATGGGAAAAACAGACGAAAACGCAGCCTGCAGACCTTCCGGTTTGCGTTGTGCGGTCGCCGTTTCTGCTTGCAGAAACGTGCTGAATGATTCAAGCTGGGTAGCCAGCAGGAAAGGAACTTGGTGAACGATGGGGCGTTTCGCGAAACTCTTGCGAATACGCTTCTTCTCGGTGAAGGAATATTGCATACGATCTCCGAATCACGGCGGGTAGGACGACCCGAGTGTTCACCGACTGAGACCCGATGGCTGCGCGAGCCCTGGAAGCTTGGTGGTTGGCCTCTACCAACCGCTGGCTGACGGCAGCGGATACCGGCTTGTCATAACTTGCCCGCTGCCCGACCAAACTTGCCTTCTGCAGTCGCTTCAGAAGACAAAGAGAAGCGTCGTGTGCCTCGAGGTTTTCACCTGGCGAACGACGTTTTTCTTTAGCTTCTAGGTTCCGCATCCTGCCTCCAGTTCTCAAAAATCGAGCACAAAAACGCAGTCCCCACAAAGCACAAAAAGGCCGGCGGTGTATAAACCGCCAGCCTTCGCACAGCGCACTGAAACTTACTTGATTTCAGCCTTCGCGCCGGCTTCTTCCAGCTTCTTCTTCGCTTCTTCAGCAGCAGCCTTGGGCACCGCTTCCTTCACGGGCTTCGGTGCGCCGTCGACCAGGTCCTTCGCTTCCTTCAGGCCGAGACCCGTCAGTTCACGAACGGCCTTAATGACCGAAACCTTGTTCGCGCCTGCTTCGAGCAGGTTGACCGTGAATTCGGTCTGCTCTTCAACAGCAGCAGCTGCTGCGCCTGCCGGGCCAGCGACTGCCACAGCAGCTGCCGACACGCCAAACTTCTCTTCGAAAGCCTTGACCAGTTCGTTCAGTTCGAGAACCGACATCGAGCCGACGGCTTCGAGGATGTCTTCTTTTGCGATTGCCATTTGAAATTACTCCAGATTTGAATTCGGAAACAGCTAGCGATCTTCGCTCGCTCTTGCTTGTTCGACTGCCTGAAATCAGGCAGCTTCTGCTTGCTTCTTCTCTGCCAGCGCGGCGAGAGCACGCGCGAAGCCGGAAACAGGAGCTTGCATAACGAACAGCAGCTTCGAGAGCAGTTCTTCGCGGCTCGGGATGTTGGCCAGCGCTTGCACGCCTGCCACGTCCATCACCTTGCCTTCGTAGGAACCAGCCTTGATGACCAACTTGTCATTGCCCTTGGCGAAGTCATTGACGACCTTCGCAGCAGCAATTGCATCTTCCGAGATGCCGTAGATCAGGGGGCCAGTCATCTGCTCTGCCAGCGGAGCAAACGGGGTACCTTCGACAGCGCGACGCGCCAGCGTGTTCTTCAACACGCGCAGGTACACCTGCTGCTCACGCGCTTTCGCGCGCAGCTTGGTCAGATCGCCAACCGCGATTCCACGATACTCGGCCAGCACCATGGTCTGAGCCTTCGCGACTTGCGCGGAGACTTCAGCCACGACGGCCTGCTTACCTTCTTTGTTCAGTGGCACGGTTAACCTCCAGATTCGACACCCAACGCGATTGCGCCAAGTGCCGCATTCAACAACGGCGACCGACCAGTCCGGAGTAAATCAGCTTGCATTGTCAGGCGTTGCCGCCTGCCCTGCTCACATCAACACTTCAAAACTTTTTCGGGTTCGCCATCTGCGTTGGCTTGCATTAAGGAAGCACCCAACTACTGCGCCTCCACCAACGGTCTTTGACAACCGGTCGTGCGACGCAAAATGCCATCTCACAACCGCCCAAAGCCCTTTAAATCCGCGCTGCCGCCCTATCGAGCGTCAACGCGGCAAAACTTGTTGCGGCAATTAAGCTGCCAGCGACGACTGGTCGACGCGAACGCCGACGCCCATCGTGCTCGAAACAGCGATCTTGCGCAGGTACACGCCCTTGCTCGTTGCCGGCTTCGCCTTGGTCAGCGCTTCGAGGAGTGCGTCCAGGTTGCTGCGCAGCGCGGTCGGCTCGAACGATGCACGGCCGATGGTCGCGTGAATGATACCGGCCTTGTCGACACGGAATTGCACCTGACCCGCCTTCGCGTTCTTGACCGCGGTAGCGACGTCCGGCGTCACAGTGCCGACCTTCGGGTTCGGCATCAGGCCACGCGGGCCGAGGATCTGACCGAGCGTACCGACGACGCGCATCGTGTCCGGCGAAGCGATCACGATGTCGAAATTCAGGTTGCCGCCCTTGATCTGCTCGGCGAGGTCTTCCATGCCGACGATCTCTGCACCAGCCGCCTTGGCTTGTTCAGCCTTCTCGCCTTGTGCGAACACAGCAACGCGAACCGACTTACCCGTACCTGCGGGCAGGACGACCGACCCGCGAACGACCTGGTCCGACTTCTTCGCATCGATGCCGAGCTGGACTGCGACATCGATCGACTCGTCGAACTTCGCCGTGGCGCATTCCTTCACGAGCGACAGTGCGTCGCCGATCGGGTACTGCTTCTGGCGGTCGATCTTGGCTGCGAGGGCCTTTTGACGCTTCGAAACCTTAGCCATTTACACGCCCTCCACGACGATGCCCATCGAGCGGGCGCTACCAGCGATCGTGCGGACCGCTGCATCCATATCGGCTGCCGTGAGGTCCGGCATCTTGGTCTTGGCGATTTCTTCGGCTTGCGCGCGCGTGATCGTAGCGACCTTGTCGGTGTGCGGCTTGGCCGAACCCTTGTCGACCTTCGCTGCCTTCTTGATCAGGACCGTAGCCGGCGGCGTCTTCAGGACGAACGTGAAGCTCTTGTCCGCGAATGCCGTGATGACGACCGGAATCGGCAGACCCGGTTCCAGCGCTTGAGTCTGCGCGTTGAACGCCTTGCAGAACTCCATGATGTTCAGGCCGCGCTGGCCCAGTGCCGGACCGACCGGCGGCGACGGGTTGGCTTTACCTGCAGGAATCTGCAGCTTGATAAAGCCAATGATTTTCTTTGCCATGTTGAAAAAACCTCATTGGAACGCGTGAGCGTTCAGGTGAGTGATAGCGCGCTTTCATCGCAATCTTCGCTGTGCCAACTACCGCACACATTCGCAGATTGGACTACTGGTGCTCCTCTACGGCCATAACGCGAACCGTAAGCGCGGAAAAACGGACCGCACCAGAGATGCGATCCGTCGTGTTCGTTTTACAGCTTTTCGACCTGGCCGAATTCGAGTTCGACTGGTGTGGCGCGGCCAAATATGGTGACGGAGACCCGGACGCGCGATTTTTCGTAGTTGACTTCTTCGACGCTGCCGTTGAAGTCCGTGAAAGGGCCTTCCTTCACGCGGACCATCTCGCCGACTTCGAACAGGGTCTTGGGGCGCGGCTTCTCAACGCCTTCCTGCATCTGCGACATGATCTTTTCGACCTCGCGCGGCGAAATCGGGCTCGGGCGATTACGCGCCCCGCCGACAAAACCCGTCACCTTTGCCGTGTTCTTCACGAGGTGCCACGTTTCGTCCGTCATTTCCATTTCAACCAGGACGTAGCCCGGGAAGAAACGACGTTCGGTCACTGATTTGTGACCACCCTTCACCTCGACCACCTCTTCAGTCGGAACGAGGATCTGGCCAAATTTGTCTTGCATGCCGGCACGATCGATGCGCTCCTGAAGCGCACGTTGCACGCTCTTCTCCATACCGGAGTAGGCGTGCACCACATACCAACGTTTTCCGCTCGGGGATGCCGGTGTATCGCTCATATCATTTCCAACCCAGAATCGCCGAGAAAATCACCCACTCAATGGATTTATCACAAACCCAGAGGAAGATGGCCATTACCAGCACAAAACCGAAGACCACCAAAGTCGTTTGCGTGGCCTCTTTGCGAGTCGGCCAGACGACCTTGCGAACTTCCTTGTACGAGTCTTTGGCAAACGCGATGAAGCTCTTGCCGGGCGCCGAGAGAAGACCGACTACCACCCCCGCGATCACGCCCACTGCGAGCGCTGCACCGCGGACATACCATTCCTGGCTAGCGAGCCAGTAGAACCCTACGAACCCGGCCACAACCAACAATACGCCCGCTGCAAGCATCAGCTTGTCGCTGGAAGTATTAACAGTTTCGACGGAAGGATTCGCCATAACACCTTAAAGAACAACGCACCAGAGGTGCGAGAAGTTGGCAGGGGCAGAGGGAATCGAACCCCCAACCTTCGGTTTTGGAGACCGACGCTCTGCCAGTTGAGCTATACCCCTAAACCATTTTGGGGTTGGCGGCATCGCCAACCCCGAAACCACTTAGCCGATCAACGAGACTGGCAAAAACTTACTCGATGATCTTCGCGACCACGCCGGCGCCGACGGTACGGCCACCTTCGCGGATTGCGAAGCGCAGACCTTCTTCCATCGCGATCGGAGCGATCAGCTTCACCGTGATCGACACGTTGTCGCCCGGCATGACCATTTCCTTATCCTTCGGCAGCTCGATCGAGCCCGTCACGTCCGTCGTACGGAAGTAGAACTGCGGACGGTAGTTGTTGAAGAACGGCGTGTGACGGCCGCCTTCGTCCTTGCTCAGCACGTACACCTCAGCCGTGAAGTGCGTGTGCGGCGTGATCGAACCCGGCTTCGCCAGAACCTGGCCGCGCTCCACGTCTTCACGCTTCGTGCCGCGCAGCAGGATACCGACGTTGTCGCCTGCCTGCCCCTGGTCGAGCAGCTTGCGGAACATTTCCACGCCCGTGCAGGTCGTCTTCACCGTCGGCTTGATACCGACGATTTCGATTTCCTCGCCGACCTTGACGATGCCGCGCTCGACGCGACCCGTCACCACCGTGCCACGACCCGAGATCGAGAACACGTCTTCCACCGGCATCAGGAACGCGCCGTCAACTGCGCGCTCCGGCGTCGGGATGTACGTGTCCAGTGCGTCGGCCAGGTTCATGATCGCCACTTCACCCAGCTCGCCCGTGTCGCCTTCCAGCGCCAGCTTGGCCGAACCCTTGATGATCGGGGTGTCGTCGCCCGGGAAGTCGTACTTCGACAGAAGTTCGCGCACTTCCATTTCGACTAGCTCGAGCAGCTCGGCGTCGTCGACCATGTCGCACTTGTTCAGGAACACGATGATGTACGGAACGCCAACCTGACGGGCGAGCAGGATGTGCTCACGCGTTTGCGGCATCGGGCCGTCAGCGGCCGAGCACACCAGGATTGCGCCGTCCATCTGTGCCGCGCCCGTGATCATGTTCTTCACATAGTCAGCGTGGCCCGGGCAGTCGACGTGTGCGTAGTGGCGGTTAGCCGTTTCGTACTCGACGTGCGCGGTGTTGATGGTAATACCACGTGCCTTTTCTTCCGGCGCTGCATCGATCTGGTCGTATGCCTTGGCTTCGCCGCCGAACTTCTTGGTCAGAACCGTCGTGATTGCTGCCGTCAGCGTGGTCTTGCCGTGGTCAACGTGACCGATCGTGCCCACGTTCACGTGCGGCTTGGTCCGCTCAAACTTACCCTTGGCCATTTTCGACTCCTAAGAGGATTTTTTCCGTACGTTGCGCGGGGCGCGCAAACAATCACTAGTTGCTGCTGCCTGCTCAATGCGAGGCCTCTGGAGGCCTGCTAGATACCGGCTGGTGCCCATGGGCAGGATCGAACTGCCGACCTCTCCCTTACCAAGGGAGTGCTCTACCACTGAGCCACATGGGCAAAAACTGCTCTGAACCGCTTTATTGCTTCGCTGGAGCGGGTGAAGGGAATCGAACCCTCGTCGTAAGCTTGGAAGGCTTCTGCTCTACCATTGAGCTACACCCGCTAAGTTTGCTGACTACCGTCGATTCCCGACACAAACCTGATTACAGCTGAATTCTGGTGGAGGAGGTTGGATTCGAACCAACGTAGGCGTAAGCCAACAGATTTACAGTCTGCCCCCTTTAGCCACTCGGGCACCCCTCCGTAGAGAACTGATGATTGTAGGTTAACATCCGAACCGTGTCAAGCACTTTATCCGGCGTCGAACCCACAACGCTCTCACTTATAGGGAGAGCGGAAAAGCAAAAACCCCGGCTTTTTAGGGCCGGGGTTTGCTTGTAAAGGAGCCTGACGATTACCTACTTTCACACGGGCAATCCGCACTATCATCGGCGTGGAGCTGTTTCACGGTCCTGTTCGGGATGGGAAGGGGTGGGACCAGCTCGCTATGGTC
>NZ_CADIKL010000012.1 GCF_902859945.1 Paraburkholderia caffeinitolerans | reverse complement strand
AGTCTTCGAACTGGCTCCACGTTTGCGGATAGTCCTGGCCGGCAACGGGCGTACGCTGGGCTTCGCTCATTCCGCCATCATGGCTCAGGTGGAGCTAGATGGATAGCCCTTGTTTTTGTACAGTATCGGTACTTTGAACACGCTTTCTTCCGACCTCTCGCCGGCTGTCAGCTTCGCTCGCAAGATCATCCATTGCGATTGCGACTGCTTTTATGCATCGGTTGAAATGCGCGACGACCCCACGTTGCGCGGGCGCCCGCTCGCGGTGGGCGGCAGGCCGGACCAGCGCGGCGTGATCGCGACCTGTAATTACGAGGCGCGCCGCTTTGGCGTGCATTCGGCCATGTCGTCGGCGCTGGCCATGCGCAAGTGCCCCGAGCTGCTGATTCTGCCCACGGCGATGGAAAAGTACCGCATCGCCTCGCGGCAGATCATGGCGATCTATCGCGATTACACGGCGGACGTCGAGCCGCTCTCGCTCGACGAGGCTTATCTCGACGTTTCGCGCACCACGCGCTGCAAGGGCAGCGCCACGCTCATCGCGAACGAGATTCGCGAGCGCGTGCGCGAGGCCGTGGGCGTGACGGTGTCGGCGGGCGTCGCGCCCAACAAGTTCGTCGCCAAGATCGCTTCCGACTGGAACAAGCCCGATGGGCTCTTCGTCGTGCGTCCGCATGAGGTCGATGCGTTCGTTGCGGCGCTGCCCGTGCGCAAGATTCATGGCGTGGGCAAGGTCACGGCGGCGAAGCTGGAGAGCCTCGGGCTGTCCACCTGTACGCAGTTGCGCACGTGGTCGTTGTTCGATCTGCACAGGCATTTCGGTGTGTTCGGCAAGCGGCTCTACGAACTGGCGCGCGGCATCGACGAGCGGCCCGTGCGTGCGGATCAGGAGCGCAAGTCGGTGAGCGTCGAGACGACCTATGTGAACGATCTGCTCACGCTCGAAGCGTGCAGCGAGGAACTCAAGCGCCTTGCCGCGCAACTGGACGTGCGCATCGAGCGCGCGGGCTGCGTGCACGCCGTGCGCAAGCTTTTCGTGAAGATCCGCTTTGCGAATTTTCAGCGCACGACGGTCGAATGCGTGGCCGATGCCACCGATCTGCCCACGCTGCTCGCCTTGCTCGAGAAGGGACTGGCGCGGCGCAAGCTTGCGGTGCGGCTGCTGGGGGCGGGGGTGCGCCTCGAAGAGGACAATCCCGCGTTGCGCGGCCAGTTCGCATTATTCGACGACGATCCCGAAGACGACGACCGCGAAGCCGGGGCGTGAATTCATGCTCCGATAGAATCAAGGCGGAATCGAAGCGGCATCAAAGCACAGCACAAAAACACGCCAGCAAGGAGCCATCCATGGACCTGATCATTCGCCGCGCCGTGCTCGCGCATGCACATCCGGCCGGGCATCCCACGGTCGATATCGGCATCGAGGCGGGGCGCATCGCAGCCGTCGAGCCACATCTCGCGGCCCAGGCGCCCGAGGAGATCGACGCGGCCGGTGCGCTCGTCAGCGCGCCGTTCGTCGACGCGCACTTCCACATGGATGCCACGCTGTCCTGGGGGCTGCCGCGCGTGAATGCGTCGGGCACGCTGCTGGAGGGCATCGCGCTATGGGGCGAGCTCAAGCCGCAGCTCACGCAGGAGGCGCTCGTCGAGCGCGCGCTGCAGTACTGCGATTGGGCCGTTGCGCGCGGGCTGCTGGCGATCCGCTCGCACGTGGATGTTTGCGATGCGCGGCTGCTCGCCGTCGAGGCGCTGCTCGAAGTGAAGCGCCGCGTGGCGCCCTATCTAGACTTGCAACTCGTGGCGTTTCCGCAGGACGGCCTGTTGCGCAGCCCCGGTGCGTTCGACAATCTCAAGCGCGCCATCGCGATGGGCGTGGACGTGGTGGGCGGCATTCCGCACTTCGAGCGCACCATGGCCGACGGAGCGGAGTCTGTGAGGTTGCTCTGCGAATTCGCGGCGGAGCAAGGCCTGCGCGTGGACATGCATTGCGACGAGTCCGACGACCCGCTCTCGCGCCACATCGAAACGCTCGCGGCTGAAACACATCGTCTCGGTTTGCACGGCCGCGTGACGGGCTCGCATCTCACCTCGATGCACTCGATGGACAACTACTATGTGAGCAAGCTCATCCCGCTCATGCGCGAGTCGGGCGTGGCGGCCATTGCGAATCCGCTCATCAACATCACGCTGCAGGGCCGCTCCGATACCTATCCAAAGCGGCGCGGCATGACGCGCGTGCCGGAGTTGATGGCGGCGGGCATTAACGTCGCATTCGGCCACGATTGCGTGATGGATCCCTGGTACAGCTTCGGCTCGGGCGACATGCTCGAAGTCGCGCAGATGGGGCTGCACGTCGCGCAGATGACCGGCGTGGAGGCGTCGCGTGCATGCTTCGACGCGGTCACTGTCAATCCCGCGAAGATTCTCGGCCTTGAAGGGTATGGTATTGCGCCGGGAAGCGCCGCCAATCTCGTGGTGCTCGACGCGCGCGACCCCGTCGAGGCGATTCGATTGCGCGCGGCGCGCCTTGCCGTGGTGAGCCGGGGCAGGGTGGTGAGCCGCCAACCCGCGCAACGTGTCGCGCTCGCGCTCGAAGGGCGGCCCACGAGCGTCGACTTCAGGCTGCACCGGTAAGCGATTTTCCAGGCAAACCGCGGACGATAAAAAACCGCGCATGGGATGCATCCGATGCGCGGTTTTTCGTGAAGCTGCGCGAAGTGCGTTTAATGCTGTGCCGGCGGCTGCTCCATGCCGTTATGGCGCAGCAGCGCGTCGATGTTGGGTTCGCGTCCGCGGAACGCCTTGAACGATTCCATCGCCGGGCGGCTGCCGCCCACTTCCAGAATCTCCTTGCGATAGCGTGTGCCCGTGGCCGCGTCGAGCACGCTCGACTTCGTGGCCTGCGCCGCTTCTTCGAATGCCGCGTAGGCATCGGCGGAAAGCACTTCGGCCCACTTGTAGCTGTAGTAGCCGGCAGCGTAGCCGCCCGCGAAGATATGGCTGAAGGTGTTCGGCCAGCGCGAGAACGGCGCTTGCGCAATGACGTGATAGCGCGCATTGATCTCGCGCGCGAGATCGTTCACGGTCTTGCCCTTCGAGGCGTCGAAGTCCACGTGCAGCGCCATGTCGAACAGCGAGAACACTATCTGGCGCAGCGTGCCGAGGCCGCTCTGGAAGTTCTTCGCGGCGAGCATCTTGTCGAACAGTTCGCGCGGCAGCGGCTTGCCCGTATCGACGTGCGAGGTCATCTCCGTGAGGACGTCCCACTCCCAGCAGAAGTTCTCCATGAACTGCGAGGGCAGCTCGACCGCGTCCCACTCGACGCCGTTGATGCCCGAGACCGAGAGTTCGTCCACGCGCGTGAGCATGTGATGCAAGCCGTGACCGAATTCGTGGAACAGCGTGATGACTTCGTCATGCGTGAAGCACGCGGGGCGGCCGCCCACCGGCGCGGAGAAGTTGCAGGTGAGATACGCGACCGGCGTTTGCACGCCATTGCCTTCGAGCTTGCGGCGCGAACGTGCATCGTCCATCCAGGCGCCGCCGCGTTTGCCTTCGCGCGCGTAGAGGTCGAGATAGAACTGTGCGATCAGCGTGCCGTCGGCGTTTTCGACGCGGAAAAAGCGCACGTCCGGATGCCAGACGGCGGTTTTGTCGTCGCGGATGCGCACGCCGAACAGTGTTTCCGTGACCTTGAAGAGGCCCTTGAGCACGAAGTCTTCGGGGAAGTATTGCTTGACCTCGTTCTCCGAGAACGAGTAGCGCTTCTGGCGCAGACGTTCGGCGGCGAAGGCCATGTCCCACGGCTCGATCTGCGTGAGGCCGAGTTCGTTCGCCGCGAATTCGCGCAGTTCCTGCCAGTCTTTTTCGGCGTGCGGGCGCGCGCGCGTGGCGAGGTCTTCAAGGAAGCTCATGACCTGCGCCGGCGACTCGGCCATCTTCGGCGCGAGCGAAACCTCTGCGAAGTTGTTGTAGCCGAGCATCTTCGCTTCTTCGGCGCGCAGCTTGAGCTGATCGTCGACGATCGCGGTGTTGTCCCAGTCGGGCTGGCCGCCGCCGTATTGAGCGCCCAGCTCCGATGCGCGCGTGATGTAGGCGCGATACATCGTCTCGCGCATCGCGCGGTTTTCCGAGTACTGCAGCACCGGAAAATACGAAGGAAAGTGCAGCGTGAACTTCCAGCCTTGCTTGTTCTCGCGCTCGGCGGCTTCGCGCGCGGCGGCGATCACATCGTCGGGCAGGCCGGCGAGTTCGCTTTCGTTGGTGGCGTAGAACGCGTAGGCGTTGGTGGCGTCGAGCACGTGGTCGGAGAACGCTTTCGCGAGCGATGCCTGGCGCTCCTGCAGTTCGGCAAAACGCGGCTTCTGGTCTTCTGGCAACTCCGCGCCCGAGAGGCGGAAGTCGCGCAGCGCGTTGTCGAGAATCTTCTTGCGCTCGCCTGAAAGCAACTGGAACGAATTGTGGCTCGTGATGGCCTTGTACTTCTCGTAGAGCGCGAGATTCTGGCCGACGCTCGACCAGAACTCGGTCACGCGCGGCAGGTTTTCGCCGTACACGGCGCGCAGTTCCGGCGTGTCGGCCACGGCGTTCAGGTGACCGATCACGCCCCAAGCGCGCGAAAGCGGCTCGGTGGCGCGCTCGAGCGGCTCGACCACGTCGCTCCACTGCGAGGGCGTCATGGGTTGGGCAGCGCGCTCGACTGCGGCGCCCGCATTCGCGAGCAGTACGTCCAGTGCGGGTGTTACGTGTTCGGGGCGGATCTCGCCAAAGCGCGGCAGGCCGGTGAAATCGAGCAGCGGATTATCGGAGGGAGTAGTTGCCATGATGCGTCCTGTTCCTTCTGTCGCGGTTGATTCGCAATGAAATGGGCCGATGCAAAGCCGGGGAGGGCCGGGGCGCCGCGCGCTTTCGCGCGCCCCGATATTCCAGTATTGGGGCGCAGTGCGCGCTTTCCAATCGGAGCACCCGTGCAAATTAACAGAAGTCAGGCTGAGGCGGCGCAATCGACGCGCCGCGCTCTGCGCGTCGCCAGTGCATGCACGAAAAAAAACGGCCCGCGCATGAATGCGCAGGGCCGTTCAGTGAAGCTTTGGCAACCGTGCCTGTTCCGCACGCGCCGCGCGTGTTTAGACGCCGGATGCGCGCTCCGCGGCTTCGATCGTGTTGACGAGCAGCATCGTAATGGTCATCGGGCCGACACCGCCCGGCACCGGCGTGATGAAGCCGGCTACGCCCTTTAGGCCCGCGAAATCGACATCGCCGCACAGCTTGCCGTTGTCGTCGCGATTCATGCCCACGTCGATCACGGTGGCGCCCGGCTTGATCATCTCGGCGGTCAGCACGTTGCGCTTGCCCACGGCGGCCACCACGATGTCCGCTTCGCGCGTGTGCTTCGCGAGATCGCGCGTCTTGCTGTGGCAGATCGTGACCGTAGCGCCCTTTTCGAGCAGCAGCAGCGCCATGGGCTTGCCGACGATGTTCGAGCGGCCGATCACCACGGCGTTCGCGCCTTCCAGAGGAATCTTGTATTCCTCGAACATCTTCATCACGCCGTAGGGCGTGCAGGGGCGGAACAGCGGACGGCCGGTCATGAGCGCGCCGGCGTTGGCGACGTGAAAGCCGTCCACGTCTTTTTCCGGCGCGATCGCCTCGATCACCTTGTGGCTGTCGATGTGCTTGGGCAGCGGCAACTGCACGAGAATGCCGTGAATCTTGGGATCGCGGTTCAGTTCGTCGATGCGCTTGAGCAGATCGGCTTCGGAGAGCGTGTCGGCATAGCGGTCGTACGACGAATGGAGGCCGTTGTCCTCGCAGGCCTTCACCTTGTTGCGCACATAGACTTCGCTCGCGGGATTGTCGCCGACCAGCACGACCGCGAGGCCAGGCTGATGGCCGCGGGCGGTGAGGGCGGCGGCGCGCGTGGCGACGTCGGCGCGCAGTTTCTTGGAGAGGGCGAGGCCGTCGATGAGGGTGGCTGTCATGGTCGGTCGAATTCGAGTGTGGGCAATGCGCGGATGCATGCCGGAGCGCGGCGGGTCGCTTGATGCCCGCTTGATACCCGCTTGATTCCCGCTTGACGTCTTTGCTCAGGGAGAGGCGGGCGCCGGCTGCAAAGGGCGACATTATACCCGCGCAGCGCGCGCGAACTGTCGCGGCCAAACGAAACACGGGCCGAACGAGACAGGAAGAAGCGGTGGGAATGTGGTAGGGAAGGCGCCACGCGGCGTCATGCGCCGCGCAAGATATGCGCCTTCCCGGGCGCGCTGTTTTGGCAGCGTTTTACTGCTGCTGCGCCTGTTGCGGCTTGTTGGAGAGCGCGAGACGCAGCAAGTCGGCGACCGTGTTCACGTTGAGCTTTTCCATGATGTTCGCACGGTGCGCTTCGACGGTCTTGATGCTGATGCCCAGATCGTCGGCGATCTGCTTGTTCAGGCGGCCCGCGATGATGCGCTCGAGCACCTGGTGCTCGCGTGCGGTGAGCTTGCCGAGGCGCTCGGCCGCGGCACGCTGCTGCTGCACGTTGGTGCTTTCGCTGCGGGCCTTCTCCAGCATGCGCTCGACGAGCTTGCGCAGTTCGGCTTCGTCGAAGGGCTTCTCGATGAAGTCCATCGCGCCCTTCTTCATGGTGGAGACGGCCATCGGGACGTCGCCGTGGCCGGTCACGAAGATGATCGGCAACGAGGCGTTTTCGGCGATCAGGCGCTCTTGCAGCTCGAGTCCGCTCATGCCCTGCATGCGCACGTCCAGAATCAGGCAGGCGATTTGTCCGGCTTGCTGCGCCGGCTGGTACGCATCGAGGAACTCTTCCGCGCTCGTGAAGCACTGCACGCGGTAGCCATTCGCTTCGAGCAGCCAGCGCAGGGAGTCTCGTACGGCTTCATCGTCGTCGACAACAAAGACGGTTTCCTGAGTGGTGACTGGGCTGTTCATGGCTCTCCCGTAACGGTTTGTGTGGTCGGCTCGTCCGATCCGTCGCGCGAGGAACGGTCCGTTTCGCCGATGGGCAGACTGCAATGGAATGTGGCGCCGCTGATGTGGCCGTCCGCTTCGACGTTGTTGACCACCCAAAGACGCCCGCGATGCGATTCGATGATCGAACGGCAGATATTCAGCCCCATGCCCATGCCATCGGACTTGGTGCTGTAGAAAGGTTCGAAGAGACGCTCGGCGGTGGCCTCGTCGACGCCCGGGCCCTGGTCGACCACGCTGATGCAGACGTTGCCGCCATCGCGCTTCACGATCACGCGGATCACCGGGTCCACGGCCGCATTGGCCAAATTCGGATGCGCCTCCGCCATGGCTTCGGCGGCGTTCTTCAGAAGATTGACGAGCACCTGCTCGATGAGCACCGGATCGACGTAGATCACGGGCATGCGCGAGCGCATGTCGGTCACGATGCGGATGCGGCGCTTGCGCGCCTCGATTTCGGCGAGCCCCACGGCGTCGGCGACGATATCGGCCACGCGCGTGGCCTGGCGCTTGGGCTCGCTGCGCTTCACGAACTCGCGGATGCGCTTGATGATCATGCCCGCGCGCACTGCCTGCTGCGCGGTCTTTTCGAGCACGGGCAAGAGGTTGTCGGGTGCGGCGCGTCCCGACTTCACGAGCGCGACGGTGCCCGAGGCATAGTTGTTGATGGCGGCGAGCGGCTGATTCAGTTCGTGCGCGAGCGACGAGGCCATTTCGCCCATCGTCATGAGGCGGCTCGTGAACTGCAGCTTTTCGTCCTGCTGGCGGGCCAGTTCCTGGGCCTGCTTGCGCGTGGTGATGTCGGTCGCGATCTGCATCTGCGCGAGGTGGCCGTCCACCCACTGGATGTACTGGCGCCGCACCTCGAACCACTTCTGGATGCTCTCGACGTAGACTTCCTGAGCGTCGGCGGCGCTTTCGGTGAGCGCGGTGGCGGGCAGGCCGGCGTAGGCGTCCACCATGTCGATCGAATCGGACGACGCCGCGGCCGAATCGAAGCCGCCGCCGCCGGCCAGTTCCAGATGCCCGTCAGGACGGATGCCGAACAGGTGACGGTAGTAGCGGTTTGCAAACAGTAGTTCGGCTTCGTCGGCGGCGAGCACCGAGACGGCGGCGTCGAGGCTCTCCAGCACCGTGGTGAAGCGCTCGTGCGCGGCGGCGAGTTCCTCACGTGCGCGCTTGGGCTCGGTGATGTCGGTCATCGACGACATCCAGCCGGTCTGGCGGCCCGAACTGTCGATGAGCGGCGAGACATAGAGGCGCGCGTGGAACTGCGAGCCGTCCTTGCGGCGCACGCGCAATTCGAAGCCCGAGGAAGGCGCTTTGCCGCGCAGCGTCATGTCGAGCTGGCGCTGCATTTCAGGGTAAGCGTCGCGCGGCCAGTAGGGGAACGGCGCGTGCTTGCCCACGAGGTCGCTTTCGTCCCAGCCGGTCATGCGGCAAAAGGCCGGGTTCACGTGCGTGATGCGCCCGTGCATGTCGAGCACGCGCATGCCGATCAGCACCGAATTTTCCATCGCGCGCCGGAAGAACGCTTCCGCGTACAAAGCCTGCTGCGCTTCGAAGCGCTGGCGCGTATGCTTCCAGAGACTCCAGAGGCTCCACAGGACGAAGCACGAAAGACCCGCAACCAGCCACACGAGCGTATTGTTCGTGAAGTTGGTCATCTGCGGGTACGAGTACACGCGCACGGAGACGCCCTGGCCCGGCGGGTCGAGCGGCAGGTCGTAGTAAACGTCGCGCGGCAGGCGCGGGCGCGTCGAGGTGGTGGCGAGCTCGCGGTTGTTCGCGTCGATGATCGAGATCTTGTACTTGGCGGACAGCTCAGGAGGAATGTCGTGCTTGAGGATCCCTTCGACCGAGAACACGGCCGCCACCGAACCGAGGAACTCGCGGTCGCGGTAGACAGGCGTCTGCAACGTGATGTAGCCGTTGCCCACGTCGTCGTAGATGAGCGGCGAGTAGACCTGACGGCGCGTCGAACGGGCTTCGTCGAAGGCGGCCTTCACGGCCTCGTCCATCTGCGCGTCGTTGGGCTTGGCCAGGCGCTGGCCGAACACCGGCATGGCGGTATTGGGCCAGCGCGGCTCCTGCTGGCTCGTGTACCAGTTCAGGTAGAGGATCTCGGGGTGACCCTGCATGATGTCCGTGGTGGACGTCTGGAAGTACTGCGGGTCGTTGTGGCCGGCAACCAGGTCGCGCTGGAGCGCCTGCAATTGCTCCTGCGCGCCTGTCATGGAGAGGCGGATCTGCTGTTGTGCCCAAGCGACGTTGCGATAGAGCGTGTCTTCCTGCTGTTGCTGCTCGCGGCGGTTCAGGCTCCACAAGATCAGGCTCATGACGATCAGGAAGACGAGGATCGACAGGAGCGGCGTCAGCAAATAGGAATTCGACCACCAGGGTCCGTGGTGCCAGCGGGACGGCGAGGACTCGCCGGGCGAACCGGGCGGCCGCGCCGAGCGTGCGAAAAGCCGTTCGGTCAACATGGCAAGGATTGTAGCTCAGCGTAAGAGTTCGAAACGCCGTGAAAAAAACGGCAATTCGCCGATAAACGGGTTCGAACTGGCCGATATCGGTGAAAGGGCACGAACGATTCAGCGTGCGCCGCAGCAATTTTTCATATTATAAAACTGAATCTCGCTATTCGAAAAATCGCTTGCGCGAAGCGAGATGCGGTAATTACAATCGCCCGCAATGCTGATGCGGTCGGCCCCGTCACGTCGCAAGGGTCGTCATCCGCATAGTCCGATCAACAGCGTTCCCCTACATCCAGGAGACGAGTATGTCCGCTGTACCCGACGAAGTCCTGAAATACATTGCCACCGAAAAGGACGAAGATCCTCAGGAAACCGCCGAATGGCTGGAGGCGCTGGACGGCGTCATTTCTGCCATTGGTCCCGACCGCGCTCACTACCTGATCGAGAAGCAGATCGAATTCGCCCGCGTGCATGGCGAACATCTGCCGTTCTCGGCCAACACGCCGTACATCAACACGATTCCCGTCGCCAATCAGGCCAAGAACCCCGGCGACCAGGACATCGAACACCGCATCCGCTCGTACACGCGCTGGAACGCCATCGCCATGGTGCTGCGCGCGGGCAAGGACACGAACGTCGGCGGTCACATTGCCTCGTTCGCTTCGGCCGCGACGCTCTATGACGTCGGCTACAACCACTTCTGGCGCGCTCCGTCGCCGGAACATGGTGGCGACCTCGTGTTCGTGCAGGGCCACTCGTCGCCGGGCGTCTACTCGCGCGCGTTCCTGCTCGGCCGTCTGTCCGAGAACCAGCTCGACAACTTCCGCCAGGAAGTGGGCGGCCAGGGCATCTCGTCGTACCCGCACCCGTGGCTGATGCCGGACTTCTGGCAGTTCCCGACCGTCTCGATGGGCCTCGGCCCGATCATGGCGATCTACCAGGCACGCTTCATGAAGTACATGCAAGCGCGCGGCATGGCGAAGACCGAAGGCCGCAAGGTCTGGGCCTTCCTCGGCGACGGCGAAACGGACGAGCCGGAATCGCTCGGCGCGATCGGCATGGCCGGCCGCGAGCGTCTGGACAACCTCGTGTTCGTCATCAACTGCAACCTGCAGCGTCTCGACGGCCCTGTGCGCGGCAACGGCAAGATCATCCAGGAACTTGAAAGCGAGTTCCGCGGTGCCGGCTGGAACGTCGTCAAGGTCATCTGGGGCAGCCGCTGGGACGCGTTGTTCCAGCGCGACAAGTCGGGCGCACTGATGCGCCGCATGATGGAAGTCGTCGACGGCGAGTACCAGACGTACAAGTCGGAGTCGGGCGCCTACGTGCGCGAGCACTTCTTCAACACGCCTGAACTGAAGGCGCTGGTTGCCGACTGGTCCGATGACGACATCTGGAACCTGAACCGTGGCGGCCACGATCCGCACAAGATCTACGCGGCATTCCACCAGGCCCAGAACGCGAAGGGCCAGCCGACCCTGATCCTCGCCAAGACGATCAAGGGCTATGGCATGGGCGAAGCCGGCCAGGCCATGAACATCACCCACCAGCAGAAGAAGATGCAGGTGGACCAGCTCAAGAAGTTCCGCGACCAGTTCCGTCTGCCGATCACGGACGAGCAGCTCGTCGACGTGCCGTACATCAAGTTCGAGGAAGGCTCGAAGGAACTCGAGTACATGCGCAAGAAGCGCATGGACCTCGGCGGCTACCTGCCCGCGCGCCGCCAGAAGGCGGAATCGCTGCCGGTGCCGGCGCTCGAAGCGTTCGATCCGCTGCTCAAGGGCACAGGCGAAGGCCGCGAGATTTCAACGACGATGGCGTTCGTGCGTATCCTCAACATCCTGTTGAAGGACAAGGCGCTCGGCAAGCGCGTCGTGCCGATCGTGCCGGACGAGTCGCGTACCTTCGGTATGGAAGGCCTGTTCCGCCAGATCGGCATCTGGAATCAGGACGGCCAGAAGTACGTGCCGGAAGATGCTGACCAGCTGATGTTCTACAAGGAATCGCAGACCGGTCAGATCCTGCAGGAAGGCATCAACGAAGCCGGTGGCATGTGTGACTGGATCGCAGCCGCGACGTCGTACTCGACGCACGGCGAGATCATGGTGCCGTTCTACATCTTCTACTCGATGTTCGGCCTCCAGCGTATCGGCGACCTGGTGTGGGCGGCGGGCGACATGCGTTCGCGCGGCTTCCTGCTGGGCGGCACCGCGGGCCGCACGACGCTCAACGGCGAAGGCCTGCAGCACGAAGACGGCCACTCGCTCCTGTGGGCAGCATCGGTGCCGAACTGCGTCACCTACGACCCGACCTTCGGCTACGAACTCGCCGTGATCATGCAGGACGGCCTGCGCCGCATGGTGCAGGACCAGGAAGACGTGTTCTATTACATCACCGTGATGAACGAGAACTACGAGCATCCGGCGATCCCGCAGGGCGAAAACGTCGCGGCCGACATCCTCAAGGGCATGTATTCGTTCCGCAAGGGCGCCGCGAAGACCAAGGGTCCGCGCGTTCAGCTGATGGGCGCGGGCACGATCTTCAACGAAGTGATCGCCGCCGCCGACCTGCTCAAGAACGACTGGGGCGTCGAAGCCGACCTCTGGAGCGTGCCGAGCTTCACGGAACTCGCTCGCGAGGGCCACGAAGTCGAGCGCTGGAACTTGCTGCACCCGAGCGAGCCGCGTCGCGAATCGCACGTCGAGAAGCTGCTCAAGGGTACGGAAGGTCCGGTCATCGCATCGACCGACTATGTTCGTGCACTCGTCGACCAGATCCGTGGCCTGGTGCCGCGCAAGTTCGTGGTGCTCGGCACCGACGGTTTCGGCCGTTCGGACACGCGTGAAAATCTGCGTCACTTCTTCGAAGTCGATCGTTACTGGACGACGGTTGCAGCGCTCAACGCGCTCGCAGACGAAGGCAAGATCGAGCGCAAGGTCGTCGCCGACGCCATTGCGAAGTACAAGCTCGACCCGTCCAAACCCAACCCGATGACCGTCTAACGCATCATCCCCCTGTGCATGGCATGTGCGCCTCCTCGAAGCGAGGAGGCGCGTCGTATGCGGCCCCGGAGACACTAACAATGAGTCAAACGATCGAAGTCAAGGTGCCGGACATCGGCGATTACAAGGACATTCCTGTGATCGAGGTGCTGGTAAAGGCGGGCGATACCGTCGAAAAAGAGCAGTCGCTGATCACGCTGGAATCGGATAAGGCGACGATGGACGTGCCGAGCCCGGCTTCGGGCACGGTCAAGGAAGTGAAGGTCAAGCTGGGCGATAACGTGTCGGAAGGCACGCTGGTGCTCGTGCTGGACGGCGCTGGCGCCGCCGCAGCTCCGGCTGCTGCGCCCGCCGCCGCGCCTGCGGCAGCCCCCGCTGCTGCAGCACCGGCTGCCGCGCCCGCTGTGAGCGGTGGCGCGCAAAGCGTCAAGGTCCCCGACATCGGCGACTATAAGGATGTGCCGGTCATCGAGATCGGCGTGAAGGTCGGCGACCGCGTCGAGAAGGAGCAGTCGCTCGTCACGCTCGAGTCGGACAAGGCAACCATGGACGTGCCGAGCCCGGTGTCCGGCGTCGTCAAGGCGATTCTGGTCAAGGTTGGCGACAACGTGTCGGAAGGCACGGAAATCGTCGTGGTCGAAGCGGAAGGCGCAGCGGCTCCTGCCGCCGCACCGGCAGCGAAGCCGGTCGAAGTGCCGTCGGACGCTCCCCAGGCCGCGCCGGCCAAGGCCGCTCCCGCAGCGCCGTCGGCGCTCGCGCAGGCACCGATCATCCCGGCAGGCGAAGGCGGCTCGCGCCGTCCGAGCCACGCATCGCCGTCCGTGCGCGCGTTCGCACGCGCTCTGGGCGTGGACGTTGGCCGCGTTACGGGCACGGGTCCGAAGGGCCGCATCACTCAGGACGACGTCACGGCGTTCGTGAAGGGTGTGATGACGGGTGCGCTCGCAGCTCCTGCAGCAGCAGCGCCTGCTGGCGGCGGCGCGGGTCTGAACCTGCTGCCGTGGCCGAAGGTCGACTTCACGAAGTTCGGCCCGATCGACACGCAGCCGCTGTCGCGCATCAAGAAGATCTCGGGCGCGAACCTGCACCGCAACTGGGTCATGATCCCGCACGTCACGAATAACGACGAAGCGGACATCACCGACCTCGAGGCGCTGCGCGTGCAGTTGAACAAGGAAAACGAGAAGGCCGGCGTCAAGTTCACGATGCTCGCGTTCGTCATCAAGGCCTGCGTCGCGGCACTGAAGAAGTTCCCGACGTTCAACGCGAGCCTCGACGGCGACAACCTCGTCTTCAAGCAGTACTACCACATCGGTTTTGCCGCCGACACGCCGAACGGCCTCGTCGTCCCGGTGATTCGCGACGCGGACAAGAAGGGTCTTGTCGACATCGCCAAGGAAATGGCCGAGCTCTCGAAGCTCGCGCGCGACGGCAAGCTCAAGCCGGACCAGATGCAAGGCGGCTGCTTCTCGATCTCGTCGCTCGGCGGCATCGGTGGCACGCACTTCACGCCGATCATCAACGCTCCGGAAGTGGCGATCCTCGGTCTGTCGAAGAGCGCGATGAAGCCGGTGTGGGACGGCAAGCAGTTCGTGCCGCGCCTCACGCTGCCGCTGTCGCTCTCGTACGATCACCGCGTGATCGACGGCGCAGCTGCCGCGCGCTTCAATGCGTACCTTGGCGCGATCCTCGGCGACTTCCGCCGCGTGATTCTGTAAAACCGCTTCATTGACCGGCTAACGCCACCGCGTCGCGCGCACAGGGTTCTCGTGCGTGCGACGCGCGGCGGGCGCGGCCGGTCGTTCCAATAGGGGACACCATGAGTCTCGTCGAAGTGAAAGTGCCGGATATCGGCGACTTCAAGGACATCGACGTCATCGAAGTCAACATCAAGGTCGGCGATGTAATCGAGAAAGAGCAGACGCTGCTCTCGCTTGAGTCGGACAAGGCCACGATGGAAGTGCCCAGCGATGTCGCGGGCACGGTGAAGGAAGTGAAGATCAAGGCTGGCGACAAGGCGTCGCAAGGCACCGTGGTTGCGATCGTCGAAGTGTCGGCTGCTGCTGCCGCACCGGCTGCAGCACCGAAGGCCGAAGCGCCCAAGGCCGCTGAGGCTCCGAAGGTAGCCGAAGTTTCGAAAACCGCGGCACCGCAAGCCGGCAGCTTTGGCGGTAGCGCAGACGTCGAATGCGACATGCTCGTGCTCGGCGCTGGCCCTGGCGGCTATTCGGCAGCGTTCCGCTCGGCCGACCTCGGCATGAAGACCGTGCTCGTCGAGCGTTATTCGACGCTCGGCGGCGTGTGTCTGAACGTCGGCTGCATCCCGTCGAAGGCGCTGCTGCACACGGCGCTCGTGATCGACGAAGCTGCCGCGCTCGAATCGCACGGCATCTCGTTCGGCAAGCCGCAGATCGATCTCGACCGCCTGCGCGACTTCAAGTCGGGCGTCGTCAAGAAGCTCACGGGCGGCCTGGCCGGCATGGCGAAGGCGCGCAAGGTCGAAGTCGTGACCGGCGTGGGCACCTTCCTCGATCCGTATCACATGGAAGTGGCGGGCGAGGGCGGCAAGAAGATCGTCAAGTTCAAGCAGGCGATCATCGCCGCGGGTTCGCAGGCTGTGAAGCTGCCGTTCATTCCTGAAGATCCGCGCGTGGTCGATTCGACCGGTGCGCTCGAACTGCGCCAGATCCCGCAGAAGATGCTGGTGATCGGCGGCGGCATCATCGGCCTCGAAATGGCGACCGTCTACGCGACGCTCGGCTCGCAGATCGACGTCGTGGAAATGCTCGACGGCCTGATGGCCGGCGCCGACCGCGATCTCGTGAAGGTCTGGGAGAAGTACAACGCGAAGCGCTTCGCGAATGTCATGCTCAAGACCAAGACGACGAATGCCGAGGCGAAGGCCGACGGCATCTACGTCACGTTCGAGGGCGAGAAGGCACCCGCCGAGCCGCAGCGTTACGACCTCGTGCTGGTCGCCGTGGGCCGCTCGCCCAACGGCAAGAAGATCGGCGCGGACAAGGCTGGCATCGCGGTGACGGATCGCGGCTTCATCGAAGTCGACAAGCAGCAGCGCACCAACGTGCCGCACATCTTCGCGATCGGCGACATCGTCGGTCAGCCGATGCTCGCGCACAAGGCCGTGCATGAAGGCCACGTGGCAGCGGAAGCGGCGCACGGCGAGAAGGCGTACTTCGACGCCATGCAGATTCCGTCGGTGGCCTACACCGATCCGGAAGTGGCTTGGGCCGGCAAGACGGAAGAGCAGTGCAAGGCCGAAGGCATCAAGTACGGCAAGGCAGTGTTCCCGTGGGCCGCTTCGGGCCGCGCGATCGCCAACGGCCGCGACGAGGGCTTCACCAAGCTGATTTTCGACGAAGAGACGCATCGCGTGATCGGTGGCGGCATCGTCGGCCTGAACGCGGGCGACCTCATCAGCGAAGTCTGCCTGGCGGTGGAAATGGGCGCGGACGCGACCGACATCGGCAAGACCATCCACCCGCACCCGACGCTGGGCGAGTCGGTGGGCATGGCTGCCGAACTGTATGAAGGCGTTTGCACGGACCTGCCGCCGCAAAAGAAGAAGTAAGTTTGCTGCGAGCATGAAAAAAGGCGCACTCCGCGAGGAGTGCGCCTTTTTTATTTGGTCGCCAAGGTTGCCGTGTCTGGCTGCGAGAGACGCTGAAGCCAAAAAAATTCCCGGCCTTCCAGCGACCGGGCAAACGGCATACCGGACCGGAGCGTCGGGTCCGGCACAGGGCGCGGCTTACACGACTTGCAGCGCGCCCAGACCGATGCGTGACGCTCAGGCCGGCTTCTTGGGCGCAGCGGCGGCAGCCGAGCGCGAAGCTTGTGCGGCGGCCTTGCTGGCTGCTGCGGAAGCGGCGTTGAAATTGCTTTCTGCCAATTCAACGGCTTGCTTGGTGGCCTTGTGGACCGTTTCGTAGGTCGTGTTCGCAGCGTTGATCGCCGACTTGATCACCGCAACCGCGGTTTCCGAGCCGGCCGGTGCGTTCTTGGCGACATTGTCGACGAGCGACTGGACCTTGCGGTTCTGCTCTTCGAGGTGCGCTTCAGCGACCTTTGCGAATTCGGCTTGCGTAGCCGAAGCGATTTCGTACACGTGACGGCCGTACGAGAGCAGCTTTTCGGCGAGCGGTTGAGCGAAGCTCGATTGCACAGCGAAGAACTCTTGCGCATCTTTTGCCGACAGCGCGCGTTGTGCGTGTTCCTGCGATTCGGCGATATTCGAGCGAACGGCCTGAAGGTTCAATTCGACGAGCTTTTCCACGCCTTCGAATGCCTTGCCGGTGAGGCCGAACAGCGTTTCGAGGTTGGCTTTCTGGGCAGCGGCGAATTGCTCAGGGGTCAGCAGACTCATGTTTACGCTCCTGGGTGTTTGGCGACCTCGTTCGTGGGTCGCCTGAAGTAAGTGGCAAGACTCTTGGGGGAATCTGCCCGGCGCTTTGGTGCGTCGCAGCATTAATCTCGATTTTAGGTCGCTGGAGGCGAATGTCAAGAACTTTTGGTGCGTTGCACAATTACATTAAACTATTGTTAAACAACTACTTATGCGCCGGGCATGGGGTCATATTCATCGGCCTTGACGGGCTGCGGCATAGCGTCCGAAACCTACGTGCGGCGAGGCTTTGGCCGACAAGGTCAAGCACATGCACGCTCGATCTGGCAAGATTGAGGATGACGGTATGCGCCGGAAATGGCGTGCGCCGTATGATTCATCGAAGGTCGGTGCGGGATTGCGCTTCGCGCGTCCACCAAATTCCTTCATGGAACGTTAAAGATCCATTGCTGTCGAACGCGCGTCGCGCGATTCGGCGGCACCGGCGTCAGAGAGTCGTCCTCGGTATTACTCCCACATAAAGTTTGCATAGCGCGTGCCGTCAATGTGTAGGCAACAAAAGATGTTGTCGGCGCAAGGCGCAGCAGGGTGGGGTTGCCCGGGCGATTGTCTTTCTCCATCGAATGTTCGAAGCGCATTGGTCATCTCAATTGGAAGTCAGACTTCGGTTTAACGAGTGGCCATAAGTGCTTCAATTTGCGAATTTTTCGTGGTTTTACTACACTTGGCGAACGATCCCGCC
The DNA here is from genome assembly GCF_902859945.1 of Paraburkholderia caffeinitolerans. GTDB lineage: Bacteria > Pseudomonadota > Gammaproteobacteria > Burkholderiales > Burkholderiaceae > Paraburkholderia > Paraburkholderia caffeinitolerans. The sequence goes on along the minus strand of NZ_CADIKL010000012.1, from coordinate 181,515 downwards.
GCTTCATCCAGAACACCAATGAAATCCGACAAGCTCCTGTCGTTCAAGCTGGTGCCCGCATCGGTTGTCAGTACCGCGCTGTCGGTGGCTGTCTCCGTGGTCATCAGTGCAACGCTCGTAGTGCCCGAGGGCGCTTTTGCTGCGTCGCAGAACACCGCTGCGGCCCCGACGGCCAAGGCAAAGAAGACAACCAAAACCAGCAAGAAGGGCACAGCCAGCGCGCCTGCGAAGGTCGTCAAAAAGGCGGGCGCGACCAGCGTTGCCGCTGCGCAGGACGACGATGCGCGTCCGGCCGTGAAGAAGCGCCGCGTCAGCTACACCATGAACGGACGCCATCACACGGCGGTGCGCCGCGTGGCGTTCGAGCCGCGCCAGCCGACCGTGGGTCAGGCGTTCGGTCTCCATGAAACGCCCGATTCGCTGGCGCTGCGTTCGGGCGTGGCCTACGTGGTGGACCAGAATTCGCTGGAACCGCTCTTCGACAAGAATTCGCATGCCGTGGTGCCGATCGCCTCGATCTCCAAGCTCATGACCGCGATGGTCGTGCTCGATTCGAAGGCGCCGCTCACCGAGTCGATTGAAGTCACCGACGAAGATCGCGATTACGAAAAGAACACCGGCTCGCGCCTCTCGGTGGGTTCGGTGCTCTCGCGCGAAGACATGCTGCATATCGCGCTGATGGCGTCGGAAAACCGCGCGGCTGCGGCGCTCTCGCGCTACTACCCGGGCGGCCGGCCGGCTTTCATCGCCGCAATGAATGCGAAGGCCAAGCAACTCGGCATGACCGACACGCACTTCGAGAATTCCACGGGGCTGTCGAGCCACAACGTTTCGACTGCGCGCGATCTCGTGAAGATGGTCAATGCGGCTTACCAGTATCCGCTCATTCGCCAGTTCTCGACCGACCGCAGCTATGACGTGTACACGGGCAAGCGCAATCTTGCGTACAACAGCACGAATGCGCTCATCCGCAATCCGTCGTGGGACATCGGCCTGCAGAAGACCGGCTTCATCAACGAAGCAGGTGAGTGCCTCGTGATGCAAACGACGGTCCATGGCCGTCCGGTCATCATGGTGCTGCTCGATTCGAGCGGCAAGTATTCGCGTTTCGCCGACGCGACTCGTGTGCGCACGTGGATCGACAACGGCGGCGCCGACCAGCAGCCGCACATCACGAGTGCGGATGCGGGGGGCTCGGGTACCTGATTCGCGCCGCTACGCCGTTTCCGGTTTCGCCAGAACGAACGCCCCGCAATGCGGGGCGTTTGCTTTTGGACCAGCGGAAGCGGCTTCCTACGCCATGAGGCCAGCTGTCGGGCGATTGGTGTTCTCAGCAAAATTTCAGTGGTTCGAAACGCGCTGTCCGGTTGGCCAGCGCAATCTGGTCGCTTCAGATTTGATGGTTGTCAATTGACAACTATGGCGCGCGACCCATACACTGAGCTTGTCAATGAGACGATCGCATCCAAAGAAAGAAGTCGAGGCCGCGCTGGCCTATGCCGAAGCGAAAGGTTGGTTAGTTAAACCAGCTAAAGGCAATGGCCACGCGTGGGGCAGGATGTACTGCCCGTTTAACCAGGCAGACTGCCGGTGCGGAGAGTTCTGTATTACGAGTATCTGGAGCACGCCGCGAAACGTTGGCAACCATGCCTGGTTGTTGAGGCGCGTGGTCGACAATTGCTCGGCGCAACGCGTGAGCGCGTCGCCCCAGCGATCGAATGCCATACAGCAGGAGTAGCTTATGAACTATGTCTTCACGCTCAAGTATCAGCTCGCGTCCGGCGATTGCGATCACGAAGATCTCGTGGAACGGCTGGCGCAAGCGGGTTGCGACGACGCCACGATCGGCGTTGGGCAACCCGGCCGCATTGCGCTGGCATTCGCGCGCGAGAGCGAGAGCGCGTGGTCGGCCATCTACTCGGCGTTGCAGAACGTGAAGCAGGCGGCACCCACAGCGCGTCTCGTGGAGGCCGCGCCCGATCTCGTCGGCTTGACCGACGTTGCCGACATGGCAGGCATGTCGCGTCAAAACATGCGCAAGCTGATGCTCACGCACGCAGTCGATTTTCCTCAGCCCGTGCATGAGGGCAGTCCGTCGCTCTGGCATCTTGGCGACGTCCTTGCGTGGTTGAGCGGCCGTGAGGGTTACAGCATCGACCCCGCGCTGCTGGAGACGGCAAGTACCGCGAAGCAGGTCAATCTGGTGAAAGAGGCGCGAGAAATCGACACCCGCATCAAGCGCCAACTGGCCGAACTCGTTGATTGAGCAGCCAGAAAAAGAGAAGCGCCGGACGTGCCGGCGCTTTGTGAGCTTTAATGCGTTTGCGTGAAGCGGGTTCGCGCAAACGTGACCTTATCACTCAGGCCGCAGTCTGTACGCTGCCTTCGGCCGGCTCCGGGTGGTAACCGAGTGATTCGGAAATCAGGAGCGCCGTCTTGCTCAGTTGTCCAAGCCACGAGTCCTGGAGACGGTCGGCGGGCGCTGAAAGCGAAAGTCCGGCCACGAGCTTGCCAGTGTCGTCGTAAATGCCCGCTGCAATGCAGCGCACACCCAGTTCCAGCTCCTCGTTGTCGCGTGCGCAGGATTGCTGGCGCACGTGGGCGAGTTCACGCTCCAGCCGGCCAAGGTCGGTGATGCTGTTGCGCGTGTGACCCGAAAGACCGGTGCGCGTGGCATAGGCGCGAACGCGATTCGCTTCGTCAGCGGCAAGAAAGAGTTTGCCAACGGAAGTGAGGTGCAGCGGCGCGCGGCCGCCGATTGCCCGCACTACCTGCATGCCTGAGCGCTCGGAATAGGCGCGCTCGATATAAACGATCTCGTCGCCCTGGCGCACCGAAAGGTTCACGGTCTGGCCAGTGAGACGATGCAGTTCGCGCATGGGCGTGAGCGCGGCGTCGCGTACCGAGAGGCGCGCCTTTACGAGATTGCCTAGCTCCAGCAGCCGCATGCCGAGCCGGTACGTGCCGGGGTCCGAACGGTCGACAAGCCGGCAGCTCACCATGTCGTTGAGAATGCGGTGCGCGGTGGACGGATGCAGTTCGGTGCGTTGCGCGAGATCCTTCAGGCTGACTGGGTCGGTGTGCGCGGCGAGCGCGTCGAGGAGGCGCATCATGCGCTCGATCACCTGAATCGAGGTCTTCGGATCCGGATTGGTGTCGGTCATGGGGGCAGATTCCAGGGAGCGAATTCGTATGGCGAGTATAAGAAACTCGGCACGGAAACGATCATTGTATCTCGTATTGTGAAAAAAGACAGCGTTTGGCGGGATGGCGCGCCTGCATTGCGACCGTGTTCACGCATATTCCGAACGAGCCGGGCAGTCGATCCTGGCGCAGTCCGGCGTTGGTGGCAGCGGCGAAACGTCGGATAATCGGGGACGGTTTTCACGAGGAGTCCCCATGCGAGTCGGTTTGTTCGTCACCTGTCTTGTCGACACCATGCGTCCCGAAATCGGTTTTTCGGCGCTCAAGTTGATCGAGGAGGCCGGCTATGAGGTGGACGTCCCGCCCGCGCAAACCTGCTGTGGGCAACCGGCCTACAACTCGGGCGAGCGGCCGCTCGCGCGCGATCTCGCGGAAAAGACGCTGCGCGAATTCGAGCAATACGACTATGTGGTGATTCCGTCGGGTTCATGTGGCGGGATGATTCGCGCGCATTACGGCGATCTCTTTCGCGACGACCCCGAGTTGATGGCGCGCTACGGCAAGCTGCGCGAGCGCGTCTACGAATTGACGGATTTCCTCGTGAATGTCGCGAAAGTCACGCTGCCCGAGGGTGAATTCCGCGGGCCGGTGACGTACCACGACTCGTGTTCGGGCTTGCGCGAACTGGGCGTGAAGGCGCAGCCGCGCGCGTTGCTCGCGCAGCGCGGCGTGGCGGTGCAGGAGATGAAGGACTGCGAGCATTGCTGCGGTTTCGGCGGCACCTTTGCGGTCAAGTACGGCGCGATCTCCACGGCCATCGTGGACGAAAAATGCATGAACGTGCAGGCGAGCGGAGCGGGGGCCGTGGTGCTCGGCGATCTCGGCTGCATGCTGAACATTGAAGGGCGCTTGCGCCGCACCGGCGACGCCAGTACTCGGGTTTTGCACATCGCCCAGGTGCTTGCCGGCGACGTCTGAGAGGCCGCTCGCCAGCGAGACCTCTTGGCATCAAGACTCATGAGGCCCGGGGAACCCGTCTGAATCCGACCGCACACGAACGCACTTACGCCCGACTCCACGCCATGCAAGTTCAATCGATGCAATTCAAGGCGCGCGCCGGCCAGAAGCTGGCCGATCAGCGTCTGCAGCAGAACCTCAAGAAGCTCTCGACCAAGTTCGTTTCCGCGCGTGCGGAGGCAATCACGGCGATCGACTTTCCGGCCACGCGCGCGGCGCTCAAGGAGCGCCGCAATCGTGCGCTGGAGAATCTCGACGTCTGGATCGAGCAGTTCGAGGCCGAGGCGACCCGGCGCGGCGTAACGGTTCTGTTCGCCGAGACGTCGCGCGACGCGGCGAAGCTCGTCGCCGAAATCGCGCGCAAGCACGAGGTGCGCAAGGTCATCAAGACGAAGTCGATGGTCTCCGAGGAAATGCAGCTCAACACGGTGCTCGCGGAGATGGGGGTGCAATCCATCGAAACGGACCTCGGCGAATACATCCTGCAGATCAACAATAACGAGCCGCCGAGCCACATCATTGCGCCCGTCGTCCACAAGGACAAGGACGAGATCGCTGACCTGTTCGCGAAGACGCATCACAAGCCGCGTCTCACGGAAATTCCCGACATGACGCGCGAGGCGCGCGAGATGCTGCGCCCCCACTTCCTTTCTGCGGACATGGGCGTGACGGGCGGCAACTTCCTCATTGCGGAGACGGGCTCAGTCGTGCTCGTGACGAACGAGGGCAATGAAGGCATGTGCACCGTCATGCCGCGCGTGCATGTGGCGGTCACCGGCATCGAAAAAGTCTTGCCGACGCTCGAAGACCTTGCCACCGCAATGCGCCTGCTGCCGCGCTCGGCCACGGGACAGGCCACGTCGAATTACTTTTCCGTTCTCACGGGCCCACGCGGGGCGGACGACCAGGACGGTCCCGAGCATATGTATGTCGTGCTCGTCGATGGCGGACGCACAGGCCTCATCGGCGGCGAGTTCCAGGAAATGCTGCGCTGTATCCGTTGCGGCGCCTGCATGAACCATTGCCCGGTTTATCAGAAGGTGGGCGGCCACGCTTATGGCTGGGTCTATCCGGGCCCGATGGGGTCGGTGCTTACGCCGAGCTATGTGGGCATCGAAAAGGCGCTAGATCTGCCGCAGGCTGCCACGCTTTGCGGCGAGTGCAACAGCGTTTGCCCGGTGGGCATCCCGCTGTCGGACCTGCTGCGCAAGCTGCGCGAGAAGCAGACCGAGCGGCGCCTGCGTCCGTGGCGCGAACGCGCGGCACTGGCCGTGTGGGGCTGGTTCGCCATGCATCCCGGCGCTTATGCGCTGCTCGCGAAGCTCGGTGTGCGCGTGCTGGAGCGCATGGGCGGCCAGTCGCAGCTCATTCGCAAAATGCCGTTCGCGCGCGGCTGGACCGACGGGCGCGACCTGCCGGCTCCGGTTGGGCGTACGTTCCGCGAACTCTACGCCGCGCGGCACACGCATCTGGATGCGACCGGGCGCATACGGAAGGCGTGACGAAGCTACTCCATCGGCTTCACCCGCTATAGGCGGCGCACTGTTTAACCTGAGACAACAGTGTGTTCGTCTTTGCCGGGTTTTTCCTGATTGCGATCATCTATATCATTTCGACTGGCGATAGTGCGTCTGAGCCTATCGCTCCACAGTCGAGAGAGAGTCGCATCATGAAAAAGAAAATAATGGTGTTTTGGCCGCTGGCGCTGATCGTGCCGCTTGCGGCGATCGCATGGGCTCATGCATGGAATACCGCCGAGCAGCAGTTCCCGCTGGCGGCCGATCGCGTGAGTGCTGAGTTGGCGCGCGCAGTGTCATATGGTCTGGTTGATGGCGCGGGCGAGGTGGCAACCCCCGTCAAGGCGCCAGTCAAGGCAATCGGCAGCGTCGCCCCGCTGCTGCGGTCGAACGCGATCTAAGCCGCAACGGCCTGGACGATGGCGCAGGCTGCGTTCAGCGCACATCGTCGACACTTTGTATAATTGAAAATTCGCCCGCGCACAGCGGCGTGTTCCAAACCGCTGTGCGCTTCACACCCGAATCGATGAAAAAGGTTTCCGTCTGCTTTGTTTGCCTCGGCAACATCTGCCGTTCGCCCACGGCTGAAGCCGTGATGCGGCGCCTTGTCGACGAGGCGGGTTTGAGCGCGCACGTGTCGGTCGATTCGGCGGGTACGGGCGATTGGCATATCGGCGAGGCGCCCGACGAACGCGCCCAGCGTGCCGGGGCCAAGCGCGGCTACGATCTGGCGCCGCTGCGCGCCCGCCAGATCGCGGCGGAGGACTTTCGTACGTTCGACCTGATCGTCGCGATGGACGACGCCAATGTCACGGCGCTTGAGCGGGTGATGCCGTCTGCCGGGCGCGAGAAGATTCGTCTGTTGATGGAATTCGCGCCACAGTTGCAGGAGCGCGTGGTCGCCGACCCGTATTTTGGCGGCGCCGCCGGGTTCGAGACGGTGCTCGACCAGTGCGAAACGGCGTGTTCGGGCCTGCTGGCGGCATTGCGCCCCCAACTGGTGGGCTGAGGTGAGCGTGGCGGCGTACTCCCGTGCAGGTTTTGCGCCGTTTTCCCTTTTCGTCATGCGCCTAATAACCCGGATGGCGGCGCGGATACTTGACTAAACTAGTCATGTATTTATACTTGACGAAAATTGTCGAGAATTGCGGTTCCCCTACATCATGAGACTCACCACCAAAGGCCGTTTCGCCGTTACGGCGATGATCGACTTGGCCCTGCGCCAGGAGCAGGGCCCGGTGACGCTTGCGGGTATCAGTCAGCGCCAGCATATTTCGCTGTCGTACCTGGAACAGTTGTTCGGCAAGCTGCGCCGTCATGAAATCGTCGAATCGGTCCGTGGGCCGGGCGGCGGCTATAACCTCGCGCGCCGCGCGGAGGATGTCACGGTCGCGGACATCATCATCGCCGTGGACGAGCCGCTCGACGCCACTCAGTGCGGCGGCAAGGGCGCCTGCGAGGGCACCAAGCAGCACGACGGCCACTGCATGACGCACGAGCTGTGGTCGACGCTGAACCAGAAGATGGTCGAGTACCTCGATTCGGTTTCGCTGAAGGATCTGGTGGACAAGCAGCGCGCCCGCGAAGGCGCCGCGCCCACCGTCTTGCGCGACCGCCGCACCGAGGCGCCGGCGATGGAGCCAGTGCGCACGGTACCGCTCGGGCCGAATTCCATATTCAACATGGCCGGTTCCTGATCCCGAATTCCGGATCCCGACCACGGCCAGCGCAATACACAGAGCAGCAGACAGAATCCCCCGGAGCGATAGATGAATAACGACATTCCCCACCTGCCCATTTATATGGACTACAGCGCGACGACGCCCGTCGACCCGCGCGTGGTGGACAAGATGATTCCGTATCTGCGCGAGCAGTTCGGCAATCCGGCGTCGCGCAGCCACGCCTATGGCTGGGACGCGGAGCGTGCCGTCGAAGAAGCGCGCGAGAACGTCGCGGCGCTCGTGAACGCCGACCCGCGCGAAATCATCTGGACCTCCGGTGCAACCGAGTCGGACAACCTCGCAATCAAGGGTGCTGCGCACTTCTACAAGAGCAAGGGCAAGCACATCATCACGGTGAAGACCGAGCACAAGGCCGTGCTCGACACCTGCCGCGAACTCGAGCGCGAAGGCTACGAAGTCACGTATCTGGACGTCAAGGACGACGGCCTGATCGATGTCGACGTGCTCAAGGCTGCGCTGCGCCCCGACACGATCCTCGTTTCGGTCATGCACGTGAACAACGAGATCGGCGTGATCCAGGACATCGAGACGATCGGCGAACTCTGCCGCGAGAAGGGCATCATTTTCCACGTCGATGCCGCGCAGTCCACCGGCAAGGCGCCCATCGACCTGCAAAAGCTCAAGGTCGACCTGATGTCGTTCTCGGCGCACAAGACCTATGGCCCGAAGGGCATCGGCGCGCTGTACGTGCGCCGCAAGCCGCGCGTGCGCATCGAAGCGCAGATGCACGGCGGCGGCCATGAGCGCGGCATGCGCTCGGGCACGCTGGCCACGCACCAGATCGTCGGCATGGGCGAGGCGTTCCGCATCGCACGTGAAGAAATGGCTACGGAAAACGAGCGCGTTCGCATGCTGCGCGACCGTCTGCTCAAGGGGCTCTCGCAAATCGAAGAGACCTACGTGAACGGCGACATGGAAAAGCGTGTCCCGCACAACCTGAACATCAGCTTCAACTTTGTCGAAGGCGAGTCGCTGATCATGGCGGTCAAGGACGTGGCGGTGTCGTCGGGTTCGGCGTGCACCTCGGCGTCGCTCGAGCCGTCGTACGTGCTGCGCGCGCTCGGCCGCAACGACGAACTCGCGCACAGCTCGATCCGCTTCACGGTGGGCCGCTTCACGACGGAACAGGACGTCGACTACGTGATCAACCTGCTGCAGACGAAGATCGCCAAGCTGCGCGAACTCTCGCCGCTGTGGGAAATGCACCAGGATGGCATCGATCTGTCGACCATCCAGTGGGCGGCGCACTAAGGCGCACTAAGGCGCACTAAGGCGCTTCGAGCAACGAACATCGACCCGGCCGCAGCGCAATCGGCAGACCACTGCATGCAGCGCGGCAAACACGAATTGAAGGAGTGTGATCATGGCATATAGCGACAAGGTTCTGGACCACTACGAAAACCCGCGCAACGTCGGCTCGTTCGCGAAGGACGACGACGCAGTCGGCACCGGCATGGTGGGCGCGCCCGCATGCGGCGACGTCATGAAGCTGCAGATCCGCGTGGGCGCGGACGGCGTGATCGAAGACGCGAAGTTCAAGACCTACGGGTGCGGTTCGGCCATCGCTTCGAGCTCGCTCGTGACCGAGTGGGTGAAGGGCAAGACGCTCGATCAGGCGCTCGACATCAAGAACACGCAGATCGCCGAAGAACTGGCGCTGCCGCCGGTGAAGATCCACTGCTCGATTCTCGCGGAAGACGCGATCAAGGCAGCGGTGGCCGACTACCGTGAGCGTCATACGACGGAAGCCAAGGCAGACGCGGCTTAAGGTTTGCGATAGCGCGCGCCGGGTTCGGCGAGCGGGCGGAGCGGCGGCAAGCCATTTGGCGTGCGGTCGCAGATGAATGAATTTGGATGCAGGCAAGCCTGCGCCGTGTCGGGTCGAAGCAGGTGCAAGCCTGAAACGAACGACGCGGGAAGCGGTGAAACGTTATGGCAATCACGTTGACAGAAAAAGCGGCACAGCACGTGCAGAAGTACCTGACTCGTCGCGGCAAGGGCGTGGGCTTGCGCCTTGGCGTGCGTACGACAGGCTGCTCGGGCCTTGCGTACAAGCTCGAATATGTCGACGAGCTCGCGCCCGAGGACAACGTGTTCGAGAGCCACGGCGTGAAGGTCATCGTGGACCCGAAGAGCCTCTCCTATATCGACGGCACGGAGCTGGACTTCGTGCGCGAGGGCCTGAACGAGGGCTTCAAGTTCAAAAACCCGAACGTGAAGGACGAGTGCGGCTGCGGCGAGTCCTTCCGCATTTAAGCGCGCGTATTGCGGTGAAAAGGCGGCCTGTGCCGCCTTTTTGATTTTTTGATGCGGTGTGCCGCGTCGCCTGATCCCCACGACAGCATCACAAGAACGTTCATTTCGATGGCCTCGCTTTCTTCGCTCTCTGATAGCCATTTCGTGTTGTTCGGCTTGCCCGAGCAGTTCACGCTCGACGCCGACTCGCTCGCCAACGCTTACCGCGCCGTGCAGGCGCAGGTGCACCCCGATCGCTTCGCCGCGGCCGGCGAGGCGCAAAAGCGCGTGGCGATGCAGTGGGCCACGCGAGCGAACGAGGCGTACCAGACGCTGCGCGACCCGCTCAAGCGCGCAACCTATCTGCTGCATTTGCGCGGCATCGACGTTGGCGCGGAGAACAACACGGCCATGGAGCCGGCGTTCCTGATGCAGCAGATGGAATGGCGCGAGGCGATCGAGGATGCAGTGGGCGCGAAGAACGTCGACGCGCTCGATGCGCTCGCGGCCGAATTGCGCGACGACGAGCGCGTGCGTTTCGCGAAGCTGGGCGCGCTGCTCGACAGCGGTTCGAATCAGCCGGCGGCGGAAGCCGTGCGCCAGTTGATGTTCGTCGAGCGCGTGGCGGCCGAAGTCGACTCGCAGATCGAGCGGCTGGAGAGCTAGGCGGGGCCGCCCAGGCGCGGCCGCCTGGCAAAAAAGCGCAGGACACGGACACAGCACAGGGCTGCCGATTCATCGTCGAGACGATCGACCGGACGATGCAAGGCGGCCCGCAACAGATCACAGAGATGGCATTACTGCAAATTTCCGAACCCGGCATGGCGCCGGCGCCGCATCAGCGGCGGCTCGCCGTCGGCATCGACCTCGGCACGACGAACTCGCTGGTCGCCGCGGTGCGCAGCGGCGTGCCCGACGTGCTGCCCGACGAAGACGGCCACGTGCTGTTGCCGTCGGTCGTGCGCTATCTCGCGAATGGCGGTCGTCGCATCGGCCGCTCGGCCAAGGCGGAAGCGGCTAGCGACCCGCGCAACACGATCGTCTCGGTCAAGCGCTTCATGGGCCGCGGCAAGGCCGACGTGGAAGGCGCGGCGAACGCACCGTACGAATTCGTCGATGCGCCGGGCATGGTGCAGATCCAGACCATCGACGGCGTGAAGAGCCCCGTCGAGGTCTCGGCGGAAATCCTCGCCACGCTGCGCCAGCGCGCCGAAGACACGCTCGGCGACGAACTCGTCGGCGCGGTTATCACGGTGCCCGCGTATTTCGACGAAGCGCAGCGCCAGGCGACCAAGGACGCGGCGCGTCTGGCCGGCCTGAACGTGCTGCGGCTGCTGAACGAGCCGACCGCAGCTGCTATCGCCTATGGCCTCGACAACGGCGCCGAAGGGCTCTACGCGGTCTACGACCTGGGCGGCGGCACCTTCGACTTGTCGATCCTCAAGCTCACCAAGGGCGTTTTCGAAGTGCTCGCGGCGGGCGGCGACTCCGCGCTCGGCGGCGACGACTTCGATCAGGCGCTGTTCGCCTGGGTGCTGGAACAGTCCGGCATCGAGCGCGCGGCGCTCAAGCCCGAAGACGTGCGCCTGTTGCTCGACCGCGCGCGCGACGCGAAAGAAGCGCTCTCGTCGGCACCCGAAGCGCGCATTGAAGTCGCGCTCTCGAACGGCCAGCAGATCGCGGTGACGATCGACGAGCCGCGCTTCGAGGCACTCACGCAAGCGCTCGTGCAACGCACGCTCACGCCCACGAAGAAGGCGCTGCGCGACGCCAAAGTGGCTGCGAAGGAAGTGAAGGGCGTGGTGCTGGTGGGCGGCGCGACGCGCATGCCGGTCATACGCCGCGCTGTCGAGCAGTTCTTCGGCCAGGCGCCGCTCACGAATCTGGACCCGGATCAGGTCGTCGCGCTCGGCGCGGCGATCCAGGCCGACTTGCTCGCCGGCAACCGCGGCGGCGAAGACGACTGGCTGCTGCTCGACGTGATCCCGCTGTCGCTCGGCGTGGAGACGATGGGCGGTCTCGTCGAGAAGATCATTCCGCGTAACTCGACCATCCCGGTCGCGCGTGCGCAGGACTTCACGACCTTCAAGGACGGCCAGACCGCGATTGCGATCCACGTGGTGCAGGGCGAGCGTGAGCTCGTCTCCGACTGCCGATCGCTCGCCCGCTTCGAGCTGCGCGGCATTCCGCCGATGGCGGCGGGCGCGGCGCGCATCCGCGTGACCTACCAGGTGGACGCAGACGGCCTGTTGTCGGTGTTCGCGCGCGAGCAGATTTCGGGCGTGGAGGCGTCGGTGGTGGTGAAGCCGTCCTACGGCCTCGCCGATGACGACATCGCGAAGATGCTCGAAGACAGCTTCAAGACCGCCGACATCGACATGCGCGCCCGCGCGCTGCGCGAGGCGCAGGTCGAGGCGCAACGCGTGATCGAGGCGACGAACTCTGCTCTCGCCGCCGACGGCGAACTGCTGGACGAAGCCGAGCGCGCGCAACTCGATGCGCTGATCGCGGCGCTCGCGCAAATCGTGCAGAGTGAGGACACCGACGCGATCGAAGCGGCCACCAAGTCGCTGGCCGAAGGCACCGACGAGTTCGCCGCGCGGCGCATGGACAAGGGCATCAAGCGCGCGCTTGCGGGCAAGAAGCTCGACGAAATTGGTTGAACGCGCGCCGGCCAATGCATCGGAAAGCACGCCAGGCGTGCGTGCTTTCCCGATGTAGCCCAAGCGCGCTACCTCAGTAGAATGGGCGATGACACCGTCGGCAGGCGGGTCGCGCCCGATACAGAAGTTATTGGATACGGAAATCACAATGCCTCAAATCGTGGTGCTGCCCCATGTCGAACTGTGTCCGGAGGGCGCGGTCATCGACGCCAAGCCGGGCGAGAGTGTGTGCGATGCGCTGCTCGCGCACGGCATCGAGATCGAACATGCTTGCGAGAAGTCGTGCGCCTGCACGACCTGTCACGTGATCGTGCGCGAAGGCTTCGATGCGCTCGAGCCGTCGGAGGAAACCGAAGACGACCTGCTCGACAAGGCGTGGGGTCTGGAGCCCACATCGCGGCTGTCGTGCCAGGCCCTCGTGCCCTCCGAAGATGACCTGGTGGTCGAGATTCCGCGTTACTCGATCAACCACGCGAAGGAAAACCACTAATCCATCGGAGAGAGGAGCGCGCTGCCATGAAATGGACCGATACGCAGGACATCGCAATGGCGTTGACGGATACGCATCCCGAGATCGACCCGCAGTATGTGCGCTTCACCGATCTGCATCGCTGGATCACCGAGCTTGAAGGTTTCGACGACAAACCCGATCGCTCGAACGAGAAGATTCTGGAGGCCATTCAGGCGGCCTGGATCGAAGAAGCAGGCTACTGATCCGCATTCGCGCTGGCGCATTGGCGCGGGCTGTTGGGTTACCCCGTAGTCAGCAAAAAGGCGATTCACTGTGAAGGTGAATCGCCTTTTTTGTTTCTGGAGTAGAGCGCGAAGCTAAGCGTTCGTCATCCCGCCGCGAGCGTGCCGTTTTCGACGCGCACGCGCTGGCCTTGCTGGAATGGCGGCGCCTGATGATAAGTGAAGTAGCGCGTCTTGCCGTTGTCCATGCGCACGCGCACCGAGTAGCTCGTGGTGCTGCGCAGATGCTTTTCCACCGCATTGCCACCGAGACCGCCACCCAGCGCGCCTAGCAAGGTCATGGCCGTACGGCCATTGCCGCTGCCGAACTGATTGCCGACCACGCCGCCCGCGACTGCGCCGCCCACCGCGCCGATGCCGGTGCCATGGCCTTCCTGACGCGATTCGGAGACACCCTCGACTACGCCGCACGAGGCGCACGCGGCCTGCTGGGGCGGCGCTTCCTGAGCGTATTGCTGCGGCTGCTGGCCGTACTGTGGCGGCGGAGCGGCCGGTGCTGCAGGCTGCTGCTGGGCCACTGGAGCAGGCTGCGCCTCAGCGGGTGCGTTCTGCTCGTTTTGCGCGGCGTTCTGCGCGGCGTTCTGTGCGATTTGCGCGCTGGTCGCGGGCCGGGTGGAGTCGATCACCGGTTGCGAGGCCATCATCTCGGTCTGGCCGGTCTGGCTTTGCGCGTTCTGCTCGGTCGTGCTCGAGGCCTTGGGGAAGACGCCGGTGATGGCCGCTGTGGCCGCGAGGCTGGCAACGATGACCGCCCCCGCTGCAGTGGCGACGAGCGGATGAATACGGCGGTTCGGCGTGGTTGGTTTCGGATCGGGATTGTTCATAAATGGCTCCGTCTTGAGCCGAGTTGGCTTTGTTTGAACAAGTTTGGGCCAATTCGATCGATCGGTCGTTTCAAGTTGTAACCTGACCTATGCGAGCGCAAGCCGAAACAGGGATCGAACGCTGACAGGGGTCGTGCTGCCCGGCACGACGCGGTTTATCCGCGTACCGCATCTGGCATGCCCGGGAAGCGGGGCGGGCGCATTTACTGCCGGTTACAAATGCAAACGGGGCGCATACGGCGTGAGCCGCATGCGCCCCGTTCGGCATGTGTGAGGCTTAGTCTTCGCGGCGCAGATGCGGGAAGAGAATCACGTCACGGATGCTGGCGCTGTCGGTGAGCAGCATGATCAGACGGTCGATGCCGATGCCGCAGCCGCCCGTCGGAGGCATGCCGTACTCGAGCGCGCGAATGTAGTCGGCGTCGTAGAACATGGCTTCTTCGTCGCCGGCGTCCTTCTGCTCGACCTGCTTCTTGAAGCGCGCGGCCTGGTCTTCCGGATCGTTGAGCTCCGAGAAGCCGTTAGCGATCTCGCGGCCCGTGATGAAGAGTTCGAAACGCTCGGTGATGCCCGGCGTCGAGTCGGAGGCGCGTGCGAGCGGCGAGACTTCGACCGGGTAGTCGATGATGTAGGTCGGCTCCCACAGTTGCGACTCGGCGGTCTCCTCGAACAGCGCTAGTTGCAGTGCGCCCACGCCCGCGTTGAGGAACTGCGGCTGGTTCGCGTCCACGCCGAACTTCTTGAGTTCCGTGCGCAGGAAGGCCGCGTCGGCAAGCTGCTCGTTCGTGTACTGCGGCGCGTACTTCTGGATCGCCTGCACGATCGTCAGGCGATGGAACGGCTTCGACAGATCGAGTTCGCGGCCCTGATACGTGAGCACGGCGGTGCCCGAGGCGTCGACTGCGGCCTGGCGGATCAACTGCTCGGTGAAGTCCATGAGCCACGTGTAGTCCGTGTACGCGGCGTAGAACTCCATCATCGTGAATTCCGGATTGTGACGCGGCGAAACGCCTTCGTTACGGAAGTTCCGGTTGATCTCGAACACGCGCTCGAAGCCGCCCACGACGAGGCGCTTCAGATAGAGCTCGGGTGCGATGCGCATGAACATCTGCATGTCTAGCGCGTTGTGGTGCGTGACGAAGGGCTTGGCCGCCGCGCCGCCCGGGATCGGGTGCAGCATCGGCGTTTCGACTTCCATGAAGCCGGTGTCGGCCATGAAGCGGCGCACCGACGAGATTGCCTTGGTGCGCGCCACAAAGGTTTCGCGCGCTTCGGGCGTGACGATCAGGTCGACGTAGCGCTGGCGATAGCGCATTTCCTGGTCCGAGAGGCCATGGAATTTGTCCGGCAGCGGGCGCAGCGACTTCGAGAGCAGGCGCAGTTCCGTGCAGCGCACTGAGAGTTCGCCCTTGTTGGTGCGGAACAGCACGCCCTTCGCGGCGACGATGTCGCCCAGGTCCCACTTCTTGAACGCGTCGTAGGTGGTCTCGCCCACATCAGCGGGCGTGATGAAGAACTGGATCTGGCCCGAGCCGTCGCGCACCGTCGCGAAGCTCGCCTTGCCCATCACGCGCTTGAGCATCATGCGGCCCGCGATCGACACTTCGAGGGCCTGCGCTTCGAGCGCGTCCTTGTCGGTGTCGGAGTACTCGCGCTGCAGGTCGGCGGCGTGGTGAGTGGGGCGGAAGTCGTTCGGATAGGCGACGCCCGTTTCGCGCAGCGCGCGCAGCTTTTCGCGGCGCTCGGCGATGATCTGGTTGTCGTCGACTTCGGGCGCGGCGCTGGCCGCGTTCGGCTGGGTCGGTTCGGTCATGGTGGCTCGGTATTCTTTGATTCGCGGTTGGTTTGCCGCAGATGATTCGGTTTGCGGCCCGGGCAGGGTGCCTCACGGGCCGCGGCGCGGCAGGAGAGGGCGGCGCCCGGGCTTACACGCCCTGCTTCAGGCTTGCGCTGATGAAAGCGTCGAGATCGCCGTCGAGCACGGCCTTGGTGTTGCTGATTTCGACGTTCGTGCGCAGATCCTTGATGCGGCTGTTGTCGAGCACGTAGGAGCGGATCTGGTGACCCCAGCCCACGTCCGACTTGCCCGCTTCGAGCTTGTCCTGCTCCGACTGGCGCTTGCGCATTTCGGCTTCGTACAGGCGCGACTTCAGCATTGCCATGGCTTCGGCGCGGTTGCGGTGCTGCGAGCGGTCGTTCTGGCACTGCACGACGATGCCCGACGGGATGTGCGTGATACGCACGGCGGAGTCGGTCTTGTTGATGTGCTGACCGCCCGCGCCCGAAGCGCGGTACGTGTCGATGCGCAGATCGGCCGGATTGACTTCGATCTCGAACGAATCGTCGATTTCCGGATACACGAACACCGACGAGAACGACGTGTGACGCCCGCCCGACGAATCGAACGGCGACTTGCGCACGAGGCGGTGAATGCCGGTTTCGGTGCGCAGGAAGCCGTAGGCGTATTCGCCCTCGACCTTGATGGTCGCGCTCTTGATGCCGGCCACGTCGCCTTCGGACTCTTCGAGCACCTCGGTCTTGAAGCCCTTGCGTTCGCAGTAGCGCACGTACTGGCGCAGCAGCATGGACGCCCAGTCGCAGGCCTCGGTGCCGCCCGCGCCCGCCTGGATGTCGATGAACGCATTGTTCGGGTCGGCCGGGTTCGCGAACATGCGGCGGAACTCGACGTCGGCTACGCGCGCTTCGATTGCCTGAGCATCGGTTTCGATGGCGACGAGCGTGTCCTCATCGCCTTCTTCGCGCGCCATCTCGAAGAGATCCTGGGTGTCGCGCGTGTCGTTCTCGATGCCGTCGAGCACGTGCACCACGCCCTCGAGCAATTTCTTTTCCTTGCCGAGGCCCTGAGCGTGCTTGGAGTCGTTCCAGACGTTGGGGTCTTCGAGTTCGCTGTTGACTTCGACTAGCCGTCGGGCTTTTACGTCGTAGTCAAAGATACCCCCGTAGCTCGCCCGCGCGCGTGCGCAGGTCCGCCAAAAGGGCTTCGATCGCGTTGAGACGTTCCGCTTCCATTTGTATCGTGATCCGGCGTGTAAAACATCAAATTATAGCTGATTGGACATGCATCAAGGGCGCGGCGGGGCGTGACGGCCCCGCTGGCTGTGCTGCCCGATGCGCGGTTCAGTTGTCGTTCAGAGCGCCGCGTGCTCCACCACGAGCTGCACGCGCGAGACGCCGTTCCACGTGTCGCGCACGAGCCGGTAGGCGACGGTCGTGTGCTGCGGCAGCGTTTCGGTGTGGTTGAACCAGATTGCGTTGAAGCGCTGGCGCCCGCGCAGCAGTTGCAGCTTCAGGTGCTTGTCCTTCACGAGCGCCTGCGAGGCCACTTCGAATTCGCCCGAGAAAACCGGTGCCGGAAAGCCCTGGCCCCAAACGGCCGCGTCGAGCATTTCGACGAAATCGGGCGTGAACCACGCGTCCTCGAGCTCGCCGTCGGTTTCCACCGTGCGCGCGAGCGCCTCGGCGGAGAGCCATTCGCGGCCCACGCGCTCGAATGCGACGGCAAAGCGCGGCACGTCGGCAGCGGCGAGCGTCATGCCGGCGGCCATCGCGTGGCCGCCGAACTTGTGGATCAGGCCGGGCTCGCGCTTGCTGATGAGGTCGATGGCGTCGCGCAGATGAAAACCGGGGATCGATCGGCCCGAGCCTTTCACGATCTCGCCATTGTCGTCGGCGGGCGCGAACGTGAAGGAGGGGCGGTGGAACTTCTCCTTGAGCCGCCCGGCGACGATGCCGATCACGCCCTGGTGCCAGCCCTCGTTGAAGAGCGTGAGCGTGGCGTTGTCTTGCGGATCGACGTTGGCGAGATCGGCGAGCGCCTGCTGTTGCATGCCCGCTTCGATCTCGCGGCGCTCGCGGTTCATCGTGTCGAGCTGTTGCGCGAGTTCCCAGGCGCGGCCCACGTCGTCGGTGGTCAGGCATTCGATGCCAAGTGACATGTCCGAAAGCCGGCCCGCCGCGTTCAGGCGCGGCCCGAGTGCGAAGCCCAGATCGAAGCCCGAGGCGCTTTTCGCGTCGCGGCCCGCAGCGCGGAACAGCGCGGCGATGCCGGGCTGCATGCGACCGTTGCGGATGCGCTGCAGCCCCTGCGCGACGAGCACGCGGTTGTTGCCGTCGAGCTTGACGACGTCGGCGACGGTGCCGAGCGCGACCAGATCGAGCAGGCCGTCCAGACGCGGCTCGGGGCGCGTTTCATCAAACCAGCCGCGTTGGCGCAGTTCGGCGCGCAACGCGAGCAGCGTATAGAACATGACGCCCACGCCTGCGATGCACTTGCTCTCGAACGTACAGCCCGGCTGGTTCGGATTGACGATGGCGCGCGCGTCGGGCAGCGTGTCGCCGGGCAAGTGGTGATCGGTCACGAGCACTTCGATGCCGAGCTCGTTGGCAGCTTCCACGCCCTCCACGCTGGCGATGCCGTTGTCGACCGTGATCAGGATGTCGGGCGGGCCGCCCTTGCGCTGTGCAGCGAGTGCGACGATCTCGGGCGTGAGGCCGTAGCCGTACTCGAAACGGTTTGGCACGAGATAGTCGATTTGCGCGCCGAGCATGCGCAGGCCGCGCACGGCCACAGCGCAGGCGGTTGCGCCATCACAGTCGTAGTCGGCGACCACGAGCATGCGGCACTCCGCTTCGAGCGCGTCGGCGAGCAGGATCGCGGCGTCGTCGATCCCTTTCATGCCGGCAGGCGGGAGCAGGCGATTGAGGCCGGTCTCGATTTCGTCGGGCTGACATACGCCGCGCGCGGCATAGAGCCGGGCGAGCACCGGGTGCAGGCCGTGACGGACCAGGGCTTCGGTATCGGCGGGGGAGCAGGCGCGGGTGACGATTCGGGTCATGCGTGAGAGGTCGTGGAGAAAACGTTGGATGTCATTCGACGAACAGCGACGCGAACTCGCGGCGTCGCCAGAATTTGCGCAGGTCGCCGCGCTTGGCCGTGAGCGTGACCGAGCCGGTGTCGCCGCACAGCGTGAAGCCGAGTTCGGCCAGCTCGCCGGCCTGGAGGGCAGCGAGCGCGGGCGCGAACCAGTCGCGCTCGAGTTTCGCGAACGCGGCGTTCCAGCCGCCCCAGTCCTGCTGGATATAGGCGGCGGAAAACGGGTCGAGTTCGACGAGTGTGGCGCTGTTCGGGGTGCTGTTGGGCGATGTGCCTGCCGATGCGCTACCAGGCGCTGCGGCAAGCGCGCGAAACGTATCGGGAGCCGCGCCGAGCTCCGCGCCGGCGGCGAGCGCGAGCCCGCGCGTGGCCGCGGCGTCCGAGCGCACGCACGCGAACGCCCGTTTGACCGGGCGCAGCGCGCCCTGCGCGTGGAACCAGATCGAGTTGACGGCGGGCAGGCCGCGCGCCTCGCGCGCTTCATTGACGGGGTGCTCGAACCAGGCCATCTGTACCTCGTTCTGCACCTTCATCCATGCGCGCGAGCGCTGGCCCGAGTGCGCCTCGTGAGGCAGCCAGATTTCGATGTTGCGCCCGCTCGCGCGCAGCGGCGACGCGCCCGCGAGCGTGCCGAACTGATCGCTCGACAGGTACCAGCGCTGGGGCGTGGGCGCTTCGACGCGCACGCCGAGTTCTTCGATAAGTGGTCTGGCCACGGCGTAGAGCGCGGCGGCGTCGGCATCGGCGAGTTCGAGCGAGGCCGGGTCGATCAGCACCAGATGGTCGTGCGCAATGCGCACGTGCACGGGCTGGATGCAAGCCCAGGTGGCGTCGCCGGGCGTGCCGCCGTCGGCGAGCAGCATCCACGGGGCGAGCGGGGCTTCGTCATCGGCGCTGCCCGCGCCATTCTTGCCGGCGGGGACGGCCGTCGCCTCGGGCGCAGCAGCGCCGAACGCGCGCGCGACCCATCGTTCGTGCGGCAGCGTGCGCTGAAAATCTTCGCCGATCACTTGCTCGCCCAGCGTCGCACGCGCGACCAGTTTCGAGAGTGCCGGGAATTCGAGTCCAGCGAGGGCGGTTGACGCCGCCGCTGCGGATGGCAGCGCGAACGGCACGAGGAGATGGAGGCGGTCGACGGGCATGATGGTGCGCATTGTACTTCGGCGCAGTTGGCGTCGCGGCGGCGTAAAGTCCGTGAGACGCCTTGAGTGTGGCAAACTTCGCGGTTGATTCGCGATTGACTGCTGGTTTGCTGCGGCACGTAATTCAGCAGCTTGCGGGCCGGCGCGCCCCACGCGCAACGAAGACGCACGAAAGGATTCGCTTGAAACTTCCCTACGAATGGCAAATAGGCTGGCGCTACACGCGCGCCGGCAAGCGCACGACCGGCAACGGCTTTATTTCGTTCATCGCACTTATTTCGATGTCGGGCATTGCGCTTGGCGTGGCGGCGCTCATTGTCGTGCTCTCGGTGATGAATGGATTCCAGCGCGACGTGCGTGACCGCATGCTCTCGGTGCTGGCGCACATCGAAATTTTTTCGCCGACCGGCGCGATGCCTGACTGGCAGCTCACCGCCAAAGAGGCGAAAACCAATTCCGAGGTGATTGGGGCCGCGCCCTATGTGGATGCCCAGGCGCTGCTCACGCGCGGCGAGAGCCTGAGCGGCGTCGCACTGCGCGGCGTCGAGCCGTCCGAAGAACCGCAGGTGTCCGACATCGACAAGGAAATGAAGATGGGCAGCCTGAACGATCTCACGCCGGGCGGCTTCAACATCGTGCTCGGCGGGGACCTTGCCGCGAGCCTTGGCGTGACCAAGGGCGATAAGGTCACGCTGGTCGCGCCCGAAGGCAGCATCACGCCGGCGGGCATGCTGCCGCGCTTGAAGCAGTTCACGGTGGTCGGCGTGTTCGAGTCGGGGCATTACGAGTACGACAGCTCGCTCGCGCTCATCAACATCCGCGACGCCGAAGTGCTCTATCGCCTCTCCGCGCCAACCGGCGTGCGCCTGCGCCTGAAAGACATGCAGCGCGCGCCTGCCGTTGCGCGCCAACTCGTGCATACGCTTTCCGGCGATCTTTATATCCGCGACTGGACGCAACAGAACAAAACCTGGTTCTCCGCCGTGCAGATCGAAAAGCGCATGATGTTCATCATCCTCACGCTCATCATCGCGGTCGCGGCGTTCAATCTCGTGTCGTCGCTCGTGATGACCGTCACTAACAAGCAGGCCGACATCGCGATCCTGCGTACGCTCGGTGCGCAACCCGGCTCGATCATGAAGATCTTCTTCGTGCAGGGCGTGACGATCGGCTTCGCGGGCACAGCCCTCGGCATCGCGCTCGGCTGTCTGATCGCGTGGAGCATTCCATGGAGCGTGCCGATGATCGAGCACCTGCTCGGCGTGCAATTCCTGCCGCCGTCGGTTTATTTCATCAGCGAGCTGCCCTCGGAACTCGTCGCGTCTGACGTGATCCGCATCGGCTCGATTGCGTTCGTGCTGTCCGCGCTGGCGACGCTCTATCCCAGCTGGCGCGCGGCCAAGGTTCGTCCGGCGGAGGCGCTGCGTTATGAATGACCGTCAATCGATCCTCGCCGCGGCGGGCGACTATCCGTACGTGCTCGAAGGGCACGGCGTTTCCAAGGTGTTCGGGCAGGGCGCGCTGGCCGTGAACGTGCTGCACGACACCGAAATTTCCGTGAAGCGCGGCGAGAAGCTCGCGATCGTGGGCGCGTCGGGCTCGGGCAAGAGCACGCTGTTGCATGTGCTGGGCGGGCTAGACGAGCCGGGCACCGGCAACGTCAAGCTGCTCGGCAAGCCGTTTACCGAGCTTTCCGAGCGCGATCGCAACGACTTGCGCAATCGCGCGCTGGGCTTCGTCTATCAGTTCCATCACCTGCTGCCGGAGTTCTCGGCGCTCGATAACGTGGCGATGCCGCTGCGCATCCGCCGCATGACGCAGGACGACGCGCGCCGCGAGGCGCTGGAGATGCTCGATCGCGTGGGTCTCGCCCATCGCGCGCGGCATCGCCCCGGCGAGCTCTCTGGCGGCGAGCGTCAGCGCGTGGCGATTGCGCGCGCGCTGGTGACGCGGCCCGCCTGCGTGCTCGCGGACGAGCCGACCGGCAATCTCGATGGCGGCACGGCGGATACGGTGTTCAACCTGATGCTCGAATTGTCCGATCAATTCCAGACGAGCTTCGTGATCGTCACGCACGACCCGGACCTCGCGGCGCGCTGCGACCGCATCGTGCGACTGCGCGACGGCACCCTGCACGAGGAGCCGGTCGTGCAGGCTTGACGCCTGTGCGCGGCGGGAGCGCGCTTGCCATGTGGATCGATACACATTGCCACCTCGATGCCAGCGAGTTCGACGCAGACCGCGACGCGGTGGCGTCGGCCGCGCGCGCGTCGGGCGTCGGGCGCATCGTGATTCCCGCAGTCGCGCGCGAGAACTTCGCGACCGTGCGCGCGCTCGCGCATCGCACACTGGGCGCGGTCTACGCGCTCGGGATTCATCCGCTCTATACGCCGCAAGCCCGCGATGAGGATCTCGACGCATTGCGCGCCGAGGTCGCGGCGAGCCTTGACGATCCGCGCTTCGTCGGCATTGGCGAGATCGGCCTCGACTACTTCGTGCCGGGCCTCGACGACGCGCGCCAACAATACTTCTATGACGCACAACTGCGTCTTGCCAGCGAGTTCGACTTGCCTGCGATCTGTCACGTGCGCAAGTCGCAGGATCAGGTGCTCAAGGGCCTGCGCCGCCATGGCGTGCGCCGAGGCATCGCGCATGCGTTCAACGGCAGTTTCCAGCAAGCGAACGCATTCATCGAGCAGGGCATGCATCTGGGCTTCGGCGGCAACGTGACCTTCGAGCGGGCCTTGCAGATCCGGCGTCTCGCGGCGCAATTGCCGCTCGAGGCGATCGTCATGGAAACCGATGCGCCCGACATCTCGCCGTCCTGGCTCTATCGGGCGCGCAATACGCCGGACCAGGTGCCGCGCATCGGCGATGTGCTCGCTGCCTTGCGCGGCATGACGCCCGAAGAACTTGCCCTTGGCACAACGGCCAACGCTGTGGCGGCGCTGCCCCGGCTCGCGCTTTCATCTGCATAATTCTTTCGAAGGTGGCGCGTTTTATCGCACGATTTGCACGATAAAGGCGGCTGCGCGGGATTACCTGCGTGGTTCGTGCTTGCGCGTCGCCCTGCAACGAAGGAGGCGCGATGCGGACAGCGTGGTGCGGATTCGCCCTCGGAATAATCGTGCTGCAACGCCAGTCCGCATTGCCGGGGTGGGGCGCGTGGCTTGCGTTGACGGTGCTGGCCGCACTCGCGGCGCTGGCGGCGGCATGGATGCTGCTTGGCGTGCCCGGTGGCGTGCGCAAATTCGCCGGGTGGATGGCCGTTGGCTTGGCCTCGGCATGTGCGGGCTTCGGCTATGGGGTCTGGCGCGCAGAGCTGCGGCTTGCTGAGGCGCTGCCAGTTGCGTGGCAGACACGCGATATCGACGTGACCGGGCATATCGCGCGCATGATTGCCCACGACATAGGCAGGGCGAGCTTCCTGTTTGCCGTGGAGTCGTGGTCTATGCGCGCCGCTGGTGCGAAGCTGCCGCAACTCATACAACTCACGTGGGTGACGCGCGACGCGCCGCTGCCCCGCATCGAACCCGGCGCGCGCTGGCGCCTGAGCGTGCGGCTCAAACGTCCCCACGGCGAGGGCAACTTCGGCCTGCGCGACACGGAAACCACCTTGCTCTCGCGCGGCGTGCGTGCGACGGGCTACGTCAGCAACCCCGAGCACGCGCGGCGACTGGCACTAGACGCACAGGGCGCAGGCGTACGCATCGAACGAGTGCGCGAGGCGGTACGTGCGCGCATCGACGCCGTGCTTGGCGACGCGCCGCATCGCGGCATCGTCGTGGCGCTGGCGACCGGCGCGCAGGACGCCGTGAGCGACGCCGACTGGCGGCTTCTGCGCAACACCGGCACGAGTCACCTTGTGGCGATTTCCGGACTGCATCTAACGTTCGTGGCTGGCCTGTCCGGCTGGATTGTCGGCGCGCTTTGGCGACGAGCGCGCTGGCGCGGCATCGAGGCGCCGCTGTTCGTGCCGGCCCAGAAAATGGCCGTTGCCGGCGCGCTCTGCGTGGCGGCGGCCTACGCCGCGCTGGCAGGATTCAACGTCCCCGTGCAGCGCGCGCTGTGGATGCTCGCGGTCACGGCCACGGCGCTTTGGAGTTCGCGCGAACTGGCGCGCGGCCATGTGCTCGCGTGGGCGCTCGGTCTTGTGTTGCTGCGCGATCCGTGGGCGGTTACTGCGGCTGGATTCTGGCTCTCGTTCGGCGCCGTTGCGGCCATCCTGTTCGCGGCGACTGGCATGCCGCGCGTGCGGCAAATCGACGATATCGCGCTCTCGCCGGAAGAAGCCGATCCCATGCGCGAGAAGGCGGAGCCGCCAGAAGCGAGTCGTCCGCCACGCCTGAAGGCGCGGCTCTACTCCGCTTTCGGTTACGAGCGCTGGCGTAGAGCCGCGCGCAGCCTCTGGGCCAAGGTAAGGAACGGGGCGCGCGTTCAGTGGGCGGTCACGCTTGCACTGGCGCCGCTCACGGCGTACTGGTTCATGCAGATTCCCTTGGTGGGCCCACTGGCGAACGCTTTTGCGATTCCGTGGGTCAGCATGTTCGTGACACCTGCCGTGCTCGCGGGCGTCGTGCTACCCGCACCGCTCGATACCCTCGCGCTGCGTGCGGCGCATGTGTTGATCGAGGCGCTCGCCACCGCGCTCGCAACGCTGGAAGGGTGGCCCTGGGCCGTGCTGCGCCTGCCCCAACCCGGCTACTGGGCGCTGGGCTGTGCGGCGGTCGGCGTCGCATGGTGTCTCGCGCCGCGCGGCTGGCCGCTACGCTGGCTCGCGCCGTTTACCTGGTTGCCGCTCCTTGTGCCCCCGCCGAGCGGGCCGCCGCCAGGCGCGTTTCGCCTGAGCGCGCTGGACATCGGGCAGGGGACGGCGGTGCTCGTCGAGACCGCGCGGCACACTCTGCTCTTCGATGCCGGCCCCGGGCCGGAATCCACGCATGCAGGCGAGCGGATCGTCGTGCCTTATCTACAGGCGCATGGCGTGATGCGGCTCGATACGCTCATGGTGAGCCACGACGATTCCGACCATTCGGGCGGCGCGCAGGCCGTACTCGATGCCGTGCCGGTACATCAGTTCGTCGCGGGCATTCTGCCCGCTCATCCGCTTTGGGCGAGCGCGCGCCGCTCTGGCGCCGACACCGTGCAGTGCGCCGCTGGGCAGCGCTGGCAGTGGGATGGCGTCACGTTCGAAGTGCTCTGGCCAAATGCCGGACCACTCGCCGGCAAACCCAATGCGCATTGCTGTGTGCTGCGCGTCTCCACGGCGCCTGGTAGCGACACGGAGGGCGGCGTTGTCTCCGCATTGCTCGCCGCCGACATTGAGGCGCCCACCGAGCGCACGCTCGTCGCGCGTGACCCCGGCCGTCTGCAGGCCCAGGTGCTCGTCGTGCCGCATCACGGGAGCAAGACCTCGTCGACTGAACCGTTCCTCGACTCTGTCGAGCCGCGTGTCGCCATATTTCAGGTAGGCTACTTGAACCGGTTTCACCATCCGCACCCGGGGGTGTTCGCGCGCTACGAGTCGCGCCACATCGTGCTGGCGCGCAGCGACACCGATGGCGCGGCACGGGTCGAAGCAGCGCCGGGGGGGCTTGGCGTCGAGCGCTTTCGCGATACACAGCGGCGCTACTGGATGGACGCGGGCGAGTGACGCGCGTGCAAGCGCAGGGGAATCCGGTGAAACAACAGCAGCAAATCCAGCCACAAGACCGAGGACCGGAGACAACAGGGCATTGAAGAACGTCATCCACTTTTCACACGCGAACGGCTTTCCGGCCTCGATCTACCGCACGCTGTTCGCCGAACTCGGCGACACCCACGAGTTGCGCTACATCGAGCGCATCGGCCATGACGCACGCTACCCCGTGACGCGCGACTGGCCGCATCTCGTCGATCAACTGATCGAGGACATCGGGCGACGTTACGAAAATCCGGTCTGGCTGGTCGGCCATTCGCTCGGCGGCTATCTCTCGCTGATGGCGGCGCTCAGGAAGCCACACTGGGTGAGGGGCGTGGTGATGCTCGACTCGCCGGTGATCGCGGGCTGGCGCAGCAGCATGCTCAGATTCTCGCAATGGACAGGGCTCGACGAGCGCATCACGCCCGCAGCCGCCACGCGCACGCGCCGCACCAGTTGGGCCAACCGCGACGAAGCCTGGCGTCACTTTCACTCGAAGCCGGCGTTCGCGCGCTGGGACGAGCGCGTACTGTCCGACTATATCGACTTCGGCATTCCTCAGACCTCGGCCGACGGCACGCGCACGCTCGCGTTCGACCGTCGTACCGAGTACCTGATCTATCGAACCTTGCCGCATACCTTCGGCACGCGGCTCGCACATGGCTCGCCGGTGCCGGTCAGCTTTATCGGCGGGACGCACTCGAATGAGTTGCGCCATGCCGGCCTGGCGGCCACGCGGCGCCTTGCCGGCGAGCGCTTCGAATGGATCGAGGGCAGCCATCTCTACCCGATGGAACGGCCGATCGAGACGGCGCGCGCAGTGCAGCGCATGCTCTACGCAATGGCCAGCGGCGGCTGAGCGGTACGGTTCGCGCGGGCTCGTCCAGCGGCGTGTCCGGCGAGCATCGCGATGAGCACGCAAGGGGCGCAATCAGTCCCGCATGGACGTGCGCGGGGACGCGCGCCGCCCGATAAAGAGCTCGCGCAAAATTCAGGGTTAGCCCTTGCTTTACGGTATAATCCGTTTTTCCCGCGAGCATCCAGCGATGACCAAATATGTTTTCGTCACCGGCGGCGTAGTTTCTTCCCTTGGCAAGGGTATTGCCGCCGCCTCCCTCGCCGCGATCCTCGAATCGCGCGGTCTGAAAGTCACCCTCCTCAAGCTCGATCCCTACATCAACGTCGACCCCGGCACGATGAGCCCGTTTCAACACGGCGAAGTGTTCGTGACGGAAGACGGAGCGGAAACCGACCTCGACCTCGGCCACTATGAGCGCTTCATCAGCACGAAGATGCGCAAGGCCAACAACTTCACCACGGGCCAGATCTACGAATCGGTGATCCGCAAGGAACGCCGCGGCGACTATCTGGGCAAGACCGTGCAGGTCATTCCGCACATCACGAATGAGATCCAGGCGTTCATCGAGCGCGGCGCGGCTTCGGCCACGTGCGGCGAGCCGGATGTGGCGATCGTCGAAGTGGGCGGCACGGTGGGCGACATCGAATCGCTGCCGTTCCTCGAGGCCGCGCGCCAGATGAGCCTGCGCCTTGGCCGCAACAGCGCGTGCTTCGTGCACCTCACGCTGGTGCCGTTCATCGCCACCGCTGGCGAACTGAAGACCAAGCCCACGCAGCACAGCGTGCAGAAGCTGCGCGAAATCGGCATTTATCCGAACGTGCTGCTGTGCCGCGCGGACCGCCGCATTCCCGACGACGAACGCTCGAAGATCTCGATGTTCTCGAACGTGCCTGAAGACGCCGTGATTTCGGTGTGGGACGCGGACAGCATCTACAAGATCCCGCAGATGCTGCACGACCAGGGCCTCGACTCGATCGTCTGCGACGCACTGAAGCTTTCGGCCCGTCCCGCGAATCTCGCGGTGTGGTCGGAGATGGTCGAGAAGCTCGAGAATCCGCAGCACGAAGTCACGATCGGCATGGTCGGCAAGTATGTCGATCTGACCGAGTCGTACAAGTCGCTTATCGAAGCACTGCGCCACGCGTCGATCAAGACCTCGACGAAGGTGAACATCGAGTACATCGACTCCGAGCAGATTGACGAAGAGGGTGTCGAAAGCCTCAAGCGTCTCGACGCGATTCTCGTGCCGGGCGGTTTCGGCCGTCGCGGCACCGAAGGCAAGATCAAGGCCATTCAGTACGCCCGTGAAGCGAAGGTGCCGTATCTCGGCATTTGCCTCGGCATGCAGCTCGCCGTGATCGAATTCGCGCGCGACGTAGTGGGCCTGAAGCACGCGAACAGCACCGAGTTCGATCCGGACACGCCGGACCGCGTGGTCGCGCTCATCACCGAATGGAAGGACCGCGAAGGCAAGGTCGAGCAGCGCACTGAAGACTCGGACCTCGGCGGCACCATGCGCCTCGGTTCGCAGCGTTGCCCGATCAAGCCCGGCACGCTCGCCTCGGAAATCTATGGCAAGGATGTGAACGAGCGTCATCGTCACCGTTATGAAGTCAATAACGGCTACGTGCCCAAGCTCGAAGCCGGTGGCCTTATCATCAGCGCCCGTACACCGACCGAAGACCTGCCGGAGATGATGGAGTTGCCGCGCGACATGCACCCGTGGTTCGTAGGCGTTCAGTTCCACCCGGAATTCACGTCCACGCCGCGTGACGGCCATCCGTTGTTCAAGGCCTATGTCGAAGCGGCGGTCGCCCACCAGCAGGCGCAGGCTGAGGAGAAAGCATGAATCTGTGCGGTTTCGAGGTTGGTCTCGACAAGCCGTTCTTCCTGATCGCGGGCACCTGTGTCGTCGAATCCGAACAGATGACGATCGACACGGCCGGCCGCCTGAAGGAAATCACCGCGAAGCTCGGTATTCCGTTCATCTACAAGTCGTCCTACGACAAGGCCAATCGTTCGAGCGGCAAGTCGTTTCGCGGCCTCGGGATGGACGAGGGCCTGCGCATCCTCTCCGAAGTGAAGCGCCAGCTCGGCCTGCCCGTGCTGACCGACGTGCATACGGAAGAGGAAATCGGGCCCGTGGCATCGGTTGTGGACGTCCTGCAGACGCCCGCGTTCCTGTGCCGCCAGACCGACTTCATCCATGCGTGCGCGCGTTCGGGCAAGCCTGTGAACATCAAGAAGGGCCAGTTCCTCGCGCCGCACGACATGAAGAACGTGATCGACAAGGCGCGCGACGCAGCGCGTGAGGCGGGTCTTTCCGAAGACCGCTTCATGGCGTGCGAGCGTGGCGTCTCGTTCGGCTACAACAATCTCGTGTCGGACATGCGCTCGCTCGCGATCATGCGCGAGACCGGCGCGCCGGTCGTGTTCGATGCGACTCACTCGGTGCAGTTGCCGGGCGGGCAGGGCACGAGCTCGGGCGGCCAGCGCGAATTCGTGCCGGTGCTCGCGCGCGCGGCCATGGCCACGGGCATCGCGGGTATCTTCATGGAGACCCATCCGAAGCCCGCCGAAGCGAAGTCGGACGGCCCCAACGCCGTGCCGCTCAATCGCATGGCCGATCTGCTCGAAACGCTCGTTACGCTCGACCAGGCGGTCAAGCGTGCGCCGTTCCTCGAGAACGATTTCAACTGATCGCTGGATCAAGCAGTACGCAGTACGCGCCGCTTCGATTGCATGGGCGGCGCGATGGAGGAGCAACGCGGCGCAAGGCCGGCTGTGCAGCAGATGCATGGTCGGCGCGCCGCGGCAAGTTGAACCTGACGACCGCGCAGCCTGTCCCATGTGACGGTGTACCCCGAAAGCGCACAGAAGCTGTGCCTCGCGGGTCCGTGTCCATGCATCAGGCGGCTCCGGTCGCGCAAGAAATACAGTCATTTCCTGAGGAAACCATGAGTGCAATCGTAGATATCATCGGTCGCGAGATCCTGGATTCGCGCGGTAACCCCACCGTCGAATGCGACGTGCTGCTGGAGTCGGGCACGATGGGTCGCGCGGCAGTGCCGTCGGGCGCATCGACGGGCTCGCGTGAAGCGATCGAGCTGCGCGACGGCGAAGCCGGCCGCTACAACGGCAAGGGCGTGCTGAAGGCGGTCGAGCACATCAACACCGAAATTTCCGAGGCGATCATGGGCCTCGACGCTTCGGAGCAGGCCTTCCTCGACAAGACCCTGCTTGAACTCGACGGCACCGACAACAAGTCGCGTCTCGGCGCGAACGCGATGCTGGCCGTTTCGATGGCCGTCGCAAAGGCTGCTGCTGAAGAAGCCGGCCTGCCGCTGTACCGCTACTTCGGCGGATCGGGCGCGATGCAACTGCCGGTCCCGATGATGAACATCGTCAACGGCGGCGCGCACGCGAACAACAGCCTCGACATTCAAGAATTCATGATCGTGCCGGTGAGCCAGCCGACCTTCCGCGAAGCGCTGCGTTGCGGCGCGGAAGTGTTCCACGCGCTCAAGAAGATCCTCTCGGATCGCGGCATGAGCACGGCAGTGGGCGACGAAGGCGGCTTCGCACCGAACTTCGGCAGCAACGACGAGTGCCTCTCGACCATCCTGCAAGCGATCGAGAAGGCCGGCTATCGCGCCGGTGAAGACGTGCTGCTCGCGCTCGACTGCGCAGCCAGCGAGTTCTACCACGACGGCAAGTACCAGCTCGCGGGCGAAGGCCTGCAACTGTCGTCGGCCGAATTCGCCGACTACCTGGCAACGCTCGCCGACAAGTTCCCGATCGTCTCGATCGAAGATGGCATGCACGAGTCCGACTGGGCCGGCTGGAAGCTCTTGACCGACAAGCTCGGCAAGAAAGTCCAGCTCGTGGGCGACGACCTGTTCGTCACCAACACGCGCATCCTGAAGGAAGGTATCGAGAAGGGCATCGCCAACTCGATCCTCATCAAGATCAACCAGATCGGCACGCTGACGGAGACCTTCGCAGCCATCGAAATGGCCAAGCGCGCGGGCTACACGGCCGTGATCTCGCACCGCTCGGGCGAAACCGAAGACTCGACGATCGCCGACATCGCTGTGGGCCTGAACGCGGGTCAAATCAAGACCGGTTCGCTCTCGCGCAGCGACCGCATCTCGAAGTACAACCAGCTGCTGCGTATCGAGGAAGATCTCGGTGATATCGCCAGCTACCCGGGCAAGTCGGCGTTCTATAACCTCCGTAACGTTGGTTAAGCGGACCCGAGCCCGGCAGCAGCCTTGCTGTCCCTCTTCGTAATCTCTCTCCGCCGCCCTGCGTCAAGCGCAGGGCGGCGTGTATTTATCCGGCACACTACATGCGGCTTGTCACTGTCGTCCTGATTCTCCTGCTCGCGCTGATTCAGTATCCGCTCTGGTGGGGCCATGGCGGCTGGTTGCGTGTGCACGAGCTGCGTGAGCAGCTCGCGAAACAGCAGAAGCAGAACGACGACGAGAAATTGCGCAACGAACGCATTGCGGGCGAGGTGCAGGATCTCCAGAGCGGCACGGCGGCCGTCGAAGAGCGCGCGCGCTACGAGATGGGCATGGTCAAGGACGGCGAGGTATTCGTGCAGTTCGTTTCGCCTAACCAGCCGACGTCAGCTACGCCGACCGGCTCGTCGAACGTTTCCACGCGCGGCGAGATGTCGGCGGCGCCGGTCAAAGTGGTGCCCAACCCGGTGTCGCGCGTGCCGGAGAAGCGGCACGGGCACAGCAAGGATGCGAAGAAGGCAGGCTGAATCTCGCCTTCGAAGGACTAAAAAGCGCGGCTTCCGTTTGATGGAAGCCGCGCTTTTTTATTTCGTGCACGACGGGGTGTTTGGGCTGCGTGGGGTTGCGTGGGGCTGCGTACTTACCAGCCCCAGCCCGGGTAGCCATAGCCGATGCCTGTGCCCCAGCCGCTTCCCCAACCGCCGCTGTAATAGCTGCCATAGACGCTGACAGGCGGCGTATAGGCGCGCGACCAGGCTTGTGCGGCAGCCGCGGCGCTGGCTGCCTGGTCCGACTCGGAGAGCGCCTGACGGTCGATCTCATCGTAACGCGCGCGCTCATCGGACGTGAGCACCGGCGCGGTCTGCAGGGCGTCGGCCTGATTGGCGGGCAGACGGCTGTAGATCGGTGAAGGTCCGGGCGGATCTAGCGTGCAGCCGCTCATGAGCGTGACGCCCGCGGCGAGCGCTGCCGTTGCGAGCATCGCCCTTGTGCGCGGCAAGCCCCGTGCGCACGATTGCCATGCGAAGGACTTGTTCGAGTTCATTGCTTTTCCTCCATCTGTCGGACGCCTAAGCAACGCGGGTGATGAGCGGGTCCGGGATTCGGCTCATGGTTGCTGCCGCGCGTCGGCCCGTTGATGGGCCGACGTGCCCGCACGCCGAGAGTCGATCAGTGGCGCTGATCCTCGGCGGGGGCGACACCTTCTGAGAGCCCCGGCGTGGCGAAAAGTTGCGCCACATCGACGGGGTCGAACTCATAGCGCTGGTTGCAATAGTCGCAGTGGATTTCGACGTGGCCCCGTTCCTCGATCACGCCGTCGACTTCCTCGCGGCCCAGCATCTTGAGCATCGCGCCCACTTTTTCGCGCGAGCAACTGCACAGAAAGCGCGTAGACACGGGCTCGAAGTGATTCACGTTCTCTTGCCAGAAGAGGCGGCGGAACAGCGTCTCGGGCTCCTGCTCGAGCAACTCCTCGCGCGTGAGCGTGCCGCCGAGTGTGCAGACACGCTCCCACGTGTCGGCATCGAGTTCGTGCGGGTGCGGCACGATGCCGCCATCGCCGGGCAGCTTCTGCAGCAGCATGCCCACCGCGCGGTCGTCGTTCGCGCCCAGCCACAGGCGCGTGTCGAGCTGCTCGGAGTGGTGCATATAGTGCTCGAGCACTTCCGTGATGGATTCGAGCGGACCGTTCTCGCCGTTCAGCGGCACGATGCCCTGATAGGGCTGCTGGCCCGGCTGCTTGTTGGCAGGATCGAGCGTGATCACGCAACGGCCCTTGCCGCTCACGTTGATGAGATCGGCGAGCGTGGTGCCAACGGCCAGCGCGGCCACGTCTTCGGCCTCGACGCCTTCCGCGAGCCGGGCCGTCGCGCGCATCGAGAGGTCCGAGCTGCACTGGACGACCAGCATGCGCACCGGCCCGTCGCCGAGGATCTGCATGATCAGCGTGCCGTCGAACTTCAGATTGGCCGACAGCAGGGCGCAGGCCGCCATCATTTCGCCGAGCACGGTGCGCACGGGCGCGGGGTACTGGCGGCGCGTCAGCACCTCTTGCCACGTGTTGCGCAGCGAGACGATCTCGCCGCGCACGGGGGCCGCGCTGAACATGAATTTTTGCAACTGGTCGTTCACAATCTTTTCCTTCATTTGATCCTTGGCTAGCGCATCCCGCGAGCCGCGGCGGCGAGGCGGGCAGCTTTCAGCCCAGCCTTTAGCCGATCCGCACGAGTTGCGCCTTGAAATACTCGCGGCGCTCCGCGTAGACATCCGCGTTGCGCTTGAGGCCCGCAATGTCGGCCTCGGTGAGCTCGCGCACGGCCTTGGCTGGTGCGCCAAGAATGAGCGAGTTGTCGGGGAAAACCTTGCCTTCCGTTACCACGGCGCCCGCACCGACCAGACAGTTGCGGCCGATCACCGCACCATTCAAGACCACGGCCTGAATGCCGATGAGCGCGCCTTCCTTGACCGTGCAGCCGTGCAGCATGGCTTGGTGTCCGACCGTCACATTGGCTTCGAGGGTGAGCGGGAAACCGGGGTCGGTGTGCAGCACCGCGCCTTCCTGAACATTGCTGCGTGCGCCGACCTTGATCGGCTCGTTGTCGCCGCGCAGGGTTGCGCCGAACCAGACGCTCGAATCCTCGGCGAGTTCGACTTTGCCGATGACAGTGGCGTTGTCGGCGACAAAGACGCTCTCGTGAATGGTGGGCGCTGCTTCGCCAAGCTTGTAGATGGCCACGGTGTTAAGTCTCCTTTATCTGCTGGGGGCGGCTGTGGCATGCGTTCGAGGGCGCTGCGGGCCGGGTGAATCGCGTATTGTAAACGGTTGCGTCCGCTCGCTCTCACCGCCCCCGCAATCGCGCGGATTTGCGTGCCTGACGCGCTTGCGGCGGTCTGGCCACACATCCGTTGGCTTCTCGCCGACTTTTGTCCCGATTTTTGCCTCTT
Source organism: Paraburkholderia caffeinitolerans (assembly GCF_902859945.1). Taxonomy (GTDB): domain Bacteria; phylum Pseudomonadota; class Gammaproteobacteria; order Burkholderiales; family Burkholderiaceae; genus Paraburkholderia; species Paraburkholderia caffeinitolerans. The sequence goes on along the minus strand of NZ_CADIKL010000012.1, from coordinate 147,852 downwards.
TTGCGATGAGTCCCGTGTTTCCCGAAGCCATCGGCGCCGCGCCGCAGCCTTCCATCGATTCCACCGATGGCACCCAAAGCCGCCCCGGTTGGCGCGCCGCCGCGCTCTGCGCCCTGCGCGAGCGCGATCCGCTTGCCAAAGCCGACGCTGTTGGCACGCTCCATGCCGAGGTGCTGGATGCTGCCTCCCGAGGCGCCGCGTACTGGGACGCGGCGCGAACGCTCGTGGCGCCCGCCGATCTCCCCGGCCGCCCGGCGCGTCCCGAACTGGTCGAGCCGCGCAGCCTGCAGCGCCGCAGCATGAGTACGCCGCAAGGGCGCGTCGTGCTGCTGCACGCGCTGGCGCATATCGAATTCAATGCGATCAATCTCGCGCTCGACGCGGTATGGCGCTTCGCGAACCTGCCCGATGCCTTCTACGCCGACTGGCTGAGGGTGGCGGCGGAGGAGGCGTATCACTTCTCGCTGTTGCGCCAGCGGCTGGCGGACTACGGCCATGTTTACGGCGATTTTCCGGCGCACAACGGCCTATGGGAAATGTGCGAGCGCACGAGCGGCGACGTGCTCGCACGCATGGCGCTGGTACCACGCGTGCTGGAGGCGCGCGGGCTCGATGCCTCGCCGCCTATCCGCGCGCGCCTGAAACAGGCCGGCGACGACGAATCCGCCGCGATCCTCGACATCATCCTGCGCGACGAGGTCGGGCACGTGCGCATCGGCAATCACTGGTTCCGTTATCTATGCGACGCGCGTGGCCTCGATCCGCATGCGGCATGGCTCACGCTCGCCGCGCAATACAACGCGCCACGTATGCGCGGGCCGTTCAATTTCGAGGCGCGCCGCTCGGCTGGCTTCGATCAGGCCGAACTCGACACACTGGCGGCCCAGGATGCCGCTGCGGCTAGCGAATCCGCTGCCCCGAACGGCACAGAGGAAAAGTGAACGTGCGCCAACCCATCTGTCAGATCGTGCCGATATAATCGAACGATCATTCGTTTATGCGAACGCAATGAATCTTTCCCGATCCGAATTCGTCGACGTGAACGGCATCCGCCTACACGTGCGTCGCTGGGGCGCCGAAGACGCGCCCACGCTCTTCATGCTGCATGGCTGGATGGACGTGGCCGCCTCGTTCCAGTTCGTCGTCGATGCGCTTGGCGGCAACTGGCAGGTGATCGCGCCGGACATGCGCGGCTTCGGCCTGTCCGACTGGCCGGCGGCGCAGCGGGGCGGGGGCAGCTACGGGTTCCACGACTACATCGCCGACCTGGACGCGCTGCTCGATCACTACGCACCTGAAGCACAAGCGGGCGAGGTGAACCTGGTCGGGCACAGCCTGGGCGCGAACGTCGTCTGCTTCTATGCCGGCGTGCGGCCCGAGCGCGTGCGGCGCGTGGTCGATCTGGAAGGCTTCGGCATGCCGGCGACGGTGCCCGCTCAGGCGCCGGGCCGCGTGCGCCAATGGCTCGACGAAATGCGCGAGCCGCCGCAATTGCGCCCCTACGCCACGCTAGCCGAGGTGGCCGCGCGGCTCGTGAAAACGAATCCGCGTCTTGCGCCTGTGCGTGCGCGCTTTCTCGCCCAGCACTGGTCGAAGCCCGTGGTCGACAAGCAAGGCGAGGGCGGCTACATGCTGCTCGGCGATCCCGCGCACAAGATAGTCAATCCGGTGCTGTACCGCCTCGAAGAGGTCATGGCGGTCTGGTCTTGCGTGCGCGCGAAGGTGCTGCACGTCGAAGCCGCGCAATCGGAGACGCTCGCGCGCATCGCGGGCAAAGTGCCCATCGACGTGTTCAAGAAGCGCTTCGAGGCCTTTCCCGACTGGCGCGAGCGTTTCATCGACGACGCGGGCCACATGGTCCATCACGATCAGCCCGAAGCCATTGCGCATCTCATCGAGGCGTTCTGCGCCGGCTAACGGTTCCTCGGGTTCCGCGGCCTCAAACCGCGTTCATCGCATTGCAGTAAAATGGACCATTCTGCTTTCCAAGTCCAATTTTAAGCCCGCGATGAACGCCGATCTCCACTGTCACTCCACTGTCTCCGACGGCCAGCTGGCCCCGGCTGCCGTTGCGCAGCTGGCGAAGGCGGGCGACGTGGCCTTGTGGGCGCTTACCGATCACGACGAGCTGGGCGGCCAGCGAGAAGCACGCGCCGCCGCTGAAGCGCTCGGCATGCGCTATCTCACCGGTGTCGAAATTTCGGTCACGTGGGCGTCACGGACGGTGCATATCGTCGGACTCCATGTCGATCTCGAATGCGCGGCGCTTGTCGATGGGCTCGCACGCACGCGCGACGGCCGCGCCGCGCGCGCCGAGGCGATCGGCGAGCGTCTGGAAACGCTCGGTATTCCGAACGCCTACGAAGGCGCGCTTCAATACGTTTCGAACCCCGACCTGATTTCGCGTACCCACTTCGCGCGTTTTCTCGTGGAGTCGGGCCGCGCGCAGCACACCCAGGATGCGTTTTCGCGCTGGCTGGGCGAGGGCAAGCCCGGCTATGTCGCGCACCGCTGGGCCAAACTCGCGGATGCCGTCGGCTGGATCAAGGCCGCGGGTGGCGAGGCCGTGGTCGCGCACCCTGGCCGCTACCACTACACGCCGCTCGAATTCGATACGTTCTTCGGCGAGTTCATCGACCTGGGCGGCAAAGCCATCGAAGTCGTCACGGGCAGCCATACGCCCGACCAGTACGGCGAGTACGCCGCCGTTGCGCGCCGTTTTGGCTTCGAAGCGTCGCGCGGCTCGGACTTTCACGCCCCTGGCGAGGAGGCGATCCTGCCGGGCTCGCTGCCGCCTCTGCCTTCCGATCTCAAGCCTGTCTGGGAGCGATGGCTTTAGGCCGCGCGCCCAGCGTGGCCCATCTCCGCCGTTCTTGCGTCGCTGTGCGGTCTTTCGTTCTCCGCGCCGTTCTTCGCACTGTTCTTCGTTTTGTGCCGTCCGGTTCGTTTCGCTAATGCGCAGTTGCATCATCATTGCGCGACGCGTTTCCTGTTCCGTTTTGCCTCCGTTAGCTGATTACGGCCATGTCACAGTTTTTTCGGCTTCACCCAGAAAATCCGCAACCGCGCCTCGTCAAGCAGGCCGTGCAGATCATCCGCGATGGCGGCGTGATCGCGCTGCCCACCGATTCGAGCTACGCGCTTGCCGCACGCATCGACGACAAGCAGGCCGCCGAGCGTCTGCGCCGCATCCGCGAGCTCAACGAAAAGGCGCTGCTTTCGCTGATGGTGCGCGATCTTTCCGAGCTAGCCAATTTCGCGATGGTGGACAACCGCCAGTACCGGCTCATCAAGTCGGTGACGCCGGGGCCCTACGTATTCGTGCTGGAAGCGACGAAGGAAGTCCCGCGGCGGCTCTCGCACCCTTCGCGCAAGACCATCGGACTGCGCGTGCCGGGTCATGCGATCCCGCTCGCGATTCTCGAGGAACTGGGCGAGCCGCTGCTCGCCTCGACGCTGATCCTTCCACCCGACACCGAGCCGCTCAACGACCCCGACGAAATCCGCGAGCGCCTCGAAAAGCAGCTCGATCTCGTGATCGACGGCGGGGCGTGTCCGCGCGAGTCGTCCACCGTCATTGACCTCAGCGGAGATGAGCCCGTGCTCGTGCGCGCGGGGCTCGGCGACCTCGCGCCGTTCGGGCTGGAGGAGCCGGCTTGATGCGCACGGCTTGCGTGCGCGTCGGCGCATTGGCTCCGGTATTGGCTCTGCATTGACAGCGCGTTGTTACAATACGCCGCCATGGACGCCAACATCATTCAGACGCTCGTCGTCTACGCCTTGCCGGTGATCTTCGCGATCACGCTGCATGAAGCCGCTCACGGATACGTCGCCCGCCTGCTTGGCGACAACACCGCCTACGTGCTGGGCCGAGTGTCGCTCAATCCAATGCGCCATATCGATCCGGTCGGCACGATCGCGATGCCGCTCATCCTCTATTTCCTGACGAGCGGCGCGTTCGTGTTCGGCTACGCCAAGCCGGTGCCGATTGCGTTCGGCAATCTGCGCAATCCGCGCTGGGGCACGCTGTGGGTCGCTGCCGCGGGGCCGGCCTGCAACTTCGTGCAGGCGCTCGTGTGGGGCGTGGTCGGCGTGGGGCTGGCCGTCTTCGGCGTCGAGGAACCGTTCTTCACGCGTATGGCCGCCGCCGGCGTGGGGGTGAATCTGGTGCTCGGCGTGCTGAACCTCTTTCCGCTGCCGCCGCTCGACGGCGGCCGGGTGCTCGCGGCGCTGCTGCCCACGCGCGCAAGCATTGCGCTCTCGCGCCTCGAGCCCTATGGTTTCATCATCGTGATGGCGCTCCTCGTGAGCGGCGTCTTTACGCGCTTCTGGCTGCGCCCGCTCGTGTCGCTCGGCTACGACGCGGTGACGGCTATCCTTACTCCCCTTGTATCGCTTCTCTCATAACATCATGTTCCCAGACCGTATCTTTTCCGGCATGCGGCCCACCGGTTCGCTGCACCTCGGCCACTATCACGGCGTGCTGAAAAACTGGGTGCGGCTTCAGTCCGAGTACCCGTGTTTCTTCTGCGTGGTCGACTGGCATGCGCTCACGACGCACTACGAAACGCCCGAGGTCATCGAGAAGAACGTGTGGGACGTGCTGATCGACTGGCTGGCTTCCGGCATCGATCCGAACCAGTCGACGCTGTTCATCCAGAGCCGCGTGCCCGAGCACGCGGAACTCGCGCTGCTGCTCGGCATGAGCACGCCGCTGTCGTGGCTCGAGCGCGTGCCCACGTACAAGGAGCAGATTGAGAAGCTGCGCGACAAGGATCTGGGCACCTACGGCTTCCTCGGCTACCCCGTGCTAATGGCCGCCGACATTTTGCTGTACCGCGCCTCGCTCGTGCCGGTGGGCGAGGACCAGGTGCCGCACGTCGAGATGGCGCGCGAAATGGCGCGGCGCTTCAACTACATGTACGGCCGCGAACCGGGTTTCGAGGACAAGGCCAACGAAGCCGCGAAGAAGCTTGGCGGCAAGCGCTCGAAGCTCTATCACGAACTGCGCAACGCCTGGCAGCAGGAAGGCAATGAAGAGGCGCTCGAACAGGCGCATGCGCTGCTGTCCGAGTCGCAGAGCCTCTCGATGAGCGACCGTGAGCGTTTGTTCGGCTACCTCGAAGGCGAGCGCAAGATCATCCTGCCGGAGCCGCAGGTGCTACTGACCGAGGCATCGCGCATGCCGGGCCTCGACGGCCAGAAGATGTCGAAGTCGTACGGCAACACGATCGGCCTGCGCGAGGACGCCGAGTCGATCACGAAAAAGGTCCGCACCATGCCGACCGATCCCGCACGTGTGCGCCGCACCGATCCGGGCGATCCGGACAAGTGCCCGGTGTGGCAGCTGCATCAGGTCTACACCGACGCGGAGACCCACGACTGGGTGCAGAAGGGCTGCCGTACGGCTGGCATCGGCTGCCTCGAGTGCAAGCAGCCGGTGATCGAGGGCATCCTGCGCGAGCAGCAGCCGATGCTCGAGCGCGCGCAGAAATACATGGACGATCCGTCGCTGCTGCGCGCGATCGTGGCCGATGGATGCGACAAGGCGCGCAAGTTCGCCAACGAAGCCATGCGCGACGTGAGAGAGGCGATGGGCCTCTCTTACAACTAAGACGCGATGGCGATGATGCTCACTTCCGGCGGCAGCACGCCGCTCGCACCCACGGGACCGACCCACGCGGGGCTGTCCGAGCCCTCGGGCTGGGTGCGTCAGTGGGCGCACCTGATCGCGCCTGGCGGCTCGGTACTCGACGTCGCGTCGGGCGGGGGGCGTCATGCGCGCTGGCTCGCGGCTCGTGGCCATTCGGTGGTGGCGCTCGATCGCGATGCCGCCGCGCTCGCGACGATGCGTGGCGTCGCCGGCGTCGCCACGCTGGAGTGCGATCTCGAAGGCGCGCCCTGGCCGCTGCCGGACGACGCGCGTTTCGCGGCCATCGTCGTGACGAATTATCTGCATCGTCCGCTCATGCCGCGTCTCATCGACGCACTCGCGCTGGGCGGCGTGCTGATCTATGAAACCTTCGCGCAAGGTAACGAGACGGTCGGCAAACCTTCGAACCCGGCATTTCTGCTCGCGCCGGGCGAGTTGCTGGCGGTCTGCGCGCCCACGCTGCGCGTGATCGCGTATCAGGACGGATTTCTCTCACAACCCCGTGAGGCGTTCGTTCAGCGCATCTGCGCGGTGCGTGAGATGGACACTGCGCACAACTCGGCAGCGGAAAATCTTGCCTGTCAGAACGGGGCGGATACGGCCGAAAGAACCGGTAACAGCGCTGCGACTCAGGTACTACCCCTGGTTCGTTACGATCTGATCGGCTAATCCGCTACAATCGCGGTTTAACGTACTCATTTTTTTGAAGTTTCATGGCTAACGGAACTCAGGACGGCATCACGTTGCGCGGCAGCATTCCCGCTATCGTCACCCCCATGCACGAAGACGGCAGCCTCGATCTGCCGGCGTTTCGCAAACTGATCGACTGGCATGTCGAAGAGGGGACGGATGCCATCGTCGTCGTCGGCACGAGCGGCGAGTCCGCCACGCTCGACGTCGAAGAGCACATCCTGATGGTCAAGACCGCGGTTGAGCACGCCGCGGGTCGTCTGCCGATCATCGCCGGCGCCGGTGGCAATTCCACGGCCGAGGCGATCGAACTCACAAAGCTTGCAAAGGATGTTGGCGCGCAGGCATCGCTCCAGGTCGTGCCCTATTACAACAAGCCGACCCAGGAAGGCATGTACCGCCATTTCGCGAAGATCGCCGAAGCGGTGGACCTTCCGGTGATGCTGTATAACGTGCCGGGCCGCACAGTCGCGGACATGACGAACGAGACGATCCTGCGCCTCGCGCAGGTACCGGGCATCGTCGGTGTGAAAGAAGCCACGGGCAACATCGACCGCGCCGCGCATCTGATCAAGCATGCGCCGGAAGGCTTCATGATCTTCAGCGGCGACGATCCCACCGCGATCGCGCTCATGCTACTCGGCGGCCACGGCAATATTTCCGTTACCGCGAACGTCGCACCGCGCCAGATGAGCGAACTGTGCCGCGCCGCGCTCGAAGGCGACGCGAAGACCGCGCGTGCGATTCACCTGAAGCTGCTGTCCCTGCACAAGAATCTGTTCATCGAATCGAACCCGATTCCGGCGAAGTGGGCACTGCAGGAACTCGGCCGCATCGAAGGCGGCATCCGTCTGCCGCTCACGCCGCTCGACGAGCGCTACCACGATGTGGTGCGCACGGCGCTGCGCGAGGCGGGTCTGATCGGCTAACCGGCTTAGGTTCTTTCCAGCCGAAACACCGTATTTTCAACCGACGCCGCCACGAATTCCGGCAGGTCAAGGCTTAGCGTTACCGTATTACGAAGGTCCACATGAAACGTTCCGTTCTTTCTCTCCACGCCACCCGCATGGCGGTGTTGGCGCTCGCACTCGGCTCGCTCGCGGGCTGCGAGTCGCTGAACGATATGTTCGCGTCGGATCGCGTCAACTACAAGGACACGCCAAGCGCACCGGCACTGGCGGTGCCGCAGGATCTGTCGACGGTGCCGAGCGACCAGAAATACGTCGCGCCGCCGCCCTCCGTGACGCTGGGCGGCGCAGCGCAGCGCACCGTCACGAGCGCGGGCAATGCCACGCTCGGCGTGCCGAACGCGCAGGATCCGCTTGGCATGCACGTCGAGCGCGACGGCGACCGCCGCTGGCTCGTGATCGACGGCCGCACGCCCGACGACGTCTGGCCGCAACTGCAGGAATTCTGGACCGACAACGGCTTCACGCTAACGACCGATTCCCCTGCCACGGGCATCATGACCACGGATTGGGCTGAAAACCGCGCGAATATTCCGGACGACTGGTTCCGTCGCACGATCGGTCGCGTGGTCGATTTCGCGTATTCGTCGGGCACGCGCGACAAGTTCCGTACGCTGGTCACGCGTGGCGCAAACGGTCAGACCGACATTTCGATCACGCACAGCGCGATGGAAGAAGTGCTGACCGGTCAGGACAAGACTTCGTCGAGATGGGTTGAGCGTCCGCGCGACCCGGCCCTCGAAGCCGCATTCCTCGCGAAGGTCATGCAGAAGTTCGGCCTGAACGATGCGCAGTCCAAGCAACTGCTGACCGACGCGCGCCCGTCGACTGCTGCAGCCAAGGTCGCGTCCGGGACGGACGGCACCACGCTCGATCTGCCTGAGGCGTTCGAGACTGCGTGGCTGCGTGTGGGCCTCGCGCTCGATCGCACCAATTTCACGGTCGACAACCGCGACCGCGAGAAGGGCATCTACTACGTGCGCTACGCCGACTCCATGCAGGAACTCAAGGGCGACGGCCTGTTCGGCAAGATGTTCTACAACCCGAAGAAGGCCGCGAAGAATCAGGGGCCGGAGTACATGATTTCGGTGCGCTCGATCGGCAATTCGACCCAGGTGGCGGTGCTCTCCGCGAACGGTCAGGTGGATACGTCGACCGATGCGCAGCGCATTGTGACGGCGCTTCATTCACAGCTGAACTGATCCGGCCGTGCGTTTTGCAAGCCTCGGCAGCGGTAGCGAGGGCAACGCACTAGTCGTGGAAGCCGGCGGTGGCGCGACGCCCACGCGCGTGCTGCTGGACTGCGGATTCTCAGCGAAGGAAGTCGAGCGACGGCTCGTTCGGGCGGGCCTTTCCGCCGACACGCTGAGCGCGATTCTCATTACCCACGAACATAGCGACCATATCGGCAGCGCGCTGACCTTGGCGCGCCGCTGGTCGATCCCGCTCTACATGAGTTGGGGAACGGCGCAGGCTGTCGGCGCCGACGATGCGGGTGTCGAACTCAATGTGCTATGGAGCGACGGGGCGGTCGAGATCGGCGAGCTTGGCGTGTTGCCGTACACGGTGCCGCACGACGCGCGCGAACCGCTGCAATTCGTATTCAATGATGGCGCGAGCCGGCTCGGGGTGCTGACCGACGTTGGCGAGTCGACGCCGCACATCCACGCCGTGCTGAGCGGCTGCGACGCGCTCGTGCTCGAATGCAATCACGATCCGGAGATGCTTGCGGCGAGCCGTTATCCGGCGTCGCTCAAGGCGCGCATTGGCGGCTCCCATGGCCACCTGAACAACGAGGCTGCGGGTGGCATTCTCGCGGCGCTCGATCGGTCGAAGCTGCGTCATCTGGTTGCGGCGCACCTGAGCCAGCAGAACAACACGCCTGAACTCGCGCGCGCCGCCATGGCGGCTGTACTTGGCAATGCGGCAACCGAAATCGGGGTTGCGACACAAGGCGAAGGCTTCGACTGGCTTGTTCTCTGAACTCCGGTTTCAAATTGTCTTCGGCCTGCGGCGGGTGCGCGGACAAACAGAAGACGAAAAAAAGCCCATGACTTGCATCATGGGCTTTTTTGCTTGCGAACGAGGGCCGGAACGTAGCCGGCCCTGCGCGGTTTAGTTGCGGTTGCCGCCGAAAATGCCGAGGATCGCGAGCAGATTCGTGAACACGTTGTAGAGATCCAGATAAATCGCGAGCGTGGCCGAGATGTAGTTGGTCTCGCCGCCGTTCACGACGCGCTGCACGTCGAACAGCATATAGGCCGAGAAGATCACGATGGCCAGCACGGAAACCGTGAGCATCAGCGCCGGCAGGTGCAGGAACATGTTCGCGATGCCTGCGAGCAGGATCACGATCACGCCCATGAACAGCCACTTGCCGAGGCCCGAGAAGTCGCGCTTGCTGACGGTGGCGATGGTGGCCATGGCCGCGAAGATCACGCCGGTGCCGCCGAACGCGAGCATGATGAGCGACGCGCCGTTCGACATGCCGAGGATGAACGACAACAGCCGCGAGAGCATCAGGCCCATAAAGAACGTGAAGCCCAGCAGCACGAACACGCCGAGCGAACTGTTCTTGGTGCGCTCGATGGCGAAGATGAAGCCGAACGCGATCGCGAAGAACGCGAGCAGGCTCATCGTGGGGCTTGTGGCGGCGAACAGCGAGAAACCCGTGGTGACGCCCAGCCACGCGCCGAACACCGTCGGCACCATCGACAGCGCGAGCAGCCAGTAGGTGTTGCGCAGTACGCGGTTGCGGGTTTCGGCGGAGGTGACGGTGCCGCCGCGGCCGAAGTTGTAGGGGTACTCGTTCATGCTTTCTCCTTGCGTGAGACGCGTGGCAGGCGGGGTGCGACAGTTGCGCAATCCGCTCACTCATAAGATATGCGTGGTGTCCCGGAGTTTCAACGGGGCCGCATACAGTTTCCGCACCGCAGTTTCGCTACCGCAGTTTCGTAACATCCGGGAGCGTAATCTCCCATGCTTAATTGGTGCTGAAAGGCCCGGCAGCACGGCTTTTGCGCCGGCTGGGCGCCATCCATCAACCTAACGGGGTTCAATCGCAATCATACATGGGAACATGCTACAATTGCGGATTCATTTGAATCTGTAACCTCTTAATTTTCTGGAGTTTTTATGGCGCTCGAACGCACCCTGTCGATTATCAAGCCGGACGCAGTGGCAAAGAACGTGATCGGCCAGATCTACAGCCGCTTCGAAAGCGCTGGTCTGAAGATTGTTGCCTCGCGCATGGTCCACCTCTCGCGCGCCGACGCCGAGAAGTTCTATGCTGTTCATGCAGAACGTCCGTTCTTCAAGGACCTCGTCGAATTCATGATCTCGGGCCCGGTGCAGATCCAGGTTCTGGAAGGTGAGAGCGCTATCCTGAAGAACCGCGACCTGATGGGCGCGACCGACCCGAAGAAGGCGGACAAGGGCACGATCCGTGCCGACTTCGCAGACAGCATCGACGCCAACGCAGTCCACGGCTCGGACGCTGTTGAAACGGCACGCGTTGAAATCGCGTTCTTCTTCCCGGAAGTCAACGTTTACTCGCGCTAAGCAATCAAAGCGCGATAGCAGTTCAAGCAGCATAGGGTCGCGAACGGCGATGTCGTTCACTGTCCGGTGCCGGGTTCTCTCGAATCCGGCGGTGAACGCGCTCTCGCACTGAAATGGCAGGATTCGACATGACGAGCAGTTCCACCGTCAACCTTCTCGATCTCGACGCTCAAGGGCTAATCGCATATTGCGAGAGCCTGGGTGAGAAGCCGTTTCGCGCCAAACAGCTTCAGCGCTGGATTCATCAATACAATGCCGCCGACTTCGACGGCATGACGGATCTGGCCAAGTCGCTACGCGAGAAGCTTAAAGGGCGCGCCTCCATCGGCATGCCCGATATCATTTCCGACAACGTTTCCTCCGACGGCACGCGCAAGTGGCTCGTGGACGTCGGCAACGGCAACGCGGTCGAGACCGTGTTTATCCCCGAAGAAACGCGCGGCACGCTGTGCGTGTCGTCACAGGCGGGATGCGCGGTGAATTGCCGGTTCTGTTCGACCGGCAAGCAAGGATTTTCACGCAATCTCTCCACTGCCGAGATCATCGGTCAGCTACGCATGGCGGAGTTCGCCCTGCGCGCCTCGCTGCTGGGCGAGGCAGGCGGTCGTGCGACCGGCGGTGAGGGCAAGGGCGAGCGCGTCATTACCAACGTCGTGATGATGGGCATGGGCGAGCCGCTCCTGAATTACGACGCGGTCGTGCCCGCGATGCGCCTGATGCTCGACGACAACGCCTACGGCCTGTCGCGCCGGCGCGTCACGCTTTCGACCTCGGGTGTCGTGCCCATGATGGACCGTCTCGGCGCCGACCTGCCGGTCGCGCTCGCGGTGTCGCTGCACGCGCCCAACGACGCGCTGCGCGACGAGCTTGTGCCGCTTAACCGCAAGTATCCGCTGCGCGAGCTGATGGCTGCCTGCCAGCGCTATTTGAAAGTGGCCCCGCGCGACTTCATCACGTTCGAGTACTGCATGCTCGATGGCGTCAACGACACCGAGGAGCACGCACGCCAGTTGCTGGCAGTCACCCGTGACGTGCCGTGCAAATTCAACCTGATCCCATTCAATCCGTTTCCCGAGTCGGGTCTGCTGCGCTCGAAATCGGACCAGATCAAGCGTTTCGCGCAGATTCTGATGGACGCAGGCGTTGTCACGACCGTGCGCAAAACGCGTGGCGACGACATCGACGCGGCCTGTGGTCAGCTCGCGGGCGAGGTGAAGGATCGTACGCGTCTCGCCGAGCGCAGTGCACGAAAGGTGATCGATGTTCATCCGGTTCGGCACTGAGCGCGGTTGGCCAGAACAGGGCGGAGAAGGGTAGTCGCGGGGCAATAACAGAGTGTGAAAGGCAGTATCGACGCAGTTGCGCGGGGAGTGACGCAACATAGCCGTCAAATTTGACAAGAAACATTGCAGAAGCGATCGGATGCGGCACAGTGGCCGCGCATTTTGTTATAAACGGTCTGCGAATCGAGGCAGGGCGCGGCGCGCCCGCCGGTTCCGGGATAGAAAAGAATCGACGCAAGGACTTTGGGATGAGCGAGCCGCAGCACCCTTTCGGGACAGACGGAACAGAGACCAACGCAGGCCGTTCGGTATCCGACGGTTCGCCATCGCCGGTGCAGGCCGTGCCCGACACGCTGGCCGCGGTAGGCGCGCGCCTCGCGCAGTTGCGCACGGCGAAAGGCTGGTCGGTCGAGGACGTTTCGGCGCGTCTGAAGGTGGCGGTGCCGAAGCTGCGCGAGCTTGAGGCGGGCGACATCAGTCATTTGCCGGATGCAACGTTCGCGCTCGGCGTGGTGCGGGCCTATGCGAAGCTGCTTGGCGCCGATCCCGCACCGCTCACCCAGGCACTGCGCCGCGAGCGAGGCGTGCAGCAGCCGGATCTGTCGATGCCCGCATCGTCGGGCGCGGATTTGCCGCGCGGCCGCGTCTCGCTTTCGTTGGGCGGCGGCGGGCATGCGCCGCGGCGTCGTGCTTCGTGGCTGTGGGGCCTTGCGCTCGTCGTGATCGCCGTGATCGGGATTTCGATGTGGCATACGAATAGCGGTGAATCGTCGGCATGGTTCGCGCGCCTGAAGTCGATGGCGGGCGGCGCGACCAGCGCCGCGAGCAACGAATCGGGTGCCGCTTCGGGCACGGTGGCCGAGGGTGCGACGGTGGGCGCAGCGGCTGAGCAGGGCGCAGACCAGGACCAGGGCGGCGACGCTGCGAGCGCGGCCAATGCCACGAACACCCAGGCAGACGGTCAAGTTAGTGGCCAGACGGCAGGCGCTCAAGGCGCAGCGAGCGCGCCGCAGACGGCCGCAGCCGCGCCTGCAAGCGCCGCGCCGGCCGTGACCGCCGCGCCAGCGAGCGCAGCAGCAGTGGCGGCTGCTGCACCGGAGCCAGCGGCTTCTGCGCCGGCGGTGCCCGGCACGTCGACGTTCGCGATTCGCGTGACGCAGGATTCCTGGGTTAGCGTGCGCCAAAAAGACGGTAAGGAACTCTTCTCCGGATTGATCCATGGTAACGATGGACGTGAGATCTCCGGCGTCGAGCCGCTCAAAATTACGGTGGGCAACAAGGCCGGCATCGAGTCGATGACCATCGATGGCCAGCCGGTCGACACAGCGAAGTATGCGTCGGCGCGCGGCAATGTCGCGCGCTTCGTGTTGCCCTGACCAAGACATGAGGTGTATCGCGGCCAGTTGAAGGGCCGCGATGCTTTTTCAATTCGCGCGGCGCGGCGCCCGATACAGGCGTCAACGCGCGCGAGGTGTAAATGGGTTCTTCGATGCAAAGCGAAACGCAATCCCCGTCCAGCAACAGCCAGATATGTTCCAGCGAGCCGATCCTCGGTGGTCACGCGCCGCGACGCAAGTCGCACGCCGTGCATGTGCGCTGGGGCGGGCAGTTGGTGACGATCGGCGGCGACGCGCCGGTGCGCGTGCAGTCGATGACCAATACCGATACCGCGGATGCGATCGGTACTGCTATCCAAATCAAGGAGCTGGCGCAGGCCGGCTCCGAGCTCGTGCGTCTCACGGTGAATACGCCAGAAGCCGCTGCAGCCGTGCCGCATGTTCGCGAGCAACTCGATCGCATGGGTGTGACGGTGCCGCTCATCGGCGACTTCCACTACAACGGCCACCTGCTGCTGCGTGACTATCCCGCGTGCGCCGAGGCGCTCTCGAAGTACCGCATCAACCCGGGCAATGTTGGCCAGGGCGCCAAGCGCGACACGCAGTACGCGCAGATGATCGAAGCCGCCATCAAGTACGACAAGCCGGTGCGCATTGGCGTGAACTGGGGCAGCCTCGACCAGGACCTGCTCGCGCGCATGATGGACGAGAACGCGGCGCGCTCGACACCTTGGGAAGCACAGAGCGTGATGTACGAAGCGCTGATCCAGTCGGCCATTGGTTCGGCGGAGCGCGCTGTCGAACTCGGCCTCGGTCGCGACAAGATCATCCTGTCGTGCAAGGTCAGCGGTGTGCAGGATCTGATCGCTGTCTACCAGCAACTCGCCAAGCGTTGCGATTTCGCGCTGCACCTCGGCCTGACCGAAGCGGGCATGGGCTCGAAGGGCATCGTCGCGTCGACGGCGGCGCTCTCGGTGCTGCTCCAGCAGGGCATCGGCGACACCATCCGCATTTCGCTTACGCCAGAGCCGGGCGCTTCGCGCACGGGCGAAGTCGTGGTCGGACAGGAAATTTTGCAGACCATGGGTTTGCGCTCGTTCACGCCGATGGTCATCGCGTGCCCCGGCTGCGGCCGCACGACCAGCACGCTGTTCCAGGAGCTCGCTTCGCAGATCCAGAGTTATCTGCGTGCGCAAATGCCGGTCTGGCGCGGTGAATATCCGGGCGTGGAGACGATGAACGTCGCCGTCATGGGCTGCATCGTGAACGGCCCGGGCGAGTCCAAGCACGCGAACATCGGCATCAGCCTGCCGGGTTCGGGTGAGAATCCCGCAGCGCCGGTCTTCGTCGACGGTGAGAAGGTCAAGACGCTGCGCGGCGAGCATATTGCCGAGGAATTCCAGCAGATCGTAAGCGACTACGTCGTGCGCAAGTACGGCAAGACCGAAGCGACGGCCTGAGCGCCGCGTTTTTCGAATATCGATTTCAGGCGCAACCGAATATCGCCTTTTGCAGGCACATACGCAACGCAATGACTGAACAGAAAAGAAAGCTCGAAAAGCTGACCGGCGTGAAGGGCATGAACGACATCCTGCCGCAGGACGCAGGGTTGTGGGACTTCTTCGAAACGACCGTGAAGTCCATGCTCCGTTCGTACGGATACCAGAACATCCGCACGCCGATCGTCGAGCATACGCAGCTCTTCACGCGCGGCATCGGCGAAGTGACTGACATCGTCGAAAAGGAGATGTACAGCTTCACCGACGCGCTCAACGGTGAAAACCTCACGCTGCGTCCGGAAAATACGGCTGCGGTTGTGCGTGCATCGATCGAGCACAATATGCTTTACGACGGTCCGAAGCGTCTGTGGTATGTCGGTCCGATGTTCCGTCACGAGCGTCCGCAGCGCGGCCGTTATCGCCAGTTCCATCAGGTCGGCGTGGAAGCGCTCGGTTTTGCAGGTCCGGATGCGGACGCGGAAATCATTCTGATGTGCCAGCGCCTTTGGGACGACCTCGGTCTGACCGGCATCAAGCTGGAAATCAATTCGCTGGGTCTTGCCGAAGAGCGCGCCGCGCATCGCGTCGAACTCATCAAGTATCTCGAGCAGCACGTCGAGTTGCTCGACGAAGACGGCAAGCGCCGCCTGTATACGAATCCGCTGCGCGTGCTCGACACGAAGAACCCCGCGCTCCAGGAAATCGCAAACAATGCGCCGAAGCTGATCGACTTCCTCGGCGAGCACTCGCGCGCGCATTTTGACGGGCTGCAACGTTTGCTCAAGGCGAACAACATTCCGTTCAAGATCAACCCGCGTCTCGTGCGTGGTCTCGATTACTACAATCTGACCGTGTTCGAATGGGTGACCGACAAGCTCGGCGCGCAGGGCACGGTGGCGGCCGGTGGCCGCTACGATCCGCTGATCGAACAACTCGGCGGCAAGCCCACGGCCGCGTGCGGCTGGGCAATGGGTGTCGAGCGCATTCTGGAACTGCTCAAGGAAGAGAACCTCGTGCCGGAAGAGGAAGGTTGCGACGTCTACGTCGTGCACCAGGGCGAGGCGGCACGCGAGCAGGCTTTCATCGTGGCGGAGCGTCTGCGCGATACCGGTCTCGATGTCATCCTCCATTGCAGCGCGGACGGCCAGTCGGCCAGCTTCAAGTCGCAGATGAAGCGCGCTGACGCAAGCGGCGCGGCGTTCGCCGTGGTGCTTGGCGAAGATGAAGTGGCCAAGGGTACAGCGGGCGTCAAGGCGCTGCGCGGTGGCGCCGATGTGGCTCGCAGCGAGCAACAGACGGTAGCACTCGAAGACTTGACCGAATATCTAATCAATGCGATGGTTGCATCCGCCGAAGACGGCGACGATTGATAGGGCCACTTCGGGGCGCGGTGTGGGATCGATGTATCCAGCCGGTGCCTGTGGCGCGCCCGGCAGTTGGCTTCAGAATAAACAAGGAATCGCTACGCGATGAGTTACCACGACGAACAGGAATCGATCGAGAGTTTCAAGGCATGGTGGGCGCAGTGGGGCAATGCCACTACGTGGATCGTGCTGATCGTTATGCTCGCGCTCGCCGCGTGGAACGGCTGGAACTTCTGGCAACGCCGCCAGGCCGCCGAGGCTGCGGTGTTGTACGACCAGGTGCAGCAGGCGACCGCTGGTAGCGACAAGGCGATGCTCACGCGCATCGCGACTGACATGGAAAATCGCTTTGGCGGCACCGCGTATGCGCAGATGACCGCGCTTGGCGTGGCCAAGTCGCTCTATATGGCGGGTGACACCGCGGGCGCGAAGGCTCAATTGCAGTGGGCGGCCGATCACGCGAAGGACGAGGAATTCCGTCAGGTCGCGAAGATCCGTCTGGCTTCTGTCCTGCTTGACGAGAAGGCCTACGATCAGGGCCTCGCGCTGATTCCTCAACCGGATTCGGGCCCGTTCAAGGGCATCGTCGCGGATGGTCGCGGCGACCTGCTCGCGGCAGCGGGCAAGCAAGATGACGCGCGCGCGGCTTACAAGCTCGCGCTCGACAGCCTGCCCAAGAGCGATGCCGCGGAGCGCCAGTTGGTCCAGTTCAAGCTCGACGCGCTGGGCGGCTAAGCAAGCTGCGCTTGCCGCCCGTGAATATAAACAGCTAAACCATATCCATTCATGCTTCGGTCACCGATGAATTTGCTGAAACGAACCGTTGTACCTGTCGCTTGTGCGATGACCGTTCTCGCGCTGGCGGCTTGCTCGTCGACGAAAGATGAGCGCCGCGTACCGGTGCCGCTGACCGAGTTCAAGCCGGTGCTGGACGTCCAGCAGGTGTGGAAGGCGAGCGTCGGCAAGGCGGGCCGTTATCTGTTCGCGCCGGTCGCCGTGGGCGACACGGTCTACGCTGCCGGCGAAAACGGTTCGGTCGCGAAGTTCGACGCACAGACGGGCAAGGAAGTCTGGAGCACGAAGCTCAAGGACGATATCTCCGCTGGCGTTGGCAGCGATGGCAATCTCACGGCCGTCGGCGGCTTGAAGGGCAACGTCTACGTGCTCGACGCCAACGGCAAGCTCTCGTGGCAAGCCAAGGCGCCGGGCGAGATTATCTCGCCGCCGCTGGTCGGCAACGGTCTCGTGATCGTGCGTACCATCGACGGCCAGATCGTCGCGTTCAACGGGCAGACCGGCGAGCAGAAGTGGGTCTATCGCAATCGTGCGGTGCCGCTCAACCTGCGTGTTTCCGCCGGCATGACGTTCGCGGGCGAGCAGGCTGTGATCGCGGGCTTCCCGGGTGGCTCGTTCGCGGCGATCAACCTGCAAAGCGGCGATGTGTTCTGGGAAACGCCGGTGTCCTATCCGAAGGGCGTGACCGAAGTTGAGCGCATCAATGACGTGAGTGGTCCGCCCACGCTCGTCGGCGCCACCACGTGTGCGGTCACGTTCCAGGGCCAATTGGGCTGCTTCGACGCCAATTCGGGCCGCCCGATGTGGGAGAAGCCGTTCTCGAGCACGAGTGGTATCGCTCAGGGTGACACCGAGGTGGTCGGTGGCGACGACTGGTCGGTCGTGAAGGCATACAACGTCTCGACCGGCGAGCAGGTCTGGAGCACGGACAAGCTCAAGAACCGCGACGTCAGTGTGCCTGCCGTACTCGGCCACGCAGTCGTGGTTGGCGACTACCAGGGCTACGTGCATTTCCTCTCGCTCGACGACGGCAGCTTCGTCTCGCGCGTGAAGACCGACGGCAGCCCGATCACCGCTGCGCCGGTGCTGGCTGGCAACACGCTCGTCGTGCAAACGAAGGACGGCGACCTGTACGGCCTGCGTCCGCGTTGATCGGATGGGGACGCCCGGCGCGTGCTGTCGGGTGTCGCATCGAGGGGCCGCGCCCGCGGGCAGCGGCCTCTTGTATTTTGTGCTTGCGCATTGCTGTCCTTGAGCCGTTTGGCAGGGATGGTGCGCACTGAAGTTGGGCCCCGATGGTGGCCCTTTGTCCGGCTGAGAGTCTCGCTTCTCCGGCCGGTGCGTGCCGGACCCCTAAGGGCTCATCCAGCGGGCGCGCGACCCAATTCGTGATAATTTGCAACTATTGCAGCTCTGCAAGCCTGAACGCAGACGCTTGCCGCGCGATGCGCCGGACGTGCCGGCGCTGCGCCTTACCGTAGAAAAGATCAGATGAAACCCGTAATCGCCCTCGTTGGGCGCCCCAATGTGGGTAAATCCACGCTCTTCAACCGGCTCACGCGTTCGCGCGATGCGCTGGTGGCCGATCTGCCCGGTCTCACGCGCGACCGCCATTATGGCGAAGGGCGGGTGGGCGATCGCGCCTATCTCGTGGTCGATACCGGAGGCTTCGAGCCGATCGCGAAAGACGGCATCCTGCATGAAATGGCGCGCCAGACGCGCCAGGCGGTGGAGGAAGCCGACATCGTCGTGTTCATCTGCGATGGGCGCAACGGCCTCGCGCCGCAGGACAAGCACATTGCCGATTACCTGCGCAAGACCGGCCGGCCGATCTTCCTCGTGGTCAACAAGGCCGAAGGCATGAAGTACAGCGCCGTCGCGGCCGACTTCTACGAGCTTGGCCTGGGCGACCCGCGCGCGATTTCCGCGGCGCACGGGGACGGCGTAACGGAGATGATCAACGAGGCGCTCGATCAGGCCTACGCGGATCGTCCGGAAACCGGCGACGAAGACGCCGGCAAGCATGGCGTCAAGATCGCGATCGTTGGCCGCCCGAACGTGGGCAAGTCCACGCTCGTGAACACGCTGATCGGCGAAGACCGCGTGATTGCGTTCGACATGCCCGGCACCACGCGCGACTCGATCTACGTGGATTTCGAGCGCGGCGGCAAGAAATACACCTTGATCGACACGGCGGGTCTGCGTCGTCGCGGCAAGGTGTTCGAGGCTATCGAGAAGTTTTCGGTCGTGAAGACGCTGCAGTCGATCGCGGATGCCAACGTGGTTATCCTGCTGCTCGATGCGCGCCAGGAAATCTCGGATCAGGACGCGCATATCGCTGGCTTCGTGGTGGAGCAGGGGCGTGCACTCGTGGTGGGCGTGAACAAGTGGGACGGAATGGACGACCACGCGCGCGAGCGCATCAAGCACCACCTGCAACGCAAGCTGAAGTTTCTCGACTTCGCTGAAATGCGCTTCATCTCGGCGACCGAGAAATTCGGCATTGGCCCGCTGATGCGCTCGGTGGACGAGGCGTATGCCGCAGCGATGTCCAAACTCCCGACCCCGCGCCTGACGCGCGCGCTCATCGAAGCGGTGGAGTTCCAGCAGCCGCGCCGTCGCGGCCCGGTGCGTCCGAAGCTGCGCTACGCGCACCAGGGGGGACAGAACCCACCCATTATCGTGATTCACGGCAATGCGCTCGATGCGGTGACCGAGACCTACAAGCGCTACCTGGAGAACCGCTTCCGGGAAACTTTCTCGTTGACCGGGACTCCATTGCGCATAGAGTTTCGCTCTTCGACGAATCCCTACACTGAAAAAAGTTGAGCTGCGTTCGCTACCCCGCGCAAGCGCACGGTTGGGCCTCCTGGCCGGACGGTGTGGAGGGGCGCGGTGGAACGAGAATCAGCTATAGTGTAGCGATTGGCGCCGGATTTCTTTTTCTTCGGCGCCAGTTTAGTTAAACCTGCAAAAAAATACGGAGTTTGCTATGAGCAACAAAGGGCAACTGTTACAAGACCCGTTTCTGAACGCGCTGCGCAAGGAGCACGTGCCTGTTTCGATCTATCTGGTCAACGGCATCAAGCTTCAAGGGAACATTGAATCGTTCGACCAGTACGTCGTGTTGCTCCGTAATACGGTTACGCAAATGGTTTACAAGCACGCCATTTCCACGGTGGTTCCGGCGCGTCCGGTGAACTTCCACCCGGATGCGGAAGCGTCCTGATCCTCGACGCGGCCGGTCCGGAGCGCCCCGCTGGCGCTCGCGGCCCGGCCGCTTTCATTTTGATACCTGCTAATTTGATCAACGCCGCACTCGTCGGCATCGACTTCGGCAAGACCGACTTCGAAGCCAGTCTCGAAGAACTCAGCCTGCTCGCGAAGAGCGCGGGCGCTTCGCCCGCTGTCACGCTCACCGGGCGCCGCTCCAGTCCGGACGCCGCCATGTTCATCGGCAGCGGCAAGGCCGAGGAACTGCGTCTCGCCTGTGAGGCGAACGACATCGAAATCGTCATTTTCAATCACGCGCTTTCGCCTGCCCAGCAACGCAATCTGGAGCGTGCGCTGAATCGCCGCGTGGTGGATCGCACGAGCCTCATTCTCGACATCTTCGCGCAGCGCGCGCGCAGCCACGAAGGCAAGCTCCAGGTGGAGCTCGCGCAGCTTCAATATCTCGCCACGCGCCTCGTGCGCGCATGGACCCACCTCGAGCGCCAGAAGGGCGGTATCGGCCTGCGCGGCCCCGGCGAAACGCAGCTCGAAACCGACCGCCGACTGATCGGCGAGCGCATCAAGATGCTACAGGGCAAGCTCGCCAGGCTGCGTCGCCAGCACGGCACGCAGCGGCGTCAGCGCGAGCGTACGCGCACGATGTCGGTTTCGCTGGTCGGTTACACGAACGCGGGCAAATCCACGCTGTTTAACGCGCTTACCAAGGCGCAGGCTTATGCGGCCGACCAACTGTTCGCGACGCTCGACACGACGTCGCGGCGCCTGTGGCTCGGCGACGATGTCGGCCAGATCGTGTTGTCGGATACCGTTGGCTTTATTCGTGAATTGCCTCACCAGCTCGTCGCGGCGTTTCGCGCGACGCTGCAGGAAACCGTGCAGGCCGACTTGCTGCTGCACGTGGTGGACGCATCGAGTTCCGTGCGGCTCGACCAGATCGACCAGGTGAACGAGGTGCTGCACGAGATCGGCGCGGACACCATCCGCCAAGTGCTGGTGTTCAACAAGATCGACGCCGTGCCAGAACTGGCGGCCCGAGGCGGGACGGTCGAGCGGGACGAGTATGGTAATATTTCGCGCGTCTTTTTGAGCGCGCGCACGGGCGTCGGACTGGATGCGCTGCGCGCCGCCATCGCCGAAATCGCGACTGCCGAGCCACTCGCCCAGCCGTCGCAGTTCCTCGCCGCCGACTGGAGCGCGGCGCCGCTCGAACAACCCAGCAGGGAGCCCGAACTCGGCCGCTGAACGCTATCGGAAAGCGCCTCGCGGCGCGTCCGAACGGCGGACCGAAGCGCGCCGACTAGATCCCTCCACGCACATGACCCGCTGTCTACTCTGGTGAACGAACACAGGTGAACGATTACAACAAGCGGACTGGCTGGCAGCGCGCGAGCGTCATTTTCTCGCTGAACGACCCGCGTTGGGGCCGTGGCGAGGGCAATGGCCAGCGCACCGACGACGCACGGCGGCCGTCGGGTAATAACGGCAACAATGGCGGCGGCAAGGGTGACGGCCCCCCCGATCTCGACGAAATGTGGCGTGATTTCAATCGCCGGTTGTCGACGTTTTTCGGCAAGAAGGGCAAGGGTCCGGGCGGGCTTGGGCCACGACCGGACAACGGCCGCAATGCGCGCATCGGCGTGGGTATCGTGCTTGGCGTGCTAATCGCCATTTATGTGGGCAGCGGTGTGTTCGTCGTCCAGGATGGGCAGGCCGGCGTCGTGCTGCAGTTGGGCCAGTATCGCCACACGGTCGGCCAGGGCGTGCATTGGCGCTTTCCGTTCCCGTTCCAGTCGCAGGAAATCGTGAATGTCGGCCAGATCCGCAGCGTCGAAATCGGCCGCAATAATCTCGTGCGTCCGTCGAATGTGAAGGACGCCTCGGTGCTCACGCACGATGGCGATATTCTCGATGTGCGTTTCACCGTGCAGTACCAGGTCAAGCAACCTACCGATTATCTGTTCCACAGCGTCGATCCCGATCTCACGGTGAGCCAGGCCGCGCAGGCTGCTGTGCGCACCGTAGTGGGCGCGCGCAGCACTCACGATCTGCTCTATGCGGATCGCGAGCCGATTCGCGCGCAGCTTGCCGATTCCATCCAGCACGCGCTGGACGAGTACAAGACTGGGCTTGGCGTGGTCGGCGTGACGATTCAGAGCGTCACGGCACCCGATCGCGTGCAGGCCGCTTTCGACGACGAAACGAAGGCGCGCCAGGAAAGCGAGCGCGCAAAACGCGACGCGCAGACTTACGCCGATCAGCTGTTGCCGCGCGCGCAAACCGAAGGGGCACGTGTGATCGAAGACGCCAAGGCCTACAGCGACCGTGTGGTGGCGCAGGCGCAGGGCGACGCGCAGCGCTTTAACAGCGTCTACGACCAATACGCGAAAGCACCGGCCGTCATTCGGGAGCGCATGTATCTGGACACCATGCAGCACATCTACTCGAATACGACGAAGGTGTTCGTCGACAGCAAGTCAGGCAATAACGTGATCTATCTGCCGCTCGACAAGCTCGTCGACGCGACGCGTCAGCGAGCTGCCGCCGCAACGGGCGCCTCGGGCGCGGCTGTCGCGCCGGCGGGCGGCGCATCGGATACGACGAGCGCCGCAGCAGCGCCTGCGGCGAGCAGCGACACACAACAGAGCACGCAACAAAGCGCACAGCCGCAAAGTACGCAGCCGGCCACGCAACCGCAGGCCGCGCAGCAAAGCGCGGCGCCGGCGCCGTCCGCGAGCGAAGCGGCCCAGGCGGCCAGCGATGCTTTCCGTTCGCGCGACGCGCTGCGTTCGCGCGGTCGCGAAGACGACGTGCAATAACGGAGCGCCGACATGAACAAGATCATTGCGTTCGTCGTCGCCTTCGTGGTGGTGGTGCTAGTGGCTTCGTCGGCGGTGTTCGTCGTCGATCCGCGCCATGTTGCGGTGGTATCCGCCTCGGGCGGCGCCAATGCGACGCTCGCGGGTCCGGGCCTGCACGTGAAACTGCCGCCGCCGTTCCAGACCGCTACGCTCATCGACACGCGCATCCAGGCGTTCGACGCGCCCGATGCCGACCGTTACACGACGGCGGACAAGACCGAACTGCTCGTGAACCCGGTCGTGCGTTATCGCGTGGCCGATCCGCTCAAGCTTTTCGCGGCCACCAAGGGCGACCCGCAGGCGCTCGCCGACAAGCTCGCGCCGCTCTCGCGCGATGCGCTGTCGAGCGCTTTCTCGAAGGTCGATTTGAGCGATGCTCTTGCACAGCAGGAGGCGATTGCCAACGGCGCGCGCGACGCGCTCAAGGCGGCCGCGGCGCCGCTCGGCATCGATGTGGTCGATATCGAGCTCACGCGCATCGACTATCCGGCGGCGCTTGCCGAGGTGGTCTACAAGCGCATGAGCGCCGCGCGCGAGCAAGCCGCCGCCGACCAGCGCGCGAAGGGCGCGGCAGAGGCACAGAAGATCAAAGATGAGGCCGAGCGCCAGCAGCAGGCTGCGCTCGCCGATGCGAACAGCCAGGCGCAGGCCATCAAGGGCGAAGGCGACGGCAAGGCTGCCGCGATCGCCGCGCAGGCGTATGGCCGCGATCCGGACTTCTATCGCTTCTATCAAAGCATGCAGGCGTACCGCGAGAGCTTCAAGCCGGGCGATGTGGTTGTGGTCGATTCGTCGAGCGACTTCTTCCGCTTCATGCGCAGTCCGAACGGAGAGGCTCAGCCGGCTCCCGCTGCTGCCGCGCCGCGCAAACATTAAACAAATGAGACACGGGCGCCGCGCACCTGCGCGGCGCGTTTTTTCGCATGAACATAGCTGGTTCCCTGTTGCTCGCGATCGCGTTAATGCTGATTATCGAGGGCATGTTCCCGTTCGTCTTTCCGACGGCCTGGCGCGACACGTTTCGTAGAATTGCGGAGCGGCCGCCGCATCACATCCGGATCGGCGGGTTGATCGTGATGGGGCTCGGTCTCGTGTTGCTGTTGCTCGCTACTTGAATTCAAGGCGCCTGCCTTTCGGCATGCGTCGTTTCTATCGTTCGGCCCGCGCGTCAGGCGCGTGTGCGCGCCCAGGCTCTATGTCTGGCGCGTTCCGCCGCCGCTCGGCCCTTATCGTTGTAGTTGTAGGATTGATCCGATGTCGACCTGGTTACTCCCCGAGAATATCGCTGACGTGCTGCCTTCCGAGGCGCGCAAGATCGAAGTGCTGCGCCGCCGTCTGCTGGACCGCTTTCGCGCCTATGGCTATGAAATGGTCATGCCGCCGCTGCTCGAGTATCTCGAGTCGCTGCTGGTGGGCAGCGGGCGCGATCTGAACCTGCGCACCTTCAAGCTCGTCGATCAACTGTCGGGTCGCACGCTCGGCCTGCGTGCGGATATGACGCCGCAGGTCGCGCGCATCGACGCGCATCTGCTGAACCGCCAGGGCGTGACGCGCCTGTGCTACGCGGGCAACGTGCTGCACACGCGTCCGCGCGGCCTGCACGCGACGCGCGAGCAGATTCAGATCGGCGCGGAAATCTATGGCCATGCGGGCCTGGAAGCCGACCTCGAAATCCAGCAGTTGATGCTCGACGCGCTGCGCCTCGCGGGGCTCGCGAAGGTGCGCCTCGATCTTTCGCACGCGGGCGTGCTCGCGGCGATCGTCGAAGCCGATCCCGCGGCCGCCGCGCTCGGCGACGCTTTGCATGAAGCGCTGGCTGGCAAGGACGTGCCGCTTCTGGCAGAACTCACCGCTGCGCTGCAGCCTGTGTCGCGTGATGCGCTGCGCGCGCTGCCATCGTTGTACGGCGACGCCAGCGTGATCGACGAGGCGCGCAAGTGCTTGCCGGCGCTGCCCGGCATCGCGCGCGCGCTCGATGACCTCGCGTTCCTCATGGGCGAAATCGAGGGCGCGGAGCTGATGATCGACCTGGCCGATCTGGGCGGCTACGCGTACCACAGCGGCGTGATGTTCTCCGCGTACGTGGACGGCGTGCCCAACGCAGTCGCACGCGGCGGCCGCTACGACAAGGTGGGCGAGGCCTATGGCCGCGCTCGCGCGGCGACGGGCTTTTCGCTGGATTTGCGCGAAGTGGCGCGTATTTCGCCAGTCGAGGCACGCAGCACCGCAATTCTCGCGCCGTGGGCCCATGACGAGTCGTTGCGCGCGGCTGTCGCGGCTCTGCGCGACGCTGGCGAGGTCGTGATCCAGGCGCTGCCGGGCCACGAGCACGATATGGACGAGTTCGCCTGCGACCGCGTGCTCGTCGAACGCGACGGCGCATGGGTGGTCGAGGCGCGCGCCTGAGTCGCAGCCAAGGGGCCGAGACGGCGTGCCGTCTGCACGCATGCCGTTGAGCGCAAAAGGAAATCCTGGGAATTTTGGGAAAAAATGGCGGCCCTGCCGCCGAACCCAGGTAGAATACGTTTTTAACCAGCTAACGAAACACCATGTCTGCCAGCGCAGTGAATGTAACCCCGGGGCGCAATGTCGTCGTCGTGGGCACCCAATGGGGCGATGAAGGCAAGGGCAAGATCGTCGACTGGCTGACGGACCACGCGCAAGGCGTGGTGCGTTTCCAGGGCGGCCACAATGCCGGTCACACACTCATCATCGGCGGTAAGAAGACCATTCTCCGGCTGATCCCCTCGGGCATCATGCGCGCCGGCGTCGCCTGCTACATCGGCAACGGCGTGGTGCTTTCGCCCGAAGCCCTGTTCAAGGAAATCGGCGAGCTCGAAGAAGCGGGCATCGACGTCCAGAAGCGCCTCTTCATTTCCGAAGCCACGACGCTCATCCTGCCGTATCACGTCGCCATCGACCAGGCGCGCGAAGCCAAGCGCGGCGCCGCGAAGATCGGCACGACGGGCCGCGGCATTGGTCCGGCCTACGAAGACAAGGTGGCACGCCGCGGTATGCGCGTGCAGGACCTGTTCGAGCCGGAAGTCTTCGCCGAGCGCCTGCGCGAGAACCTCGACTATCACAACTTCGTGCTCACCCAGTACCTGGGCGCGCCCGCGGTCGATTTCCAGCAGACGCTCGACACGATGCTGTCGTACGCCGAGCGTCTGAAGCCGATGGTAACGGACGTTTCGCGTCGCCTTTATGACGTGAACTGCCAGGGCGGCAACCTGCTGTTCGAAGGCGCGCAAGGCACGCTGCTCGACATCGATCACGGTACCTATCCGTATGTCACGTCGAGCAACTGCGTTGCCGGTGCGGCGTCGGCGGGCGCGGGCGTGGGCCCGCAGCAGCTCAATTACATTCTCGGCATCACCAAGGCGTACTGCACGCGCGTCGGCGCGGGCCCGTTCCCGAGCGAACTGTACGATGCCGACAACGCTGACCGTCAGGAAGAAGTCGGCCTCACGCTCGCAAAGGTGGGCAAGGAATTCGGTTCGGTCACGGGCCGTCCGCGCCGCACCGGCTGGCTCGACGCTGCCGCGCTGCGCCGCTCGATCCAGATCAACGGCGTGACGGGTCTGTGCATTACCAAGCTCGACGTGCTTGACGGCCTCGAAGAAGTGAAGCTGTGCGTGGGCTACAAGGTTGACGGCAAGGATGTCGACATTCTGCCGCGTGGCGCGTCGCAGGTGGCCGCATGCGAGCCGGTGTACGAAACGTTCGAAGGCTGGAAGGAAAGCACCATCGGCATCACGCAATGGGATGCCTTGCCCAAGAGCGCGCAGGCGTATCTGACACGTGTGCAGGAAGTGGCGGGCGTTCCGGTCGACATGGTCTCCACGGGCCCGGATCGCGACGAAACGATCCTGCTGCGTCATCCGTTCAAGGCGTAAAAAAGCAGAAACAAGGTAGATGCAAAAATGATTCAAATGATGGACCCGCGCAACGACGAAAAGAACCTGTGGGTCGGCTGGGATGAGTATCACCGGCTGATCGAACTGCTCGCGCTGTCGGTACACGACTCGCGCTGGAAGTTCGACCAGATCCTGTGTCTCGCTCGTGGCGGACTGCGCGTGGGCGACCAGCTCTCGCGCATTTACGACCTGCCGCTCGCGATCCTCGCGACGAGTTCGTACCGCGAAGCGGCGGGCACGGAGCAGGGCGATCTCGACATCGCGCAGTACATCACGATGACGCGCGGCGAGCTTTCGGGCAACGTGCTGCTCGTCGACGATCTCGTCGACTCGGGCGTCACGCTTGCGCGTGTGCAGGATCATCTCAAGGAGCGCTATCCGGCCGTGACCGGCGTGCGCTCGGCGGTGCTCTGGTACAAGGGCTGCTCGAAGGTGAAGCCGGACTATTTCGTCCAGCATTTGCCGACCAATCCGTGGATTCATCAGCCGTTCGAGGAGTGGGATACGGTGCGCCCCCACAATCTCGGCGCATGGATCAAGCGTGGCCTTCAGCAGGCCCAGCAGGATTCGCAGAAGTAAGCAGTCCGCAAGCTGCTGGCATCAGTCAGAAACGGAGCCTTTGAGGCTCCGTTTTTTATGCGCCGCGCGCTTTTTGCGCCATTGCCGCCCGCACAGACCAAACCATGACGCACAACCCGGTTGGCGCGGCCGGGGGCCATGCTAAACTCCGGCGGGACAAGGGGGGGCGTCGCGGGGTCACAACGATCACTCGGGTTTCGCCCGCAGCCAGTTTAGAATAGCGCTCGTTTTTTCCGCCTCGAACGGATTTCCGCGTATATGACAACTAGCACGCACGTGGCAAAGCAGCCGCTACCGACACTCGCAGTAGCGGCCATCGGCGTGGTGTTTGGCGACATCGGCACGAGTCCGCTGTATTCGCTCAAAGAAGCGTTCAGTCCGGCCCACGGCATTCCGCTCAACAATACCTCCATCCTCGGCGTGATCTCGCTGCTGTTCTGGGCGATCATCATCGTCGTCAGCATCAAGTACGTGGTCTTCGTGATGCGGGCCGACAACAACGGCGAAGGCGGCGTGCTCGCGCTCATGGCGCTCGCCATGCGCTCGTTCGACCGCAAGAGCAAGTCCGCCGTGGTACTGACGGCGCTGGGCATCTTCGGCGCCTGCATGTTCTACGGCGACGCGGTGATCACACCCGCTATCTCGGTGATGTCGGCGGTCGAAGGCTTGCAGCTGGCCGCGCCCAAGCTCGCGCATCTGGTGTTGCCGCTTACCATGGTGATCCTGATCGCGCTGTTCTGGATCCAGCGGCACGGCACTTCGCTCGTGGGGCGTCTGTTCGGGCCGATCATGGTGCTCTGGTTCGTGACCATCGGTGTGCTCGGCGTTTCGCGCATCGTCCAGGCGCCCGGTGTGATC
The DNA here is from genome assembly GCF_902859945.1 of Paraburkholderia caffeinitolerans. Taxonomy (GTDB): domain Bacteria; phylum Pseudomonadota; class Gammaproteobacteria; order Burkholderiales; family Burkholderiaceae; genus Paraburkholderia; species Paraburkholderia caffeinitolerans. The sequence goes on along the minus strand of NZ_CADIKL010000012.1, from coordinate 119,256 downwards.
GCCGCGCTCAATCCGTACTACGCGGTCTCGTTCATGGGCGCGCACCTGCTGCAGGCCTATGTGGTGCTGGGCTCGGTCGTGCTGGTGCTGACTGGTGCGGAAGCGCTCTACGCCGATATGGGCCACTTCGGCGCCAAGCCGATTCGCTACGCGTGGTACGGGCTCGTGATGCCCTCGCTCGTGCTCAACTATTTCGGTCAGGGCGCGCTTCTGATGCAGGACCATCGCGCGATCGAAAATCCGTTCTTCCTGCTCGCGCCGGATTGGGCGCTGCTGCCGCTCGTAGTGCTGTCGACAGTGGCGACCGTGATTGCGTCGCAGGCCGTGATTTCGGGCGCATATTCGCTGACGAGCCAGGCGATTCTGCTGGGCTACGTGCCGCGCATGAAGGTGCTGCATACGTCTGATCTCGCCATCGGCCAGATCTATGTGCCGGTTGTGAACTGGATGCTGCTCGTCATCATTCTGTGCATCGTCGTGGGCTTCAAGAGCTCCGACAACCTCGCCGCCGCGTATGGCATTGCCGTGACGGCAACGATGGTCATCACCACCATGCTCGCGAGTGTCGTGATGGTGAAGGTGTGGAAGTGGAACATCTGGCTCGTCGCGTTTATCATTTCGTGCTTAATGATCGTCGATCTCGGCTTCTTTGGCGCGAACCTGCTGAAGGTCGAGGAGGGCGGCTGGCTGCCGCTCAGCATCGGCGCGCTGCTGTTCTTCTTGCTGATGACGTGGTTCAAGGGGCGCATGATCGTCAAGGAACGCACCGCCGCCGACGGTATTCCGCTGATGCCGTTCCTGCAGGGGCTGCTTGCGCATCCGCCGCACCGCGTGTCCGGCACGGCCATTTATCTCACGGGCAGCGACACGCTCGTGCCGGTGAGCCTGCTGCACAACCTCAAGCACAACAAGGTGCTGCACGAGCGCACGCTTTTCCTCACGTTCCGGATTCGCGACATTCCTTACGTTGCCGACTCGGAGCGCGTGGAGGTCAAGGATATCGGCGGCGGCTTGTACCTCGTGAAGGCCGATTACGGCTTTAACGAGACGCCCGACGTGAAGGCGGTGCTCGAAGACATCGGCCACAGGGAGGAGATGTCGTTCGAGATGATGGACACGTCGTTCTTCCTCGCGCGCGAGACGGTGGTGCCCACGCAGTTGCCGGGTATGTCGATCTTCCGCGAGCGCGTGTTCGCGTGGATGCACCAGAACGCCGCGAAACCCACCGACTTCTTCAGCATTCCCGCCAACCGCGTGGTCGAACTGGGGACGAAGATCGAGATCTGAAGTGTCGATCGTTGCGTGAACAACAAAAAAGGCACCGTAGCGGTGCCTTTTTTGTTGCCTGTTGCGAAGCGCGGCGCGTGGTTTTGTAGTTCCCGCGCCGCCTCGCGCTGGCGCGTTAGCGCTTGAGCTTCGCGAAGGCCGCAGCCATTGCGCCTGCCGGTTCCGCGTCGCGCGAGCGCTGGCCGCCGCGGTTCGCATTGCCGCTGCGCTGATCGCGATTGCCGCCATTCCCGCCGTTGCTGCCGGCGCCGCTGCGTTGCGCCGCGCTTGCCGGATCGTCGTCCATGCGCATCGTGAGCGCAATGCGCTGGCGCTTCACATCGACGTCGAGCACCTTCACCTTCACGACCTGGCCCGCCTTCACGACTTCGTGCGGGTCCTTGATGAACTTCGTCGACATGGCCGAGACGTGCACGAGGCCGTCCTGATGCACGCCCACGTCGATGAACGCCCCGAACGCCGCCACGTTGGTCACGACGCCTTCGAGCACCATGCCAGGCACGAGGTCAGAGACCTTCTCGACGCCTTCGCGGAACGTCGCCGTCTTGAACTCGGGGCGCGGATCGCGGCCCGGCTTTTCGAGTTCCGAGAGGATGTCGCGCACGGTCGGCAGACCGAAGCGCTCGTCGACGAACTCGGCGGGCGAGAGACCCGAGAGCGCGTCGCGGCTACCGAGCACGTCGCCGATCGTGCGCTTGATCTTCGCGAGCATGCGCTCGACGACGGGATAAGCTTCCGGGTGCACCGACGAACGGTCGAGCGGATTCTCGCCGCCATTGATGCGCAAAAAGCCCGCGGCCTGCTCGAAGGTCTTGTCGCCCAGACGCGGCACCTTCTTCAGATGGTTGCGCGAGGGGAAGGGGCCGTTGGCGTCGCGGTAATCGACGATATTGCGTGCGAGCGTCGAGTTCAAGCCCGACACGCGCGCGAGCAGCGCCACCGAAGCGGTATTGGCATCGACGCCCACGGCGTTCACGCAATCTTCGACCACCGCGTCGAGCGAGCGAGCCAGCTCGCGCTGGTTCACGTCGTGCTGGTACTGGCCCACGCCGATGGCCTTGGGCTCGATCTTCACGAGCTCGGCGAGCGGATCTTGCAGGCGCCGAGCAATCGACACCGCGCCGCGCAGCGAAACGTCGAGTTCGGGGAATTCCTTCGCCGCTAGTTCGGATGCCGAATAAACCGACGCGCCGGCTTCGGAGACCACGATCTTTTGCAGCTTGAGCTCGGGATGCTTCGAGATCAGCTCGCTCGCGAGCTTGTCGGTTTCGCGCGAAGCCGTGCCGTTGCCGATGCTGATGAGTTCGGCCTGGGTCTGCGCGGCGATGCGCGCGAGCTTCGCGAGCGAGCCATCCCAGTCGCGGCGCGGCTCGTGCGGATAAATCGTGTCGGTGGCGAGCAGCTTGCCCGTGCGGTCGACCACGGCCACCTTCACGCCGGTGCGCAGGCCCGGATCGAGGCCGATCACGGCCTTCGGGCCGGCAGGCGCCGCGAGCAGCAGGTCCTTGAGATTGCGCGCGAACACGTGGATCGCCTCGGTTTCGGCTTGCTCGCGCAGGCTCGTGAGCAGCTCGTTTTCGAGGTGCGGCTGCACCTTCACGCGCCAGCACCAGCGGCAGACGTCGGAGAGCCACTTGTCGGCCGGCCGGCCCTGGTTGGCGATACTGAAGTGGCGCGCGATCATCGCTTCGCCCGGATGCGGCACCTGCGCATCGAGCTCGCCGCCGAGGCCGAGCTTGACCATCAGCACGCCGGCGTTGCGGCCGCGGAACAGCGCGAGCGCGCGGTGCGACGGCACGGTCTTGATCGTTTCCGAGTACTCGTAGTAGTCGCGGAACTTCTCGCCTTCCTCTTTTTCCTTGCCTTCGACCACGCTCGAGATCACCACGCCCTGGTTGTGCAGCCAGTCGCGCAGCTTGCCGAGCAGCTCGGCCGTTTCGCCGAATTGCTCCGAGAGGATGTCGCGGGCACCGTCGAGCGCGGCCTTCACGTCGGCGACGCCCTTTTCGGCGTCCACGTACTGCGCGGCTTCCGTCTGCGGATCGAGCAGCGGATTGGCGAGCAGCGCATCGGCGAGCGGCTGCAGGCCGGCTTCGCGCGCGATCTGCGCGCGCGTGCGCCGCTTGGGCTTGTACGGCAGGTAGAGGTCTTCGAGCACCTGCTTGCTGTCGGCGGCCTCGATGGCGGTGCGCAGCTCGTCGGTGAGCTTGCCTTGCTCTTCGATGCTCGCGAGGATCGTGGCGCGACGGTCTTCGAGCTCGCGCAGATAGAGCAGTCGTTCTTCGAGCGTGCGCAGTTGCGTATCGTCGAGATTGCCCGTGACTTCCTTGCGGTAACGGGCGATGAACGGAACGGTCGCTCCTTCGTCGAGAAGCTGGACGGCGGCCGCCACCTGACGCGGTTGAACGGTCAGTTCGCTGGAGATGCGCTGGACGATCTTGAGTGCTACGGTTTCCGTCATAGAGTCTGGATATTCCTGCGAGGATCGGTTTGCGGTCCCGGGTTTGTATTCCTGGGTTTGCGGCCGGATAGCCGGGCGGCGACGTCACGCGAGCGAGCGCCCGCCGGCTGGTGGAGCGGGGCATTTTGCCATAAATGGCGGGGCGCTCAACTCGGGGGGTGTTAGAATTTCAGGCATGTTCCGTTGCCCTCAGAAGACGTTGATCCCATCCCGTTTGACACAAATCCAGCCCGACGCGCGCGAACGCGCAGCATGGCGGACTACCGCCCGCGCGGCGGCCTGCGCTGTCGCATTGCTGGCGGCGGCGAGTGTTCCGGCCCTCGCGCAAGACGCGACGGCCACTGGCGCGCAAGACGCGCGCCCGGTCGAAGTCGGTGGACCGATCGATGGCTCGGGTGCTGCGTCAGCAGTGGGGTCGGCGCACGCGCCGGCTGCGGCTTTGGGGGCTGCTTCGGAAGCAGCGGCGCTGGCCACGGGCGCAACGGCTCCGGATGCCGGTGCGAGCAATGGCTTTGCCGAACGGCAGAAGGTTCTTGATCGGCGTACTGCGGAAAACAATTACCAGTACGCTGTCGCGCAGCACAATTGCTACGATACGTTTTTCGTGAACCACTGTCTCGGCAAGGCGCGTGATGCGATGCGCGTCGTACAGGCGGATATCCGCCGCGAGCAGTTGGCGCTCGACGAAGAGCAGCGCGCCGACAATGCGCGCCGCCGCGACGAGCAGACCGCGTTGCAGCGGGCGAAGGACCAGGCCGATGCGCCGCAACGCGCTGCGAATGAGGCAGCGAGCGCCCAGGCCTACGAAGACAAGCAGCGCCAGCACGCGCTCGCGCAGGCGCAGCGGCAGGCAGAAGCGCCGCAACGCGCAGCGAACGAGCAGGCGTTTCAGGAGAAGCAGCGTCAGCACGCGGTGCAGCAGGCACAGCGGGAGGGCGAGCAGGCGCAGTCGCAACGTGCAGCCAACCAGGCCGCATACGACAAGAAACAGTCGGATTATCAGAAGCAACTGGACGAAGCTCGCCGCGAAGGCCAGCAGAAGGCGCAAGAGCGCGCCGAGAAAGCTGAGCGTTTCCAGCAGAAGCAGGAAGACGCGGCGAAGCATAAGGCTGATGTGGAAGCACGTCAGAAGCAGGCGGCCGAGAAGGCGCAACAGCAACAAAAACCGCAGGGCCAGTAGTACTGGAAAGCACCCAACGGTACTAGGCAGCACCCAGTTTTTTCGGCCGGACAGCAACCTCAGGCGCGCGACCTTTCGCACGGCGTGCGCCGATCATGACGAGGAGGCGAGCATGCGCGAGCATCGTGAAGTCAAGGGCGAGGTCCTTCGTGACCGCATTCTGCAACTGGAATCGGAACACGACGATCTCGATCGTCTGATCGAGAGGATGTGCGGGACGTCGGACTACGACGATCTCGAATTGCAGAAGCTGAAGAGGCGCAAGCTCAAGCTGAAGGACAATATCATCCTGCTGCAACTGCAGCTGGAACCCGATTCAACAAAGACCTCGAACGGGCACGCCTGATTCCGGGTCCTGGCAGGCGCCGGGGCGCGGCTGTAATCGGGCCGCGCTCCGAGGACCGAGCAGGAACCGCTTGCCTTGAATTCAACGACCGTTTCCCGATCCCGTCCCGCGCGCGAGGGTGGCACGCAGGAGGGTGACGCACGCGCCACTCATTCATCGTCGACCGCGCCCGCGTTGAGCGCGCGCCGCGGCGCCGAACTCGAAGAGCTTTTCGCCGCCAATGGGCTGCTCGCACGCGAGATTGACGGCTATCGCCCCCGCGCCGCGCAGATCGAGATGGCGCGCGCCGTGGCCGCAGCCATGGAAGCCGCCGCTCAAGCCTTGCCGGAACCGGCGATGTTCGAGGCGCAGTCGCGTCCCGTGCGACGTCTCGAGCGCGGGGCGCCAGTTCCCACGCAAGACCGTGCCGAAGAAGCCGCGCGCGCAGCTACCGAATCCGGCGACAACACGCTGATCGTCGAGGCGGGGACGGGCACCGGCAAAACCTACGCGTACCTCGTGCCGGCCATGCTGTGGGGCGGCAAGGTGATCGTCTCGACGGGCACCAAGCACTTGCAGGACCAGCTTTTCGCGCGCGACATTCCCACCGTGCGCGATGCGCTGGCGGTGCCCGTGAGCGTGGCCATGCTCAAGGGACGCTCGAATTATCTGTGTCACTACTATCTGCAGCGCACGGCCGACAATGGCCGCTTGCCGTCGCGCCAGGAAACGGCGTATCTGCAGGAGATCATCCGCTTCGCGAAGATCACGCGTTCGGGAGACAAGGCCGAGCTCGCGAGCGTGCCGGAAACGGCTGCCGTCTGGTCGATGGTCACCTCCACGCGCGACAACTGCCTGGGTCAGGAGTGTCCGAACTACAAGGACTGCTTCGTAATGCAGGCGCGCCGCGAGGCGCAGCAGGCCGACATCGTCGTCGTGAACCATCATCTGTTCTTCGCGGACATCATGCTGCGCGACACTGGCATGGCCGAGCTCCTGCCGAGCGCCAACACGATCATCTTCGACGAGGCCCACCAACTGCCTGAAACCGCCACGCTGTTTTTCGGCGAGACCCTGTCGACCGCGCAGTTCCTCGAGCTCGCGCGCGATTGCGTGGCCGAAGGCCTGAGTCATGCGCGCGATGCGGTGGAATGGGTGAAGCTCGGGGCGGCGCTCGAACGCGCGGCGCGCGATGTGCGGCTCGCGTTCAAGGAGGATTCACTGCGCGTGTCGATCACGCAGTTGCCCGAGGATCATCCGCTCTTCGACTCGCTCGATGCGCTGCAGACCGAACTCGGCACACTCGCCGCGGCGCTCGCGGGGCAAGCCGAGCGTGCCGAATCGCTGGGGACGTGCCTGCGTCGCGCGCGTGAGCTTCAGGGCGTGCTGTCCGGGTGGGTCGCGCCAGGCTCCTGTGTTGCGTCGTCGCGCGATGCGCAGGCTGCCGCTGCTCAACCCGACGCTGCAGACGACGTCGCAAGTGAGTCCGGCGCCGACGATGAAAAGGTCCGTTGGGTCGAAGTGTTCTCGCACACGGTCCAGTTGCACGAGACGCCGCTTTCGGTCGCGCCCATTTTTGCGAAGCAGCGCGCGGGTGTGCCGCGCACGTGGATCTTTACGTCGGCGACGCTTTCCGTGCGTGGCGACTTCACGCACTATGCGGCGCAGATGGGCTTGAGTTCGCGGCGCTCGATGACCTTGCCGAGCCCCTTCGATTATCCCCAGCAGGGCTTGCTGTACGTGCCGCGTAATATGCCGCAGCCGTCGTCGCCGCAATTCACCGATGCGGTATTCGACGCTGCGCTACCCGCAATCGAAGCGTCGGGGGGCGGCGTTTTCATGTTGTGCACGACGTTGCGCGCGGTGGACAAGATCGCCGGGAAGCTGCGCGACACGATCGAGGCGCGTGGCTGGGATACGCCACTGCTGGTGCAGGGCGATGCGAGCCGCACCGAATTGCTCGAACGTTTTCGCGCGTATGGCAACGCGATCCTGGTGGGCAGCCAGAGCTTCTGGGAAGGTGTCGACGTGCGGGGCGATGCGCTATCGCTCGTGGTTATCGACAAGCTGCCGTTCGCGCCGCCCGACGATCCCGTGCTGGCTGCGCGTCTCGACGCGCTGACGAAGAAGGGCTTGAGCCCGTTCGCCGTCCATCAATTGCCGCAAGCCGTCATCACGCTCAAGCAGGGCGCCGGGCGTCTGATTCGTGCGGAGACCGATCGCGGCGTGTTGATGATCTGCGACACTCGCCTCGTGGACAAGCCTTACGGCAGGCGTATCTGGCAAAGCTTGCCACCGTTCAAGCGCACGCGCGAGATCGAGGTCGTGCGGGCGTTCTTCACAGGAGAGGAAGAGCAGGGTGCTCAGTGACGATGCCAAGCCCGCGTCATGTAATTTCCACTTGCATATGCGCTACGATGGTTACATGCGTTGCGCATAGGTTTGCATGTCAGCATGACGTTTAGCGATCGAGCAGATACAAACAAAAAAGCCACGAACTTGAGTTCGTGGCTTTTTTGTTTGCCCGCCGCGCATCTGATGAGGCCATCAGACTGCCCGGCGGTTCGCTACGATGCCCGCTGAAGCCGAAGCTTCGGGCGAGCACCTCGCGAATGCAGCTTACTGGCTTGCGCCCGAAGCCGGAGCAGCAGCACCTGCGTCCGAAGCAGCAGCAGCCGGTGCCGAAGCAGCAGCGTCGCTCGCAGCAGCCGTAGCGTCGCTCGCAGCAGCAGCGGCGCCCGAAGCAGCAGCACCCGCGTCCGAAGCAGCAGCAGCCGGTGCCGAAGCAGCAGCAGCGTCGCTAGCCGGCGCAGCAGCTTGGTCGCTGCTCTTGTTGCACGCAGCCAGTGCAACAGCTGCCAGCAGGGATGCTACGAGGAGGGATTTCTTCATGATCACGTCCTTTTATGGTTAAAGGTAAGCAACAGCGCAAAATAATACCGGTAATGTGCCCCAACACCGACCTGAGCCGCTGGTGGAGATGCACTGCAAGAGCGTGAATCTTCCCTACGGCCTGGGCGGAAATTATAGGCACTTTCGTATCGACCGTCGACAAATCCGGGGACAATACGTTGTCTTTCTCATACAAGCACTATATTAGTACGGTATAACAGTCCGAAGCGCTTACGCAAGCACCCCGAGCCGTATCCAGCCCGCACAATACCATTCGTGTAGCAACGATGTCACACACGAATCGTGTGAGAGTGTTACAAAGCGTTTCCCATCCAGAAAGCGGTTGTCGGCCAATACCGGCAGCCATTTTCTCACTTCTTTGAGCAAGTACTGCTCCCCGTTCAGGTAATACGACCGCGCATCGTAAAGCAGGATTGTCCTGCGGTCGAGTCTTATCCCATTTTTCGCGGCGCGCGCAACAAAACGCGCTTCGTCCAGCGGTTTCTCGGGGGCGTCGAACACCACATTCGATTTCGGTTCTGAAAGCCAGGACCCGACAAACGAAGATACGTCCGCATCGTTCCATCGCACTTTAGCAAGCACTGCCGAGACGCGCTCAACAAGTGCCGGGGGCAGTTGTGCCGGATGCAACACCGCGGGCTGGTTGGGGTCGCGGTAGAGCGTGGGGTTGCCTGCGTCATTGCCCGCATTCTGGCCGGCCACTGCGTCCGCGCCGCGCTCGGCCAGCCAGTAGAGAAACTGGCTTGTGAGCTCGGTCGTGGAAGGCGAACGAAAGCCGATCGAGCAGGTCATGCATTCGCCTTCGGCCACCCCGTCGTGCGCGATGTGCGGCGGCAGGTACAGCATGTCGCCCGGCTCCAGCACCCATTCCTCTTCGGGTTCGAAATTCGCGAGGACCTTGAGCGGCAGACCTTCCTGCAGCGTCAGGTCCCGCTGTGCGCCAACGCGCCAGCGACGCTTGCCATGGACCTGCAGGAGAAACACATCGTACGAATCGAAATGCGGGCCGACACCACCGCCGTCGGACGCGTACGAGATCATCAGGTCGTCGAGGCGGGCGTCGGGGGCGAAGCGAAAGCGTTCGAGCAACGCCCGCGCGCGGTCGTCGTGCAGGTCCGCGCCTTGCACGAGCAGCGTCCATTGGCGCGTCTTCGGTGTCGGCAGTTCGTCAGCGGCGAACGGGCCGTGCTCGAGCGCCCAGCGCTTGCGAAAGTGCGTGATGAGCCGGGATTCGACGTCGTCCTGGTCGGCCAGCGCGAAGAGCTCGTCGCGCGAGAGCGGCGCGGCGATGCCGGGTATCGCCTGGCGGATCAATAATGGCTTTTTCTGCCAGTATTTCTTCATGAACTGCGCCGGACTCAGGCCGCCAAGCAGCGGCGTGGGCGTATCGGGCGCGGGACTTGCCAGGGAGGAGGGGGCGCGCCGCTTGCCGGCGTCCTCCGGGTGGTCTGGGGACCGCTTGGGCATCGTATAATGTGGTCTGTAATCTGGAGGATCGAATGAAAATTGCAAAGGACACCGTCGTGTCGGTCGCTTACAAGCTATCGGATGCGCAGGGCAATCTGATCGAGGAAAGCGACGAGCCGATGGTCTATCTGCACGGCGGCTATGATGGCACGTTCCCCAAGATCGAGGAAGTGCTGGACGGCAAGGAGCCGGGCTTCGAGACCCAGATCCAGCTTGAGCCTTCCGACGCTTTCGGGGAGTACGATCCCGACCTCGTCAAGATCGAGCCGCGCAACCGCTTCCCGGAGCCGCTCGAAGTGGGTATGCAGTTCGAAGGCACGCCCGAAGAAGGCGACGATGATCTCGACACGCTCATCTACACCGTCACCGACGTTGCCGAGGATAAAGTCGTGCTCGACGGCAATCACCCGCTAGCGGGCATGGCATTGCGTTTCGCGCTGTCGGTCAAGGAAGTGCGTCAGGCCACCGAGGACGAGATCGAGCACGAGCATGCGCATGGCGCGGACGGCCTTGAAATCGCCGATGAGGATGATGACGAGGACGGTGAAGAAGCGGCTTCCAAACCCACCCTGCATTGATTGGGCAACGCGCCGGTAGTGACTGCCGGCGCGTTTTGCTTCACGTCCCGGTTCGTTTTTCGCTTCGTTCCCCGCTCGTCCCGTACCGTTCATGGCGCCACGCGCTGTGAAGGCCACGAGGGCATCACCGTTCCCGCGCCCGCGCCGCCTGGCGCACGCCCGCTTGGGGCAATTTCTCCCCCCTGATTTGTCCCGCTCGCGCCGTTTGCATCGGGCGCCTGTTGCATCCCGGGGATTTCCGTCACGTCTGGCATCGACGATATTTCGGGCATTTCCGGCAACGCTGGTTCGCTGCTGCCGCCTTGCAATAGCGTCGGCGGTTGAGGCGGCAGCAGCGGCAGGTGCTTGGGCACCTCATGCACGCTCACGCGCAGCGGCGTGCGGCGCGCCATGTCCGCATCGATCTGAAGCCATTGCGTGAGCGGGTCGTGCAGCGAGAACGCAATCCGCGTAACGTTAGCAATCCTGATTCCCTTCTCGTTGCGCAGCGGCTGATCGATGGTGAAGCCACGCGCGAGCTTCGTCGTTTCCGGTTGCACGAGGATCACCGGGCCCCGGAAAGTTTCCGCGAGCTTCGTGAGACTGCGCCGCAACTCGGTGTAGCCATCGCGGGGCGTGCGGCGAAAACGTAGCCATGCAAAGCGCTCCTGATGTTCGTACTGCTCGGGCATCGCGTTGCCCTGCATGAAGATGACGATGGCACGTGCATTGCGGCGGCGCGCGAACTCGGCGGCATGCTCCAGCCAGAAGCCGTTGGCTATCACGCGGTCTTCAAATTCGCCGTTGCGGCCGCCGGCGTTCAGATAATGATTGTTGCCGTCGGGCGCGTTCAGTGCGATGAACACCGTATCGCCGAGCTGCCAGCGTGTATTTTCCCGATACGGACGAAAGCGCGAGACCTCGCTTTCGCGCGTGAGCGTGAGAGGCGATTGGCCGAGCGAATTGGTGTCGGTGAAGAAGTTTTGGCGCAGGAAATCGAGCCGCTCGACCGGATCGTAGCCGCCTGCGCCAGAGCCGCCGCAGGTGCTCCAGTCGCGCTGCCCCGGCACGAACACGAGCGGCACGCGCGACGCGTCGAGCAATGCGCGGCGTCGGTCGTAGAGGCGATCCGTGCAGGTCTCGCGCGGCCCTTTGAGGTTGCCGTCATAGACGGCGAACGAGAGCTGTGGATCGCGGCCGATCGCGTCGATGAGGCGCTGAAGCGTGATTTCGTCGCCGGGCTCGGTGACGACGTTCGCGACGACGGCGAACGAATAACGCGGCGAAGGCGAAGGGTCTTGCGCTAACGCGGCGAGCGGCAGGCCGAACAGCGCCAGGCAGACGAGCGCGGCTGGTAGTCCGCGACGCCCCGAAATAGCAACACCCCGGCCATGCGGAAATGGCCGGGGCGGCGTCGTGAAGCGACGCTCAGCGTTTGCCGTCCGGCGCTGTGGCCAGCTCATGCAGTTCGTACAACAGATCGAGCGCGTCGCGCGGGCGCAACTCATTCGGATCGAGCGCGCGCAGGCGTTCGGCGACGAGCGCGGCGCCGGGGTCGACCGCTGTCGGTGCGTCTTCCACGTACGGTTGCGCGTCGAAATCGTCGTCTTCGGCAGCGGCAGGGGCGGCGAACAGGTCGAGCTGCGGCGTGGGCTGCCCGGCCGAGAGCTGCTCCAGATACACGAGGTGCTTGCGCGCCGCGCGGATCACGGGGTTGGGCACACCGGCAAGCTGCGCGACCTGGAGGCCGTAGCTCTGGTTCGCAGGGCCTTCGCTCACGGCGTGCAGGAACACGATGCCGTGTCCGTGCTCGACCGCCGACAGGTGCACGTTGGCTGCCTGCGCGAATTCCGCGGGCAATTGCGTGAGTTCGAAATAGTGCGTTGCGAACAACGTATGGCAGCCGTTGCTCGTGAGCAGGTGTCGCGCAATGGCCCATGCGAGCGCGAGGCCGTCGAAGGTCGACGTGCCGCGCCCGATCTCGTCCATCAGCACGAGACTTTGCGGCGTGGCGTCGTTGAGAATGGCGGCGGCTTCGGTCATTTCGACCATGAAGGTCGAGCGGCCGCCCGCGAGATCGTCGGCGGCGCCGATGCGGGTGAATATGCGGTCAATCGGGCCGAAGCGCGCGCGTCTGGCTGGCACATAGCTGCCCACGTAAGCGAGCAGCGCGATGAGCGCGGTCTGGCGCATGAACGTCGATTTGCCGCCCATGTTCGGGCCGGTGATGAGCAGCAGCTTGCGCTCGGCGGTCAGTGTGCAGTCGTTGGCGATGAACTGCTCGACCTGCGCTTCGACGACCGGGTGACGCCCCTGTTCGATTTCGATGCCGGGCGCTTCGGAGAATTCCGGCGCATTCCAGTCGAGCGCGCGCGCACGTTCGGCGAAGGCGGCGAGCAGGTCGAGCTCGGCGAGCGCCGCCGCGACGCGCTGGCAATCGGGAATGAAGGGCAGCAGGGACTGGAGCAGTGCGTCGTAGAGCGCCTTCTCGCGGGCGAGTGCGCGCTCCTGTGCGGAGAGCGCCTTGTCCTCGAATGCCTTGAGCTCGGGCGTGATATAGCGCTCGGCGTTCTTGAGCGTCTGGCGGCGGCGATAGTCGTCAGGCACCTTGTCGGTCTGGCCGCGCGTGACTTCGATATAGAAGCCATGCACCTTGTTGTATTCGACCCGCAAATTGCCGATGCCGGTGCGCGTGCGCTCGCGCGCCTCGAGGTCGATCAGGAACTGGCCGCAGTTCTCGGACAGGTTGCGCAGTTCGTCGAGTTCGGCGTCGTAGCCGGGCGCGATTACGCCGCCGTCGCGCACCATGGCGGCCGGCTCGGGCGCGACCGCGCGTTGCAGCAGGTCGGCGCACTCGCCGGGCGGCTCGAGCGCCTCGACGATGTGGGCGAGCGTGGCCGAGGCGCCGCTCGCTGCGGCGACCTGCTCGCGCAGCGCGGGCAGGCCGGTGAAGGTGTCGCGCAGGCTCGACAGATCGCGCGGGCGCGCCGAGAGCAGCGCAAGGCGCCCCGTGATGCGCTCGACGTCGGCGATCTGGCGCAACGCGCCGCGCAATGCGTCGACGCTGGCGGGCGGCGGCGCTTCGAGCAGCGCGCCGATGGCCTGCTGGCGCATCTGTGCGATGCCTGCGTCGCGCGGCGGATGGTGTAGCCAATGCCGCAGCAGGCGGCTGCCCATGGCGGTGCTGCATGTGTCGAGCAGCGAGCACAGCGTGGGCGATTCGGTGCCGCGCAGCGTTTCGGTCAGTTCGAGATTGCGGCGCGTGGCCGGATCGAGCCCGATGTATTCGGATTCGGCTTCGACCTTGAGGCTGCGCACGTGCCGCAACTGCTGGCCTTGCGTGGCCGCCGCATACAGCAGTAGCGCGCCGGCCGCGCCGCAGGCGCTGGTGAGCGCCTGCGCGCCGAAACCGTCGAGGCTTGCGACATCGAGCTGGTCGCACAGGCGCTGCTTGCCCGAGGTGACGTCGAAGTGCCAGGCCGGCACGCGTGTCAATGCACCGGCCGAACTTGCCCCGTTTCCAGCGGGCGGTGCCCAGCCCGAGGATTCCGCCGGCATTTCCGCCACAAGGATTTCCGCGGGGCGAATGCGCTCGAATGCCGCCGCGACTTGGTCCGGCGCGACTTCCGCGAGGCGCAGCGCGCCGCTCGCGAGGTTCAGCCACGCTAGCCCGACGTTGACCGTCGCGCCGCGCCGGTTGTGACCGGGGCAGACCGCCATCAGGTAGACGTCGTTCTTGTCGGAGAGGAGCGCGGCGTCGGTGAGTGTGCCGGGCGTGACCACGCGCACGACCTTGCGCTCGACCGGGCCCTTCGAGGTGGCCGGGTCGCCGATCTGCTCGCAGATCGCCACCGACTCGCCGAGCTTCACGAGCTTCGCGAGATATTGCTCGACGGCGTGATGCGGCACGCCCGCCATCTTGATCGGATTGCCCGCCGAGGCGCCGCGCTGCGTTAGCGTGAGATCGAGCAGGCGCGCGGCTTTCTCGGCGTCTTCGAAGAACAGCTCATAGAAGTCGCCCATCCGGTAGAACACGAGCGTGCCCGGGTGGTCGGCCTTGATGCGCAGGTACTGCTGCATCATGGGGGTGTGTTGCGCGGTGTCGCTGGCGCTGGCGGTGTGTGTAGCCATCCTCGGTGTCTTGCTAAGAGTTCAGGGCGTGAGTTTAACCCGCGTCGCGCTCGTGCGAGCCTGGCCGGATGGCCTGGTGCGCGCTATGCCCGTCGACGAGCGCCTGTATGTCGATCGTGCGCGCGTTTGCCGCACTGCGCCGCATCCCGAGCCCGATCATCGCGGCGACGAACAGGCCGAACACGACGATGATCCACTGCACCGGCATCTTTGCCGTGAGCAATAGTGCGTAGGCGCCGAGCATCAACAGCACGGCGAGATTCTGGTTGAAGTTCTGCACCGCGATCGAATGACCTGCCGAGAGCAGCGTAGCGCCACGGTGCTGGAGCAGCGCGTTCATCGGCACGATGAAAAAGCCCGCGAGCGTGCCGAGCAGCACCATCAGCGGATACGCGAAAAGCAGGTAGAAGGGCATGACGAACGCGCCGACGCGCACGCCTTCGCCCGGCGGGAAAAGCCCCTTGCTGTAGAACGCCATTGCCACCGCCACCAAGCCGCACAGCACGCCCACCGGCAGCACGCGCAACGACGCGCGCAGCGACACCCAGGCGGCCGCGGCCGCCGCGCCCAGCGCGATGCCCAGCCCCGTCACGCCTTGCATCACAGCGGCCTTCGAGAGCGACAGGCCGAGATTCGCATCGGCCCATTTGAGCACGAGCAGTTGCAGTGTGACGGCGGCGCCCCACATCAGCGTCGTGACCCACAGCGCGATTTGCGCGAGCTTGTCGGCCCACAGCACGTTGAAGCAATGCACGAAGTCGGACACGAGGCGGCCCGGCTCCCTGAGCCGGTTCTCGTAGCGCGCGCCGGTGTCGGGAATGCCGAAGTTGATGAGCGCGGCGAGCGCGTAGGTGAGCATTACCGCGAGCATCGCGAGATCGGCGGCGGTGCGGATGAACGGTATCGGGTGATGCGCGACAAAGCGCTCGGCGTAAGTGGAAACGAGCGCGCCGCCCAGCATCGTGCCCGCGATCGTCGAGAGCACGGTGGCCGATTCGAGCCACGCATTCGCCGCGACGAGCTTTTCGGCGGGCAGCAATTCGGTAAGGATTCCGTATTTTGCAGGCGAGTAGGCCGCCGCGCCGAAGCCCACCACGCCATAGGCGATCATTGGGTGTGCGCCCGCGATCATCAGCAGGCAGCCGGCCGCTTTGAGCGCGTTCGAGACGAACATCACGTGGCGCTTTTGCAGCGCGTCGGCGAATGCTCCCACGAAGGGCGCGAGCAGCACGTAGGAGATCGTGAAGAAAATCTGCAGGAGCGGCGTGACCCAGGCCGGCGACGAGATCACCGTGAGCAGTGCGATTGCCGCAATCAGCAGCGCGTTGTCGGCGAGCGACGAAACGAACTGCGCGGCGATGATCGTGTAGAAGCCTTTCCTCATCGCGGGGAAGTTCCGTTGGGGTGTCGTCGTGGATCGTCAGGGCGACAACCTCGCCCGCGAAACCGCGCGCGAAACAAAAAAGCGGCCGAAGCCGCTTGATGCGCCAGAGCAGCGCGGGCAGGCGGCTGCGCTCAGCCTTCCTTCTTCACGCGCGTGTACTTCGAGAGCACGGGCACCATTTGCGCGTAGATCTTCGGATTGCCGGCGACGACTTCGCCCACGTGCAGGAAGTCGGAGTCGCCCGTGTAGTTGCCGACCAGGCCGCCGGCTTCGGTCACGAGCAGGCCGCCCGCGGCCACGTCCCACGGATTGAGGCCCTGTTCGAAGAAGCCGTCCATACGGCCTGCCGCGACGTTCGCGAGATCGAGCGCTGCTGCGCCCGGACGGCGCAGGCCGGCGCAGGCGTTGGTCATTTCGGCGAACAGTTCGCAGTAGCTGTCGAGGCCGTTCTTTTCGCGGAACGGAAAGCCGGTGCCGATCAGGCCGTCGGCGAGACGGTCGCGGCGGCCCACGCGGATGCGGCGGTCATTCAGGAACGCGCCGCGGCCGCGCGAGGCGGTGAAGAGGTCGTTGCGGGTGGGATCGTAGACCACGGCTTGCGTGACGATGCCCTTGTGCGCGAGCGCAATCGAGACGCAGTAGTACTGGAAGCCGTGAATGAAGTTGGTCGTGCCGTCGAGCGGATCGATGATCCACTGGTATTCCGATTCGTTCTCCGAGTGGCCGGATTCTTCGGCGAGGATCGCGTGATCGGGGTAGGCGGTTCTGAGCGTGTCGATGATGGCCGCTTCAGCCGCCTTGTCGACCTCCGTGACGAAATCGTTATGCTGCTTCTTCGCGACCTGGACGAGGTCGAGGTCGAGCGACGCACGGTTGATGATCTGTCCGGCGCGACGCGCGGCCTTGACAGCGATGTTGAGCATGGGATGCATGTGCCTGGATCCTTGTTGTCCGGCGCGTGCCCGAGCATGCGGCGCGCCGGTGGTGCAGAAGATAAAGCGTCTAACGATTGGACAGGGCGCGAGCCGCAAACGGCTTGCGGCTGGGCTTGCAGGTCCTGAACCGCCAACGGAGACGAATTGGATAAGAGCGGTGCGCGGCGGCCTTGCCGGCCGAAAACGCGCGAATCTCGTATTTTACCCGAATATAGGTATTCCTATCGCTGTATCGATAGCCGTGCCTGATGGAGGCCCGTCCGACGGTGCGGATAGGCCGGGCGGCCAAGGCGCGATAACATAGAAATTTCTATATTTGCTGCCCTCAGAGATTCATCTTGGTTCCCCCAGACTCACACGCTCCTTCCGCTCATCCGGCCGCCGCAGCGGCATCCGCATCGCCCGCCGGTGAAACCCACGAGCCGCTGCGAGGCGGTTTCACGTCTACTCGCTTCGTGCTGGTCGAGCCCAGCCACCCGGGCAACGTCGGCGCCGCGGCGCGCGCGCTGAAGACGATGGGTTTTTCGCGGCTCGTGCTGGTCGCGCCGCGCGTACCGCAGGTCCATTGCGACCCGGAAGCCGTCGCGATGGCGAGCGGCGCCGACGACGTGCTTGCCGCCGCTCATATCGTCCCGACGCTGGCCGATGCCCTCGCGGGCGTGCAATGGTCGTTGGCGCTCACGGCGCGCACGCGCGAATATGGTCCGCCGCCGGGTGCGCCACGCCAGGCAGTGCAGGATGCCTGCCGCCAGGTTGCGCATGGCGACATCGCGCTGGTGTTCGGCAATGAGCGCACCGGGCTTTCGAACGACGATGTCGAGCGCTGCAGCGCGCTCGCCCACATTCCGGCGAATCCGGCCTATAGCTCGCTCAATCTGGCGCAGGCGGTGCAGGTGCTGGCCTACGAACTGCGGCTCGCGTACCTCGGCGAGGGCGAGCCCGGCATCGCATTGCCGGGGGCGGTGCCGGGCGGGGCGTCCGCTGGCACGCCGCTCGCCACGAGCGACGACATCGAGCGCATGTACGTGCATCTGGAGAACGCCCTGATCGCGCTCGATTTTCTCGACCCCGCCAACCCGAAAAAGTTGATGTCGCGGCTGCGACGGCTCTTCGCGCGCTCCGGGCTCGAGCGCGAGGAGGTCAACATCGTGCGCGGGATCGCCAAGCACATCCTGATGCGCAAGGGCAAATAAGGCGCGAAATAGCCCCGTGGCGCGCCGCGTCGCGAGGACACACCGCTGCGGCGCCTCCGACCTTGATGCCCGCGGGGGCTTGCCAGCTTGCGCGCGCCTTTCGCCTACAATCGATTTTCGATCACAAGCAAATCAGCCCGGCTGCTAAAGCCGTGCATGAGCCGCGTGCGCCAAGGGCGACGCGCGGCCGTTTCCCCCATGTTCCTCACGTCCAGCGTGTGACTGCCATGTTCAAGAGACTTCGCGAAGACATCGCCACGATCCGCGAGCGCGATCCCGCCGCCCGCAGCGCCTGGGAAGTCCTGACTTGTTATCCGGGTCTGCACGCGCTCGTCCTGCATCGCTTTGCCCATGCCTGCTGGCTCGCGAAGCGCCGCTGGCTTGCACGCTATGTCTCGCAGGTCGCGCGCTTTTTGACCGGTATCGAGATCCATCCGGGCGCCACCATTGGGCGGCGCGTGTTCATCGATCACGGCATGGGCGTGGTGATTGGCGAGACCGCCGAAGTCGGCGACGACTGCACGATCTACCAGGGCGTGACGCTTGGCGGCACGTCGCTCACGCGTGGTGCGAAGCGCCATCCGACGCTTGGCCCCGGAGTGATCGTGGGCGCGGGTGCGAAAGTGCTGGGCGGCTTCACGGTGGGCGCGCAGGCGAAGATCGGCTCGAACGCCGTGGTCGTGAAGCCGGTGCCCGCGGGCGGTACTGCGGTGGGCAATCCGGCGCGCATTATCGCGCCCGCGAAGACCACGCCTGAGCAGGCGAAGCCGGGGGCGGCGCGTGAGGGATTCTGCGCCTACGGCATCACGCCGAATGCGGATGATCCTGTCTCGCTCGCCATTCATGGCTTGATCGATCATGCCGCCACACAGACGCAGCGCGTGGATGCGATTGCCGCCGCGCTCGAGCGGCTGGGCGCGCGGCTCGAAGCGCTGCATGGCGCCGATGCGACGCTCGCGGAACTGCGCAGGCTTTCGGAGGGGTTGGAGGGTGGGGCGATGCCGCGCGAGTCTGAAGAGACTCAAGAGAACGCGGCGACACGGGTTTGAATTGCGCGCTGCATTTTCTCTACGCCACTGGCCCCCAACTTCTACTGCTCAATCGAGCGGCAACATTCTGAACCCTTCAGCGTCGACGCGCAGATAACCGCCGCGCGGCTTGCCGTGATCGAGGTCCCAGTCGGGCAGTACCCAGCGCGTGCCACCGGGTTCCTGATGGCGCGCGGGGCGATGTGTGTGCCCGTGAATGATCGTGTTCGCGCGTGCGCGCCTGAAGAGCGTCGCAACCCCCTTGGCGGTGACATCGTATTTCGGCAGTGTGGGCCGCTCGCGGCCCGCTTCGCTTTTGTGGCGCATGCGTTCTGCGAGTCTGCGGCGCCAGCGGAACGGCCACGCGAGAAAGAGCAGTTGCGCGAGACGGTTGCGCGCGAAACGACGAAAGAACTGATAGCCACGATCGTCGGTGCACAGCGCGTCGCCGTGGGCGAGCGCGATGCGCGTGCCGAATGCGGTGATGGCGATGGGGTCGGGTAGCCAGATGGCGCCCGCGGCTTGCATGAAGCGCTTGCCCAGCAGGAAGTCGCGGTTGCCGTGCATGACGTAGAGCGCGATGCCGCGCTCGGAGAGCGTGTGCATCAGCGCGGTCATGCGCGCGACGAACGGATCGGCGAGCATGTCGTCGCCGATCCAGTATTCGAAGAGGTCGCCGAGAATGAACACCGAGTCGGCCTGATCGGCCGTGACGCTGATGAAATGCTCGAACGCGGCGACCGTGCGCGGAATGGCTACACTCAGGTGCAGGTCGGAGATGAAGAAAAATGGACGCGCCGCATGCGGACGTCTGCCCTCGCCGGGCACGCCCGCAGCGGCGTGTCTTAATGCCTTTTCCTGCAGCATGAGTGAAGCGTGCGCCTCTTGACGTTATTCGACGACGACTGCCTTCTCGATCACGACGTTTTCGACCGGCACGTCCTGATGAAAGCCCTTCGAACCCGTCTTGACCTTCTTGATTTTCTCGACCACGTCGAGGCCGTCGACGACCTTGCCGAACACGGCGTAGCCCCAGCCTTGCGGCGTCGGCGACGAGTGGTTCAGGAAGTCGTTGTCGGCAACGTTGATGAAGAACTGCGCCGATGCCGAGTGCGGATCGTTGGTGCGCGCCATGGCGATCGAGCCGCGCTCGTTCTTCAGGCCGTTGTTCGCTTCGTTCTCGATCGTTGCCTGGGTGGGCTTTTGCTGCATGCTGGCGTCGAAGCCGCCGCCCTGGATCATGAAGCCGTCGATGACGCGGTGGAACACCGTGCCGTCGTAGTGGCCGCTCTTCACGTAGTTGAGGAAGTTGGCGACCGTTTTCGGTGCCTTCTCGGCGTTCAGTTCGAGCTTGATGACGCCGTGGTTCGTGTGCAGTTCGACCATGATGGATCCTTAGTCAGTGGCTTGGGGGGAAAGGGCGGCGCCGTAGCGGTACGAGGCGGGGCGTGTGGCCGCTCGCGTGTACCGTTGCAGCGCTGCGTGACGAATGAATTGTGGAATTACTTGCCGACGACGGTGGCCGACTGGATCACGATTTCCTTTTGCGGCACGTCGGACATCGGGCCGCGCGAGGTGGTGGGCGCCGCTTCGATCTTCTTCACGACGTCCATGCCCTGGGTGACCTTGCCGAACACCGCGTAGCCGTTGCCGTCCGGGTTCGGATAGTCGAGGTTGGCGTTATCCACCGTGTTGATGAAGAACTGCGCCGTGGCTGAGTTCGGGTCGCTCGTGCGCGCCATCGCGAGGGTGCCGGTGACGTTCTTCAGGCCGTTCTTGCTCTCGAGTGGAATAGGCGCGCGCGTGGGCTTCTCGACGAAGCTCGTAGTGTAGCCGCCGCCCTGGATCATGAAGCCGCGGATCACGCGATGGAAGATCGTGCCGTTGTACTGGCCGGACTTCACGTACTGGAGGAAGTTGTCGACGGACTTGGGCGCTTTCTCGGGATAGAGTTCGACGCGAATGTCGCCTTCACTGGTCTTGAAGAGCACCTGCGGATGCGCGGCCTGCTGGCCGGCTTGCGCAAAGGCGGGCGCGTTCGCAATCAGGGCGGCGCTGCCGAGCGCCAACATCAACCATTTCATGAGTGTCCTCGGAAGTACGGGGAAAACGTGTCGCTGCGCGCCGCCGGATAAATGCGAGGCGCGCTGCGGCTTAGCGCGAAGGCGCCACGAAGGGCGGCGTCGCGAGCGACCCAGTGGGGCCGCCGAACTGGTACACCGGATTGTCGAGCATCGGACTCACGGTCGTCGTCTCGGCTTCCGGCGCGGCTACCGCTGCTGCTGCACGCGATTTCTTCTTCTGGGCAGCTGGCGGGTTGACGATTTTTTCGATGTCGGCGAGGCGCTGTTGCGTTGCGCCGCTCGTGTGGCCGAGGCTGCTTGCGTGGCGGTACGACGCGTCGGCCATGCGCAGATACAGATCGCCGAGGTTTTCCCACGCGAGACTGTACGACGGATTGGCCTTCGTGGCCGTCTCGAGCGCGACGCGCGCCTCTTCATAGCGGCCATGCTTCGCGTAGAGCGTCGCGAGGTTGTTATAGGGCTCGGGCAGCTCGGGGTAGGTCTGGGTGAGCTCGGTGAAGGCTTCGATCGCGTCGTCGTCGCGGCCAAGGCGCGCGAGGATGGTCGCGCGCTTGAACTTCGCCTGCACGTCGCGCGGATTCGACTTGATGCGCGCGTCCAGCTCCGTGAGCGCCGCCGCCCAGTTGCGTTGGGCGATTGCCGCGTCGGCGCCGGGCGTGCCGTCGGCGTTGGCGGGCGGCACGGCATGCGCCACGAACGCGCCGCCGAAGACGAACGCGACGCTCGCGAGAGCTGCCGCGGCAATGGTCGCAGCGCGGGGCGCGCAGCCGCTGGAAGATTTCATAGGGGAAGGTCGCGGTGTTATACTCCGAGCCATTCTAACAAAAGGTCTGTGCGTTTTCGTCGCGCGCTTTTGGCCGCGCGACAGCGAGTGCCTGTCGAGCGTCTGCTCCGGTTCGTCGCGGCTCATTGTGGCCGGCCGGTTCGTCGCTTCCGGACAGCTTTCGCGGCACGCCAGGCTTTCTTTCGCTACTCGTGGTCGTCTCCGCCCTGATGACTGATTGAGCGCGACTGTACGCAGCCTCGAGCAACGCGGTGCTTTCGCTCGCGGGCTGTTGTCGGCGCTGTCGCGGACTTCTTTCGACCCACGTATCCATCGTCTCTATGGAATCACTGCGCATCTACAACACGCTCGCGCGTGACAAGCAAAACTTCGTGCCAATCGAGCCCGGCGTCGTACGCATGTACGTCTGCGGGATGACGGTGTACGACTATTGCCATGTGGGGCACGCGCGCGTGATGGTGGTGTTCGACGTCGTGCAGCGCTGGCTGCGCACGCTCGGCTACAAAGTGACCTACGTGCGCAATATCACCGACATCGACGACAAGATCATTCGTCGAGCGGTGGAGAACGGCGAGACGATCAAATCGCTGACCGACCGTTTCATCGATGCGCTGCACGAAGACGCCGATGCGCTCGGCGTCGAGCGTCCCGACCTCGAGCCGCGCGCGACGCAGTACATCCCGCAGATGCTCGACATGATCGGCATGCTGGAAAGCAATGGCTACGCCTACCAGGGCACAGACGGCGACGTGAATTACGCGGTGCGCAAATTCGCGAGCTATGGCGCGCTGTCGGGCAAGTCGATCGAGGACCTGCGCGCGGGCGAACGTGTGGCGGCGAACGACGCCAAGCAGGATCCGCTTGACTTCGTGCTGTGGAAACAGGCAAAAGCGGAAGAACCCGCCGACACGAGCTGGGACTCGAAGTATGGGCGCGGTCGTCCGGGCTGGCACATCGAATGTTCGGCGATGGGCTGCACGCTGCTCGGCAAGCATTTCGACATTCATGGCGGCGGCCAGGATCTGCAGTTTCCGCACCATGAGAACGAGATTGCGCAAAGCGAAGGCGCGACCGGCGAGAAGTTCGTCAATTACTGGATGCACAACGGTTTCGTGCAGATCGACAACGAGAAGATGTCGAAGTCGCTCGGCAACTTCTTCACGATCCGCGAAGTGCTGGCGAAGTACGACGCGGAAGTGGTGCGCTTTTTCATGGCGCGCGCGCATTACCGTTCGCCGCTCAATTACAGCGACGTGCACCTCGACGATGCGCGCAATGCGCTCACGCGTCTGTACACGGCGCTCAAGGATGTGACGCCCGATACGGGCGAGCTCGACTGGAACGAGGCGCACGCGCAGCGTTTCCAGGCGGCAATGAACGACGATTTCAATACGCCTGTTGCCATCTCGGTGCTGTTCGAGCTGGCAACCGAAGTGAACCGCTCGCGCGACGCCCTGCTGGCGCGTCAGTTGCAGCGCCTCGGGCGCGTGCTCGGCGTGCTGGTGCGCGAGCCGCGCGTGTTCCTGCAGCAGGCTGCGGGCGCGCAGGATGCGGGCGCGCTCGATGTGGCCGCGATTGAGGCTAAGATCGCGGCGCGCACCGCCGCGAAGCAGACGAAACAGTATGCGGAGGCGGACCGGATCCGGGCCGAACTGCTCGATGCCGGTGTCGCGCTCGAAGACAAACCGGGCGGGTTGACCGAGTGGCGCCGCGTGTAAGCGGGCTGTCCAGTTTCCACTGATCGATTCGCGAGGCAGGAGGCAGGATGGCAACGGCCACGAAGACGCAGGCAAAGCGCTCTGCGTCGCTCACGGGCGCGGCAGGCGAGGCCAAAAGGCGCGCCGCGCGCACTGACGCCTTGAAGGCGCAGCAAGACGACACCGTTACAGTCGACGGCGCGAAGAAGGCCGGCGCGAAGGCGCAGGCCGAGCATCGCGCACCCAATGGCGCAGTCAAGGCGGGCGCTGCCAGGCCGGCGCGCGCGAAGGGCAATGGCGCGCTCGACGGCGCAGTGCCGATGACGAGCGCTCTACCCGAGGGTTCCGCATCCGGTGAAGGTGCGCAGGCGCTGTCAGTTGCCGCGCGCAGCAACGAGCCGGAGGTCGCGCGTCCCGATTACTGGGACAAGGCTTGCGCGGATCTCGTCAAGCGCGACCGCATCCTCAAGAAGCTCATTCCGAAGTTCGGCCCCGTGCATCTCATGAGCAGCGACGACCCGTTCGTCACGCTCGCGCGCTCGGTGGTCGGCCAGCAGATCTCGACGGCGGCGGCCCAGGCGTTGTGGCAACGCGTCGAGTCCGCATGCCCGAAGCTCGTGCCGCAACAGTTCCTCAAGCTCGGCCACGAAAAGCTGGCGGCGTGCGGTCTTTCGAAGCGCAAGACGGAGTACATCCTCGACCTTGCCCAGCACTTCGTCTCGGGTGCGCTCCACGTGGGCAAGTGGACCAGCATGGACGACGAGGACGTGATCGCCGAACTCACGGCCATTCGCGGCATTGGCCGTTGGACGGCAGAGATGTTCCTGATCTTCAATCTCGCGCGCCCCAACGTACTGCCGCTGGACGACCTCGGGCTCATCCAGGCGATCAGCGTCAACTACTTCAGCGGAGAGCCGGTCACGCGCAGCGAAGCCCGTGAAGTGGCGGCCAACTGGGAGCCGTGGCGAACCGTCGCAACCTGGTATATGTGGCGCAGCCTCGAACCGTCGTAACAAGCGGGGTTGCCATCTGGCGCGCGGCTGTGCCGACCCCCTTTCGGGCC
Organism: Paraburkholderia caffeinitolerans; assembly: GCF_902859945.1. Lineage (GTDB taxonomy): Bacteria > Pseudomonadota > Gammaproteobacteria > Burkholderiales > Burkholderiaceae > Paraburkholderia > Paraburkholderia caffeinitolerans. The sequence goes on along the minus strand of NZ_CADIKL010000012.1, from coordinate 94,767 downwards.
GATGCCGCGATCTCCGGTTATTCAGTTATTTCCTATCGATATCTGAATCCGATAGTTCTGTTCAGATTTCGACGATGGCCGGCGCGGTTAGAATACGCGCTGCCGCATAGTGCAAGGATTCCAACACATGAAAACCACGTTTCTGGATTTCGAGCAGCCGATCGCTGAACTCGAAGCGAAGATCGAAGAACTGCGCTTCGTTCAGGACGATTCGGCCGTCGATATTTCGGAAGAGATCGAGCGGCTGTCGAAGAAAAGCCAGCAGCTCACGAAGGACCTCTACGCGAACCTGAGCCCGTGGCAGGTTTCGCAGATCGCGCGTCATCCGCAGCGTCCGTACACGCTCGACTACGTGCACGAGCTGTTCACCGATTTCCATGAGCTCCATGGCGACCGCTCTTACGCGGACGACCTCTCGATCGTCGGCGGCCTCGCGCGCTTCAATGGCCAAGCCTGCATGGTGCTCGGCCAGCAGAAGGGCCGCGACACGAAGGAGCGCGCCGCGCGCAACTTCGGCATGCCGCGTCCGGAAGGCTATCGCAAGGCCGAGCGCCTGATGCGCCTAGCCGAAAAATTCGGCCTGCCCATCTTCACGTTCGTCGACACGCCGGGTGCTTACCCCGGCATCGGCGCGGAAGAGCGCGGCCAGTCGGAAGCCATTGGCCGCAATCTCTACGTGATGGCGGAACTCAAGACGCCCATCATCACGACGATCATCGGCGAAGGCGGTTCGGGCGGCGCGCTCGCGATCGCCGTGGCCGATACGGTCATGATGCTGCAATTTTCGACGTATTCCGTCATCTCGCCGGAAGGCTGCGCCTCGATTCTGTGGAAGAGCGCCGCCAAGGCGCCCGAGGCTGCCGAGGCGCTGGGTCTCACCGCGCACCGCCTCAAGGCGCTCGGTTTGATCGACAAGATCGTGAACGAGCCGCTCGGCGGCGCGCATCGCGACCCGAAGGGCATGGCCGCGCTGCTGCGCCGCGCGCTCTCCGACTCGCTGCGCCAGTTCCAGGGCATGAGCATCGCCGACCTGAAGGCGCGCCGTTACGAGCGCCTGATGGAGTACGGCAAGTTCAAGGAAACGACGCCGGGCGCGTAAGCGCGTGACGTCGCTGACGCGAGCCGGCGCGAGAGGCGCCGTTATGCCGTGACCGACCATCCCGAATCCGACGCCGGGCGCATCGTTCTCGATGCGCTCGGCGTTGTGCTTTCCAGGCTCCCCGCCGATGCGCGCATCGCCATTGCGTTCAGCGGCGGTCTCGACTCGTCGGTGCTGCTCGACGCGGCGGTGCGCATGGCGGGCGCGGCGCGACTCGTGGCGCTGCACGTACATCATGGACTGAGTTCGAACGCTGATCAGTGGCTCGCGCATTGCGAGGTCACGGCGCAGGCCTATGGCGTGGCGTTCGACGCGCGGCGCGTGACGCTCGCGCGCGAGGATGGAGCAGGCGCGGTGGGCGCGATGGGCGTGGAAGCGGCGGCGCGCGAGGCGCGCTACTGCGCGCTCGATGCAATGTGCGAAGCGCAGGGCGCGCGGTCGCTATGGCTTGCACAGCACGCTGACGATCAGGCCGAAACCGTCTTGCTGCAATTGCTGCGTGGCGCGGGGCTGGCGGGGCTTGCCGCGATGCCGCCCGCGCGCGAGGTAACGGGCGCTGCGTCGCGCGTGCGGCCGTTGCTGAATTTGTTGCGTGCGCAACTAGAACGCTATGCGCGCGCGTATCACCTTCACTGGGTCGAGGACGAATCTAACGCGGACACGCGCTATGCGCGCAACGCATTGCGCCATGACGTGCTGCCTGCGCTTTCCGCACATTTCCCCGGTTTTCGCGATGCGCTCGCGCGCACGGCCGCGCATGCCGCTTCTGGGCAGCGTTTGCTCGATGACCTCGCACAGATTGATCTGCGCGAGGTCGGGCATGATGACTCCGGCACGCTCTCGCATGCCGCGCTCGTCGCACTCGACGACGCGCGCGCGCTCAATTTGCTGCGCTACTGGATGCGCTCGCTCGGCTTGCCGGCAGCGTCGACGGCGCGACTCGCGGACGCGCTGCGCCAGTTGCGCGAGATCGCGCGCGGGGGCGAGGGCCATGCGCTGCGGGTCGATCACGCCGGACGCTCGCTGCGCTGCTATCGGGGCCGCGTGTCCTGGGCGCCGCCGCGTACGGAAGCGATGCCTGCCGCTGCAGAGGACGCAGCCGCGGACACAACAGCGGGCGAGGGCTCCGGGCGCGCGCCCCTCAGCATGAACTGGCGCGGCGAGGAAGTCTGGCGTCTGCCGTCGTGGCGAGGCAGCTACGTCTTCGCACCCGCCGATGCAAGCGAACCCGATGCCGTACCCGAAAGCGTATTGCGTGAAGGCCCGCTTGTGGCGCGTGCGAGAGAGGGCGGCGAGCGCCTGCGCGACGAGGCCGCGAACCTGAGTCGCACACTCAAGAACCTGTTCCAGGCGCGCGGCGTGCCGGCGTGGGAGCGCGATGTGCCGCTGCTGTACGTCGGCGGCACGCTGCTGTTCGTGCCCCGGATCGGCGTGAATCGCTCGGCGTTCGGCGCACAAGACGATGCAGCGCGCTGGCGGCGCATCGAATGGCGCGAGGATTTGCTGATTGCGTAAGCGCGCTGGCGCAAATCCTTGCCACACAAGCCTTTTTCGCCCCCTGCGGCCCAATTTCACCTTGTAATTTTGACCTTGATCGGGTAGGGTAACTTGTTTGTCCAGCCCGCTTTTTCGCGTTCACGGACGCCGTCAAAAGCGGCGCATGCCGTGCCAGGACGCGATGTCTCCTTCAGCGGTATCCGAGGTTGCAAGGACGTCGTAGCGGTATGCGGGCAGGGCGCGCGAGCGCGTATCAGTATCTCCACGATGCCGATGCGGCTGCCTCGCGGCCGCCCGGGCAAATTCCGCGTGTGCTGCACGCGCCAAGCCTTCGCGCGGTCTGAACGGTACCGGGCGAGCCGTCTTCGGTGCGCCAGCGCGGTAACATCTCCAGTTCAGAACGACAATGGCACTCATCGTACACAAATACGGCGGCACCTCGATGGGCTCGGTCGAGCGCATCAAGAACGTTGCCAAGCGCGTTGCCAAATGGCACAAGGCCGGCCACAAGATGGTCGTCGTGCCCTCGGCGATGTCCGGCGAAACCAATCGTCTGCTCGGTCTCGCGAAAGAAATTTCGCCGCAGCCGAGCCCGCGCGAGCTCGACATGATTGCGTCGACCGGCGAACAGGTGAGCGTCGGTCTGCTGTCGATCGCGCTGCAAGACGCCGGCGTGGACGCCATCAGCTACACCGGCTGGCAAGTGCCGGTCAAAACCGACAGCTCTTTCACCAAGGCGCGCATCAACGACATCGACGGCGAGCGCGTGCTGGCCGATCTCGATGCCGGCAAGGTGGTCGTGATCACGGGCTTCCAGGGCATCGATCCGGAAGGCCACATCACCACGCTCGGCCGCGGCGGCTCGGACACCTCGGCGGTTGCGGTCGCAGCTGCGCTGAAGGCCGACGAATGCCTCATCTACACCGACGTGGACGGCGTCTACACGACCGACCCGCGCGTGGTGGACGACGCGCGCCGGCTCGATCGCATCACGTTCGAAGAAATGCTGGAAATGGCCAGCCTCGGCTCGAAGGTGCTGCAGATCCGCTCGGTGGAATTCGCGGGCAAGTATCAGGTGAAGACGCGCGTGCTCTCCAGCCTGACCGACCCGGCGATGTCCCTCGACGAGGAAATGAAGTCGGGCACCCTGATTACCTTTGAAGAAGACGAGACCATGGAAAAAGCAGTCATCTCGGGTATCGCGTTCCAGCGCGACGAGGCCCGCATCATCGTGATGGGCGTGCCCGACAAGCCGGGCATCGCGTATCAGATCCTCGGCCCGGTGGCGGACGCGAACATCGACGTCGACATGATCATCCAGAACCAGAGCGTGGACGGCAAGACCGACTTCACGTTCACGGTGCCCCGTGCCGACTATCAGCGCGCGATGGACGTCCTCACGAACCAGGTGAAGGGTCACGTGAGCGCCGAGCAGGTGCTGGGCGATGCGAAAGTCTCGAAGGTCTCCGTGGTCGGCGTGGGCATGCGCTCGCACGTGGGCGTGGCCAGCAAAATGTTCCGCACGCTTTCGGAAGAGGGCATCAACATCCAGATGATTTCGACGTCCGAAATCAAGATCTCGGTGCTGATCGACGAGAAGTACATGGAGCTGGCTGTGCGCGCGCTGCACAAGGCATTCGAGCTCGAGCAGGCCTGAGCTGGTGTCGTATGACGCGGGTGTGACGGGCAATTGTGTGGACGCACGAAAAAGTTTGAAAAAAGTGCGTCTTAAAAATTGACCAGAACGTTCGAACCCGCTATTATCTTGGCTTCGTTGCGCTGCCTCCCTGGCGCGAACGAAGTTTTCGGGAGACGTGGCCGAGAGGTCGAAGGCACTCCCCTGCTAAGGGAGCATCTGGGCCAAAACCTGGATCGAGGGTTCGAATCCCTCCGTCTCCGCCAGTAATGGCGGCGAAACCCCGCAAGTCTCGGCTTGCGGGGTTTTTGTTTTTTCCGGTGCGAATTGTGTGGGCGTAATCAACCGGGCTATTCATTTCATCGCACCTCGCATTAACGCTACGGCGTTATTGTCCGTTCGAATCTTTATAAGGATGCCGAATTGAATGGCGCAATGGCTTTTGTGTGTCGGCCGTTGATTTTTCCAGGTTTCAGTTGAAGCCGCAAACGAGCCGGGTTACAGCTGAATGGGGTGAATTACGTTTATGCCGCGCGGGCGCGATTGCAAATTGGCCACGGGTGTAACCAGACGTTACGCAGACGAACTCACAGTGGTTTTGTGCATCAGTTATTACAATGTTGAAATACGCGGTCCGGGAGCCTGCGCTATATTGGCCCCAACAAAACATCAACCCCAAAAGGTGAGTTCATGAAGTTCGCTCGTGTTGTTGCAATGCTGGTCGCGGGCTTGGCTATCGGTGCATCGAGTGCGGCTATGGCCGGCGTGAGCGTCGGCGTCAACATCGGTATTCCGGCCCCGGTTTACGTCGCTCCGCAACCGGTCTATGTTCCGCCGCCTCCGCCGCCTGTGGTCTATCAGCCTGCGCCCGTCTATGCCGCGCCGCCGGCCATCGTGGTGGGCTGGTACGGCAACCGCTATTGGGATGGCCGCCGCTACTGGAACCGCGACGACTGGTATCGCCATCATGGCGGCTACGATCATGGCCGTGGCCATTATGACCGCGATCATGGCGGCCCTCCGGGACATTGGCACTAAGTCAGTTCGTACTTGTAGTGATGGACTGAACGAGGTCAAAAGAAAAGCCGCCCGAGGGCGGCTTTTTACTTGCTACGGTTGCCAGCGCAACGAGGCGCAGGCAGGACTGGCGGTACGTTATTCGCTGAGGCCCGCCATGCCACCGACCACGGCGTTAAAGCCCGCGTCGACGTGGACGATTTCCGCCGTCACGCCGCCCGCCAGATCGGAGAGCAGGAACGCAGCCGTGTTGCCAACTTGCTCGATCGTCACGTTACGCTGCAGCGGCGCGTTGTGCTCGACGAAGTCGAGGATCTTGCCGAAGCTCTTGATGCCGCTTGCCGCGAGCGTCTTGATCGGGCCGGCCGAGATGCCGTTCACGCGCACGCCCTTGGCGCCGAGCGATACGGCGAGGTAGCGCACGCTCGCTTCGAGCGAGGCCTTCGCGAGACCCATCGTGTTGTAGTTCGGGATCGCGCGCTCCGCGCCGAGATAGGTCATCGTGAGGAGCGAGGCATTGGCGGCGAGCATCGGCTGCGCGGCCTTGGCGAGCGCGGGGAAGCTGTAGGCCGAGATATCGTGAGCGATGCGGAAATTCTCGCGTGTCATGCCGTCGAGGAAGTCGCCCGCGATGGCTTCGCGCGGTGCGAAGCCGATCGAGTGGACGAGACCATCTAGCGTGCCCCAGTGCTGCTTGAGGTCGGTGAAGAGCGCTTCGATTTGCGCGTCGTCGGCCACATCGCAGGGGAAAATGAGGTTGCTGCCGAATTCCTGCGCGAATTCGGTAATGCGGTCCTTGAAGCGCTCGCCGACGTACGTGAACGCCAGTTCCGCGCCTTCGCGCTTGCATGCTTGCGCAATGCCATACGCGATCGATCGGTTCGACAGCAGGCCGGTCAACAAAATGCGTTTGCCAGCGAGGAAGCCCATGAATTCTCCTGAACAGGTTCAATGCACCGGGCGCCTGTAGAGGCGGCGCCGCGTGGTTTGGGTAGAATTCTCTCACAATTGACACGGCACCCTGGACAAATCCCTTTCTATGACGACAGGAACGCGAGGCAGGAGAACGCGCACGGCGCGTGGAGCAACGGTTCCTGGCTGGAGTCTTGATCGGGGTTCCGCGCCGCTGTGTACCGGTTGGGCTGGCTGGGCAGGGCGGCGCATGCCGGGCTTGGCGCTCGTGCTCGCCTTCGTATTCGCGACCATGCCTTCGGCGCACGCGGTCTACGCGATCGCTCAATACGGCGAGCCGAAGTACCCGCAGGACTTCAAGCACTTCGATTACGTGAACCCGGATGCGCCCAAGGGCGGTACGCTGGTGCTCGCGAATCCCGACCGGCTCACGAGCTTCGACAAGTTCAATCCGTTCACGATGCGCGGCAACTCGGCGCCGGGCCTCGGCATGATTTTCGAGAGCCTGACGACGGGCAGCATGGACGAGGTGGCGTCGGCGTACGGCTTGCTCGCCGACGATATTCGCATCGCGCCCGATCGCCTGTCGGTAACGTTTCATTTGAATCCGCGCGCGCATTTCTCGAACGGCGATCCGGTTACCGCGACCGACGTCAAGTTTTCGCTCGACATGCTCAAGAGCCGTCAGGCCGCGCCATCGATGCAGGCTTATTTCAACGAAATCGTGCGTGCCGTGGTGGTCGACCCGGCAACGATCCGCTTCGAGTTCCACAGCAACAATCGCGAGTTGCCGCTCATCGCAGGCGGCATGCCGGTGTTCTCGCACAAGTGGGGCTTGCGGGCGGACGGTACGCGTATTGCGTTCGACCAGATTGCGTTTGAAGAACCGATCGGCAGCGGCCCATACGTGATCGAGCGTTACTCGAACGGCCGCACGATCACGTACAAGCGCGATCCCAACTACTGGGGCAAGGATTTGCCCGTGCGCGTGGGTACGAACAACTTTGAGCGCATCGTCTACAAGCTCTATTCGGACGACGTCGCGCGCCTCGAGGCCTTCAAGGCGGGCGAGTATGATGCGCTTGTCGAATATGTGGCGCGCAACTGGGTGCGCCGCGACGTGGGCAAGAGGTTCGACAGCGGCGAACTCATCAAGCGCGAGTTCCCGCAGCACAACGGCACCGGCATGCAGGGCTATGTGATCAACCTGCGCAAGCCGATGTTCCAGGACGTGCGCGTGCGTGAAGCGCTCGATCTCGCGCTCGACTTCCAGTGGCTCAACCGCATGCTGTTCTACAGCCAGTACAAGCGCATCGATAGCTGGTTCGTGAACACCGATTTGCAGGCGAAGGGCTTGCCGACACCTGGTGAACTCGAGCTGCTCGAGCCGTGGCGCAAGCAGCTCGATCCGGCTGTATTTGGTCCGCCTCCCGTGCAGCCGTCGACCAAGCCGCCCGGCTCGCTGCGCGCGAACCTGCTCAAGGCGCGCGCATTGCTCGCCGATGCCGGCTGGACTTATCGCGACGGCGCGCTGCGCAACGCGCAAGGTCAGCCGTTTGTGCTCGAGGTGCTCGACGACACGAGCGCCGCGGCGCAATGGGCGCCGATCCTGGCGCAGTACACGCAGGCGCTGGCGCGGCTCGGCATCCAGGTGAGCTATCGCTCGGTGGACTTCGCGCTTTATCAGAAGCGGCTCGATGCCTTCGACTTCGATATCACGACGATCAAGTTCCCCGACGTGCAGGTGCCCGGCGCCGAACAACTCGACCGCTTCGGCAGCAAGGCCGCCGACGAGCCGGGTTCGGGCAATCTGATCGGCCTGAAGTCGCCGGCCGTCGACGCGATCCTCAAGGCGCTGATGCTGGCGCAATCGCGCGAGCAGCTGCTCGACGCCACGCATGCGCTCGACCGGGTGCTGATGCACGGCTACTATGTTGTGCCGCAGTGGTACAGCGCGACGCACCGCGTGGCGTACAAGAATACCTTGGCTTATCCGGCGAAGCTGCCGCTGTACTATGGCGCGGTCGACTGGATCATTTCGACGTGGTGGTTTGGCCGCGAGCCCGCGCCGCAGCACTGAGATGCCCGACCATTTTTGACGGACACAAAGAATCATGTGGAGCTACATCGTCAAACGCCTGTTGCTGATGATCCCGACGCTGCTCGGCGTGCTTACGCTGACTTTCGCGGTGATCCAGTTCGTGCCGGGCGGCCCCGTCGAGCAGGCGGTGCGTGAACTCAAGCGCGGCGCGGAGCAGGGCATGCCGTTCGGCATGCGCGCGCATTCCGGCGTGGACGCGCAGCAGATCGCGCAACTCAAACAGCTTTACGGCTTCGATAAACCTCCGCTCCAGCGCTATTTCCTGATGCTCGGGCGTTTCGCGCGCTTCGATCTCGGGCAGAGCTACTTTCACCATCAGAGCGTGTGGTCGCTCATTATCTCGAAGCTGCCGGTATCGATCAGCATCGGCTTGTGGACCTTCTTTCTCACCTATCTGATATCGGTGCCGTTGGGTATCGCCAAGGCGGTGCGCAACGGCTCGCGCTTCGATCTCGTCACGAGCCTCATCGTGCTGATCGGCTATGCGATACCGGGCTTCGTGCTGGGCGTGTTGCTGCTCGTGCTGTTTGGCGGCGGCACTTTCCTGCAACTCTTTCCGCTGCGCAACCTGACCTCCGACGACTGGGACACGCTCTCGCTCGGCGGCAAGATTCTCGATTACCTGTGGCACATCACACTGCCGGTCACGGCCTCGGTCGTGGGGAGTTTCGCCGTCACGACGATGCTCACGAAGAACGCGTTTCTCGAAGAAATCCGCCGCCAGTACGTGCTGACCGCGCGTGCGAAGGGCCTGTCCGAACGCACCGTGCTATGGAAGCATGTGTTTCGCAACGCGCTGCTGCCGCTTGTGGTCGGGTTTCCGGCTGCGTTCATCGGCGCGTTCTTCACGGGGAGCCTGCTGATCGAAACGCTGTTTTCGCTCGACGGTCTCGGTCTGCTGTCCTATGAGTCGGTGGTGCGGCGCGACTATCCCGTCGTGCTCGGCACGCTCTATCTCTTCACGTTGATCGGACTCCTGACCAAGCTCATCTCCGATCTCTGCTACGTGTGGGTCGACCCCCGCATTCAATTCGAACAACTGGAGCGCTGAGTTGAACCGAACCCGCGCCGGCGCCGAACCCGAACTGCGCACCGAGAGCGTGCGCGCTTTCAAGTCACCCACACCCGCACGCCGGGTGTGGCTGCGCTTCAAGCAGCAGCGCCTCGGCTACTGGAGCCTGATCGTTTTCGTGATCGCGTTCGCGGCGAGTCTCGCAGGCCCGCTCTGGTGCAACGACAAGCCACTCGTGGTGCGCTACGACGGACATCTCTATTTCCCGCTCTTCAAGTCGTATCCGGAGACGACCTTCGGTGGCGATTTCCCGACGCCCGCCGATTATCTCGACCCCTACATTCGCCACCGCTTCGACGCGCCCGGCAACTTCGCAATCTATCCGCCGAATCCGTACTACTACGACACGCTCAATTATTTTTCGAAGGTGCCGAATCCGGCGCCGCCGTCGCGCGATAACTGGCTCGGCACGGACGCGAGCGGGCGCGATCTGTTCGCGCGGCTGCTGTATGGCTTTCGAGTTTCGGTGGAGTTCGCGCTCGTGCTGACCGCCATCGGCACGCTGCTCGGCGTGCTGGCGGGGGCGGTTCAGGGCTACTTCGGCGGGCGCGTCGACATCGTCGGGCAGCGCCTGATCGAGATCTGGAGCGCGATGCCCGAGCTCTATCTGCTCATCATATTCGCTTCGATCTTCGAGCCGGGCTTCATCCTGCTGATCGTGCTGCTCTCGCTATTCGGCTGGATTGGGCTTTCCGACTACGTGCGCGCCGAGTTCCTGCGTAATCGCAACCAGGACTACGTGGTCGCCGCGCGCGCCATGGGCCTCTCGAACTGGCAGATCATCTGGCGCCACGTGCTGCCCAACAGTCTCACGCCCGTCATCACATTTTTGCCGTTTCGCATGAGCGGTTCGATTCTCGCGCTCACGAGCCTCGACTTTCTCGGCCTGGGCGTGCCGCCGCCCACGCCGAGCCTCGGCGAATTGCTCGCGCAGGGCAAAGGCAATCTCGACGCATGGTGGATCTCGATGTCGACGTTCGGCGTGCTCGTCGTGACCTTGCTGCTGCTCACGTTCATGGGCGATGCGCTGCGCAACGCACTCGACACGCGCATCTCCGACGCGATGAAGGCCGGAGGCAACCAGTGAGCGCATTGCCAAACGATGTCGGCGCGAATGCCGAGCCGTTGCTCACGATCGAGCATCTGAGCGTGCGCTTCGGCGAGACGCTCGCCGTGGACGATGTCGCGCTCTCCATCGGGCGCGGTGAGCGCGTGGCGCTCGTCGGCGAATCGGGCTCGGGCAAGACCGTGACCGCGCTCGCGATCCTGCGGCTTTTGAGCGATGCGCGCATCTCGGGCGCAATCCGCCTGGACGGCGAGGATCTGCTGGCGAAGAGCGAGCGCGCCATGCGCGGCCTGCGCGGCAGCGACATCGCGATGATCTTCCAGGAGCCGATGACGGCGCTCAATCCGCTCTATACGATCGGCGAGCAGATTGCGGAAACCATCGTGCTGCACGATGGCGTGGCGAAGAAGGAAGCGTACGAACGCGCGGCGAGACTGCTCGAGCGCACCGGCATTCCCGAACCGCGCCGGCGTCTGTTCAGCTATCCACATCAGCTTTCGGGCGGCCAGCGCCAGCGTGTGATGATCGCGATGGCGCTCGCGTGCCGCCCGCGTCTGTTGCTGGCGGACGAGCCCACCACGGCGCTCGACGTGACGATCCGCGGGCAGATCGTCGAACTCTTGCGCGAGTTGCAGCGCGACGAGGCGAGCAAGCCTGGCGGCGGCATGTCGGTGCTGCTCATCACGCACGACCTCAATCTCGTGCGCCGCTTCGCACAGCGCGTGGCGGTGATGGAGAAGGGCAGGCTGGTGGAGACGGGGAGCGTCGAGCAGATCTTCTCAGCCCCGGAGCATCCCTATACTCAGCGGCTCATCGCAAGCCGACCCGAGCGCAACGTGTTGCCGGTGCTGCCGATCGCCCCGGTGCTGCTCGAAGCGAAAGACGTGAGCGTCGATTTCGCAACGAAGCTGCCAGGCTTCACGGGCTGGTGGCGGCGCGGCCGTTTTCGCGCGGTCGACGACGCAAGCGTCTCGGTGCGGCAGGGCGAGACGCTTGGCATCGTCGGCGAGTCCGGCTCGGGAAAATCGACGCTGGCGATGGCGATGTTGGGTCTGCAACGAACCGCGGGCGGCGCGATCGAGTTTCAGGGGCGCCTGATCGCGAGCTATCAGGGCCGCGACAAGCTCGGGCTGCGCTCGCACCTGCAGGTGGTTTTTCAGGACCCGTTCAGTTCGCTTTCGCCGCGGCAAACCATCGAGCGCATCGTAGGGGAGGGGCTGGCGCTGCACCGGCCCGACCTGTCCGGTGAGGAGCGCCGCAAGCGCATTGTGTCCGTATTGCGGGAAGTGGGCCTTGACCGCACGGTTTTGCAACGTTACCCGCACGAGTTTTCCGGCGGCCAGCGCCAGCGCATCGCGATTGCACGCACGCTCGTGCTGGAGCCGCGCGTGATTGTGCTCGACGAACCCACCAGCGCGCTCGACGTTTCGATCCAGCAACAGGTGTTGAGGTTACTGACCGATTTGCAACGCAAGTACAATCTCGGCTACGTGTTCATCAGCCACGATCTCGAGGTGATTGGCGCGATGGCGCACCGTGTTGCGGTCATGCAGAACGGCGCGATTGTCGAGACCGGAGATGTAACAAGAATCTTTGACGAGCCTGCGCACCCTTACACGCGAAAGTTGCTGAAAGCCGCGTTTGATCGATGAACGATCGCGGAACTTAAGGGGTATTTTTGGTGAAATTCACCAATGAGGTCCGCATCGTAATTGTTTTTTTCTATTTGTTTTGACACACAAATACTTACTGGCTACTATCGTCCAAACTTTTCTTCTAACTCCCTGATTTACGGGCATTTATTCCGACCCATGCAGCACCGATCCTTGACCCAGGCTTGCACGCGCGTCGTCGCCGGGATGTTCATCGGCGCACTGATGGCTGCAGCTAACGGCGCGTTCGCCGACGAAGCAAGCAGTTTTAATCAGAACGTCTCATTCTCGCCGAGCAATTCGACGATTAATTCGGCGAATTCGCAGTCACTCTCCGCCGCTCAAACCACGACCCAGACGACTACCGCACAGGCCCCGGCCCAAAGCGGCGCGAAGGCATTTCTGTCCGGTATGGCCGGCAAGGCCGGTGACGTCGTGGTGGGTGCGCTGAACATGATCGGCGTGCGCTATCGCTGGGGCGGCAACACGCCGGACTCGGGTCTCGATTGCAGCGGTTTCGTGCGCTACGTCTTCCAGGACACGCTCGGCATGAACCTGCCGCGTCGCGCGGAGGAAATGAGCCGTGTGGGCGAGAAGGTGAGCATGAGCAACCTCAAGCCCGGCGACCTCGTGTTCTTCAACACGATGCGCCGCACGTTCTCGCACGTGGGCATTTATATCGGCGACAACAAGTTCGTTCACTCGCCGTCCACCGGCAGCACGATTCGCGTCGACGATCTGGACAGCGGCTATTGGGAAAAGCGCTTCACGGGTGCGCGCCGCATCGAGGCGTCGTTTACGCCGGATCAGGAGCAAGGCCTCAAGCAGCGCGTGAGCGCGCAGTTCGACGGCAGCAGCGGCAACTAATCGCCAGCTCGGGTCAACACGAGCGCAACAAAAAGCCTGCTTCATCGAAGCAGGCTTTTTTGTTTTTGGATTGCCGTTTTATCGCGTAACTCAGGCTGTCGCCGTACGCGCCGCGGCAAGCTTGCGTTCGATCTCGGGAAAGATCTTCGCGGCGGCTTCCTCACCCGCGAGGATCGCGGCGTTGCGCTGGGTAAAGTCGCTGCTCGCCATGGCGTTGAGGTTCGGGCGGATCACGATGTCGGCGTATTTTTCGAGCTCGTAGTTCTTGATCGACTGGCCCATGATCGTGAAGGTTTGCATCAGCACGTCGAACTGGCTTTGCGTGGGCGCTGTTTCTGGGCGCGACGAAATATCCACGGCAATCACGAAGTCGGCGCCCATCTTGCGCGCGAATGACGCCGGCACCGGGCTCACGAGGCCGCCGTCCACGTATTCGTGACCCGCAATGCGGACCGGCTCGAAAATCGACGGAATGCTGCACGAGGCACGCACGGCAATGCCCGTGTTGCCGCGTTGGAACAGGATTGCCTGACCGGTGCGCAGATCGGTCGAGACCACGCCTAGCGGCTTGGCCATCTTTTCGATCGGGCGGTCGTGCAGCGTCGTGTTCAGAAAATTCTGCAGCGCCACGCCTTGCAGGATGCCGCGGTTGCGAAACGGCATGGCCCAGTCGCTGATCGACGCTTCATCCATCGTCAGCGCCAGCTTGTTGAGCGCGAAGCCATTCATGCCCGAGGCGTAGAGCGCTGCCACCACCGAGCCCGCGCTCGTGCCCGTGATCAGGTCGACCTGGATGTTGCGCGCCTCGAGTCCCTTGATCACGCCGATATGGGCAAACCCCCGCGCAGCGCCGCCACCGAGTGCCAGGCCCACGCGGATCGGGCGCTGTGTTTTAGCGGGCGGAGGGGGTGCGGCAGTGACGCTCTTGTTGTCGGTAGTTTGCGTGCCCGCGGTGGTGCAGGCGGCAAGGACGGTGGAAGCGGCCGCGAGCGAGAAATGGCGGCGGCTCAATGAAAGCTGCGCGGGGTTGCGGTCCTGCTGGTGGTCCGGCCTTTGGTCTGGTCGTGGGTCGGGATTCAGGCGCGGTTTCAGATCCGGCTTCGAACTGGGCTTCAAGCAGATTCTCCAGGCGGCGCGCGCGAAGGCGATTCTCGTGCGGTGCGCACCGCGTCTATTCTTGCGGCCCGCGATTGTAGCCAAGCGGGACCACGCCGGCGAGGGCGCCAGCGCGCCGACATGATAAGGCAAAGCCATGCGCGCGGCGGGTATAATCCCGTCTCTAATTTTCCCGGTTTTCCGTTCGCGTCTTGCACTTGCTGTGTCGCGCTGCGCCGTGCCGCTTTCGGGCCCGCATCGCCACGGCTACGGCCTGCGCGCGAACCTTCGCCGTCCACCATCGACTGTATTCGGCCTGCTGCGTCGCTCATATCGGAGCATGCCGCAGCTCCTGGCGGTCGCCGGGCGGCACCGTCCTCGAGTATTCGCACATGACCACGACCCCCGTACGTACCCGCTTCGCGCCGAGCCCGACCGGCTTCATCCACCTCGGCAACATTCGCTCCGCGCTCTATCCGTGGGCGTTCGCGCGCCACAACAAGGGCGCCTTCGTGCTGCGGATCGAGGACACCGATCTCGAGCGTTCGAGCACCGACGCGGTCGACGCAATCCTCGAAGGCATGCAATGGCTCGGCCTCGATTTCGATGAAGGCCCGTTCTACCAGATGCAGCGCATGGACCGTTACCGCGAAGTGCTCAAGCAGATGCAGGATCAGGGCCTCGTGTACCCGTGCTACATGTCGACCGAAGAGCTCGACGCATTGCGGGAGCGCCAGCGCGAGGCCGGCGAAAAACCGCGCTACGACGGTACGTGGCGCCCGGAGCCGGGCAAGGTCCTGCCGACGCCGCCCGAGGGGGTGCAGCCGGTGCTGCGTTTCCGCAACCCGCTCACGGGCGTGGTCGCATGGGATGACGCGGTGAAAGGGCGCGTCGAGATCTCGAACGAAGAACTCGACGACCTCGTGATCGCGCGTCCGGACGGCACGCCGACCTATAACTTCTGCGTGGTCGTGGACGACATCGACATGAAGATCACGCACGTGATTCGCGGCGACGATCACGTGAACAACACGCCGCGCCAGATCAACATCCTGCGCGCGCTGGGTGCCGAGCCGCCCGTCTATGGTCACCTGCCCACGGTGCTCAACGAGCAGGGCGAAAAGATGAGTAAACGTCACGGTGCGATGAGCGTGATGGGCTATCGCGACGCAGGCTACCTGCCGGAGGCGGTGCTGAACTACCTCGCGCGCCTCGGCTGGTCACACGGCGATGCGGAGGTGTTCACGTGCGAGCAGTTCGTCGAATGGTTCGATCTCGACCATCTGGGCAAGTCGCCGGCACAGTACGACCATAACAAGCTCAACTGGCTCAACAACCACTACCTGAAGGAAGTTGACAACGCACGCCTCGCCGAGCTTTCGAAGCCGTTCTTTGCGGCGCTGGGCGTGGATGAGGCGGCGCTCGCGAAGGGGCCGGCGCTCGACGGCGTGGTGGCGCTCTTCAAGGACCGCGCAACGACCATCAAGGAAATCGCCGAGAGCGCCATGATGTTCTATCGCGAGCCGCAGCCCGAAGCGGACGCGCTGGCGCAGCACGTGACCGACGCCGTGCGTCCGGCTCTCGCCGACCTCGCGAGCGCGCTCAAGAGCGCAGAGTGGACCAAGGAAGCTATTTCGGCAGCCTTCAAGACGACGCTGGGCGCGCACAAGCTGAAGATGCCGCAGCTCGCGATGCCGGTGCGTCTGTTCGTGGCGGGCACGACGCACACGCCGGCGATCGATGCAGTGCTCACGCTGTTTGGTCGTGACGTGGTCGTGAGCCGCATCGAGCAGGGGCTTGCGAAGGGCAGCTAAGCCGGGCGAGTAAAAATATTTGAAGATTTTTCGCTCTGGCACTAGCGCCAGGGCGGGAGTTCTTGTAGTATTCGGGCTCCGTTGAATACGGAGCGCGAAACAGCGGTAAGTTTCACGCAAAGAGTGGTCGAATCGAGCAATGATGTTTCGCCAAAACATCAAAGCGATGAAAAAAAGATTCGAAACACTCTTGACGAAAGCGAATTTGATGTTTAAAATCTCGCTTCTGTTCTGCAAGGGGGTATAGCTCAGCTGGGAGAGCGCTTGCATGGCATGCAAGAGGTCAGCGGTTCGATCCCGCTTACCTCCACCAACAGAACAAAGTAGTAAAGTGTAGCAAGGCATTATCTGAAAAGATCATGTCCCCTTCGTCTAGAGGCCTAGGACATCACCCTTTCACGGTGAGTACAGGGGTTCGAATCCCCTAGGGGACGCCAGACATGAGCGTCGTCGAGTAAATCGTAATGATATCGGCGAGGCAGCAGGTGGGAATCAACCGACGCCCATCTGTGTATGTCGAATTGGAGCGGTAGTTCAGTTGGTTAGAATACCGGCCTGTCACGCCGGGGGTCGCGGGTTCGAGTCCCGTCCGCTCCGCCAGATAGAAGCCCGTTCAGAAATGTTGAGCGGGCTTTTTAGTTGAAGTTATAAGGCGTAAGCCTGTGTTGTCCCCTTCGTCTAGAGGCCTAGGACATCACCCTTTCACGGTGAGTACAGGGGTTCGAATCCCCTAGGGGACGCCAAATAAAATGCGGCGCCACAAAGCAGCAATGCGAGTAGCAGGGCGACGCCGCCAGCGGGTTCTAACCGACCGCCGGTGTAGTCAAGCAGGACTGGAGCGGTAGTTCAGTCGGTTAGAATACCGGCCTGTCACGCCGGGGGTCGCGGGTTCGAGTCCCGTCCGCTCCGCCAGATTCGATCTGCCCAGTGTTTCGGGTGGAATGTGGTTCAAGGCGCAAGCCTGTGTTGTCCCCTTCGTCTAGAGGCCTAGGACATCACCCTTTCACGGTGAGTACAGGGGTTCGAATCCCCTAGGGGACGCCAAATAAAATGCGGCGCCATCAAGTTGTAGGGCGACGCCGCCAGCGGGTTCTAACCGACCGCCGGTGTAGTCAAGCAGGAATGGAGCGGTAGTTCAGTTGGTTAGAATACCGGCCTGTCACGCCGGGGGTCGCGGGTTCGAGTCCCGTCCGCTCCGCCAGAATCAAAGCCCGCTGGATTTCCAGCGGGCTTTTTCTATTTCTCTCTCTTCCTTCGTCTCCACGCCGGATTCGGACAAACGGCCATTGCCTGAGCCGGCGCGTTATCGTAGCGTTGTCGGAACTTCGATATTTCGCGTTTTGCCGCGTTGCCTGCCATGTTCGCACCGAACGACATTCCGTCGCGCTTCCAGTTGCGTCACGCCACCATGGACGACTTCGAGTTTGCCGAGTCGCTGACGCGCCGGAACATGGGGGGCTATTACGTGCGTCATCATCTGATCTGGCGCGGCGATCTCTTTCTGGCCAGCTACCGCGAATCGGAAAATTTCATCCTCGAACTCGATGGCGAGGCCATCGGCGTGCTGCGCGTGACGCAAGAGGCCGATTCGCTGCATATCCGCGACGTACAGATCGCCGAAGGCTATCGTGGCAACGGTGCGGGGACCTTCCTGCTCGACATGTCGCATCGCTGGGCGCGCGAGCGCGGCCTGCGCGAGTTGCAGTTGCGTGTGTTCGTCGACAACCCCGCAGCGCGGCTCTATCTGCGCATGGGCTACCGGGTGGCGGGGCCACGGCTCGCGCGCCTCGGCTCGATCCGCCATATGACGCGGCTGGTCTGACGAACTTTTCGAGATCTTCGCTCTAAGCGGTGCCGTAGCGCTCATCGCGCCGTACGTGCTCAAACGTCCTGCCGTGCCGTCCCGGATTCCGTAGGTGCTGCCACGATCGGTGTAGCGGTCGCCATGTCGTCTTCGTGCGGACTGGGTTCCCGCTCGCCTGTCCCGCGCGCAATGAATGCACGGGGGCTCTCGCCAAATGCCCGCCGGAACATCGCCGAAAACGCGCTCTGGCTCTGGTAGCCGAGTTCATGGGCGACGATGGCCATCGGCTTGCCCTGATTCAGGAGCGGAATCGCACGCGCGAGGATCGCCTGCTGGCGCCACTGCGAAAAACTCACCCCGAGCTCCTGCCGGAAGAGCCGCGCGATCGTGCGTGTGCTCGCGCCCACGTGCGCCGCCCAGTATTCGAGCGAACCCGGCCCGGCGGGATCGGCGAGCAGCGCCTCGCACAGCGAGCGCAGGCGCTTTTCCTCGGGCATCGGCACCGAAAGTGGCAGCGGCGCCGAGCGCGTGATTTCGTCGAGCGCCACGGCGCCCAGCAGGCGCTCACGTGCGGGGTCGATGCCGCGCTCGTCGAATGCGGCGATTGCCTCGCGCAGCAGGCCGGAAACCTCCACCACGCGGCAGGCGTCGAGCCCGGGCGGGATGACCGAGGCGTCGACGTAAAGCGTGCGCAGGAATGCATCCTCGACGATCGCGACCTCGTGCGTGACGAACGGCGGAGCCCAGATCGCGCGCGATGGCGGGACCATCCACGTCGTGCCGGGCGTCGCCATGCGCAGGACGCCGCGCGACGCGTAGGCGAGCTGCGCCCACGCGTGCGTGTGCCGCGCGATGCGCACGCCGGCGGCCATGGGCCGCGAGCGCACGCGGATGGGGTGCTCGGGCGTCGGCTCGAACTCGGGGGGAATGTCGGCGAGCTCGGCGGGCGGCAAGGCAGCGGGCGAGGAAAAAGGCATGGCGGGTCTGCGCGTTTCTGTGCGCATTATTGTAGGCGCGCGTGCGCACGGCCGTCCGAATGTGCCCACCGGGGTGGGTGCGGGCGCATAATGCTGCGGATTTGCCGCCCGAGGCATCGGCATCAGGCAACCTATCGGCAACCAATCGGCAACCGGGAGCGAGGAGCACAAGCAATGAAGTACGTATTCATCTACGGCACGCTGCGCGCGGGCGAGATCAACGACATCAATCTCGCGGCGTCGCGCCATGCGATCGGGCAGCCGCGCCTCGTCGGCCGCACGGCGGTGGCGGGCCATCTGTTCGACTTCGGGACGTATCCGGGGATGATTGCCGATGCGCAGGCCACACCGGTGATCGGCGAGGTCTACGAGATCGACGAAGCGCTGGTAGCCGTGCTCGACGAGATCGAGCAGGTTTATCCGGGCGTCGACGGGCTGTTCGTGTCTCAGAAGGTGAGCGTGGAGGTGGCGGGGGAGCGGCTCGAATGCCTGTTCTATCCGGTGGCGCGTCATGCGGTGCAAGGGCGGCCGCGGATTCACGGCGGCGACTGGATCGCGCACCGTCTCGCACGCTGATCGGCGCGCGAGCGCTGTGTAGAAACGCAGCGCAGAAGCACAAAGGCCCGGCGGATTTGCATCCGCCGGGCCTTTTTCATCGATCAGTCGTCAGGATAACGATCAGATCTCTTCGTACAGCGGCAGCGTCAGGAAGTCGACGAAGTTCTCCGACGTCGACATCTCTTCGAAGATCTCCGAAGCACGCACGTACGGCTTGGTGTCGCCGCCGACCGAGGCCTTCACCTTGTCGAGTTCTTGCGGGATCAGTTCGCGCACGAACTCGGCCGTGACCTTGCGGCCGTCTTCGAGCTTGCCCTTCGGCGAGCGGATCCACTGCCAGACCTGCGCGCGCGAGATTTCCGCGGTTGCCGCGTCTTCCATCA
Source organism: Paraburkholderia caffeinitolerans (assembly GCF_902859945.1). GTDB lineage: Bacteria > Pseudomonadota > Gammaproteobacteria > Burkholderiales > Burkholderiaceae > Paraburkholderia > Paraburkholderia caffeinitolerans. The sequence continues at coordinate 75,217 of NZ_CADIKL010000012.1, read as the reverse complement.
GGTTGTGGATCGGCACGCAACCATTGCCCGCAAGCCACGAGCCCAGATAGTGAATGCCCACGTTGATGTTGTTGCGCAGGCCGGCTTCGGTGATCGGCGCTTCCGGACGGAAGTCGAGAATGTCGTTGCTCGTCACGTTGACGTCGGGGCGCTGCTTGCTGATCTGGTTCGGCTTGTCGCCGAGCACCTTCACGAACTCTTCCATCGCGATGGGCACGAGACCCGGGTGCGCAACCCAGCCACCGTCGTAGCCGTCGCTGGCATCGCGTGCCTTGTCCGAACGCACGCCGCCCATGGCCTTGTCGTTTGCCGCGGGGTCGTTCTTGATCGGGATCAGCGCGCTCATGCCGCCGATAGCCGGCGCATTGCGGCGGTGGCAGGTCTTGAGCAGTTCGAGCGCGTAGGCGCGCATGAACGGCGACGTCATCGTGATCTGCGAGCGGTCGGCGAGGCAGAAGTCCTTGTCGTTCTTGAACTTCTTGATGGCCGAGAAGATGTAGTCCCAACGGCCGGCATTCAGGCCCGAGCTGTGCTCGCGCAGTTCATAGAGGATCTCGTCCATTTCGAACGTCGCGAGGATCGTCTCGATCAGCACCGTGGCGCGGATCGTGCCGCGCGGGATGCCAACGGCTTCCTGCGCGAAGACGAAGATGTCGTTCCACAGGCGCGCTTCGAGATGGCTTTCCATCTTCGGCAGGTAGAAGTACGGGCCGGTGCCGCGTGCAACCAGTTCCTTCGCGTTGTGGACCAGGTAGAGCGCGAGATCGAAGATGCCGCCAGAGACACGCTGGCCGTCGACCGTCACGTGCTTTTCGTCGAGGTGCCAGCCGCGCGGACGCACGATCAGCGTTGCCGTCTTTTCGTTGAGCTTGTAGGTCTTGCCGTTCTGTTCCAGCGAGATCGTGCGGCGCACTGCGTCCTTGAGGTTGATCTGGCCGGTGATCTGGTTGTCCCAGCTCGGCGCGTTCGAATCCTCGAAGTCGGACATGTAGGAGTCCGCACCGGAGTTCAGCGCGTTGATGATCATCTTGCGCTCGACCGGACCCGTGATTTCGACGCGGCGGCATTCGAGATCCTTCGGCAGCGGCGCGATCTTCCAGTCGCCTTCGCGGATCGACTTCGTTTCAGCCAGGAAGTCGGGGCGCTCGCCGGCGTCGAGGCGCTTGGTGCGCTCGACGCGCGCCTTGAGCAGTTCCTGACGACGCGGCTCGAATGCGCGGTGCAGCTTTGCAACGAGTTCGAGCGCTTCGGGCGTGAGGATCGTTTCGAAGCCGGGCTTGATTTCAGCCGAGATCTGCATGCCTTGCGGCAGGTTCAACGTGTTCGCCATGATTGCTTGCTCCTTGGTCGGTCAGACTTTGAATGCGGTGGTTGTTGTAATAGCCGTGCCGGTCAGGCGGGTTTCGTCACGCGCCCGGGCTGGGGCGCGGGGCGGCTTCGCTCGGCAGGCACAGCGGTTTCGAGAAAGGCGGCGAGTTCTGCCATGCCGCCGCCGGTGCCATGCGGCGGCACGCCGAGTTCTTCGGCGGGCAGTCGCTGGCGGTTGATCCAGAATGTGGTGTAGCCAAACCAGGCGGCGCCGGCGGCGTCCCAGCCATTCGACGAGACGAACACCATGTCGCGCGGCGCGGCGTCGAACGCGGTGGCGCCGAGCCCGTAGGCCGCCGCAGCCGGTTTGTAGGCGCGCACTGCGTCGACTGAGAGAACGTGGTCGAACAGGCCGTTCATGCCGGCGCTCTTTACCGCGATGTCGAGCATCTGCGGATTGCCGTTCGAGAGGATGGCGAGGCCCATGCGCGTGCCGTCCGCAGCCGGCGCACGCAGGCGGCGCAGCACGGGCAGCACGTCGGGAAAGGCCGAGAGGCAGGCGTATTCGTCCATCAACCGCTTTTCGCCCGCGCCGGAGAGCGACAGGTTCAGGCGGCGCGCCGCATAGCGCAGCGCGTCGAGCGTGATGTCCCAGAAGGGGCGGTAGCGCGCGCCAGCGGGGTCCGAGAGCGTGCGCAGCTGCGTGTATTCGATCTGCTTCAGGCGCCAGAGCTGCGAGAGCGAGTCGCCGTGACCGGGGAACATTTGCTCGGCTGCGGCGACGACCGAGTGCACGTCGAAGAGCGTGCCATATGCGTCGAAGATTACAGCCTTGGGGAATCGTGGTGTCGTTGTGGCCGACATGGCCTTGCACTCCATCATCAGAGGTCGGAACGAATTGTATTCATTATCATGGGTGCCGAAAAAGACGGGATTGATCACTTGATCTTTTACTTTTATCCACCTAATCTGGCGCTCTAGAGGTTTTTTTCTATCAAGGGTGTTGCGTAATTCCGTTTTCCTGATTTTCCGATGGATCGCTTCAAACAAATCGAAACCTTTGCCAACGTCGCGGCGAAGGGCAGTCTTTCCGCGGCGGCGCAAGCCGAAGGCGTTGCGCCCGCCATCATCGGCCGGCGCATCGACGCGCTCGAAGAGCGGCTCGGTGTCAAGCTGTTCGTGCGCACCACGCGGCGCATTACGCTGACGTTCGAGGGCTCCGCGTTCCTCGAAGACTGCCAGCGCATCATTCATGACATGCAGAACGCGGAGGCCAGCGTCTCTGCGGGCGGCGTGAAGGCGAGCGGGCACCTGCGCGTGTCCGCACCGGCGGGCTTCGGCCGGCGCCATGTCGCGCCGCTCGTGCCCGATTTCACGTCCGCACACCCCGACGTGACTACCACGCTCGACCTCTCGGACCGGCTCGTCGACCTCGTCAACGAGGGCTTCGACTGCGCGATTCGTCTCGGCGAGCTGCCCGATTCGTCGCTCGTTTCTCTCAAACTCGGCGAAAACCGGCGCGTCTGCGTGGCGTCGCCCGCGTATCTGTCGCGGCGCGGCGAGCCCGAAACGCTGGCCGACCTCGCGCGCCACAACTGTCTCGCGCTCGGCGCGAGCAGCGCGAACCAGCAGCGCGGCTGGACCTTTCAGCAGGACGACAAAGTGGTGTCGATTCGCGTCTCCGGCACGATGGAGTGCTCGGACGGCGCAGTGCTCCACGAATGGTGCCTCGAAGGCTATGGCCTCGCCTGGCGCTCGTGGTGGGAAGTCGGTGAGGATATCGCGGCGGGCCGGCTCGCGAGCGTACTCGACGCGTATGCCGCGCCGCCCATCGGCATTCACGCCGTGTTTCCGCAGCGCCGGCACTTGCCGTTGCGCGTGCGCCTCTTTCTCGACTTTCTCAAGCATACCTACGGTCAGCCGGGTTACTGGGGCCAGGACTGAGTCCTGGCGATTCGTGTTTCTGCCTCTGTGTTGCCGGAACGGCATCCGCGTTTCCGATATGCGGAGATGCCCGCATGCACGCCTTGCGCCGTTTATTCGCGCACTACAATCGATTTGAGGGCGTTGCGGGGCGCCGTGCGAGGCCATGGCGCGGTTCGCGAGGCCACCCGGATGCAGTGAGCACGGGAACACGGAGGGCGCCATGTTCAAGCACATCCTCGTTCCGACCGACGGCACCGACCTGTCGAAAAAGGCGATCGACGGGGCGATCGACCTCGCGCGGACGGTGGGCGCCCGCGTCACGGCCTACGCGTGTCTGCCGCAATATCCATACTCGCCTTACGCCGATGTCGTGATCGAGCTGCCCGGCGACTTCCAGACCCGCAGCGAGCGCGAGGCGCGCCTCCATCTGCAGGAAGTGGAGGAGGCGGCTCACAGTGTGGGCGTCACCTGCGACTCCTGCACCAGCGTGCATCCGTCCCCGTATCTCGGCATCATCGAAGCCGCCGAAAACTGCGGCTGCGACGTGATCTTCATGGCTTCGCACGGGCGGCGCGGTCTGGGTAGCCTGTTGATCGGCAGCGAGACGCAGCGCGTACTCACGCACACGAAGATTCCGGTGATCGTCTATCGATAGCGCATAGCCGCAGTTGGCGCATGGACATGCACGGCCGATGTCCATGCGCCTTCCGCGGCTTGCTTCACTGCACCTGGCGCGGGGGCGGCGGTGGCGGCATCCGGCAGGCCCCGCCAAGGACTTGCGAACCGGCTGCCGCGCCGTGCGTCCGGCGCCAGAAAAGAGCAGGGGGCGCGCCCCCTGCGGGTGGTCTTACGCCACCTTCTTGTCGAAGAACTGTTCGTCTTCGGTCGAACCGTGCAGCGCCGTGGTCGACGCATCGCGCTCGACCGTCTGCGTCACGGCGTCGAAATAGCCCGTGCCCACCTCGCGCTGATGCTTCACGGCGGTGAAGCCCTTCTCGGCAGCGGCGAACTCGGCCTGTTGCAACTCGACGAACGCGCTCATGTTCTGGCGCGCATAGCCGTGCGCGAGGTTGAACATCGAGTAGTTCAGCGAGTGGAAGCCCGCCAGTGTGATGAACTGGAACTTGTAGCCCATCGCGCCCAACTCGCGCTGGAACTTCGCGATCGTCGCGTCGTCGAGGTTCTTCTTCCAGTTGAACGACGGCGAGCAGTTGTAGGCGAGCATCTTGCCCGGGTACTCCTTCTGGATCGCTTCCGCGAACTTCTTCGCGAACTCGAGATCCGGCTTGCCCGTTTCGCACCAGATCATGTCGGCGTAGGCCGCGTAGGCGAGGCCACGCGAGATCGACTGCTCGAGACCGTTGCGCGTGCGGAAGAAGCCTTCCATCGTACGCTCGCCCGTGAGGAACGGCTTGTCGTTGTCGTCGATGTCGGAGGTGACGAGGTCGGCGGCTTCGGCGTCGGTGCGCGCGAGCAGCACGGTCGGCACGCCGCAGACGTCGGCGGCCAGACGCGCGGCCGTCAACTTGGCGACGGCTTCGCGGGTTGGCACGAGCACCTTGCCGCCCATGTGGCCGCACTTCTTCACCGAGGCGAGCTGGTCTTCGAAGTGCACGCCGGCTGCGCCCGCTTCGATCATTGCCTTCATCAGTTCGAACGCGTTGAGCACGCCGCCGAAGCCCGCTTCAGCGTCGGCCACGATCGGCTGGAAGAAGTCGACATAGCCTTCGTCGCCGGGGTTTTTGCCTTCGGACCACTGGATCTGGTCGGCGCGCGTGAGCGTGTTGTTGATGCGCTTGACCACCTGCGGCACCGAATTGGCCGGGTAGAGCGACTGATCCGGGTACATTTCGCCGGCGAGGTTGGCGTCGCCCGCGACTTGCCAGCCCGACAGGTAGATGGCCTTGAGGCCGGCCTTCACCTGCTGCATGGCCTGGTTGCCCGTGAGCGCGCCGAGCGAGTTGATGAAGGGCTCGGTGGTCACGCCTTTCCAGAGCTTCTCGGCGCCGATCTTCGCGAGCGTGTGCTCGGGCTGAACCGAACCGCGCAGGCGCACCACGTCGTCGGCCGTGTAGTTGCGCTTGATGCCCTTCCAGCGCGGGTCCGTTTCCCATTGCTGTTGAAGTTGCTGTGCTTGCTGTTGACGGGTCGACATGGTGGGCTCCTTCGTTTACCTATAGATAAACCACTGATCGGAACTGCTGAACCGCTGAGCTTCGCGAGGGTCGTTTCGTTTCGCGAACTCTTATATAAGAGTCTAGGCAAATCGATCGCCCCGCAACAGATAGGTGATGAGGATTTTTAGTTAAATTTAAATCAATAAATTCAATGCTTTAACTATTTTATTTCGCGATAAGAAACGCAATTTTCCATCTTGCAACGGGCCTATTTGTGCCCCGCAACACAATTTTTTACGAAGCAAAAAAATTTTTCGTATCGTGAAATTTTGAGCGCGGGCAAAAAAAGACCGGTGACGAAGCACCGGTCTCTTATTTCAACGCCAGTTGGCGGGCGGACATTGCACGCCGCCCGTGCACGCTGACTTAGCTGTCGCGACGTGCGCCACGCGGGCCATCGTTGCGGCGCGCGCTATAGCCTTCACGCGAACGGCCGTAGCCGTCGCCACGCGGCTGGCCGTAGCCGCCGCGGCTGTTGCCTTCACCGCGCGAGGCGCCGTAGCCGCCTTCGCGCTGCTGGCCATAGCCGCCGCGCGAGCCTTCCGAGCGGTTGCCAAAGCTATTGCCGCCGTTGCGATCGCCGTTCGAGCGGTCGCCGAAGCTGCGCTCGCCTTGCGGACGATCACCGAAGCTGCGCTCGCCGCCGTTGCCGCCACGGCTGCCATAGCCACCCGGCTTGCCGTTGCCGTTGCCGAAGCGACGGCCGCCGCCATTGCCGCCACCCGGACGGCCACGGCCGCCAAAGCCGCGGTTCGCGGGCGGTGCCTTGCGCGGCTCGAAGCCTTCCACGACGTTCACGGGCAGCGGCGAGCGCACGAAGCGCTCGATGCGCTTGAGCGCGCCTTGTTCGGCATGGTGCACGAGGCTCACCGCCGTGCCCGAACGGCCCGCGCGGCCCGTACGGCCGATACGGTGGACGTAGTCTTCCGCGAACTTCGGCAGGTCGTAGTTGAACACGTGCGTGATGCCCGGGATGTCGATGCCGCGAGCCGCGACGTCGGTCGCGACGAGCACGCGCACGCGGCGCTCGCGCAGCGCACGGATCGTGCGGTTACGCGCGCCTTGCGGCAGGTCGCCGTGCAGTGCGGCGGTTTCGAAGCCAGCGTCGGCGAGCTTGCCCGAGAGCTGGTCCGCGTCCATCTTGGTCGCCGTGAACACGATGGCCTGGTCGAGGCTCTCGTCGCGCAGCAGGTGGTCGAGCAGGCGATCCTTATGGTCGCGGTCGTCCACGTAGTGCACGGTCTGGGCGATGTTCGAAGCCGCTTCGACCTTGCGCACGATCTCGATGCGCTCGGGGTCCTTGAGCAGACGGCCAGTGATCGACGCGATCTTGCCGTCGAGCGTGGCCGAGAACAGCATCGTCTGACGCGTTTCCGGCGTAGCGGCGACGATCGTGTCGATGTCGTCGATGAAGCCCATGTCGAGCATGCGGTCGGCTTCGTCGAGCACGAGCATCTTGAGTTCGGACAGGTCGATGCGGCCGCGCTCGAGGTGATCGAGCAGGCGGCCCGGCGTCGCCACGAGAATCTCGGGGTTCTTCGCGAGCAGCATGAGCTGCTGGCCGTAGGCCACGCCGCCGAGAATGCTGACGGTGCGCAGACGGCGCAGATGCTGGCCATAGGTCGACGCAGCCGTGGTCACCTGCATGGCGAGTTCACGCGTGGGCGTGAGCACGAGCAGGCCGGGGCGCGCGACCGGTTGCGGACGGCGCTGGCGGCGGTCGCCCTGGCCTTGCTGGCCGGGTTGACCATTAGGACGCGGCTCGCGCGGTTGAGCGGCTTGAGCCTTCTGGAGCTGCGCGAAGCGTTCGATCGCGGGCAGCATGAAGGCAGCGGTCTTGCCCGAACCGGTCGGGCTGGAGACCAGCAGATCGCGGCCGGCGATGGCGGCAGGAATGGCGCGTTCCTGCACAGGCGTCGGGGCCTTGTAGCCCGCCGCGGTCAGCGCGGAGACGATCTCCGGCGACAGACCGAGCGATGCGAACGTCGGGCCAGCGGGGGTGTCGTCTGCCTGCACGGCGGCTTCAGGGGAAGCGGCGGCGGCGTCGAGACCGAGGGCGTCGTTGGCAATCGCGTCGAGGGGGCTTTGGGTATTGCTCGAAGTCATGAAAATCCTTGGTACACAGGAAATAGAACGTCGGCGCCAATCGGCATACCCAAGTCGTCTGAATTTGCGAGCAAATCGAAAAACGGGGGCAATTCGCACCACAGAAGGGCGAATTTTCGTTAGAAGCTGTTTTGGGTGCGGCTTAGCCGGGATTGGCCAACCGCCAGCCTGATACTTGACGGCCCGAAAACTGGGCCATGGCAGGGGGGGACAGGTTCTAAACTGGATTGGAGCTTAACGCTACGTGGCGTATTGCTGATCGCAAGGGCGACCGGAGCGCAACGCAGCACGTATTGTATCTTGTTTTGTTGCAGTGCGCCAGCAATCGTTTCGCCTGGTTTGAGGCGATGCTGCTTGCTGGCACATCGCGTTGCTGCTAGTTCGAGGCGCCGCTCTTGAGCGATTCGACGACCTCGACGTACTGCGCCTTCGCGGCGTCCTGCGCGGTACCTTGCAGCGCGGCCCACGCCTCGTACTTGTACTTGCCGACAATATCGGTGAATCCCGGCTTGTCTCCGTGCACGTCGCCTTCGGTGGCCTGCTTGAAGAGCGCGTACAGGCGCAGCAGCGTCAGGTTGCCCGGCCGCTCCGGCAGCTTTTGCACGTCTTGCTGGGCCTGCTCGAATTGGACATTCACATCGCTCATTGTTTTTCCTCCACTGGATGATCGGAACAGCCCGGCGATGGTAGCAGTGCCATTCGACAAGGGGCTGGAACCATTCCTCCATTCTATGGAGGCGGAACGTCGACGCATGGGCCATGCCTGGCCAGCGACTGCACGAAGGCGGCGCATTACAATAGCGCTCATGACTGAAACCGTGCTGCTTGCCCTCGATACCTCGACCGAATACTGCTCGGTCGCATTGCTTCGCGTTACCGCGCCCGCCGCCGACTTATCCGGTTCCGCCAGCGAAACACCGCCCGGGCCGCGCGTCTGGACGCGCCATGAAGCCACCGGTGCCGTTTCCAGCACGCGCCTTTTGCCCGCGATCGGAGAATTGCTCGCCGAAGCGGGGCTCACGCTCGCGGACTGCGATGCGATCGCGTTTGGCGCGGGTCCTGGCTCCTTTACCGGTCTGCGCACCGCCACCGGCGTCGCCCAAGGCCTGGCCTTCGGCCTCGACATTCCCGTGGTGCCCGTGAGCACGCTGCTCATTTGTGCCGAGAGCGCGCGCTTGCGCGATCCGGCGGCGACGCGCGTGCTCGCTGCGCTCGACGCGCGCATGGACGAAGCGTACTGGGCCGACTACACATGGGACGCCGCCGTGAACGACTGGCGCGCGCTGCGCCCGGCGTCGCTCGACGCGCCCGAGGCCATCGCCGCGCCCGACGAGCCGTTCACGCTCGCGGGCAATGCGGCAGCGGCGTTCGGCGCGCGCCTCGTCGCCTCGACGACCGCGCGCACCATCGACGCCGAGGCCCTGCCGCACGCGCTGCCGCTCGCGCACGCCGCGCTGCGCGCATTCCGTGCGGGCCGCACGCTGCGCGCCGACGAGGCCGCACCCGAGTATGTGCGCAACAAGGTCGCGCAGACCACGGCCGAGCGCATGGCGGCAAAGGCGGCGCAGGGCGGGGGGCAAAACGGCGGCCGCGAGGGGGGGCGATGAGCGGCGTGCTGATGACCGACCGCTACCTCTCGCAGATGACCGAGAGCGATCTCGACGAGGTCGTGGTCATCGAAAAATCTGCGTACGAATTCCCATGGTCGCGCGGCAACTTCGAAGATTCGCTGCGCAACGGTTACTTTGGCTTGTGCATGCGCCATGTGACGGGCACCTTGATCGGCTATTGCGTGCTGATGCCGGTTGTCGACGAGATGCATCTGCTGAACCTGTGCGTCGCGCCGTCGGCGCAAGGCGCGGGCGCAGGCCTTGCGTTGCTGCGCGAAGGCGTGCGTCTCGCGCGTGCGCAGCAGCTCGAAGGGCTGTTGCTGGAAGTGCGGCCGTCGAATCATCGGGCGATCCGGCTCTACGAGCAGTTTGGCTTCGTCACCATCGGGCGGCGCAAGAACTACTATCCGGCTCGCCATCACACCCGTGAAGACGCGATCGTGATGCGTTTCACTCTTGCAATGGAGGGCGCCGATGCCGCTCGATGAGATCGCGCTGGAGGAGCTAGGCCTCGCGCCGCGCTGGGTGCGCCGGGGCATGGCGGCGGCACAGTCATCCGCCGACTCGGTGACGGCTGCCGGTGCCGAGCTTGCCGGGCAGGCTGCGCCGGACTCGATGCCGCAAAACGAGCCGCTGCAGCCGCAGCCGGTTGCGCAACGCGTCGCTGCGCCCGCGCCGCAACAAGACGCCGTCGCGCAAGCGCCAGTTTCGCCGCCGCCGTCCGACCGTGGTCGCGCTGCCGCCGGGCCAGTTCAGCACGCTGAGGCCACCCCGGCCGCACAGGAAGAACCACCGCCGCTGACCGACGACGATTTCGCCTGGTTCGATGCCACGCCCGAGCCGTCGCTGCCGCATGATCTGGCGCCTGCTCCGGTTCCGCGCGATGACGTTGCGACGCTCGACTGGGATGCGCTAGCCGAACGCGTGGCCTCGTGCACGCGTTGCCGGCTGTGCGAGAAGCGCACCAACACCGTGTTCGGCGTGGGCGATCGCGCTGCGGAGTGGATGCTGATCGGCGAGGCGCCCGGCGAAAACGAAGACCGCCTCGGCGAGCCGTTCGTCGGCCAGGCGGGCAAGCTGCTCGACAACATGCTGAAGGCGTTGTCGCTCTCGCGCGGCGAGAACGTGTACATCGCGAACGTCATCAAATGCCGCCCGCCCGGCAACCGCAATCCGGAGCCCGACGAGGTCGCACGCTGCGAACCGTATCTGCAACGCCAGGTCGCGCTCGTGAAGCCGAAGATCATTGTCGCCATGGGGCGCTTCGCCGCGCAAAGCCTGCTCAAAACCGATGGCAGCATCGCCTCGCTGCGCGGGCGCGTGCATCAGTACGAAGGCGTGCCTGTGATCGTCTCGTATCACCCCGCGTATCTGCTGCGCAGCCTGCAAGACAAATCGAAGGCCTGGGCCGATCTGTGCCTCGCCCGCGACACTTGGCGCGCGGCGGGCGGCGGCGAGCGATGACGATGAGGCGGCCCGTGGATGCCTCGTCGGGCGGCCCGGCCACCGCAGGCTCCATCCAGCCGCTGCTCGACTCGCTCTACCAGGATCTCACCGATCCAGTCGTGCGCGATCTCGCATGGCTGCTGTTCAGCGCTGGTTTGTTGCGTGCGCAACCCCATGCGCCGCTTGCCGAGCCGTGGGCGAGCGATGACGAGGCGAATGCCGCCGCAGCGTGGCTCACGCAACTCGATCGCGATCCTGCCGACTTGCATGCCTCGCTCGACGCTACGCGCCTCACGCGCCTCGGCCGCTATGCCGAAGCGCTGCTCGGCTGGTTTCTTGTCCATGGGCCGGCGCCACGGCTTGTCGCGGCGAACGTCGCACTGCGGCGCGCGGGCCTCACGCTGGGCGAGTGCGATTTTCTCGTGGAGACGCGCAACGGCCAACGGCTCCATTGGGAACTGGCGGTGAAGTGGTACATGCACCTGGGCGTGGCGGAGAAGGGCATGCCGGGACTCGCCGATTTCGTCGGGCCGAATCTGCGCGATCGTTTCGATTTGAAGCTCGTACACCTGCGCGATCACCAACTGCGCTTGAGTGCGCGCGAAGAGTTCGCTTGGCTCGGATATCCAGGACCGTGGCTCGCGCAGATGTTCTGGAAGGGCTGGCTTTTCTATCGCGCGGGCAAGGGCGCGGGCTTGGCGCCGGGTGACCTGCCGGAACTCTCCGCACAGCATGGGCGCGGCTGGTGGGTCACGCAGACGGATTGGGCCGATTTCGCGGAACGTGAAGGCGCGGATGGCTGGAGCGTGCTGCCGCGGCTCGCCTGGCTCGCGCCACGGCGTATCGGGCCGGGCGGAGGGCAATGCTTGCCGATGCCCAATGGGGAGAGCGAGCGGCAGGAGGGCGGCGCCGGGCGCCATCGCGATGTGGACCGCGATGCGCTCGCGGCGCGCAGAACCGTGGCCGCGCCGGTGCCGGCTGAAACGTTGTTCGCGGGCCTCGCTCAGGTTCATGAGCCGGTGATGGTCGCCGCCTTTGTGGCCGATGGCGCGGGCGGCTACGTCGAGCGCTCGCGCGGCTTTATCGTCCCCGACGACTGGCCGGCGCGCGCCCAGGCCTTCGCGCGCCCATGACCTCGACTACGACGTCACCGTGACAAGCACGTCGTGCCCGATTTACCACCAGCGCCAGAAGTGATGTACCGGGCCGACGCCATGGCCTACGTCGAGCCGCTCGCTCGCTTCAAGCGCGCCGGTGAGATACGTCTTCGCCTGGGTGACGGCATCGGCGAGCGTCGCATGCTGCGGCCACAGCGCGGCAATTGAGGAGGAGAGCGTGCAGCCCGTGCCGTGCGTGTTCGTCACCGGCACGCGCGGCCCGCCCAGACGCAGCGTTCCGCTGGCTTCAATTAGCCAGTCGGGGCTGTCTGCGCCGCCGAGGTGACCACCTTTCATCAACACGGCTTGCGCGCCGAGTGCGCGCAGCGCCTCGCCTTGCTCGACCATCGCGGCTTCGTCGGTTGCCGGCGTCACGCCGAGCAGCGCCGCGGCCTCGGGTAGATTCGGCGTGACCACGCCCGCGAGCGGCAGCAGTTCTTCGCGCAGCGCCGTCACGGCCTCGGGCGCGAGCAGCGCGTGATTGCTTTTCGAAATCATCACCGTGTCGAGCACGATGCGCGGCGGCTGGTGGCGGCGCAGCGCATCGGCGACGGCGCGCACGATCGATGCGTTGGCAAGCATGCCGATCTTCACGGCGTCGATGCGGATGTCGTCGAACACGGCGTCGAGCTGCGCGGTGACGAAGCCCGCATCGGGCGCGTGGATGGCGGTGACCCCGCGCGTGTTCTGCGCCGTGAGCGCAGTGATGACGCTCGCGCCATAGGCGCCGAGCGCGGAGAAAGCTTTGAGGTCGGCCTGGATGCCGGCGCCGCCGCCCGAGTCGGAGCCGGCGATCGTGAGGACATTGGAAATCGGTGAGGTCATGGCAGCGTCGCAAATGCGCCGCGCGCCGGACCCGCAGGCCGCCGCCGCGCGGGCGCGGGATTCAGTGGCGATGATTTTCGCCGATCAGCGCGACCGAGTCGAACGAGCGCTGATTGGCCTGATGGCGGCGCATCACGAGCCACATCATCAGGCAGACGAAGGTGCCGAACAGCACGATCACGATGGTCACCGGCACGTCGAGCCAGACGAGCACGGCGTAGAGGCACAGCATCATTAGCACCGAGAGGTTCTCGTTGAAGTTCTGCACGGCGATCGAGTGGCCCGCGGAGAGCAGCACGTGGCCGCGATGCTGGAGCAGCGCGTTCATCGGCACGACGAAGAAGCCCGAGAGTCCGCCGACCACCATCAGGAAGATATAGGCGAGCACGAGGTAGCCCGGAATGCGCATATGGCCGATATGCAGGCCCCAGTGCGGCGGAAACAGGTTGCGCGTGTAAAACGCCATGAGCATGACGGCAAAGCCCATCATGATGCCCACCGGCAGCACCGAAAGCGACTTCTTGAGCGGCACGCGCGCGGCGGCGATCATCGCGCCGGCGGCGACGCCCACGGCCACTACGGCTTGCAGCACGGCGCTTTCCGAGAGCGACATGCCGAGCGACACTTCGGCCCATTTGAGCACGATGAATTGCAGCGTCGCGCCGGCGCCCCAGAACAGCGTCGTGACCGCGAGCGAAATCTGGCCGAGCTTGTCGCGCCAGAGAATATTGAAGCACTCGGCGAAGTCGGTGATGAGGCGGATCGGCCCGTGCTGCTGGCGCGGATAGCGCGCGCCGGTGTCGGGAATGCGCAGATTGAAGAGCGCGGCGATCACGTAGATGACCATGATCACGAGCATCGCGGCTTCGGCGGGGGTGTTGATCGAGGCGGGCGTGTGGCGAATGATGTGGGCGGCGATGTGCGGGCTGATCAGCGCGCCGCCTAGCACCGTGCCGAGGATGATCGAGCCGACCGTGGTGCCTTCGATCCATCCATTGGCGGCCACGAGGCGCTCAGGCGGCAGCAGTTCCGTGAGAATCCCGTACTTGGCCGGTGAATACGCCGCCGCGCCGAAGCCGACCACTCCATAGGCGAACAGCGGATGCGTGCCGGCGAGCATGATGGCGCAGCCCACGACCTTAATCGTGTTCGTAATGAACATGACTTGGCCCTTGGGGCGGGAATCAGCAAAGGCACCGACGAATGCGGCAAGAACAACGTAGGACAGGACGAAGAACAGCTTGAGCAGCGGCGTCATCCAGTTCGGGGCGTGGAGGTCTTTCAGCAGTGCAATTGCAGCGATGAGGAGCGCATTGTCGGCCAACGACGAAAAAAACTGCGCGGCCATGATGGTGTAAAAGCCTTTTTTCATCTGATGCGATGCTTTCCTCGCTGCGGTCCGTCCGCCCCGGACGGGTGGGAGGCATCCGGGCTTTATTACGTTCGAAATGGGTTGTGCGCAGGGCTTTATATCACGAAAATAGCGTAGTTCGGACTAGCACATTCCTTGACCGCCTGTCAGACGGGCCTTCCGGGGGTTGAAAACACCCTGTAAGCTCCTGATTCAAAAGCGTCTTTGCGAAAAAAATCCCATGCCTCGCCCCCTTTCCGCCACGATTCACACCGCTGCTCTCGCCAATAATCTCGCCGTCGTCCGCAAATACGCGCCGCAGTCGAAAATCTGGGCCGTGGTCAAAGCCAATGCCTACGGGCACGGGCTTGCCCGCGCGTTTCCCGGCCTGCGCGCGACCGATGGTTTTGGTCTGCTCGACCTCGAAGAGGCGGTGAAATTACGCGAGCTGGGCTGGGCCGGGCCGATCCTGCTGCTGGAGGGCTTCTTCCGGCCGACCGACATCGACGTCATCGACCGCTATAGCCTCACCACCGTGGTCCATTGCGACGAGCAGATGCGCATGCTCGAAATGGCGCGCCTGTCCAAGCCGCTCAACGTTCAGCTCAAGATGAACAGCGGCATGAACCGGCTCGGCTACACGCCGGAGAAATACCGCGCAGCGTGGGAGCGAGCGCGCGCCTGCCCCGGCATTGGCCAGATCACGTTGATGACGCACTTTTCGGACGCCGATACCCCGCGTGGCATCGGCGAGCAGATGGCGGCGTTCGAGCGCGGCGCGCAGGGCATCGCGGGCACGCGCAGCCTCGCGAACTCGGCGGCTACGCTCTGGCATCCCGAATCGCATTTCGACTGGGTGCGCCCCGGCATCATTCTGTATGGCGCCTCGCCTTCGGGTGTGGCCTCGGCGCTCGACGGCGTCGGTTTGCAGCCGGCCATGACGCTCGCCTCCGAGATCATCGCCACGCAGACCGTCGCCGAAGGCCAGAGCGTCGGCTACGGCTCGATCTTCACGGCGCGCCAGCCGATGCGTATCGGCGTGGTGGCCTGTGGCTACGCTGACGGGTATCCACGCGTTGCGCCCGAAGGCACGCCCGTGATCGTCGACGGTGTGCGCACGCGCGTGGTGGGACGTATCTCCATGGACATGCTCACGGTCGATCTCACGCCGGTGCAGGGCGCGGGCGTGGGCACGCGCGTTGAACTGTGGGGCGCAAATCTGCCAATCGACGATGTCGCGCAAGCCTGCGGCACGATCGGCTACGAGCTGATGTGCGCGGTCGCGCCACGCGTGCCGGTACGCGCGGAATAACCCCCAGCATGGCAAAAAGCATGGCGAAGGCAAAGACGCTCTATATCTGCACCGAATGCGGCGGACAGGCGCCGAAATGGCAAGGACAGTGCCCCGCGTGCGGCACGTGGAACACGCTGGTGGAGAGCGTCGCGGAGCCAGCCGGCAATCACCGCTTTCAGTCGCTTGCCAAGAGCGCGCCGGTGCGGCGTCTGGCCGATATCGAAGCGTCCGACGTGCCGCGTTTTACCACGGGTGTCGGCGAGTTCGACCGCGTGTTGGGCGGTGGACTGGTTGCGGGCGGCGTGGTGCTGATCGGCGGTGATCCAGGCATCGGCAAGTCCACGCTGCTGTTGCAGTCGCTCGCGCAGATTGCGGCCGAACGGCGCGCGCTCTATGTGAGCGGCGAGGAGTCGGCGGCGCAGATTGCGTTGCGCGCGCAACGGCTTGCCTTGCTCGATCCGGGTTCGAAAGCGAGCGAGTTGCAATTGCTCGCCGAGATTCAGCTCGAAAAAATCCAGGCGACCATCGAGGCCGAAAAGCCCGACGTCGCCGTGATCGACTCTATCCAGACGATCTATTCCGAGGCGCTCACCTCCGCACCCGGGTCGGTGGCGCAGGTGCGCGAGTGCGCCGCGCAACTCACGCGCATCGCCAAGCAGTCGGGCACGGCCATCATCATGGTTGGCCACGTGACGAAGGAGGGCAATCTCGCGGGCCCGCGCGTGCTGGAGCACATCGTCGATACGGTGCTGTACTTCGAGGGCGATACGCATTCGTCGTTCCGGCTCGTGCGCGCGTTCAAGAACCGCTTCGGCGCGGTCAATGAATTGGGCGTGTTCGCGATGACCGAGCGCGGGTTGCGTGGCGTCGCCAATCCGTCGGCGCTTTTTCTCTCGCAGCACGAGCAAAGCGTGCCGGGCTCTTGCGTACTGGTGACCCAGGAGGGCTCGCGGCCGTTGCTCGTGGAAGTGCAGGCGCTCGTCGATACGGCGCAGGTGCCCAATCCGCGCCGCCTTGCGGTCGGGCTGGAACAGAACCGCCTCGCGCTGCTGCTGGCGGTGCTGCATCGTCATGCGGGCATCGGCTGCTTCGATCAGGACGTATTCTTGAACGCGGTGGGCGGCGTGAAAATCACCGAACCGGCCGCCGACCTCGCCGTGCTGCTTTCCATCCATTCATCGATGCGTAACAAGGCGTTGCCAAAGGGCCTGATCGTTTTCGGCGAAGTGGGGCTTGCCGGTGAGATCCGACCCTCGCCGCGCGGGCAGGATCGCTTGAAGGAAGCGGCCAAGCTCGGTTTCACCTGCGCGCTGATTCCCCGCGCCAATGCGCCGAAACAGCCGATCGAGGGATTGAACGTCATTGCCGTGGAGCGGATCGAGGAAGCCATCGACCGCGTGCGCGAGCTCGAGTAGACCGGGTGCGCGGGCGCGGTCTGGCGCGTAATGATTGGTAACAACCCTGGTACGCACTGTAACCTTTTCGTTTTGTGATTTCCCTATGCTTTCGCGGATGCTCAACCCGCATCCAGCGGAAAGGATAGCGACTTGAAACAGACAGAATCGTCCATCGGCTTCGGCGGTAGCTCGGTCGTCGTGCGCGGCTGCCGGGTCTCCGAGCCGCTTTTGCAGCCTTGGGGCAGTAGCTGCCGGATCGTCGAGTGGATCGACAACGACGGCCGCATTTCGCGTCAGGTGGTGGCCGGCAACGTAACGGCGGCACAGGTGCGCAGCACCATTGCGCATCATGTGGAAGGCCGCAAACATGTGCTCTACGACGACGAGCGCTCGCCGCGTCAGACTTTGCCGCGCCGTTAGGCCGGAGCCTTCGGCTCGGCTTTGCTTCGTTCAATCTTTATCAATCATCGTGAAAATGGGCGCTTGATGCTCCGATCCGGAGCCGGCAAGCGCCTATTTTCGTTTACGGCTTCCTCACTCAGCCCCAGGGACCATAGTTGAACGGCTTCTTGCCGGGCGGCTGGCCGGCTGGCACCGGGTTGCTTCCGGCGGCAGCGGCGGGCATGCTGGCCGTGCCCTGGCTGGCTGCCCGGCGCGCTGCGGCTTCGCGCTGGGCCGCGGCGTCATCGAGCAGGGCTTGCAGCACCTCGGCGTTGAACAGCGGGTGATTGGCGGCCTCGCCCGGTGTGAGGACGGGGGAGACGCAACAATCGATCACCTCGAGTCGGTCGATCCACGTCTGCAGTGTTTCGCTCGCAATGAGCGCGGCAAACTCG
The DNA here is from genome assembly GCF_902859945.1 of Paraburkholderia caffeinitolerans. Classification (GTDB taxonomy): domain Bacteria; phylum Pseudomonadota; class Gammaproteobacteria; order Burkholderiales; family Burkholderiaceae; genus Paraburkholderia; species Paraburkholderia caffeinitolerans. The sequence goes on along the minus strand of NZ_CADIKL010000012.1, from coordinate 57,784 downwards.
CGCGTGAGCGCCGCCGCGTCCGACCCGCCTGGCGTCTGGCCGAGGCTCCAGTGCCGTTGGGCCCAATCCTCGCGGCCGATGGCCGTGCACAGCGTCTGCCAGAACTTCAGTTCGAGCGCGCCCACGGCGAGCCAGCGCTCGTCCTGCGTGCGGTACAAGTTGTAGCAGGGCACGCCGCCATTGAGCAGGCCGCCGCCGGGTTGGAGCGCCGCCGCGTCGTCGTTGGCGAGGGCGACGTGAGCCATCACGTTGTGCGCATGCGCCTGGTGCGCCATGGAAACATCGACGAAGCGGCCTTGACCACCACGCGCGACGTGCCAGAGCGCGGCGAGGATCTGCGTGAGCGCGGCCTGCGCGCCGCCGAGCAGGTCGGCGATCTGGAAGTTCGGCAGGGCGGGCTCGCCTTCGCGCGTGGCGATCTGGTCGAGCACGCCCGCGTACGCGATGTAGTTCAGATCGTGGCCCGCCCGGTCGGAGAACGGCCCCTTCGCGCCATAGCCCGTGATCGCGCAGTAGACGAGCTTGGGATTATTCGCACGCAAGGTTTCGTAGCCGAGGCCGAGCCGCTCCATTACGCCGGGGCGGAAGCTCTCGACGAGCACATCGGCGTCGCGCGCGAGCGCGAGCAGCACAGCGCGGCCGCCTTCAGATTTGAGGTCGAGCCGCGTCTCGCGCTTGCCCTGGTTGACGAGCCGGTAGAACGCGCCAGGGCGGCCCGCAACCTCGTCTTCGGCGCTTTGCATCATGTTGCGTGCTGCGTCGCCGGCGCCGGGCGGTTCGATCTTCAGCACGTCGGCGCCCATTTCCGCGAGGCGCAGCGTGGCTACGGGGCCTGGCAGGAGGCGGGTCAGATCGAGAACGCGCAGGCCCTGCAATGCGGGGGGGATCGACACTCTCTTCGACACTCGTTTGGCTCCAGATTAGCGCCTGACCGTTGTGAAAACCGCAGTGATAAATGCGGTGCTGACCGTGGCGCCGGTTGTGTCAGCCGATCTGCTCAAGTTCCTCGTGCGCGCCGAGCCAGTCGGCTTCGAGCGTTTCGAGGCGCGCCTGGACTTCGGCTTGACGGCGGATGGCTTCGGTCAGCCGTGTCTTTTGCGCCGGCTCGTAGCTGGCGGGGTCGGCGACGAACGCGTCCAGCGTGCCTTTCTCCGCGTTGAGCGCGTCCATCTCCTTTTCTATCTTGCCGATTTTCGCCTGCAACGGCTTTTTCAGGTGCGAAAGCCGCTGGCGCGTCTCCGCTTCCTGGCGGCGCTGCTCCTTGCGGTTCACGCCGGCGTCGCCCGCTTCGCCATCCAGCGCATTTGCCGTGCCGAGCGCCGCGCTCTTGATAGCCGCGCGCTGTTCGGCGGCGTGCTGGAGCAGCCAGTCGCGGTAATCGTCGAGATCGCCGTCGAACGGTTGCAGGCGGTGTTTCGCGACCAGCATGAACTGGTCGGTGGTGGCGCGCAGCAGATGCCGGTCGTGCGACACGAGGATCAGCGTGCCTTCGAACTGCGCGAGCGCCATGGTGAGCGCGTGGCGCGTTTCGAGGTCGAGGTGGTTGGTCGGCTCGTCGAGCAGCAGCAGGTTCGGCTTCTGCCAGATGATGAGGGCGAGCGCAAGACGCGCTTTCTCGCCGCCAGAGAACGGGGCAATCGGCGCCGTGGCCATCTCGCCCGGAAAGTTGAAGCCGCCCAGAAAGTCGCGCAGTTCCTGCTCGCGCGTATCGGGCGCGAGGCGCGCGAGATGCTGCAGCGGCGTGTCGTCGGGGCGCAGCGTTTCTAGCTGATGCTGCGCGAAATAGCCGATCTGCAGACCCTTGCCGGTACGCAACTCGCCCGAGAGCGGCGCGAGCGTGGCGGCGAGCGTCTTGATGAGCGTGGACTTGCCTTGCCCGTTCGCGCCGAGCAGGCCGATGCGCTGGCCGTTCTGGATCGACAGCGCGACGCCCTCGACGATGGGCGTTTCGCTGCCGTCGTCGGCACGATAGCCGCAGCGCACGGTGTCCATCACGAGCATGGGATTGGGCGCGGAGTCGGGCGTGCGGAATTCGAACGTGAACGGCGAACTCGCGTGCGCGGGCGCGATCAGCTCCATCTTCTCCAGCGCCTTGACGCGGCTTTGCGCCTGGCGCGCCTTGGTGGCCTTGGCCTTGAAGCGGTCGATGAAGCTTTGCAGATGCGCGACGGTCTTCTGCTGCTTTTCGTAGGCGCTTTGCTGGAGCGCCATTTGCTGTGCGCGCAGGATCTCGAACTGGGAGTAGTTGCCGCCGTAGCGTTTGACTTGCTGGTTCTCCAGATGCAGCGTGACGTTGCAGACCGAATCGAGAAACTCGCGGTCGTGCGAGATCACGACGAGCGTGCCGGGATAGCGGTGGAGCCAGTCTTCGAGCCAGACGATCGCGTCGAGGTCGAGGTGGTTCGTGGGTTCGTCGAGTAGTAGCAGGTCTGAACGGCACATCAGCGCCTGGGCGAGGTTCAGGCGCATGCGCCAGCCGCCCGAGAAGCTCGCCACGGGCTGCTGCGTTTGCTCCATGGTGAAGCCGAGGCCGAGCAGCAGCGCCTCGGCGCGCGCGGGCGCGGTGTAGCCGTCGGCGTCTGCGAAGGCGGCGTGCGCTTCGGCCTCGGCCGCGCCGTCGTGGACCGCGGAGGCCGAGGCGATGCGCGCCTCGATGTCGCGCAGCGCGGCGTCGCCGTCGAGTGCGTATTCCAGCGCGTTTTTCTCGACGGCCGGCGTTTCCTGGGCGACGTGGGCGATCTGCCACGACGGCGGCATCGAAAAGTCGCCTGCATCCGCGTGCAGCTCGCCGCGCAGCACGGCGAAGAGCGTGGACTTGCCCGCGCCATTGGCGCCGACTAGGCCGACCTTTTCACCCGGATTCAGGGTGAACGAGGTCTGGTCGAAAAGCGGCTTGGTGCCGCGAGCAAGGCTGAATTGGTTGAAGCGGATCACGAGAGCGCCAGCACTGACAATACGGAAAGCGCTATTTTAGACTGCGTCGCAGCTGTGCCGGCATCGGCCGGACGGCTAACGCCGGTCTCGGGCCGATTCTCCGCTCCATTCAGCCATTCGGCCAGTCTGTGGCGGACAGGTTTTCTCACGTAGACTGGCGCTTTCGTTGGGAGAGCCAGATGTCGACGGTTTATTCGTTTTCGGCCGCGCCGCTCGGTGGCGGCGCGCCCGTGAGCCTCGAGCAGTACGCGGGCAAGATCATGCTGGTCGTCAATACGGCGAGCGAATGCGGATTCACGCCGCAGTATCAGGGCTTGCAGAAGCTCCACGAGCGGTACGCCGCGCGCGGCCTCGCGGTGCTCGGTTTTCCGTGCAACCAGTTCGGCAAGCAGGAGCCGGGCGACGCCGCGCAAATCGGCGCCTTCTGCGAGAAGAACTTCGGCGTCACGTTTCCGATGTTCGAGAAGATCGAGGTGAATGGGGCCAACGCGCACCCGCTGTACCAGTGGCTCAAGGGCGAGGCGCCGGGCGTGCTCGGCATCGGGCGCATCAAGTGGAACTTCACGAAGTTTCTTGTGGGCCGCGACGGCAAGGTCGTCAAGCGCTATGCGCCCGCCACGAAACCCGACGCCATTGCGGCGGACATCGAGCAACTGCTGTAAGGGCGCACGGGCTGGCCCGCGGGCTAGCTACAGAATGGGTGCGAACAGGCGGGCAACATGCATCGAGATCTTGCGCCACGCGTGGGCGTCGCGGTATTCGCCGCGGTCGATCTCGAAGGCCTGCTCGAAGTCGTGCTGCAGCATCGCTTCCACTTCGGCGGCAAAGCCGCGATGCACGGTCAGCACCATGATTTCGAAATTCAGGCGGAACGAGCGGTTGTCCAGGTTCGCGCTGCCGATGGCGGCGGCTGTGTCGTCGATCAGCACGACCTTCTGGTGCAGGAAGCCGGGTTTGTAGCGGAAGATGCGAATGCCCGCACGCACCGCGTCATAGGCGTAGAGCGTGGACGCCTCGAACACCACGAAGTGATCGCGCCGGCTCGGGATCATGATGCGCACATCCACTCCGCGCAGCGCCGCGAGACGCAGCGCCGAGAACACCGCTTCGTCGGGCACGAGGTAAGGCGTGGTGATCCAGACGCGCTTTTTTGCGGCGTTGATGGCCTCGACGAAAAAGAGCGAGCAGGTCTCCTGACGATCGGCGGGGCCGGTGGGCATCACGAGGCAGTGCATGTCGTTGCTGTCCCGTGATTCGACCCGCGGCTCGACTCGCTGCGTCACGGCGGGCGGTTCGCAGCCGGGCAGTTCCTGGGTGACCCAGTACCAGTCTTCGGTGAAGGCGAACTGGATGTTGGCCACCACGGGTCCGCGCACCTCGATATGGGTGTCGCGCCACGGCGAGAGCGGCGGCTTCGCACCCAGGTATTCGACGCCTACGTTATGGCCGCCCACGAACGCGCGCTCGCCGTCCACCACCACGATCTTGCGGTGGTTGCGGAAGTTGAGCTGGAAGCGGTTGACGAAGCGGCGCTTCGCCGAGAACGGATGCACTTCGATGCCGCCCGCGCGAAGGTCATGCACGTAGCGCGCCGGCAGGTCGAAGCTGCCGATGCTGTCGTAGAGGAACAGCACGCGCACGCCACGCGCGGCGCAGGCGAGCAGCGTGTCCTTGAGCATGTCGCCGAGCGCGTCGGCGCGCACGATGAAGAATTGCACGATCACGTAACGGCGCGCCTGTTCGATCGCGTCGAAGATCGCGGAGAACGTGACTTCCCCGTTGACGAGCGTGCGCACCGTGTTGCCCGCCACGAGCGGCATGCCGGCCAGTTGCGAGAACGAGCGGATCACCCGCGTGCTCAGTTCGTCGACTGGCCAGTCGCCCGTATTGGCCAGTTCGTCATCGGGGCCGCCGGGCGGGTGCCAGGTGGGCATGTGCGCGCGCGTGCGCAAGGTTTCGTTGCGTAGCCGCCGCGCGTCCGCGTAGCCCTCGAACTTGCTGCGGCCGAGGAACAGATAGGGGACTAGCGTGAAGTAGGGCATCGTCGCGAGCGAGACGGCCCAGGCGATCGCGCCTTGCGAGGTGCGCGTATTGAGGATGGCGTGGCATGCGGCGATCAGGCCGAGCAGATGTGTGATCGCGAGCAGAATGCCCAGGGTTGACCAGTCGAATCGCATAAAGGCGCGGGACGCTCCTGAAGCCGTGCGGTGCAGCCGTGAGTGCTGGCTGTGCGAACCGCGTGAGCCGGGAAACATTCATCTTACCGAACCCTGTCGCGTAGCGGCGATTCGGCTTGCACGCCGGCTTTGCGCCAGTCGGGAGCGCGTGATTGTGTTGCGATTGTGCGCCGCTGCCCGGCAGCGCTCTCGAGTATCTTCGAGTGCCGCCGGGCCGTTATTTCCCCATGCTCAGACCGGCAGGTCAGCAGCCTGGATCAGGAACACCTGGTCGTCGCCCGCGCTCGTCGAGAGCCAGACGAGTTCGAGGCCGCCGAACGCGGCTTCCACGTTCGCGCGTTCGTTGCCGATTTCGACCACGAGCACGCCTTCGTCGGTGAGCCACTTGCGGGCTTCGCCGATGATGCCGCGCACGATGTCCATGCCGTCCACGCCGCCCGCGAGCGCCATCTCCGGCTCGTGGCGGTATTCGGGCGGCAGCGCCTGCATCGATTCGGCGTTCACGTACGGCGGATTCGTAATGATCACGTCGTAGCGGCGCTCGGGCAACGGCGCGTACAGGTCGCCTTCGAAGAGCGCGATGCGCTCGTCGAGACCGTGCTCGTGCACGTTTCGCGCCGCGACTTCGAGCGCGGGCGCCGAGAGGTCGACGGCGTCGATGTCGGCGTTCGGGAACGCGTGCGCCGCGAGGATCGCGAGGCTCGCGGAGCCCGTGCACAGTTCGAGCACGGCGGTGACCTGCTCGGGGTCTTCCACGTAGGGCTGCAAACCGTCTTCGAGCAGTTCGCCGATGAACGAGCGCGGCACGATCACGCGCTCGTCCACGTAAAAGCGCAGGCCGTGCATCCACGCTTCCTGCGTGATGTAGGCGGCGGGCACGCGCTCGTTCGCGCGGCGCTCGATCACGGCGAGCACCTTGTCGATTTCCTCGGGCGCGAGGCGCGCGTCGAGAAACGGATCGAGCAGGTCGAGCGGCAGATGCAGCGTATGCAGGATCAGATACGCGGCCTCGTCGTAGGCATTGGTCGAGCCGTGGCCGAACGCGAGATGCGCGGCCGAAAAGCGTGAGACGCCGTAGCGCAGCAGGTCGCGCACGGTGGAAAAGGTCGTGGCTAGCGAATGGGGCATGTCTTTGACTCCAGCAGTAGGCCGTCAGGCGATCAGTTGTTCCAGCACGCGACGGTACACGTTCTTGAGCGGGTCGATGAATTTTACTTCGATATGCTCATCGATCTTGTGGATGCTGCCATTAGGCGGTCCGAACTCCACGACTTGCTCGCACATGCGCGCGATGAAGCGGCCATCGGACGTGCCGCCCGTGGTCGACAGCTCCGTGGTCACGCCGGTCTCGTCGAGGATCGCCTGTTCGAGCGCGTTCGAAAGCGCGCCGCGTGGGGTGAGGAAGGGCAGGCCGCTCACGCTCCAGTGCAGGTCATACTCGAGGCCGTGCTTGTCGAGAATCGCGTGAACGCGCTTTTGCAGGCCTTCGACCGTGCTCGCGGTCGAAAAACGGAAGTTGAACATCACGTCGGCGTGGCCAGGAATCACGTTGGAGGCGCCGGTGCCGCTATGGATGTTGGAAACCTGCCACGTGGTGGGCGGGAAGTATTCGTTGCCGTCGTCCCATTTTTCGGCGACGAGATCGGCCAGCGCCGGCGCGAGCAGATGCACCGGATTCTTCGCGAGGTGCGGATAGGCAATGTGGCCCTGCACGCCCTTCACGACAAGCTTGCCCGACATCGAGCCGCGCCGGCCGTTCTTTACGCAGTCGCCGAGCGTGTGCGTGGAAGTGGGCTCGCCCACGATGCAGTAGTCCATCTTTTCGCCGCGCGCCTGCAGCGCTTCGACCACCTTGATGGTGCCGTCGGTGGCAGGACCTTCCTCGTCGCTCGTGATGAGAAAGGCAATCGCGCCGCGATGCTGCGGGTGCGCGGCCACGAACTCCTCGCTCGCCACCACGAAGGCCGCGAGCGAGGTCTTCATGTCGGCGGCGCCGCGGCCGTAGAGCACGCCGTCGCGGTGCGAGGGCTGGAATGGCGGCGAACTCCATTGTTCGATCGGGCCGGTGGGCACGACGTCGGTGTGGCCCGCGAACGCGAGCAGCGGGCCTGCGGCGCCGGCCGTGCCGCGCTTGACGGCCCACAGGTTGGTCACGCCGTTGGATTCGATCGTTTCGCACGCGAAGCCGAGCGCGCCGAGGCGTTCGGTCATGATGCGCTGGCAGTGCTGGTCGTCGGGCGTCACGGACGCGCGGGCGATCAGGGCTTCGGTAAGGGCGAGGGTGGCGGACATGAATGAACCACTTTCAATAAAAATGCCGGCGCCGCTGATCGAACAGGGGCCGGCAACAGCAAGGGAAAACAGTTTCAGGCGAACAGCGCCGCGCTCAAGCGAACAGCGCCTCATACTGTTCGGCGGAAAAACCCAGCGTCTTCACACGGCCATTCACGGCCACGACCGGCCGCTTGATGATCGACGGCTTGTGGATCATCAGCGCGATCGCGCCGGCGGTCGTGTCGGCTTCGGCCTTGTGCACGTCGGACAGGCCGCGCCAGGTCGTGCCGCGCTTGTTGATGAGCAGATCCAGCGACACGTCCTTGAGCCAGTCCTGGACCAGCGCATTCGACACGCCGGCCTTCTTGAAGTCGTGGAATTCGAACTCGACGCCGTGCTCTTCGAGCCACACGCGGGCCTTCTTCACGGTGTCGCAGTTCGGAATGCCGTAGACGACGACGGTTTTTGCGGCCTTCGCCATTAGTCGCCTCGCAGCAGCTCGTTCAGGCCGACCTTGGCGCGCGTCTTCGCGTCGACCTTCTTGACGATCACGGCGCAGTAGAGGCTGTGCGAACCGTCCTTCGAGGGCAGGTTGCCGGCCACCACGACCGAGCCGGCCGGAATGCGGCCGTACGTGACTTCGCCGGTTTCGCGGTCGTAGATCTTGGTCGACTGGCCGAGGTACACGCCCATCGAGATGACCGAGTTTTCCTCGACGATCACGCCTTCCACGACTTCCGAGCGCGCGCCGATGAAGCAGTTGTCTTCGATGATGACCGGGTTGGCCTGCAGCGGCTCCAGCACGCCGCCGATGCCCACGCCGCCCGAGAGGTGCACGTTCTTGCCGATCTGCGCGCACGAGCCGACGGTGGCCCACGTGTCGACCATCGTGCCTTCGTCGACATAAGCGCCGATGTTGGTGTACGACGGCATCAGCACGACGTTCTTCGCGATGAACGAGCCGCGGCGCGCGATGGCCGGCGGCACGACGCGGAAACCGCCCGCTGCGAAGTCTTCGGCCGTGTAGTTGGCGAACTTCGAGGGCACCTTGTCGTAGAACTGGCTGTAGCCGCCGGCGGGCATCGGCGCGTTGTCTTCCAGGCGGAACGACAGCAGCACGGCCTTCTTAACCCACTGATTGACGACCCAGTCGCCGTCCTTCTTTTCGGCGCAGCGCAGTGCGCCCTTGTCCAGTTCTGCGATCACGTGGGCGACGGCTTCGCGCACGTCGTTCGGCGCGGACTTGGGCGAGAAGTCGGCGCGGTTTTCCCAGGCGGTGTCGATGATCTGCTGAAGTTGTTGCGACATGATGGTGGTTTCGTGTGAGTTCAAATGCGTGACTCGCGCACCCGGTGGCGGGCGCGCGTACGGAAGATGGCTTTACTGTTACTGCTTGAGCGAGCGGCAGAAGTCGACGATGCGCTGCGCGCCCTCGATGCACTCCTCGACGTCGGCGACGAGCGCCATGCGGACGAAGTCTTTGCCGGGATTCGCGCCATGCGCTTCGCGCGCGAGATACGAGCCCGGCAGAACCGTCACATTATAGTCGGCGTAGAGGCGCTGGGCGAACGCGGTATCCGAGAGGCCAGTGCGCGCGACGTTGGCCCACAGATAGAACGCGGCGTCGGGCAGCTTTACGTCGAGCACGTCGGCGAGCATCGGCGTAATCGTCGAAAACTTCTGCACGTACTTCGCGCGATTCTCGCGCACGTGCGCCTCGTCGCCCCAAGCCGCGATGCTGGCGGACTGCCAGACCGGCGACAGCGCCGAGCCGTGGTACGTCCGGTAAAGCAGAAACTGCTTGAGCAGTGCCGCGTCGCCCGAGACGAAGCCCGAGCGCATGCCGGGCGCGTTCGAGCGCTTCGAGAGGCTCGAGAGCATGATCAGGCGCTCGAAACCGCAGCCGAGCCGGTGCGCGGCTTCGAGGCCGCCGAGCGGCGGATGCGCTTCGTCGAAGTAGATTTCCGAGTAGCACTCGTCGGAGGCGATCACGAAGCCGTAGCGATCGGAGAGCGCGAACAGTTCGCGCCAGTCGTCGAGCGTGAGCACGGCGCCCGTCGGGTTACCCGGCGAGCAGACATAGAGCAACTGTGTGCGCGCCCAGACCTCTACGGGAACCTGAGAATAATCGCAGGCGAAGTTGCGGCTGGGATCGCTGTTCACGAAGTATGGCTCGGCGCCCGCAAGCAGCGCGGCGCCTTCGTAGATCTGGTAGAACGGATTCGGACAGAGTACGATCGGCCGCTTTGCCGGATCCCTCGCGCCAGCCGTGGGATTCACGACTGCCTGGGCGAGCGCGAAAAGCGCTTCGCGCGAGCCGCACACGGGCAGCACTTGCGTGTTCGCGTCGATGGCGGGCAGGCTATAGCGCTCGGTCACCCATTTCGCGATCGCCTCGCGCAGCGCGGGGCTGCCGGCCGTGGCCGGGTAGGCCGACAGGCCGTCGAGCGAAGCGACGATGGCATCGCGGATAAGCGCGGGCGTCGGGTGTTTCGGCTCGCCGATCCCGAAGCTGATGTGGCGCAGGCCGGCATTCGGCGCGACGTCCTTGAAGAGCGCACGCAGCTTTTCGAAGGGATAGGGCTGGAGAGAGTCGAGTAGCGGATTCACGGGCTTGGCGGGTGAAATGCGAAAGACGGTTGGACAGCGCGCGGCGCAATGGCCGGCATCGGCGGCCTGGTTCCGGCGACGATGTGACCCGATGCAACCCGGCGCGACGATGTCGTGGCCATGATAAGGCCGGTTGCTGCGGTGTCTGGCGGCGCGATCCGGCATGGGTGGCGTGGATCGCGGCGGCATGGAGCTTGTCGCGCGTCGGGGGTGGCTGCTGCGGCTGGAAAAGCGTGAATTATAACTTGGCGATGCACGGCCTGCGGGCGCACCGGTGTGTGCGCAGGCGAGCCATGTAGTCGGGAATGTGGGCCCGGGAGGCCCAATGGGCGGGCTTCGGCGGTGCAGGTCGCCTGCGCATGGCACAGCGCGCATACCGCACATATGGCGACAAGCAGGGCAAACAGGCAGGACAGTCAGCAACAAACGAGAAACAGCAAAGGAAACAAGGGAGGAGTATGCAGTCCGAAAAGCAGCCGATACGCGCTGCCGCCATGGGGATGCGGTACGGGAGGGCCGGGCAATGAACGCGAGCCTGAAGTCCGGCTGGCCGACGCTTGCCATCATGATCGGCGCCTCGGTGTGGGGCGTGATCTGGTATCCGCTGCGCACGCTCGCGAGCCTCGGCCTGACCGGCACGGCCGCTGGAGCCGCGACTAGCGCGGCGGGGTGCCTCTTTGTGCTGTTGCTGCGCCACCGCTCGATCGCCACGGTGCGCTGGCACTGGGTGCTGCCGATGCTCGGGCTGGCCGCGGGCGTGGCCAATATGGGCTTCGTGTGGGGCGCGATCCACGGCGAAGTGATGCGGGTGCTTCTACTTTTCTACCTCACGCCGGCATGGACGGCGATCTACGCGCATTTCATCCTGAACGAGCGCCTCACGGGGCCTGGCGCGGCGCTCTCCGCGCTGTCGCTGCTGGGCGCGGCGCTCATGCTGTGGTCGCCGAAGCTCGGTGTGCCATTGCCGGCCAACGCGGCCGAATGGGCGGGACTCGCGGGCGGCATGGGCTTTGCGATGAGCAATGTGCTCGTGGTGAAGACGAGCCGCGTGTTGCCGCAGATGAAGCCGGAGATGCGCACCGCCGTGATTTTCGGCGGTGCGGCGCTCTGCGGCGCCGTGGCGTCGCGCTTCGAGCCGACGCCGGTGCTGCACGCCGGCGAGCCGCTGGCGCACATCGTGCTGCTGGTGGCCCTGCTTGGGCTGCTGCTCAGCTCGAACAACATGCTGGTGCAATACGGTCTCGCGCGCGTGCCGGCGAACCGCGCGTCGATCATCATGTTGTTCGAACTCGTGGTGACCGCGCTCTCGTCGTGGCTGCTCGCGGGCGAAACGCCGGGGCCGCGCGAGATGGCGGGCGGCGCATGCATCGTGCTCGCCACGCTGCTGTCGAGCTGGGTTCACCGCGCGCAGGACGCCAGGCAGAGCGGCAAGCATGCGAGCGCCGACGCCAGCGTGATTGCCCACGCGCAAGCGTGTCCCATCGACGAAAGCGGCGATGCCGATGACGGTGCGAATGACCCCGGCGGCCCCAGCGCTTCGCCGCGCAGCGGGCGGAAAGGCGCGCGCACGATGGTATGATTGCCGCTGATCCTCGCCGGGCGGGCGCGCACAAGGTGCTTCGCGCGGCGAGCCGTGGCGGCTGCCCGAGATGTAGTGCCCGAAGTGCGCGCAGCATTCGATGCGTGACCCATGCGCGTGCAGCGCGTGGCATGCGGCGCGGGCGGTCCCGTTCACTCTCCCTATTCAAACAGCGATATCGCCGTGCGTCTGACCTCGATTAAACTCGCTGGCTTCAAATCCTTCGTCGATCCCACGCACTTCCAGGTCCCGGGCCAACTCGTCGGCGTGGTCGGGCCCAATGGCTGTGGCAAGTCGAACATCATCGACGCCGTGCGCTGGGTGCTCGGCGAATCGCGCGCCTCGGAGCTGCGCGGCGAGTCGATGCAGGATGTCATTTTCAACGGTTCCACCGCGCGCAAGCCCGGTAGCCGCGCGAGCGTCGAACTCGTGTTCGACAACGCCGACGGGCGCGCTGCTGGCCAGTGGGGCCAGTACGCCGAGATCGCCGTCAAGCGCGTGCTCACGCGCGACGGCACCTCGAGCTACTACATCAACAATCTGCCGGCGCGCCGGCGCGACATCCAGGACATCTTCCTCGGCACCGGCCTCGGGCCGCGCGCGTACGCGATCATCGGGCAGGGCATGATCGCGCGCATCATCGAGGCTAAGCCCGAAGAGCTGCGCGTGTTCCTCGAAGAAGCCGCGGGCGTCTCGAAGTACAAGGAGCGCCGCCGCGAGACCGAAAACCGTCTGCACGACACGCGCGAGAATCTCACGCGCGTGGAGGACATCGTGCGCGAGCTCTCCACGAACCTGGAGAAGCTCGAAGGCCAGGCCGTGGTGGCGACGAAGTTCCGCGAGCTGCAAGCCGAAGGCGAAGAAAAGCAGCGCCTGTTGTGGCTCTTGCGCAAGAACGAGGCGGCCGGCGAGCAGCAGCGCCAGCAACGCGCGATCGAGCAGGCGCAGATCGATCTGGAGCGGCACACCGCACAACTGCGCGAAGTCGAAGCGCAGCTCGAAACGCTGCGCGTCGCGCATTATTCGGCCAGCGACGCGATGCAGGGTGCGCAAGGCTCGCTCTATGAAGCGAACGCCGAAGTGAGCCGCCTTGAAGCGGAAATCAAGTTCATCGTCGAGTCGCGCAATCGCGTGCAGGCGCAGATCGCGGCGCTCACCGCCCAGCGCGAGCAATGGCAGGCGCAGGCGCAGAAGGCCCAGGACGACATCGCGGACGCCGAAGAGCAGCTCGCGATGGGCGAGGAAAAGGCGGCCATCGCCGAGGAGCAGGCGGCGGCGAAGCAGGAAGCGCTGCCCGCGCTCGAAAACCGCTGGCGCGACGCCCAGTCCCAACTGAACGACGAGCGCGCGGGCATCGCGCGCACCGAACAGGCGATCAAGCTCGAAGCCGCGCATCAGCGCAACGCCGACCAGATGCTCCAGCAGCTTCAGCAGCGCCACGAGCGCCTGAAGTCGGAGGAAGGCGGGCTAGACGCGCCCGACGAAGCTCAGCTCGAAGAGTTGCGCATGCAACTGGCCGAGCAGGAAGAGATCCTGCACGACGCGCAGCAGCGTCTTGCCGATGCGCAGGAAACCGTGCCGCGGCTCGACGCCGAGCGTCGAGCCGCGCACGAGCGCGTGCAGGCCGAAAGCGCGCAGATCCATCAGCTCGAAGCACGCCTCGCCGCGCTTAAGCAGCTTCAGGAGAACGTGCAGACCGAAGGCAAGATCCAGCCGTGGCTCGAACGCCATGAACTGGGCGCGCTGCCGCGTTTGTGGAAGAAGTTGCACGTCGAAGCTGGCTGGGAGACCGCGCTCGAAGCCGTGCTGCGCGAGCGTCTTGCCGCGCTAGAAGTGTCGAACCTCGACTGGGTGAAGGCATTCGCGACCGACGCGCCGCCGGCCAAGCTCGCGTTCTACGCGCCGCCGCCGGCTGGCCAGGCGCTGGCCGCGCCCGCGGGCCTCACGCCGTTGCTCTCGCTCGTGCGTATCGACGATGCCGGCCTGCGCGCGGTGCTCAACGAATGGCTCGGCACGACCTTCGTGGCCGCCGATCTGGCCGAAGCGCTTTCGCAGCGCGCGCAGTTGCCCGAGGGCGGCGCGTTCGTGGTGAAGGCCGGCCACATGGTGACGCGCGTGGGCGTGCAGCTTTATGCCGCCGACTCTGAGCAGGCGGGCATGCTGGCGCGCCAGCAGGAAATCGAGAATCTCACGCGTCAGGTGCGCGCCCAGGCGCTGCTCGCCGATGACGCACGCGCTGCCGCGGTGCGCGCCGAGGCTGTGCACACCCAGGCGGCCCAGGCGCTCACCGAAGTGCGCCAGCAGGTCGAACGCGCGACGCAGCGCGGGCACGCGCTGCAGATGGACGTGCTCAAGCTCACCCAGGCGCACGAGCGCTACACGGCGCGCAGCACGCAGATTCGCGAGGAACTCGAAGAGATCCGCGCACAGATCGAAGAGCAGCGCGCATTGCGCGCGGAGTCGGAGGCGAACTTTGAGCGCCACGACGCCGAGCTCGCGGAGTTGCAGGCCCGCTTCGAAGACAATCAACTGGCGTTCGAGTCGCTCGACGAGGAGTTGGGCAGCGCCCGCAACGAGGCACGTGATCTCGAACGCGCGGCGGGCGATGCGCGCTTCGCGGCGCGCAACATGGTCAATCGCATCGAAGAGCTCAAGCGCAACATTCAGGTCGCGCATGACCAGAGCGAGCGCGTGGCCACCTCGCTCGAAGACGCGCGCGCGGAACTGGAAACGATCAACGAGCAGACTGCACACACGGGCCTGCAGGACGCACTGGAAATCCGCGCGGAGAAGGAAGAAGCGCTGCGCTCGGCACGCGCCGAACTCGACGACCTGAGCGCGAAGCTGCGCGCGGCCGACGAGACGCGTCTCACGGCCGAGCGTGCGTTGCAACCGCTGCGCGACCGCATCACCGAATTGCAGTTGAAGGAACAGGCCGCGCGCCTGAACGGCGAGCAGTTTGTCGAGCAACTGCAGGCCGCGGGGGTGGACGAAGCCGCGCTGCAGGCGAAGCTTTCGCCAGACCTCAAGCCGCCGTATCTGCAAGGCGAGGTCACGCGCATCAACAACGCGATCGCCGCGCTCGGTCCGGTCAACATGGCCGCGCTCGACGAACTGGCTGCTGCGAAGGAGCGCAAGACTTTCCTCGACGCGCAGTCCACCGACCTCACGAGCGCGATCGAAACGCTCGAAGACGCGATTCGCAAGATCGACCAGGAAACGCGCACGCTGCTGCAAGGCACGTTCGACGAAGTGAACCGGCATTTCGGCGACCTGTTCCCGCGCCTCTTCGGCGGTGGTCAGGCCAAGCTCATCATGACCGGCGACGAGATTCTCGACGCCGGCGTGCAGGTGATGGCGCAGCCGCCCGGCAAGAAAAACTCGACGATTCACCTGCTTTCGGGTGGCGAGAAGGCGCTCACCGCCACGGCACTGGTGTTCGCGATGTTCCAGTTGAACCCGGCGCCGTTCTGTCTGCTCGACGAAGTGGACGCGCCGCTCGATGATGCCAACACGGAGCGCTTCGCCAATCTGGTGCGCGCGATGTCGGACAAGACGCAGTTCCTGTTCATCTCGCATAACAAGATCGCGATGGAGATGGCGCAGCAGTTGATTGGCGTGACGATGCAGGAGCAGGGTGTTTCGCGCATCGTTGCGGTCGATATGGAAACGGCTGCTGGTTTCTCACAGAATACGGCCTGATGGCCACGCACGCGGCGCGCGTGTCCCTGAGGACGTAGGGACGAAGCGCGCCGCCGGAAAAGAATTGCAGATGGAGCATGCATGGATCAGTTGACTCTCGGGTTGATCGGCGCGGGTGCCGTGGTCGTCGGGGGCGTGGTGGTGTACAACGCGTGGCAGAGCGCCAGGGTGCGTCGGCGCATGCCGCGTCCCATGCCCGAGGAAACGGCCGAGGCGCCGTTGCGCGACGACCTGAACGAGCAGAGCCCGTTCATCGAGCCGGCTCGTGCGCCGGCCAAACGCGAACCGTCGCTCGCGGGCGGCAGTGCCGCCGAGGAGCGCATGGAGCCGGGCTTCGGCGCGGTGGCGCCCGCCGATACGCCAGTGGACATCCAGGCGGAGAGAACTTCGCCGAATGGCTTTTCGAACGATGAGCCCGACGAGGCCGAAGGTGAGGACTCGCGTGCGTCCTCAACGGAGCACGGCGAGCCGGCGGCTCACGTCGCAAAGGACGAGAAGCACGACGAAAAGCGCGATGAAAAGCCGGGTGAAAAGCGCGCTGAAGACGATCGCGTCGAGCCGGTGCTGCCTGCCGCCACGACGATCTCGTCGGCGCCGCCCGCCATCGTGGATCGGCGCATCGACTGCATCGTGCCGATCCGGCTCGGCGGGCCGCAGCCCGGCGAGCGCGTGATTCCGCTTGCGCAGCGCCTGCGCCGCGCGGGCAGCAAGCCAGTGCATATCGAAGGCAAGCCCGAAGGCGGCGATGGTTGGGAACTGCTGCAAAACGGCGTGCGTTACGAAGAATTGCGCGCGGCCGCGCAACTGGCGAACCGCAATGGCCCGCTCAACGAACTGGAGTTCTCCGAGTTCGTTGCGGGCGTGCAGCAGTTCGCGGATGCGCTCGACGGTCTGCCCGAATTCCCGGACATGACGGAAACCGTAGCGATGGCCCGCGAACTCGATGGCTTCGCGGCGCAGTGCGACGCCCAGCTTTCGATCAACGTGCTCTCGGACGGCGCACCGTGGTCGGCGAACTACGTGCAGGCGGTGGCGGCCCAGGACGGCCTGCTGCTCTCGCGCGACGGCACGCGCTTTGTCAAGCTCGACTCGAAGCAGAGCCCGGTGTTCATGCTGCAATTCGGCGACACCAACTTCTTGCGCGACGATCTTACTTACAAGGGTGGCCAGATGATCACCCTGGTCCTCGATGTGCCGGTGGCCGACGAAGACATCCTGCCGTTCCGCCTGATGTGCGATTACGCGCGCTCGCTCGCGGAGCGCATCGGCGGCCGCGTGGTGGACGATCAGCGCCGGCCGCTGCCGGAGTCCGTGCTGCAGTCCATCGACAAGCAGCTCATGACGCTCTACGCGAAGCTCGAGCAGGCCGGCATTCCGGCGGGCTCGCCGGCCACGCGGCGGCTCTTCAGCCAGTAACGACGAACGCTTGATCATCGCAAGAGACGCGGCGCCATCATGGCGCCGCGCTTTTTTTGTGCGCCGTGCAAACGCGGGTCGTTCGGCGACGCACGAAGCTGGCCGTTCGGCCGATGCCACAGCGATGGCTTCCTGAGATAATCTGACAATCCAGATCACTTAGAAGAAACCGCCCCAAGCATGGTCCGTACTCCCGCCCGTCCTTCCGAAGAGTCCACTGCGGCGCAGCGCGCGTCGTGGTTGCGCGCCGAACTCGAGCGCGCCAATCACGCGTACTACGTACTCGACCAGCCGGAGTTGCCCGACGCGGAATACGACAAGCTGTTCCGCGAACTCCAGCAGGTCGAGTCCGAGCATCCGGAACTCGTCTCGCCCGATTCGCCCACCCAGCGCGTGGGCGGCGAGGCGGCAGCGGGCTTCGAGCAGGTGGTGCACGACGTGCCGATGCTCTCGCTCAACAACGGCTTTGCCGACGAAGACATCGTCGCGTTCGACAAGCGAGTGTCCGACGCGCTCGACAAGGCCGAAGGCGACCCGGTCGAGTATGCCTGCGAACTCAAGTTCGACGGCCTGGCTATTTCGCTGCGCTATGTGGACGGCGTGTTCGTGGAGGCTTCCACGCGCGGCGACGGCACGACAGGCGAGAACGTCACGGAAAACGTGCGCACCATCCGTTCGCTGCCGCTGCGGCTCAAAGGCCAGCGCGTGCCGAAGGTGCTCGACGTGCGCGGCGAAGTACTGATGTTCCGCCGTGACTTCGACCGTATGAACGAGCGTCAGCGCGAGGCGGGACAGAAAGAGTTTGCGAACCCGCGCAACGCAGCGGCAGGCAGTCTGCGCCAGCTCGATTCGAAGATCACCGCGCAGCGGCCGCTGTCGTTTTTCGCCTATGGCATTGGCGGGCTCGAAGGCGAGCCCATGCCTGCCACGCACAGCGAACTGCTCGACTGGTACGCGGAAATGGGCCTGCCAGTGAACAGCGAGCGTGCGGTCGCGAAGGGCGCGCAGGGACTGCTGGAATTTTTCCGCGCCGTGGGCGAGAAGCGCGAGTCGCTGCCCTACGACATCGACGGCGTGGTCTACAAGGTCAACCGGCGCGACGAGCAGGACAGGCTCGGCTTCGTCTCGCGCGCGCCGCGTTTTGCGCTCGCCCACAAATTCCCGGCGCAGGAGGCGCTCACGAAGGTCGTCGCCATCGACGTGCAGGTGGGCCGCACGGGCGCCATCACGCCGGTCGCGCGGCTCGAACCGGTGTTCGTGGGCGGCGCGACCGTCACCAATGCCACGCTGCACAACGAAGACGAAGTGCGCCGCAAGGACATCCGCATTGGCGACACGGTGATCGTGCGCCGCGCGGGCGACGTGATTCCCGAGGTGGTGAGCGCGCTCGCGGAGCGCCGCCCCGTGGACGCTCGCGAGTTCGTGATGCCCACCGAGTGCCCGGTGTGCGGCTCGGGCATCGAGCGCCTGCCCGACGAAGCGATCGCGCGTTGCACAGGGGGCCTCTTTTGTCCGGCGCAGCGCAAGCAGGCGCTATGGCATTTCGCGCAGCGCCGCGCGCTGGATATTGACGGTCTGGGCGAAAAGATTATCGACCAGCTGGTCGACCAGAATCTCGTGCGCACGCCGGCCGATCTGTTCAACCTAGGCTTCTCCACGCTGGCCGAGCTCGAGCGCATGGCGGACAAGTCGGCACAGAATCTGCTGGACTCGCTCGAGAAGGCCAAATCCACCACGCTGGCGCGCTTCATCTACGCGCTGGGGATTCGCCACGTGGGCGAATCCACGGCGAAGGATCTGGCGAAACATTTCGGCTCGCTCGATCCGATCATGGACGCGTCCATCGAGCAATTGCTCGAAGTGAACGATGTCGGGCCGATCGTTGCCGAGTCGATTCATCGGTTCTTTGCGGAAGAACATAACCGCACTGTAATCGAGCAACTGCGTGCACCGGGCAAGGTCAGATGGGCGGACGGTCCTCCCGCGCCGAAAGCGCCGGTGGGTGTGCTGGCGGGCAAGACGGTGGTGCTCACCGGCACGCTGCCCACGCTTACGCGCGATGCAGCGAAAGAAATGCTGGAAGCGGCCGGCGCGAAGGTGGCCGGCTCGGTGTCGAAGAAGACCGACTACGTGGTGGCGGGCGCCGAAGCAGGCAGCAAGCTTGCGAAAGCCGAGGAACTCGGCGTGCCGGTGCTCGACGAAGAAGGGTTGCACAAGCTCCTGGAGAGGCACACGACATGATTCGCGAAATTCTCAGAATGGGCGATCCGCGCCTGCTCGGTATCGCCAGACCGGTCGACCATTTCGACACGCCCGAATTGCACGAGCTGATTGCCGACATGTTCGATACGATGCACGCGGCTAACGGGGCAGGGCTCGCCGCTCCGCAGATCGGCGTCGACCTGCAGGTCGTGATCTTCGGCTTCGAAGACAACGAGCGCTATCCGGAAGCGCCGCCGGTGCCGCAAACCGTGCTGATCAACCCGGTCATCCATCCGCTTTCGCACGACATGGAAGAAGGCTGGGAAGGCTGCCTTTCGGTGCCCGGCCTGCGCGGCGCGGTGAGCCGCTATTCGATGATCCGCTACAACGGCTTCGACCAGTACGGCAATTCCATCGAGCGCGTGGCGGAAGGCTTTCACGCGCGCGTGGTCCAGCACGAATGCGATCATCTGATCGGCAAGCTGTACCCCATGCGCATCACCGACTTCTCGAAGTTCGGTTTCACCGACATCCTGTTCCCAGATCTCGATCCCACGAGCGACGAATGAGATCGGGCGCGCGCGCAAGCGGGCGCACATAAAAAACGGGAGCCGCGGCTCCCGTTTTACTTGCAGCAACTGGCGGCGTTCAGAACGCCTCGTCAGCCGACAGATAGCGCCATTGCCCCTGCGGCAGCGCGCCCAGCAGCACGCGGCCCATGCGCACGCGCTTGAGGCCCACCACCTTCAGCCCGACCAGTTCGCACATGCGGCGGATCTGGCGCTTCTTGCCTTCGCGCAGCACGAAGCGCAGCTGCTCGCCATTTTGCCAGCTCACCATGGCGGGCTTGAGCGGCACGTCGTCGAGCGAGAGGCCGTGGCGCAGCCTGGCCAGCAATTCAGGCGGGAAGTGCTGGTCGACTTCCATCTCGATGTCGCCGTAGGTCACGCGCACGAGGTATTCCTTGTCGATATCGGAGCTTTCGCCGATCAACTGCTTCGCTACGCGGCCGTCCTGGGTCAGTACGAGCAGGCCGGTCGAGTCGATGTCGAGGCGGCCCGCCGGTGCGAGCGTACGTAGGTGTTGCGCCGAAAAGCGGATGCCCGAGTGATCGCCGTCCCAGTGATTCCCGGCCGTGACGAGCGTGGCCGCCGGCTCATAGCCGTCTTCGGCCTGGCCCGAGACATAGCCCACCGGCTTGTGTAGCAGGATCGTCACTTGGCGCGCCTGCGCGGCGAGCGCGGCGGGGTCGACTTCGATGCGCTGCTGCGGCGTGACCTTGGCGCCTAGCGTGTCGACGACTTCGCCGTCCACATAGACCCAGCCTTTTTCGATCCATTCATCGGCTTCGCGGCGCGAGCACAGGCCCAGTTCCGACATGCGCTTGGACAGGCGCAGCGCGTTGTCGCCGTCGACCTCCACGCGCGCTGTGCGTTGCGGGGCGGCTTGGTCGCCGGCAGCCGGGGTGCGGCGCGGGGCCTGGCCGGAGCCCTTCGCGAAGGGTTTCGGGCCGGGCTTGCGTGCGCGGGCGTCTTCCGCGCTGCGCTCGTTTGCGTTACCCCAAGAGGATTTCACGGGGCGCGCGAAGCCACGGTCGTCGCGCGGGCGCCGTTCGTCGGAACCCTGGTCGCGGCGAAACGAGGGGCGTCGATCGTCGCCGTCGTCCCGACGCGGGAAACGGCGTTCGCCGCCTTCATCGCGTGCGCGGAAGGGACGTTGGCCTTCGCTTTCATCACGGCGCGGGAAGCGGCGTTCGCCACCTTCTTCGCGAGCACGGGACGGGCGCTGGCCTTCGTCACGGCGCGGGAAGCGGCGCTCGCCACCTTCTTCACGAGCGCGGAACGGACGGCGTTCACCACCTTCATCGCGTGCGCGGAAGGGGCGTTGGCCTTCGCCTTCATCCCGGCGCGGGAAGCGGCGCTCGCCACCTTCTTCACGAGCACGGAACGGACGGCGTTCACCACCTTCATCGCGTGCGCGGAAGGGACGTTGGCCTTCGCCTTCATCACGGCGCGGGAAGCGGCGTTCACCGCCTTCTTCACGAGCACGGAACGGACGGCGTTCACCACCTTCGTCGCGTGCACGGAAGGGGCGCTGGCCTTCGCCTTCGTCACGGCGCGGGAAGCGGCGTTCACCGCCTTCTTCACGAGCACGGAACGGACGGCGTTCACCACCTTCGTCGCGTGCACGGAAGGGGCGCTGGCCTTCGCCTTCATCACGGCGCGGGAAGCGGCGTTCGCCGCCTTCTTCACGAGCACGGAGCGGGCGGCGTTCACCACCTTCGTCGCGTGAACGGAAGGGGCGCTGGCCTTCGCCTTCGTCACGGCGCGGGAAGCGGCGATCGCCGCCTTCTTCACGAGCACGGAACGGGCGACGTTCACCACCTTCGTCGCGTGCACGGAAGGGGCGCTGGCCTTCGCCTTCATCACGGCGCGGGAAGCGGCGTTCACCGCCTTCATCGCGTGCGCGGAAGGGACGTTGGCCTTCGCCTTCATCACGACGGGGGAACCGGCGCTCGCCACCTTCTTCACGAGCACGGAACGGACGGCGCTCGTCGCCGTAGCCACCGCCTTCGCGCGGCGGGCGAGCGGGGCGGTTCGACGTGTCGCGTTCGCGCGCGGTCGCCGGCTTCCCGGACATGGGCTTCCCACCGGGTTTTGCCGTCGACGGGCGCGCTTGTGCGGGCCGTCCTTCAGCCGGCCGCGCCTCGTCTGAGCGCACCGGCTTGCGGGCGGTCGTGCTGCCGCGGCGGACGGGGGCGCGTTCGGGCGTGGCCGGGCGCGGATGTTTGGCTGTCAGTTTGGCTCGCATGGTTTTACGTCTTTCGATGTTGCTTTCACACTGCTATCGCGCGCAGCAGTTCGGTTTCGACGCGGATCTGCTGGCGGTTGTCGGACAGACCCGACCCGTCGAGCAGAAACACGTCCTCCACGCGCTCGCCGAGCGTATTGATCCGCGCCGCCTGGACGCCGATGCGGTGCTCGGCCAGCACGCGCGCGATGGAATAAAGAAGGCCCAGCCGGTCGTTCGCCGACACGGAGAGGATGTAGTACTGGTCGCGCTCGTCGGCACGCAGGTCGACGCGCGGCGTGACCGGGAAAGTGCGCGACAGGCGCGAGAGCCGCCCCTTCGACGGCTCCGGCAGCGGATTGCCGGACGCCGCGAGGCGCTGGGCGAGTTCTTGCTCGACCAGATTCGCGATATCGCGGTAATGCACGTCGCCCTCGGGGTGGGCGACGATGAAGTTGTCCAGCGCGTAGCCGTGACGCGTCGTGCTTACGCGCGCATCGAGCACGGACAGGCCGCTGCGGTCGAAGTAGCCGCACATGGTGGCGAACAGGTCCGGCCGGTCCTTCGCATAGACCAGCACTTGCAGCGCTTCGCCCACGGGCGAGGGCCGCGCGCGCACGACCGGCGAGGGCGTTTCCACATAGCGGTAGAGCACGCGCGTCTGCCACGCGATGTCGGCAGCGTCGTGGCGCAGGAAATAGCCCACGTCGAGCTTGTCCCACAGCGCACGGTGCGCGTGCTCCGGCACGGTTTCGAGGCGCAGCAGCGCGAGCGCCAGTTCCTGGCGCGTTTTGAGTTCCGAGTGCGCGTCGGGCTGGGCGCCGCCGAGCACGGCGAGCGTCGAGCGGTAGAGATCCTCCAGCAGCTTGCCCTTCCAGTTGTTCCAGACCTTGGGGCTGGTGCCGCGGATATCGGCCACGGTCAGCAGATAGAGCGCCGAAAGCCGGCGCTTCGAGCCCACCAGATCGGCAAAACGCTTCACCACTTCGGGGTCGCTCGTGTCCTGTTTCTGGGCGACCTGGCTCATGGTCAGGTGCTGCTGGACGAGCCAGACGATCAGGTCGGAGTCTTCACTGGCGATGCCGTGCTCGCGGCAGAACCGCCGCGCGTCGGCCATGCCGAGCTGCGAATGGTCGCCGCCGCGCCCCTTGGCGATGTCGTGAAAGAGCGCCGCCACGAAAAGCACCCAGGGCCGCTCGAAATCGGCGATCAACTGGCTGCAGAACGGATACTCGTGCACATGCTCTGCCACGGCGAAGCGGCGGATATTGCGCAGCACCATCAGGATGTGCTGATCGACCGTGTAGACGTGATAGAGGTCGTGCTGCATCTGCCCGACGATGCGCCGGAAGTTCAGCAGGTAGCGCCCCAGCACGCTCGTCTGGTTCATCAGCCGGATGGCATGGGTGATGCCCGCTGGCTCCTTCATGATCGCCATGAAGAGGCGGCGGTTTTCTGGGTCGCGGCGCCAGTGCTGGTCCATCCTCTCGCGCGCGTTGTACAGCGCGCGCAAGGTGCGCGCCGAGAGGCCCTTCACGCCAGGCACCTGTTCGTAAAGCAGGAAGGCTTCGAGGATTGCATGCGGTTCGCGCTCGAACACGTCGTCGGTCACGATTTCGATCATGCCCTGTTTTTCGACGAAATGATCCGAGAGGGTCCGCGTGATGCCGCTCGTGCTCGGGAAGAGCTGCGCCTCGATGTTCTGGATGAGGATGGTCGTCAGCTGCGTGACCGCCTTGGCCGCCCAGTAGTAGCGCCGCATGAGCTGCTCGCTCGCGCGCCGCGCCGCGCTGGCCGAGTAGCCGAAGCTTTCGGCCACGCTCGTCTGTAGATCGAACACGAGGATGTCCTGGCGGCGGCCCGCGATCACATGCAGGCGCGCCCGCAGGGTTTTCAGAAACGCTTCGTTGCGGCGCAGTTCGCGCGCCTCGCGCTCCGTGATGAGCCCACGCTGATCGAGTTCTTTCCAACTGCTGCCAAATGCTGCGGCTTCGCTGACCCAGAGGATCAGTTGCAGGTCGCGCAAGCCGCCGGGGCTTTCCTTGACGTTCGGCTCCAGCGCGTAGGGCGTATCCTGGAAGCGCCCGTGACGCTGGCGCATTTCCAGCACTTTGGCCTGGAAGAACGCGCGTGGGTCCATGGCGTCGCGGTAGCGCTGCACGAAGTCGCCGAATAGCGTCGGGCTGCCCGTGATGCGGCGCGCTTCGAGTAGCGACGTGCGCACCGTCACGTCGCCGGCGGCTTCTTCGAGGCATTGCGAGACGCTGCGCACACTGCTGCCGATTTCGAGGCCGAGGTCCCACGCGAGGCCGATGAACTGCTCGAGGCGGGATTCGAGCGGTGCGAGCGCTTCATAGTCGGGCAGCAGCACGAGGATGTCGACATCGGAGTATGGCGCGAGCTCGCCGCGTCCGAAGCCGCCCACGGCCACAAGCGCGAGCGAAGCCGGCAAGTCGCACAGGCTCCAGGCGCGGCGCAGGGTGTCGTCGGTGGTGCGGGCGAGCGCGCGCATCAGCGAGTCGACATTGGATGCGCTCCTGAACCGTTCGAGCAACTGAGCCTTGGCGGCCTTGTAGTCGGACTTCAGCGACGACGTATCGGGTGCGGCGACAGCGGGAACGCTCATGGGCTTCGGTGCAGTTGGCGCGGGTTGAAGAATGCCCGGCGCCCACGCGGACTGCCGGGCGGCGGACCGTGCGGACGTGGGGCGATGCCGGTTTAAGCCTGGTTTATGTCTGGGCTATACCTGAATGATGCCAAGGTGGTACTCGGGTAACGCCAGCTCATAATGCGTATTGTGCAGCCTGCCGCCTGGTGTTGCGCTCGCCCCCGGCGCGCGCCTTGCAATCAGGCGGCCGAGCCCGCCATCTGCGCAACGATAGCCGGCTTGGCCGGCGTGCCGGCCGAAACCGTCAGCACTTCATAGCCCGTCTCGGTCACGAGCACCGTATGCTCCCATTGCGCCGAGAGGCTGCGGTCCTTGGTCTTGACGGTCCACTGGTCCGGCATGGTGCGGATCTCGCGGCGGCCGGCGTTGATCATCGGTTCGATGGTGAAGATCATGCCCGGCAGCAACTCGACGCCCGTGCCGGGGCGGCCGTAGTGAAGCACCTGCGGCTCGTCGTGAAACACCGTGCCGATGCCGTGGCCGCAATACTCGCGCACGACGCTGTAGCCCTGCGCTTCGGCGTAACGCTGAATGGCGTGGCCGATGTCGCCCAGATGGCCGCCCGGGCGCACCTGATCGATGCCGAGCCACATGCATTCATAGGTGGTCTGCACGAGGCGCTTCGCGAGAATCGACCCCTCGCCGACGATGAACATGCGGCTCGTGTCGCCGAAGTAGCCGTTCTTGATCACGGTGATGTCCATATTGAGCGCGTCGCCGTTCTTCAGCGCCTTGTCGCCCGGAATACCGTGACAGATCACGTCGTTCACCGAGGTGCAGATGGCCTTCGGGTAGGGCGGGTAGCCGGGCGGCTGATAGTTCAGCGGCGCCGGGACCGTACCCTGCACGTTGGTCATGTATTCATGGCAGAGCCGGTCGAGTTCGCCCGTCGTCACGCCCGCCACGACGAAGGGCGTAATGTAGTCGAGCACCTCGCTCGCCAGCCGGCAGGCGACGCGCATCTGCGCGATGTCGTGTTCGTTCTTGATCGAAATGGCCATGGTGTGCGCCCGAAAATGCAGTCGAATATCAAATTATCGCACCTTATCCGCAGGGTCGCAGGCTTTTGAGCGGGGAGGCGGGCGCGCGGGGCGGCAGGGGGGGCGCGCTGGCGGACTTCTTCCGAGGGTAATAGCTGGCTTGAGTGCGGTCAGTATTACGTGCTATAATCTTCGGCTAAGTCGCTCCGTGTATCTTTCGAATCACGGGTGCAGGAGTCGATTATGCCTGTTGTCGCCGCGGGCAAAAAATAACGGCGGCAATGTAGTAAGTAACAAGCAAACGTGAAATCGCAAGCCGACGCACCCAGGGTGTCGGGCGCGCCAGTCCTCAAAAGTGTAGGGCGGCGCACCGATACAGCAGCCGGCTTAAGACCCAAACCCTAGCGGAGAATTGAAACATGGCAGTTACCATGCGCCAAATGCTGGAAGCAGGTGTCCACTTCGGTCACCAGACGCGCTTCTGGAACCCCAAGATGGCCCCCTTCATTTTCGGCCATCGCAACAAGATTCACATCATCAACCTCGAAAAGACGCTGCCGATGTACAACGACGCACTGAAGTACGTGCGTCAGCTGGCATCGAACCGTGGCACGATCCTGTTCGTCGGCACGAAGCGTCAATCGCGCGACACGATCGCTGACGAAGCAGCACGCGCTGGCATGCCGTTCGTGAACGCACGCTGGCTCGGCGGCATGCTGACCAACTTCAAGACGCTGAAGGTTTCGATCAAGCGCCTGAAGGACATGGAAGCAGCCGTGGAAGCGGGTGAGCTCGAGAAGATGAGCAAGAAGGAAGCGCTCCTGTTCGAACGCGAAATCGCCAAGCTGCAAAAGTCGATCGGCGGCGTGAAGGACATGGGCGGCATTCCCGACGCAATTTTCGTGGTCGACGTCGGTTACCACAAGATTGCCGTGACGGAAGCCAACAAGCTGGGCATCCCCGTCATCGCCGTGGTCGACACGAACCACTCGCCGGAAGGCATCGACTACGTGATCCCGGGCAACGACGACGCCAGCAAGGCTGTCGCGCTGTACACGCAAGGCGTGGCTGACGCGATCCTCGAAGGCCGTGCAAGCGCGGTCAACGAAGTGGTTGCAGCCGTGCGCGGCAACGAGGGCGACGACGAGTTCGTCGAGGTCAATCCGGAGGCGTAAGCCGCCCCGTGTCCGGCAAGAAAAGGGGGCTTCCATAGGCCCCTTTTTTTTAAGCCGTGGCGTTCGATGCCGCATCATACGGGCGGCACCGTAGTCCTGTAGAAGCAGCTGTAAAAAAGCGTTTCAGCACGGTATTTACGGAAACGAATTCCTGCCGGCCGCATCGAATCATGCGGCTGGCGCGTACCAGACAGATTCAAGGAGCGAATGATGGCGGCAATTACCGCAAGCATGGTGGCAGAACTGCGCGCGAAGACCGACGCGCCGATGATGGAATGCAAGAAGGCGCTGACGGAAGCCGACGGCGACCTGGCACGCGCTGAAGAACTGCTGCGCGTGAAGCTCGGCAACAAGGCAAGCAAGGCTGCTTCGCGCGTGACGGCTGAAGGCGTGATCTCGTCGTTCATCGGTGCCAACGCTGGCGCCGTGGTCGAACTGAACTGCGAAACCGACTTCGTCGCGAAGAACGACGACTTCCTCGCATTCGCGAAGACGATCGCCGAACTCGTCGCTACGCAGAACCCGGCTGACGTCGCGGCTCTGTCGGCTCTGCCGCTGGAAGGCTCGACGGTCGACGCAGTGCGCCTCGCGCTGGTCGGCAAGATCGGCGAAAACCTCTCGATCCGCCGTTTCGCGCGTTTCGAGACCGCCAACAAGCTGGCTGCGTACCTGCACGGCACGCGTATCGGCGTGCTGGTCGAGTACACGGGCGCTGAAGAGCAAGTGGGCAAGGACGTCGCGATGCACATCGCCGCGATGAAGCCGGTCTCGCTGTCGTCGGACGACGTGCCGGCCGACCTGATCGCCAAGGAGCGCAGCATCGCCGAACAGAAGGCTGCCGAATCGGGCAAGCCGGCTGAAATCGTCGCGAAGATGGTTGAAGGTTCGGTTCAGAAGTACCTGAAGGAAGTCTCGCTGCTGAACCAGCCGTTCGTGAAGAACGACAAGCAGACGATTGAGCAGATGCTCAAGGCTGCTGGCACGACGGTGCAGAAGTTCGCCCTCTTCGTGGTGGGCGAAGGCATCGAGAAGCGCCAGGACGACTTCGCTGCCGAAGTGGCCGCGCAAGTCGCTGCTGCGAAGCAGCAATAAAGGCCGCGCAAGCCTTCAAGCTTCAAGCCGTACCGCAGTAAAAGCATCAGCAGTACGTAGCAAGCCGCGGCGGAGTGATCCGCCGCGGTGGGCAGCGTAGCGACGCCCGATGTAGCGGCGCCTTGCGCGGTGGACTCCCGCCGTGCCCCGTGGCGCAAATCTTCGCTATTCTGGCGGCGCTTGCCCCTAGTCGTATTTCACCCCTACAGTTTCAAGTTATTGCCCTGTTAGTGCCTTTTGCGCGCGATCCTGGATACCCCCATGCCCACACCCGCCTATAAACGCGTCCTCCTCAAACTTTCCGGCGAAGCCCTGATGGGCGACGATGCCTTCGGCATCAACCGCGCCACGATCGAACGAATGGTGGCGGACGTGGCCGAGGTGGTGCGGCTCGGCACGCAGCTCGCAGTCGTGATCGGCGGTGGCAACATTTTCCGCGGCGTCGCGGGCGGCGCGGCCGGCATGGACCGCGCGACGGCTGACTACATGGGCATGCTCGCCACTATGATGAACGCGCTCGCGCTGCAGGACGCCATGCGCCACGCCGGCATTGAGGCACGCGTGCAGTCGGCGCTGCGCATGGACCAGGTGGTCGAGCCGTATATTCGCCCGCGCGCAATTCGCCAGCTCGAAGAGGGCAAGGTCGTGATCTTCGCGGCGGGCACGGGTAACCCGTTCTTCACCACCGATACCGCCGCTGCACTGCGCGGCGCGGAAGTGGGTGCGGAAGTGGTGCTCAAGGCCACCAAGGTCGACGGCGTCTACTCGGCGGACCCGAAAAAGGATCTCTCGGCCACGCGCTACTCGACGATCAGCTTCGACGAGGCAATTGGCCGCAACTTGCAGGTGATGGACGCGACGGCGTTCGCGCTGTGCCGTGACCAGAAGCTGCCCATCCGGGTTTTTTCCATCGTCAAGCCGGGCGCGCTCAAGCGCATCATTCAAGGCGAAGACGAAGGCACGCTCGTCCACGTGTAAACTCTCGTCTCGAACGACGGGAAACGAACATGGGCCGCGCCGCCCCTCGAGCGCGCTGGCGGGCCCGTTCCGTAATGAAGGTTCGGAGGTATCAAAATGGCTGTGGCTGACATCAAGAAGGGCGCTGAGCAAAAAATGCAGCGCTCGATCGACTCGTTCAAGGGCGATCTGGCGAAAATCCGCACGGGTCGTGCCCATACCGGTCTGCTCGACCATATCCAGGTCGACTACTACGGCTCGCCCGTGCCCATCTCGCAGGTCGCGAACCTCACGCTCGTGGACGCGCGCACGATTGGCGTGCAGGCGTGGGAAAAGAAGATGGTGCCGGTCATCGAGAAGGCGATCCGTGAGTCGGATCTCGGCCTGAACCCGGCCACGCATGGCGATCTCATTCGCGTGCCGATGCCCGCGCTGACCGAAGAGCGCCGCAAGGAGCTCACGAAGGTCGTCAAGAACGAGGGCGAAACGGCGAAAGTGGCCGTGCGTAACCTGCGTCGCGACGCCAACGAGCAACTGAAGAAGCTCGTGAAGGACAAGGAAATCTCGGAAGACGACGAGCGCCGCGGTGGCGACGACGTCCAGAAGCTGACGGACCGCTTCGTGGCCGAGATCGACAAGCTCGTCCAGACCAAGGAAGCGGAGATCATGACGGTCTGAGGCCGCAAGGCTCTCAGTTCCGCCAGGGTTCTCTCGCCCTTTTGTCCGTATCCGCAGTTTTAGTCTGACGGCCATGACCTATACCAGCTCAACCGTTCGCGTGCCCGACGTGGCGGCCGTGCCGCGCCACATCGCGATCATCATGGACGGCAATGGCCGTTGGGCGACTCAACGCCGCTTGCCGCGCGTCGCGGGCCATACGCGCGGCGTCGACGCCGTGCGTTCGGTCGTCGAAGCCTGCGTCGAGAATGGCGTCGAATACCTCACCCTGTTCGCGTTCAGTTCGGAGAACTGGCGGCGTCCGACCGACGAAGTGTCGTTCCTGATGCGCCTGTTCGTCACCGCGCTCGAGCGCGAAGTGGCGCGTCTCCATGCGAACGGCATTCGCCTGCGCGTGGTCGGCGACCTGTCGATGTTCAACGAACGCATCCAGGACCTGATCCGCCGCGCGGAAACCAAGACCGCGCGAAATACGCGGCTCACGCTGACCATCGCTGCGAATTACGGCGGCCGCTGGGACATCATGCAGGCGACCCGCAAGCTGGTTGAGGCAGCTGCCGCGGCCGGCGAGCCGGTGCCCGTCACCGAGGACACCATTGGCCAGTATCTGGCCATGAACTATGCGCCGGAGCCCGATCTCTTCATCCGCACCGGCGGCGAGCAGCGCGTGAGCAATTTCCTGCTCTGGCAACTCGCGTACGCAGAATTCTATTTCACCGAAACGTTCTGGCCGGACTTCAACGCCGATGCACTCAATCGCGCGATCGGCTCCTACGCCGAACGTGAGCGCCGCTTTGGCCGCACGAGCGCCCAGCTCGAAAACCAATCCCAGAACGCCGACTCGCTTTCATGCTAAAGACCCGTGTCATCACGGCGCTCGTCCTGCTGGCGATCCTCCTGCCGGTCACGCTGTTCGCGCCGGTTGCCTGGTTTGGCGTGCTGATCGGCGTCGTGGTGTTGTTCGCCGCGTGGGAGTGGGCGCGCCTGCTCACGGCCGGCAAAGTGGGCTCGATCGTCTACGCGGCGATTGCCGTGCTGGCCGTCATCGCAAGCCAGCGGCTCGAATCAGCCCATCCGCTTTATCAGGCCGCCGGCATCTTCTGGCTCATCGCCGGCCCTTACGTGCTCGTGCGCAAGCCGACGCTTGGCGCCGGTGCCTGGCGCGCCTTCCTGCTCGCAGCCGGACTCGTGATCTTCTGCGCCTGCTGGCACGCGCTGGTCGCGGCACGCACGGTGGGCGTCGCGTTCGTGCTCTCGCTGCTCCTGATCGTCTGGCTTGCCGATATCGGCGCATACTTTGCAGGCAAGGCATTCGGAAAGCATAAGCTCGCGCCCTCGATCAGTCCGGGCAAGACTTGGGAAGGCGCCGTGGGCGGCTGGGTGGCCGTGATGGCGGTGTCGGGCGCCGCGCTCGCACTGCACGCGTTCGAGCCGACCCTGTATTCGGCGCTGGCGACGCGCCTCGGCCTCGGCCGGGCGCTCTTCGTGCTTACCGTGCTGGTCGCGTTCAGCGTGATCGGCGATCTGTTCGAGTCGATGACGAAGCGCCAGGCGGGCGTAAAAGACTCGAGCGGCCTCCTGCCAGGCCACGGCGGCGTGCTCGATCGCATCGACGCGCTGCTGCCGGTCCTGCCGCTTGCCATGCTGCTGCTCGGTTAGAGACGCTCGGTTAGAGACTAATGGAAATGCAAAAACGACTCACCTTGCTCGGATCCACGGGCTCGATCGGAGACAGCACGCTCGACGTGGTTGCGCGTCATCCGCAACGCTTCTCCGTCTACGCGCTCACCGCGCACCGCAACGGCGACAAGCTCGTCGAGCAATGTCTGCGCTTCGTGCCCGAAGTGGCCGTGGTCGGTGACGCCGAGACCGCTGCGGCGGTCGAGCGCAAGCTGCGCGCGGCTGGCTCGAAGACCGTCGTGACGTACGGGCCGCAGGCGCTCGTCGAAGTCGCGAAGAGCGATGGTTGCGACACCGTGGTTGCCGCCATCGTCGGCGCGGCGGGGCTCGTGCCCACACTTGCTGCGGCGCAGGCCGGCAAGCGCATCCTGCTCGCGAACAAGGAAGCGCTCGTGATGTCGGGCGACATCTTCATGGATGCGGCGCGCGAGAACGGCGCGGTGCTGCTGCCCGTGGACAGCGAGCACAACGCGGTGTTTCAGTGCCTGCCGTCCGAAGGTACGAAGCATGGCGGCGTGACGAAGATCATTCTGACCGCTTCGGGTGGCCCGTTCCGCACGCGCGAGCCAGCCACGCTCGTCGGCGTGACGCCGGAAGAGGCCTGCAAGCATCCGAACTGGTCGATGGGCCGCAAGATATCGGTTGACTCGGCCACGATGATGAACAAGGGCCTCGAAGTCATCGAGGCGCATTACCTGTTCGATCTGCCGGGCGAGCGCATCGACGTGCTGATCCATCCGCAGAGCGTGATTCACTCGATGGTCTCGTACGCGGACGGTTCGGTGCTCGCGCAACTGGGCAACCCGGACATGCGCACGCCCATCGCGCACGCGCTCGCGTTCCCTGAGCGTGTGGATTCTGGCGTTGCGCAACTCGACCTCGCGCAGGTCGCCACGCTCAATTTCGAAAAGCCGGATTACGCACGTTTCCCGTGTCTTGCGCTGGCAATGAAGGCGCTGGCCGAGGGCGGCGTGGCGAGCGCCACGCTCAACGCAGCCAACGAAATCGCGGTGGAGGCGTTCCTCAACCGCCGGATCGGTTTCATGGCGATCGCGCAGACGGTCGACGCCGTGCTCAACGCGCTGGACAATCGCAGCGCCGCGAGCCTCGATGTCGTGCTCGAAGCCGACGCAGCCGCGCGCCGCGCGGCGCTCAAGATCATCGACAGCCTGCCGGTGCCGGCCTGAGGCCTTGCTCGGGCCGCTCCCGGGGGTGTGCTCAGGCCGCCCGCGGGAGTGTGAGGGCCTGCTTGCAGACCCATCGGCCCGCCAACGAGGTTAAGCCCGTACTGGTGCGCTGCTTCCAGCAGAGGAGGCGCATATGAATCTGCTCACCGAACTGGTGTCTTTTGTCGTGGCGATCGGCGTTCTCGTCGTCGTGCACGAATATGGACACTACAGCGTCGCGCGCTTGTGCGGCGTCAAGGTTCTTCGGTTTTCGATCGGCTTCGGCAAGCCGCTCGTGCAATGGGTCAGCAAGAAGAGCGGCACCGAGTGGACGATCTCGGCGCTGCCGCTCGGCGGCTACGTCAAGATGCTCGACGAGCGCGAGTTGAAGGACACGCCGGGGACCATTCCCGACGAAGACTTGCCGCACGCCTTCAACCGGCAGTCGGTCGGCAAGCGCATCGCCATTGTCGCTGCGGGGCCCTTGGCCAATTTCATTCTTGCCATCGCGCTCTTCGCTGCGGTCTTCGCGAGCGGCGTGACCGAGCCGACCGCGATCGTGGCCGTGCCGCCGGCGCATACGGCTGCCGCGCAGGCCGGCTTCCAGGGCGGCGAGACCATTCTTGCCGTGAGCGACGCGAACGGCAGCGACACCGAGCCCGTGCGCTCGTGGGCCGATCTGCGCTGGAAGCTGCTGTCCTCAGCCTTTGACCAAAACCGCGTGGTGCTCTCCGCGCGCGACGGTGGCGGCACCTACGACTTCCCGCTCGATCTATCGCGCCTCACCAGCAGGGATCTCGACGACGACTTCATGGCGAAGCTCGGTCTCGAGGCTGGCGGCGCCAGTTTGACGATCGCGGGCGTGGAGGCGGGCAGCGCCGCGCAGCAGGCGGGGCTGCAAAAAGGCGACCGCCTGGTGGCGATCGATGGCCGTCCCGTTGACAGCGCAAGCACTTTCATCGGATACGTGAAGGCGCACGCTGGCAAGCCCGTGCACCTGCGCATCGTGCGTGGGGACACACAAAACGGCGCGTCCGGGCAGGGGCAGACGTTGATGCTCACGATCACGCCCGCGATGCAGCGCGACAGCGAAACGGGTGAGGAAGTCGGGCGTATCGGCGCGGCGCTCGCGGCCCAGGCGCCAACGGTGGACGTCCGCTACGGGCCGATCGAGAGCGTTCGGCTGGGTGCGTTCCGCACCTGGGACATCGCGATCTATTCGCTGCGTATGTTCGGACGCATGCTCACGGGAGAGGCATCTCTGAAGAATCTGTCGGGCCCCGTGACGATTGCTGACTATGCAGGCAAGAGCGCAAGACTCGGTCCGTCCGCCTTCCTGTCGTTCCTCGCCCTTGTCAGCATTAGCCTTGGCGTACTCAACCTGCTCCCAATTCCGGTATTGGACGGGGGGCATCTGTTATATTATGCGGTTGAAGCCGTAACGGGCAAAGCTGTCTCGGACCGCTGGCAGCTCGTCCTGCAGCGCGCGGGACTTGCCTGCATCGTCGCATTATCGGCGATCGCGTTGTTCAACGATCTGGCTCGGTTAATCCATTTTTAAAGATGTCTGGCGGCGTCCGAAGGCGGACCGCCTGATCTGATGCAGCTATACACACTGGGGAAGCACGTTGTTTAGACCTCATCGCTTGGTTCCAAAAACGGTTGCGGCTGCGGCGATTGCCGCGCATGGCCTGGTCGCTCACGCGGCGACAACGCCTTTCGTGGTTCAGGACATCCGCATCGAAGGACTGCAGCGCGTCGAGCCGGGCACGGTGTTCGCGTACTTGCCCATCAAGCAGGGCGATACGTTTACCGACGACAAGGCATCCGATGCCATCCGCGCATTGTATGCAACGGGCTTCTTCAACGATGTGCGCATCGGCACCGAAGGCGGAGTTGTCGTCGTGCAGGTGCAGGAGCGACCGGCCATCGGCACGATCGACTTCGCAGGCATCAAGGAGTTTGACAAGGACAACCTCACGAAGGCGCTGCGCGCAGTCGGTCTCTCGCAAGGCCGCTACTACGACAAGGCGCTTGTCGACAAGGCCGAGCAGGAACTCAAGCGTCAGTACCTCACGCGCGGCTTCTACGCCGCCGAGGTCACGACCACGGTAACCCCGATCGACCGCAACCGCGTCGGCCTGCTGTTCTCAGTGGTCGAAGGCCCGAGCGCGAAGATCCGGCAGATCAACTTCATCGGCAACAAGTCGTATAGCAGCGGCACGCTGCTCTCGGAGATGCAGCTCTCCACGCCGAACTGGTTCTCGTGGTACACGAAGAACGACCTGTACTCGAAGGAAAAGCTCACGGGCGACCTCGAGAACGTGCGCTCGTACTACCTGAACCATGGCTATCTCGAGTTCAACATCGACTCGACGCAGGTTTCGATTTCGCCCGACAAGAAGGACATGTACCTGACGGTCGGGATCCACGAAGGCGAGCCCTACAAGGTTTCGGGCATCCACCTGGCCGGCAATCTGCTCGACCGCGAGGCCGAACTCAACAAGCTCATCAAGATCAAGCCGGGTGACCGCTTCTCGGCCGAGAAGCTGCAGGCTACGACCAAGTCGATCGTCGACAAGCTCGGCGAATACGGTTACGCGTTCGCCACTGTCAATGCGTTGCCGCAGATCAATCAGGCCGATCACACGGTCGATCTCACGCTGCAGGTCGATCCGAGCCGCCGCGTGTACGTGCGCCGCATCAACGTGATCGGCAACACGCGCACGCGCGACGAAGTCGTGCGTCGCGAAATGCGTCAGCTCGAAAGCTCGTGGTTCGATTCGAGCCGCCTCGCGCTCTCGAAGGACCGTATCAACCGTCTCGGTTACTTCACCGACGTCGACGTGACCACGGTGCCGGTGGAAGGCACGCCGGACCAGGTCGACGTGAACGTGAAGGTGGCCGAAAAGCCGACCGGCGCGATCACGCTGGGTGCGGGCTTCTCGTCCACGGACAAGGTGGTGCTGTCGGCCGGCGTTTCGCAGGACAACGTGTTCGGCTCGGGCACGAGCCTCTCGGTGAACATCAACACCGCGAAGACGTACCGCACGCTGGCCGTCACGCAGGTGGACCCGTACTTCACGGTGGACGGCATCAAGCGCATTACCGACGTCTACTACCGCACGTACCAGCCGCTGTACTACTCGACCGATTCGAGCTTCAAGATCATCACGACGGGCGCCGACCTGAAGTTCGGCATTCCGTTCTCGGAAGTGGACACGGTCTTCTTCGGCATCGGCTTCGAGCAGGACACCCTCGATGTCGATCAGTACACGCCGCAGAGCTACATCGATTATGTGAACGAGTTCGGCCGCGTGTCGAACAACATTCCGTTCACGATCGGCTGGTCGCGCGACGCGCGTGACAGTGCGCTGATTCCGAGCCGCGGCTACTTTACGCAGGCGAATTTCGAATGGGGTACGCCGGTCGGATCGACGCCTTACGTCAAGACCGACGTGCAGGCGCAGTACTATTACTCGTTCGCGCGCGGCTTCGTGCTGGGCATGAACTTCCAGGCGGGCTACGGCAAGGGTCTCGACGGCAAGCCGTACCCGATCTTCAAGAACTACTACGCGGGCGGTATCGGTTCGGTGCGTGGCTACGAGCCGAGCTCGCTGGGTCCGCGCGACGCCAAGACCAACGACCCGATCGGCGGTTCGAAGATGGTGGTCGGCAACATCGAACTCACGTTCCCGCTGCCGGGCACGGGCTACGATCGCACGCTGCGCGTCTTCACGTTCGTCGACGCCGGTAACGTCTGGGGCGACGAGGGCAACACCAGCACGGGCGCGAACGGTCTGCGCTATGCATACGGTGTGGGTCTTGCGTGGATTTCGCCGATCGGCCCGCTCAAGCTGAGCCTTGGCTTCCCGATGGTCAAGCACGAAGGCGATCAGTACCAGAAGTTCCAGTTCCAGATTGGCACGGCCTTCTAACAAGGCACGCAGGAACAGGTATTTACAGAAACGAGAGGATAACTTTGCTAACGGGTATGTTTTCCAGACGGACGATCGGGGCCTTGGCGCTGTCGCTGGCGATGTTCGCTGTTGGCACGGGCGCGGCCCATGCGCAGGAAGCGAAGATCGCAGCGGTCAACTCCGACCGCATCCTGCGCGAATCCGCCCCCGCGAAGGCCGCGCAAACCAAGCTCGAAGCCGAGTTCGCAAAGCGCGACAAGGACCTGCAGGACATGGCGCAACGCTTGAAGTCCATGTCGGACTCCCTCGACAAGAATGGGCCGGGCATGGCGCCCGGCGATCGCGCGCAGAAGCAGCGCGATCTGTCGCAGCTCGACAGCGATTTCCAGCGCAAGCAGCGCGAGTTTCGCGAAGATCTGAACCAGCGTCGCAATGAAGAGCTTGCGGCGGTGCTGGATCGGGCGAACAAGGTGATCAAGCAGATCGCCGAGCAGCAACACTACGATTTGATCGTGCAGGAAGCGGTGTACGTGAGCCCGCGCATCGACATCACCGACCAGGTCTTGAAGGCGCTCGCGTCGGGCGCCACTGGCAGCAGCAATTAAGGCAGGAGCATCACGCGCATGGCTTTTACGCTTGAGGACATCGCCGGGCGCTTCGGTGGCGCTGTGATTGGCGATCCGACACAACGTGTCGGGTCGCTCGCGCCGCTCGATCAGGCGGGTCCGCAACAACTGGCGTTCCTCGCCAACCCCAAGTATCTGTCGCAGGTCGAAACGACTCGCGCAGGCGCCGTGCTGATCAGCCCGGAAGATCTCGAAAAACTGGCTTCCCGCGAGGGACGTAACTTCATCGTCACGCCCAATCCGTACGCGTACTTTGCACGCGTGGCGCAGGCGTTCATCGACTTGGCCGCGCCAAAGGCGCAGCCGGGCGTGCACCCGAGCGCGCATGTCGATGCCACGGCAAAGGTTGCCGCGAGCGCGGTGATCGGCCCGAACGTCACGGTGGAAGCGGGCGCCACGATCGGCGAGCACGTGCGGCTGGACGCCAACGTGTTCATTGGCCGCGGCGCCCAGGTGGGTGAGGGCTCGCACTTCTATCCGGGCGTGGCGGTCTATCACGGCTGCAAGATCGGCGCGCGCGCCATCGTGCACGCCGGCGCCGTGATCGGCTCGGACGGCTTTGGCTTTGCGCCCGACTTCACGGGCGAGGGCGATGCGCGCACGGGCAGCTGGGTGAAGATTCCGCAAGTGGGCGGCGTCTCGATCGGGCCCGATGTCGAGATCGGTGCGAACACCACGATCGACCGCGGTGCGATGGCCGACACGATCATCGAGGAGTGCGTCAAGATCGATAACCTCGTGCAGATTGGCCACAACTGCAAGGTTGGCGCATACACCGTGATCGCGGGTTGCGCGGGCATTGCGGGCAGCACCACGATCGGCCGCCATTGCATGATCGGCGGCGCGGTCGGCATCGCGGGTCACGTCACGCTCGGCGACTACGTGATCGTCACGGCGAAGTCGGGGGTCTCGAAGTCGCTGCCCAAGGCCGGCATCTACACGAGCGCGTTCCCGGCGGTCGATCACGCCGACTGGAACAAGAGCGCCGCGCTGCTGCGCAATATCGACAAGCTGCGCGATCGCATCAGGGCGCTCGAAGCCGCTGCCCAGAAGGCACAAGGCGGCGCATAACAAGGCAGGTTCAACGCCTGGGCGTCAAGAGCCCCGGTCAGCTTGACTCGGTCAGCGTGACCCGGGGCAATCCGCATGCACGAAGTGTCGCACATGGCGCATACTGCGCCAGAAGCGCGGGCCGTTGAGGTACCGCGGGAGCCGGGCTTCGGTATCCCTGGCACTTCAGACATTGCATTCGACAGTCACACGCAATTACAGCGTGAGTAGAAACACCATGAACATCGAAAAACTCAACTTCGACATCCACAAGATCCTCACGCTGCTTCCGCATCGCTATCCGTTCCTGATGGTGGACCGGGTCACCGAAATCGTGCCGCACAAGAGCATCAAGGCGTTGAAGAACGTGACCGTCAATGAGCCTTTTTTCCAGGGCCATTTCCCCCAGCGCCCGGTCATGCCCGGCGTGATGATTCTTGAAGCGCTGGCGCAAACGGCCGCGCTCCTCACCTTTTCGGAAGAGGAGCAGGACTTCGAGAACACGCTGTACTACTTCGTCGGCATCGACGGTGCGCGCTTCAAGCGCGTGGTCGAACCCGGCGATCAACTCATCCTGAACGTGACGTTCGAGCGCTACATGCGCGGCATCTGGAAGTTCAAGGCCGTAGCCGAAGTGGAAGGCGCCGTCGCCTGCGAGGCGGAACTCATGTGCACCGTCAAGAAAATGGACGCGGCGTAGTAAGGCGCGCCAGTACGGCAACAGAATTGGAGAGCCAGGACGAATGAGCAGGATCCATCCCACCGCGGTCGTCGAGTCCGGCGCGCAAGTCGATGAATCGGCGGAGATCGGGCCGTATGCGGTGATCGGGGCCAACGTCACCATCGGCGCACGCACCAAGGTCGGCTCGCACAGCGTGCTGGAAGGCCACACGACGATCGGCGAAGACAACATGATCGGCCATTACGCGATCATCGGCGGCCGTCCGCAGGACATGAAGTACAAGGGCGAGCCCACGAAGCTCGTGATCGGCAACCGCAACACCATTCGCGAGTTCACGTCGATCCATACGGGCACGGTGCAGGACACCGGCGTCACGAGCGTCGGCGACGACAACTGGATCATGTCGTACGTACACGTGGGTCACGACTGCCGGCTCGGCAACAACGTGATCATGTCGAGCAACGCGCAGCTCGCGGGCCATGTGATCGTCGACGATTTCGCGATCGTCGGCGGCATGACGGGCGTGCATCAGTTCGTGCGCATCGGCGCGCACTCGATGGTGGGCGGCGCATCGGCGCTCGTGCAGGACGTGCCGCCGTTCGTGGTCGCCGCGGGCAACAAGGCGGTGCCGCATGGCATCAACGTCGAAGGGCTGCGCCGTCGCGGCTTTACGCCCGACGCGATCTCGGCGCTGCGCTCGGCCTATCGTGTGCTGTACAAGAATGGCCTGTCGCTCGAAGAGGCGAAGGTGCAGATCGCCGAGCTCGCGCAAGCGGGTGGCGACGGCGACGCGCACGTGAAGGCGCTGCTCGATTTCGTCGAGCAGTCGCAACGCGGCATCATCCGCTAACCGATGGCGCTACAAACCCGTCCGTTGCGCCTTGCCATGGTTGCCGGCGAGCCGTCCGGCGACCTGCTCGCGGCGTCGCTGCTCAAGGGGCTGACCGGCAGGCTGCCGGATAGTGCGCACTACTACGGAATCGGCGGGCCGCGCATGCAGACCGCCGGTTTCGAGGCGCACTGGCCGATGGACAAGCTCACCGTGCGCGGCTATGTCGAGGCGCTCAAGCATATTCCCGAGATCCTGCGCATTCGCGGCGAACTCAAGCATCAACTGCTCGCGGATCCGCCCGACGTCTTCATCGGCGTGGACGCGCCCGATTTCAACTTCGGTCTCGAACACCCGCTGCGCGATGCGGGTATTCCCACGATTCATTTCGTGTGCCCGTCGATCTGGGCATGGCGAGGCGGCCGCATCAAGAAGATCCAGAAGGCCGTGGATCACATGCTCTGCGTCTTTCCGTTCGAGCCGGCGATCCTCGAGAAAGCCGGCGTGGCGGCGACCTACGTGGGGCATCCGCTTGCCGACGACATCCCGCTCGAACCCGATGTGCCCGGCGCGCGACGCGCGCTCGGTCTGTCGGAGAGCGGACCGATCATTGCGGTGCTGCCGGGCAGCCGCCGCTCCGAGATCAACCTGATCGGTCCGACGTTCTTCGACGCGATGCAGATCATGCAGCAGCGCGAGCCGGGCTTGCGCTTCGTGATGCCGGCGGCGACGCCGGCGATCCACGCACAGTTGCAAGAGCTCGCCAACGCACACCAGGGCCTCGCGCTCACGATCATCGACGGGCAGTCGCAGATGGCGATGACTGCCGCAGACGCGATCCTCGTCAAGAGCGGCACGGTTACGCTCGAGGCGGCGCTGCTCAAGAAGCCGATGGTCATCTCGTACAAGGTGCCTTGGCTCACGGGGCAGATCATGCGCCGCCAGGGCTATCTGCCGTATGTCGGCCTGCCGAACATTCTCGCTGGGCGCTTTGTGGTGCCCGAGATCCTTCAGCACTTCGCGACGCCCGAGGCGCTCGCGGACGCGACGCTCACGCAATTGCACGACGAGGCCAACCGGCGCACGTTGACCGAAGTGTTCACGCAGATGCACCATGCGCTGCGCCAGAACATGTCGGAGCGGGCGGCCGAGGTGGTCGCCAGCGTCGTGGAGCGCCGCAGGAGCCCGGCATGACCGAAGTCGCGATCAAGCGCACACGCGCGAAGGCGCCTGCGGCGAAAGCTGCGGCACAAGCCGGATCCAAAGCACCGTCGAAAACGCCTTCGAACGCGGCCGAGAAACGCGCGGCGCGTCAAAAGTGGGCGGAGCAGGCCGGTCTGCTGTTCGAGTCGCCTGATGACATCGTCTGTGGCGTGGACGAGGCTGGGCGCGGACCGCTAGCCGGTCCGGTCACGGCCGCCGCCGTGATTCTCGATCCGGCGCGTCCGATCGCCGGTCTTGACGATTCCAAGGCGCTCTCGGCGAAAGCGCGCGAAGCGCTCTACGACCTTATCATCGAGCGCGCGCTTGCATGGTGCGTGGCGTCGGCGAGTGTCGAGGAGATCGACTCGCTTAATATCCTGCACGCGACCATGCTGGCGATGCGGCGCGCCGTGGAAGGGCTGAGCGTGACGCCCACGCTCGCCAAAATCGACGGCAACCGCTGCCCGGTGCTGCCGGTGCGCAGCGAGGCCGTGATCGGCGGCGATGCGCTGGTGCCCAGCATCTCGGCGGCGTCGATCATCGCGAAGGTCACGCGCGACCGCATGCTGCTGGAGTTGCACGAGGCGTTTCCTGTCTATGGCTTCGATGCGCACGCGGGCTACGGCACCGCGCAGCATCTGGCCGCGCTGCGCGAGCATGGCCCGTGCGTGCATCACCGGCGCACGTTTGCGCCCGTGCGCGACGCGTATGCGTTGCATGGTCTCGCGCCGGCGAGCGAGGCAAGGACGGCAAACACGGCCGCCACCCCGGACGACGACGCCTTCGCATCAGCCTGAGTCGGGTAATGTTCCGTTTCACGCAATCCGGCGTCGCTTCGTGCGGCGCCGTTGTCTTTTTCAACCTTCTTTTTTCAGATCGCCAGGCCCGCCCGTGAAAGCCATTACTTCGCGCGACAATCCGCTCTACAAGCGCCTGAAGGCGCTGGCCGGCTCGACGCACCAGCAGCGGCGCAGCCATCAGGCCCTGCTCGAGGGCTTTCACCTCGCGAGCGCGTGGCTCGACGGCGGCACGCAGCCCGAATACTGCATCGTGACCGAAGGCGCGCTTGCGCATGTAGAGGCGCAGGCGATCGTCGCGCGCGTTGACGAACGCCGCGTCATCACGCTGCCCGACGCGCTCTTTGGCCAGCTTTCGAACGTGGTGCACGGCGTGGGCATGCTGCTGCTCGTGGACATGCCCGAGGCGCATCTGCCAGAGCGGGTCGAGTCGACCTGTCTCGTGCTCGACGGCCTGCAGGACGCGGGTAACGTCGGCTCGATCCTGCGCAGCGCGGCGGCCGCAGGCGTCGACAAGGTATTCTGCACGCCGGGCACTGCTTACGCGTGGTCGTCGAAGGTGCTGCGCTCGGCGATGGGCGCGCACTTCCTGCTGCAGGTCTTCGAGAATGTCGATCCCGAGGCGCTGATCGCCATGCTGCGCGTGCCGGTCGTGATCACCGATTCGCATGGCGCGCGTGCCATCGACGAGAGCGATCTCACGGGGCAGGTGGCGTGGGTTTTCGGCAATGAGGGGGCGGGCGTCTCGCAACTGTGGCGCGACGCGGCTGCGCTGCGCGTGACGATTCCGCAGCCGGGCGGCATGGAGTCCCTGAATGTGGCGGCTGCCGCCGCCGTATGCCTCTTCGAGCAATGCCGTCAGCAGCGCCACGCGCCCTGAGCGTCGCTCGGCGTTGAGTCACGCCCTTGTGGCTGACGCAACAAAAAGGCCTGCATCGCGAGCGAGCAGGCCTTTTTCGTTTCTACACGGGGCGATCTTCAGTACACCGGCTTGTCGAGGCGGATTTCCTGCAAGATCGTCGTAGCGATTTCCTCAATGGACTTGTGCGTCGACGAGAGCCACTTGATGCCTTCGCGCCGCATCATCGCCTCGGCTTCGTTCACTTCGTAGCGGCAATTTTCCAGTGCCGCGTACTTGCTGCCGGGCCGCCGCTCGTTGCGGATTTCCGTGAGACGCTGCGGATCGATCGAGAGCCCGAAGATCTTCCCGCGATACGGCAGCAGCGAATTGGGCAGCTTGGCGCGTTCGAAGTCGTCCGGGATCAGCGGATAGTTGGCTGCCTTCACGCCGTACTGCATCGCCAGATAAAGACTGGTCGGCGTCTTGCCGCTGCGCGACACGCCCACGAGGATCACGTCGGCGTCGTTCAGATTGCGGTCGGACTGGCCGTCATCGTGCGCGAGCGAGAAGTTGATGGCCTCGATGCGGTTCTTGTATTCGTCTGTGTCGGCGTTCTGGTGGCCGCGGCCCATCGCGTGGCTCGACTTGAGCTCCAGCTCCTGCTCCAGCGGCTCCACGAAGGTCTGGAACATGTCGAGCACGAGCGCGTTCGAGCGCTTGAGGATCTCGTTGGAGTCGCTGTCCACCAGCGTCGTGAAGACGATTGGCCGGCGGCCTTCGTGCACCGCGGCTTCGTTGATCTTTTCGGCGGTCGAGTAGGCCTTGTCCGTCGAGTCGATGAACGGCACGCGCACGAGGCGGAATTTCTGGTCGAACTGCGAGAGGATCGAGTGCGCGAAAGTTTCGG
This sequence comes from Paraburkholderia caffeinitolerans, assembly GCF_902859945.1. Classification (GTDB taxonomy): domain Bacteria; phylum Pseudomonadota; class Gammaproteobacteria; order Burkholderiales; family Burkholderiaceae; genus Paraburkholderia; species Paraburkholderia caffeinitolerans. Next base: position 14,849 of record NZ_CADIKL010000012.1, on the reverse strand, counting down.
CAGTGATCCCGGTACCGTCGGAGACGATGAATACGGTAGGCGACATCGGTTGAGGCTGCGTGTGTAAGTGGGACCAGAGGGGGCGGAAACGCCCGGAAGATGCCCCCGAAGCGTTGTGGAGCGGGCCTGAGGCGCGATTCTCGCCGACAGACACATTTTCGAGAGTCGGCACGGTAGAATAGCGGCAACCTGTTGGATAAGCAATTGCAGTGCAATCGCGCCGAACCGCAGTTTATCGTGGCTCAATCGGGCGTCAATTTGCAGCGATTCCGGGTAATTTCGTGCAATCGCGCGCATCTCCCCGCTTTTCCTTACGCTGGATGCTAGCCCCAGGGCTATGGCGATTGCTTCTCCAACAGGTTGCGCAAGGCGCGAATCCGCTTCCAATGGGCGGCTCGCGTTCGAGCCCACTTGCGCAATCGTGAATTTTTTTCACACTTAGGGGCTTGTATGACTAACACCGTTGCCAAGGATCAGGCTTATGTAGTGCCGTTCGAGCAGTTGCGGATGACCGACGTTGAGGTTGTGGGCGGCAAGAACGCCTCGCTCGGCGAAATGATCAGCCAGTTGGCTGAGGCTGGCGTGCGTGTGCCCACGGGCTTCGCGACGACCGCGCTCGCCTTCCGCGACTTCCTGAAACATAACAACCTGACCGAACGGATCGCCGCTCGCCTGGAAACGCTCGATGTCGACGACGTCAAGGCGCTGGCCGAAGCGGGCAAGGAAATCCGTCAATGGATCGTTGACGCGCCGCTGCAGCCGAAGCTGGAGGCAGACATCCGCGCGGGCTTCGAGACGCTCAAGAACAGCTCGCCGTCTGAGCTGTCGTTCGCCGTGCGTTCGTCGGCTACGGCCGAAGATCTGCCCGACGCTTCGTTCGCCGGCCAGCAGGAGAGCTACCTGAACGTGGTGGGCATCGAGGATGTGCTCGATCGCCTGAAGCACGTGTTCGCGTCGCTCTACAACGACCGCGCCATCTCCTATCGCGTCCACAAGGGCTTCACCCACGCCGAAGTCGCGCTGTCGGCTGGCGTGCAGCGCATGGTCCGTTCGGATCGTGGCGCCGCGGGCGTGATGTTCACGCTGGATACGGAATCGGGCTTCAAGGACGCCGTCTTCATCACGTCGAGCTACGGCCTCGGTGAGACCGTCGTGCAGGGCGCGGTGAATCCGGACGAGTTCTACGTCTTCAAGACCACGCTCGCTCAGGGCAAGGCCGCGATCATCCGCCGCTCGATCGGCTCGAAGCTCATCAAGATGGAATTCACGCAGCCGGGCGAGCCGGGCCGCGTGAAGACGGTCGACGTCTCGCACGAACAGCGCAACCGCTTCTCGATCACCGACGAAGACGTGATCGAGTTGGCCAAGTACGCCGTCATCATCGAGAAGCACTACCAGCGTCCGATGGACATCGAGTGGGGCAAGGACGGCCAGGACGGCAAGATCTTCATTCTCCAGGCACGTCCGGAGACGGTGAAGAGCCAGGCTGCGGGCAAGGCGGAGCAGCGCTTCAAGCTCAAGGGCCAGTCGCAGGTTCTGGCGACAGGCCGCGCGATCGGCCAGAAGATCGGCGCGGGCCGTGTGAAGGTGATTCACGATCCGTCTGAAATGGAACGCGTGCAGCCGGGTGACGTGCTGGTTGCCGACATGACCGACCCGAACTGGGAGCCGGTCATGAAGCGCGCTTCGGCCATCGTCACGAACCGTGGCGGCCGTACCTGCCACGCAGCGATCATCGCGCGTGAGCTGGGCGTGCCGGCAGTCGTGGGCTGCGGCGACGCAACCGACGTGCTGAAAGACGGCGCGCTGGTGACTGTGTCGTGCGCGGAAGGCGACGAAGGCCGCATCTATGACGGTCTGCTCGAAACCGAAGTCAGCGAAGTGCAGCGCGGCGAGCTGCCGGCGATTCCGGTCAAGATCATGATGAACGTCGGCAATCCGCAGCTCGCGTTCGACTTCTCGCAACTGCCGAATGCAGGTGTTGGCCTCGCGCGTCTCGAGTTCATCATCAACAACAACATCGGCGTGCACCCGAAGGCGATCCTCGAGTACCCGAACATCGACGCGGACCTGAAGAAGGCCGTGGAAAGCGTTGCACGCGGTCACGCATCGCCGCGCGCGTTCTACGTCGACAAGCTCACGGAAGGCATCGCCACGATCGCGGCGGCGTTCTATCCGAAGCCTGTCATCGTGCGTCTGTCGGACTTCAAGTCGAACGAGTACAAGAAGCTGATCGGCGGTTCGCGTTACGAGCCGGACGAGGAAAACCCGATGCTGGGCTTCCGCGGCGCGTCGCGTTACGTGGCCGAGGACTTCGCACAGGCGTTCGAAATGGAGTGCCTCGCACTCAAGCGCGTGCGTGAAGAGATGGGCCTCTCGAACGTCGAGATCATGGTGCCGTTCGTGCGTACGCTCAAGCAGGCGGAGCGCGTGGTCGGCCTGCTCGAGAAGTTCGGCCTGAAGCGCGGCGTGAACGGCCTCAAGCTCATCATGATGTGCGAAGTGCCGTCGAACGCGATCCTCGCCGAAGAATTCCTGCAGTACTTCGACGGCTTCTCGATCGGCTCGAACGACCTCACGCAGCTCACGCTCGGCCTCGACCGGGACTCGGGCATGGAACTGCTGGCCGTCGACTTCGACGAACGCGATCCGGCCGTGAAGTTCATGCTCAAGCGCGCAATCGAAACGTGCCTGCGCCTGAACAAGTATGTCGGCATCTGTGGCCAGGGCCCGTCCGATCATCCGGACTTCGCCCAGTGGCTCGCGGACGAAGGTATCGCGTCGATGTCGCTGAATCCCGACACGATCATCGATACGTGGCAGGCCCTCGCGAAGTCGCAGGCGAAGTAATGCCCGCCTGTTGACCCGACATTGCGCGCCGCCCCGGCGCGCGCGGCGTGTGGTAGTTGAGGCGGCTTAGGCCTTGCTTCGCACGCTGCGGAAAACAGTGTCAGCTTCGTGCTATAACACCCCGGTCTATCCGGGGTGTTTTACTTTGGGAGGTCGACGTGGGTCCGCATGGTTTGTTCTGGTGGATCGGCGCGGGTGTGCTGATCGTGGCTGAGCTGATGACTGGCACGTTCTATCTGCTGATGATCGCGCTCGGCTTCCTCGCGGGCGTGCTGGCCTATGAGCTGGGCGTGCCGCTCGACCTCCAAATGGTGGCTGCGGCGCTGGTGGCGCTGGTGGCTGTGATCGCGCTGCGGCGCTCGCGGTTCGGGCGGCGCCGGCGCATGGTCGATGCGTCGACCGATCCGGGTGTGAATCTCGACATCGGCTCGATTGTCCCGGTCGCCGAGTGGCGCGACGGTCGTGCGCGCACGATGTATCGCGGCGCCGAATGGGACGTCGAGCTCGCGCCGGGCGAGCCGGAGGACGCCCATCTCTATGAAATCAAGGCGGTGCGGGGCAGTTGCCTCGTTGTCGCAGCGAGGCGCGACGGCAGCGTGGCGCCAGGCGTGCACGGTGCTCAAGAAGGCACGCGCCACGCCTGAACGAAGTCAAATCGAAGCCAAAGGGGGAAGCGTATGCAAGTGCCTATTGTCGGGGTGATTCTGCTTGTGATCGTCGTCGTGTTGATATCGAGGACCATGAAGATCGTGCCGCAGCAGCATGCCTGGGTGCTCGAGCGGCTGGGCCGCTACCATGCCACGCTCACACCGGGTCTCTCGATTGTGCTGCCGTTCGTCGATCGCGTGGCCTACAAGCACGTGCTCAAGGAAATTCCGCTCGATGTGCCGAGCCAGATCTGCATCACGCGCGACAACACGCAGCTCCAGGTGGACGGCGTGCTGTACTTCCAGGTAACCGACCCGATGAAGGCCTCGTATGGCTCGAGCAACTTCGTGTTCGCCATCACGCAGCTTTCCCAGACCACGCTGCGCTCGGTGATCGGCAAGCTCGAACTCGACAAGACCTTCGAGGAGCGCGATTTCATCAATCACAGCATTGTGTCGGCGCTCGACGAGGCCGCCTCGAACTGGGGCGTGAAGGTGCTGCGCTATGAGATCAAGGACCTCACGCCGCCGAAGGAAATTCTGCATGCCATGCAGGCGCAGATTACGGCGGAGCGCGAAAAACGCGCGCTGATCGCAGCTTCGGAGGGGCGCAAGCAGGAGCAGATCAACCTCGCGGCAGGCGCGCGCGAGGCGGCGATCCAGAAGTCGGAAGGCGAGAGGCAGGCCGCCATCAACCAGGCACAGGGTCAGGCGGCGGCGATTCTTGCGGTGGCCGAGGCGAATGCGCAGGCCATCCAGAAGATCGGCAACTCGATCCAGGCGCAGGGCGGCATGGATGCGGTCAATCTCAAGGTGGCCGAGCAGTACGTCACGGCGTTCGGCAACCTCGCGAAGCAGGGCAATACGCTGATCGTGCCCGGCAACATGAGCGACCTGAGCTCGATGATCGCGTCGGCGCTCACTATCGTGAACCGCTCGGGCATGAAGGAGACGCAGTTGAGCCGCGACGCGGCGAAGGGCGCCTGAGCGAGTGCCTGTACTACCGCCTGAGCGCCCTCAAGGTGCGCTTAGGTTGGCGTGCGCATGAGACGCGCCTTTTCGCGCTGCCAGTCGCGCTGCTTCTCGGTCTCGCGCTTGTCGTGGAGCTTCTTGCCCTTCGCGAGGCCGATCTCGCACTTCACGCGGCCGCCCTTGTAGTGGAAGTTCAGCGGCACGAGCGTGAACCCGCGCTGCTCGACCTTGCCGATCAGTTTGTCGATCTCTTCGCGGTGGAGCAGCAGTTTGCGGATGCGAGTAGGGTCGGGCTGGATGTGCGTTGAGGCTTCGGGCAGCGGGCTGATGTGCGTGCCGATCAGGTACAGTTCGCCGTTCTTGATCACGACGTAGCTTTCCTTGATGTTGGCTCGCCCTGCGCGCATGGCCTTGACCTCCCATCCTTCGAGCGCGAGCCCCGCCTCGTGGCGCTCTTCGATGAAGTAATCGAAGAAGGCTTTTCTGTTGTCGATGATGCTCATAGGAAAATGGGAAACGCCCAACTCGTTTAAAATTACGATTTTAGCAAAGCGGGCCACCGAAAGCCCGTGGCGCCTTCACCCTTGCCTCGCATTGCGCAATTTATGGCGGATGTCCAGAAAACCGTATTGATTCGCCATTCGGCGGAACAGATGTTCGACCTCGTGACCGACGTCGACGACTATCCCAACTTCCTGCCGTGGTGCGGCGGCGTCGAGGTTCGCCGCAAGGACGAGGACGGAATGGAAGCGAAAATCGATATCAACTTCAAGGGCATCAAGCAGCACTTCGCCACGCGCAACAAGCACAAGCGGCCTGAGCGCATCGACATGGAGTTCGCCGACGGCCCGTTCAAGAAGTTCACGGGCGCCTGGCGCTTCACGCCGCTGCGCGCCGATGCCTGCAAGATCGAATTCTCGCTGCATTACGAGTTTTCTAACATTATTCTCGAGAAGATCATCGGCCCGGTGTTCCACCACATCGCGAACACTTTCGTCGATACCTTCGTGAAGCGCGCCGACCAGCGTTACGGCAAGAACAAGGTATGAGTGCAAAACTGTTCATCGACGTCTGCTATGCGCTGCCTGACGCGCAGACGCTCATCGGCGTGGAACTCGAGTCCGGCGCGACGGTGCAGCAGGCCATCGAGGCCAGCGGAATTCTCGTGCGCCATCCGGAAATCGATCTGACAAAACTGAAGGTGGGCGTCTACGGCAAGCTCAAGCCGCTCGACACAGTGCTCGCCGATCATGACCGCGTGGAGATCTATCGCCCGCTGGTGGTCGATCCCAAGCTTGCGCGCCAGCGCCGCGTCGACAAGACGCGCAAGGAGGGCTCGATCGAGGGCCGTAAGTGGCAGAACAAGGATTCGCGCTGAATTCGCGTTGATGGGGCAGTTAGTGGCTATCTGAGGGCGCGTGTTGCGCCCTCAGGCTTTTCAACTCGCGGTGCGGCGGTGCTCCGAGCCGTTCCTTCCCGAGGTGTTCGTCTCGCCAATACCTGGAATCCCCGGCAAATCGCCTTCCGGCACGATGCCGTCTCCATGCGCCGTGTCTTCCGTTCCGGCCCGCCCGAATGCTGGCGGACCGACCAGCTCACGCCCACCACCAGCAGCACGACGGCCGCGACTTCGAGCAGGCGCGGCAGGCGGTGGTCGTAGACGAAACCGTAGAGCAGGGCGAACAGCGTCTCGAACACGATCATCTGGCCCGAAAGCGTAAGCGGGAGCCGCTTGGACGCCGCGTTCCAGAGGCCGTTGCCGAGCCACGACGCACCAATGGCCAGCACGAGATTCAGTTGCCAGAACGCAGTCCAGCGCCCGCTGCCCACGCTTTGCTGGACCGTGCCGGCGGGCATGACGAGCACCACGAGCCAGAGCAGGCCGCCGAGCGCGCCTGTCACTACGCCCCACAGCACCGACCACTCGTTGCCGCCGAAATGGGCGTTGCGTTGCAGATAGCGGGCATTTTCCACGGCGTACCACGTCCAGCAGGCGAGCGCACCAACCGCGCAGCCCAGGCCGGCAATCTTCGTGAGCGTGCTGGCGTGATCGCCTGCGCCTGCAGTGAAAACATCGACGTTGATACACACGATGCCGGCCGCGATCATGGCAAGGGGCCAGGCCAGCTTTGAAAGCGCCACCGCGCCGTGATCACCGCGCCCGAGCAGCGTGACCGTGACGGGCAGGACGCCGACAATCAGCGAGGCTGGCGCGATGCCCACGAGGTGAATCGCGCTTGCAAGAAAGAGGTAGTAGAGCAGGTTGCCTACGAGGGCGAGCTTCACGAGCGCGATGAGGTCCGCGCGTGTCAGGCGCGGCCAGACGCGCCGCAGCATGGGCAGGAGCGCGGCGAACGAGACGAGGCCGTACATCGTGTAGCGCCCGGCGCTCAGGAGCAGCGGCGAGAACTCCGGCAACTGGCGCGGCACCAGGAACACCGTTCCCCATAACGCACCGGCGAGCACGCCGTACAACACACCACGCTGCATTTCCCTTGCCTCCACAATTTCGATCTGACCGTCCTGGCCTTGCAGGATGGGTGGAAGCTTAATCGCACGTCGCACGACCGTCTTGTTCAATCCTGCACGGCGCGTTTTCCCGATTTCGCGAATCCCGATTCGCAGCGTACGGCTGGCGGCCAGAAAATCGGGTCTGACACACCGCGCTTTCCCCGTCGCGCACCCCGTCCCAAACCTCAAAAAAATCCCGAAAACGGCGCTAACCTACTGTAGACACTGATGATTTCCAGGGCGCTATCCCGTATAATCTGCTTTTGCGCCTATAGGATTTGCCATGCGTCTGATCCAGAAAGCACTCACGTTCGATGACGTGCTCCTCGTCCCCGCCTTTTCCGACGTTCTCCCGCGCGACACCAGCCTGAAAACCCGGCTGACCCGCAATATCTCCCTGAATATTCCGCTTGTCTCGGCCGCGATGGATACCGTCACGGAAGGCCGCCTCGCAATCGCGATGGCGCAGCAGGGTGGCGTCGGCATCATTCACAAGAACCTCACGCCGGCTGAGCAGGCGCGCGAGGTTGCGAAGGTGAAGCGTTTCGAGTCGGGCGTGGTGCGCGACCCGATCACGGTTCCGCCGCAGATGAAAGTCGCGGACGTGATCGCGCTCTCGCAGCAGCATGGCATCTCGGGTTTCCCGGTGGTGGAAGGCGCGCAACTCGTCGGCATCGTGACGAACCGTGACCTGCGCTTCGAAACGCGTCTGGACGAGCCCGTGCGCTCGATCATGACGCCGCGCGAGCGCCTCGTCACCGTTAAAGAAGGCACGCCGCTCCTCGAAGCCAAGGCGCTCATGCACAGCCACCGCCTCGAGCGCGTGCTGGTCGTGAACGACGCGTTCGAACTGCGCGGCCTCATGACCGTCAAGGACATCACCAAGCAAACGGAGCACCCGGCCGCCTGTAAGGACGAGCATGGCAAGCTGCGCGCGGGCGCGGCTGTCGGCGTGGGCCCGGACAACGAAGAGCGCGTCGAGCTGCTGGTGCAGGCCGGCGTGGACGTGATCGTGGTCGACACGGCGCACGGCCATAGCAAGGGCGTGCTCGAGCGCGTCCAGTGGGTCAAGAAGAACTTCCCGCACGTCGAAGTGATCGGCGGCAACATCGCAACTGCCGACGCCGCGCGCGCGCTCGTCGAATACGGCGCGGACGGCGTGAAGGTCGGCATCGGCCCGGGTTCGATCTGCACGACGCGTATCGTGGCCGGCGTGGGCGTGCCGCAGATCACCGCGATTTCCAATGTCTCGGAAGCGCTCAAGGGCACGGGCGTGCCGTGCATCGCCGACGGCGGCGTGCGCTACTCGGGCGACGTTTCGAAGGCGCTGGCAGCCGGCGCGAACGCTGTGATGATGGGCAGCATGTTCGCGGGCACCGAAGAGTCGCCGGGCGACGTGTTCCTGTTTCAGGGCCGTCAGTACAAGTCGTACCGCGGCATGGGCTCGGTCGGCGCGATGAAGGACGGCGCAGCGGACCGTTACTTCCAGGACAACTCGGCCAACATCGACAAGCTCGTGCCGGAAGGCATCGAAGGCCGCGTCGCCTACAAGGGCCCAATCAACGCCATCCTGTTCCAGTTGATCGGCGGCGTGCGCGCCTCGATGGGCTACTGCGGTTGCCGTACGATCGACGAACTGCACGCGAAGGCGGAGTTCGTGCAGATCACCGGCGCCGGCTTGAACGAGTCGCACGTCCATGACGTGCAGATCACGAAGGAAGCCCCCAACTACCACGTGGACTAAACCGCGATGAAGCCGCTGCTACGCATAGTGCTGATTGTCGACGCGTTGATGCTGCTGGGTTTCGGCGTGCTGTTCCTGTGCACGCCCTGGAGCTCGCTCTACAACGCGTTGCAACTGGTGCAGCCGCAGCCGCCGCTCATCGGCCAGGCGTTCGGTGTGGTGCTGGCGGGTTTCGCGTGGATCGCGCTGCGCGCGGCCTTCGACGGCGACTTGACCGTCACGGTCGGGCGCACGGTGGGGCACGTCAACTGGATTGCCGGCGTGCTGATGCTGGTCTGGCTGATCGGCCTGCATACGCCGCAACTCACGGGCTTCGGCCAACTGGTGGCCGGCGCGGTGGGCGCCTGGCTGATCATCGTCGGGCTGGGCGGCACACGCCTGGCCGGCGCGGTGAAGCGGCGCGAGAAGGCGCAGGCGGCTGAGGCCGCTGCGCAGGAACGCGAGGCGCGCGCCGTGGCCAGGACGAAGCGCGAAGAGCCCGTGGTATACGCGAAGCCCGTTTTTGCTGGCGGGCCGGTGGAAACCGGCGCGGCGGGCGTAGAGTCCGCACCGGCAACGCCGGCCACCGCGGGCGCGGCGGCGCAAGTGCAAGATCCGCATCTTGCAGCGCGAGACGAAGCGGCCGACGCGCCGCGGCCACCGCTGCGTGGCTGACTCGCGCGAGACGCCAGGGAGCGGGCCGTACCCGCCGCTGTGTGTCCGGGAGTTGTTTGCACCGCTGCCATCAAGCGCCAAGGTTCCGATGAATTCACGCCGTGCGCCAGATTCACCCAGCGCGCGGCTTTCTGTATCTGTTCTTTTTTTAGGTCTCGTCCGCTGCCATGCACGACAAAATCCTGATTCTCGACTTCGGGTCGCAAGTCACCCAACTGATCGCGCGCCGTGTGCGCGAAGCCAACGTCTACTCTGAAATTCATCCGTACGACGTCGACGATGCATTCATTCGCGAGTTCGCGCCGAAGGGCATCATCCTCTCGGGCGGCCCGAACTCGGTCACCGAAACCGACACCCCGCGCGCCCCGCAAGCCGTGTTCGAACTGGGCGTGCCGGTGCTCGGCATTTGCTACGGCATGCAGACGATGGCCGAGCAGCTCGGCGGTAAGGTCGACGGCGGCCACGAGCGTGAATTCGGCTACGCCGAAGTGCGCGCGCGCAACCACACGAGCTTCCTCGACGGCATCGAGGATTTCCGCACCAGCGAAGGCCACGGCATGCTCAAGGTGTGGATGAGCCACGGCGACAAGGTCACCGACATGCCGCCCGGCTTCAAGCTGATGGCATCGACGGAATCGTGCCCGATCGCGGCGATGGCCGACGAAGCACGTCACTTCTATGGCCTGCAATGGCACCCGGAAGTCACGCACACGGTGCAGGGCCGCGCGATGCTCGAGCGCTTCGTGCTGGGCCTCTGCGGCGCGAAGGCCGACTGGGAAATGGGCCACTACATCGACGAAGCCGTCGAAGCGATTCGCAAGCAAGTGGGCAACGAGCACGTCATTCTCGGCCTCTCAGGCGGCGTGGATTCGTCGGTGGCTGCAGCGCTGCTGCACCGCGCGATTGGCGACCAGCTGACCTGCGTGTTCGTCGATCACGGTCTCCTGCGCTTGAACGAAGCCGAGCAGGTGATGTCGATGTTCGCGGACAACCTCGGCGTGAAAGTGGTTCATGTCAATGCGAGCGCGGCGTTCATGTCGAAGCTGGCGGGCGTGACCGATCCGGAAGCGAAGCGCAAGATCATCGGCGCGGAGTTCGTCGAGGTGTTTCAGACCGAAGCGGGCAAGCTCACCGACGCCAAGTGGCTCGCGCAGGGCACGATCTATCCGGACGTGATCGAGTCGGCGGGCAAGGGCAAGAAGGGCGCGCACACGATCAAGAGCCACCACAACGTGGGCGGCCTGCCCGAGACGCTGAACCTCAAGCTGCTCGAACCGCTGCGCGAACTGTTCAAGGACGAAGTGCGCGAACTGGGTGTAAAGCTCGGCTTGCCGCACGATATGGTGTATCGCCATCCGTTCCCGGGCCCGGGCCTCGGCGTGCGTATTCTCGGCGAAGTGAAGCGCGAGTTCGCGGACCTGCTGCGCCGCGCCGATGCGATTTTCATCGAGACGCTGCGTAACACCATCGATAAGGAAACCGGCAAGTCATGGTACGAACTGACGAGCCAGGCGTTCGCGGTGTTCCTGCCGGTGAAGAGCGTGGGCGTGATGGGCGATGGCCGGACTTATGAGTATGTGGTTGCGCTGCGCGCAGTGCAGACGCTCGACTTCATGACCGCGCATTGGGCGCATCTGCCGCATGAGTTGCTTGGGCAGGTGTCGAACCGCATTATTAATGAGGTGCGTGGGATCAATCGTGTCGTGTATGACATTTCGGGCAAGCCGCCGGCGACGATCGAGTGGGAGTGAGCGCCATTTTGGAGCGTAGTCTGTCAAAGCCTGGCAACTACAGGCAATAGCAGCGTAAAAGCCCGCGATTTCGCGGGCTTTTTTCATGCCGAGCTGCTTTAACCGAAGGAGATTTTGATCGTTTCGATAACGGTAGATGATCGATGCGGTATGGGGCGGGGAATAGATCGCTGCGTAGCATACTCAACATGCTGATTCTGCTGCGGTCAAACCCTTGCATACCAGGAGGTCTTTCAAATGCCGATTGTGGGCGTATCTCATTTCGGGCTTTGCATCAGTGATTTGGATCGATCCCTGCAGTTTTACTGCGATATCCTGGGCTTTCGATTGCTCGGACGTGTGGACGCTGACCAGGATCGCGAGGCAGTTGAGGTTGTCGGGCGATTGCTCGAGATCGACGATCTTGATATGACGCTGGCGTTCATCGAGCGGGATGGCGTTCGCATCGAATTCCTGCGGTTTTTTCCACCGGCTTCCGGTGGCGGAAAGCCGCCGATGAACCGCATCGGCTTTACACATTGATAGAACCGGTCCGCATTTTTGTGGCACGGCAAGCGTTGGATCTGTGTCAGGATCCGTACGATTTTGCCAGTTGCTTTGATATGCTAACTTGTCATGCTGCAGCGGCGTTCTGATACTGTGTTCATGGCGAAAGCTTTACCCGCGCTGGTTTTGCATTATCTGCTTCTGCATCTTGCGAGTTGCACGGAGAAGTCATGGATATTGATTGGAAGCAGCGCACGCATCAGTACGTTCAATCGCGACGTCAACACCCTGCCTGGCAATTGTTGGCGGCACGCAGTGCGCCGCTCGTGCTAAGTTGTTTGCAGACGTTATTTGAGAAGAGTCACGACGGCATTGAGGTCGAGGCAGCCGAGCAGATGCTAGCGGCCTTACTGGAACAACATGCCAACTCAGATGAGTTTGGTGTTGATCCGGACGACGATTGCTCGGTGATGGCACGCAAGGAGCTTCGCGGGTGGATTCGTCGTTCGTTGCTGATTGAGCGTGCAGGACGGCTCTATGCAACAGACGCCCTGGAAGAGGCATTGCGATTCGTTGCCGCCCTCGATGGTCGCCTGATGACCTCCACGGCTTCCCGCCTCTCTATCGTGCAACGCGAGATAGAAAACCTCGAGTCCAACCTGAACCCGGATCCTCGGAGTCGATCGAGGTATTTGCAGCGCAAGATCCAGGAGCTTGAACGGGAACTCGAAGATGTCAATGCGGGTAATGTTCGCGCAATGACCGAGTCGGAGTCAGTCGAGGGTATCCGCGAAATCTATAATCTGGCCACGAGTTTGCGAGCGGACTTTCGCAGGGTGGAGGATTCATACCGCGAGGCGGACCAGGCATTGCGACAGTCGATTGTGAGCGAGCGAAGTCATCGAGGCGCGATCGTCGATAAGCTGCTGAACAGTCATGACGAACTTCTGGAAACGGCGGAAGGAAAGGTATTTCGTGGTTTTCAGCAGCAGCTAGGGCGCTCGGCCGAGCTGGACGCGATGAAGTATCGCTTGCGTCAGATAATCAACCATCCCACTACCCGCTCTGCTCTTAATCCAAACCAGCAACATGAACTGCGTTGGCTCATTATTCGTTTGATCGATGAGTCTGCAGAGGTCATCCGCGCGAGAGCTCGAAGCGAGCGTGACGTCAAGGGGTTCCTTCGTACGGGGTTGGCAGCAGAGCACCATCGTGTAGGGGAACTGATCGGCGACGTTTTACAGCAAGCGCTAGCGGTCAGCTGGGAAACGGCCTCGGTACGAGGCATGGATGGCCCATTCCCACCGGTCGCAATTTCTGTCGCTGGACTCCCGCTCATCGAAAGAGTTCGGTTCAAGGTCGTCGAGGATGAAGCGCAGCAAGCGCTCGAGTTGCAGGTGCAAAGCATGGATCCGCTGTCGATCGATGACGAGTTCTGGGAAGCGCTGGACGGTTTGGATCGGCAAGCGTTGTACGAGACGACAGTGGCACTGCTCGAGCAAAGCGGTCAGCGCATGGGGATTGCAGAGTTGGCGCGACATCTTCCGCCAACGCATGATCTGGAGACAATCGCGCTCTGGTTGAGCATGGCGCGGGAAGCGGAGGCGTTGGTGGGCGAGGGCCGGGAGAGCGTTGATGTGGAAGGGCGAGGTGGCGTGGCCTTGCGCTTTAACGTTCCTCAGGTGGAACTCGGTTTTGAGGATCTGCGCGGTTTGGATATGGAGCTATAACATGGCAAGCATTTTCGATACGCTCACGGCTCCGAAGGACGAGGGCAAGGGGACTGCTGAGGTCGCAATGCAGTTGACGGCCGATGAGCCGGCTGGAGAATCCGGTGCCGGCGAGTCTTCCGGGACGGTGAGTGCTACATCCCGCGACGTGAAGGATGCGTGCCAGGAACTGCTCAAGTTTGGCCTCCTGGAAACAGCAAAAAAGCCCAATCTTTATCGGATTGCAGTAACCGACTCAGCCGAGATCAATCGCATTCTGGAGCCGCTGGACCTGGTGCTCAAGATTGACGACATTCGCGGGTTGGCTTTCCTCGTTGTTGCTCAGTCGTATTTCCCCGATTCGGAAGACGACGAATGGTCCCATCCCCTAATCCGCAGGCAGCGCCTGACCCTGGAGCAATCGCTATTGGTGGCGCTACTGCGCCGGCACTATCTGGTTCATGAGCAGGAGCAGGGCATAGGCGCACCGGATGCTCCGGTACTGGTCGAAGACATCGCTTCCCAATTGCAGCTCTATCTTGGGAATCTTGGGAGCGAAGCGCGTGAACTCCAGCGCGCACGTAATCTGCTCGACAAAGTCAAGTCGCATGGGATCGTCTCCGAGGTTGACCCTCAAGATCAGTTCCTGATTCGCCCGATCATCGTTCATCTCGCCAATCCCGAGAACTTGCAGGGGTTGTTGCAGGTGCTCAAGCAAGCGTCTTCTGGCGCGCTTCGCACGGATGAGTACGGGCCTGTCCAACGCGAGGGAGAGGGTGCATGAGGGCGGCCAACTCGGTCCATTCGGGCATTGAAGACCTGCTGCCGCCGGCGGCATTCATTCTCACCCACCTCGATGTCTTTAACTGGGGTCCGTTTAACGGGCGCCATCACGCAGAGATTGACATCGAGGGCACAGCGATCATTGGCCAGACCGGGAGTGGAAAGACCACGCTCGTCGACGCTTTGATGACGTTGATTGCTGCACAGCCGCGTTACAACCTCGCATCGACCGGAGGGCACGAGAGCGATCGTGACCTCGTGTCGTATGTGCGTGGGGTTTCCGGCGCAGGGCGCGAGGGCGACACCGACCATATCACCAGGCCAGGAAAGACCGTTTCGGCGATTGCAGCGACGTTTGGAAATGGAAGTGAGACGCTGGCCATTGCAGGGATATTCTCGCTGGAGGGAACTGGCTCATCGGCCACCGAGCTTGACAGAATCTGGATGATACTGCGTGGTGCAGAGCTAGACCTTGATGATTTGCTGGAGTTGCACCACGTCGGTGGCAAGAGGGCGCTCAGGCAACATGAGCGAGAGATTTCTGGACTCCTGAAAGTATTCGATAGCAAGAAGGCGTACGTGCTGGAGCTTCGTCGCATCTTCGACGTCGGCGAGAATGCCTTTACCCTGTTACTGACCAGTTCAATAAATAGTGCGTATATTGGATCAAGCTGCGTAGCGAACATGCTTCTCCTGAAACAGGTTGCGGATAACATGAGGCTGCTTCTGCCGGCGATGCAGA
>NZ_CADIKL010000011.1 GCF_902859945.1 Paraburkholderia caffeinitolerans | reverse complement strand
ACCACGAGCTTTCTCAGGTGGGCTTGGGTGGCTCCATCCAGTTTTCGGGCATCAGGTTTTGTCTTCATGCCCATATAACGCACCACGCACTATTTGGTGCACACGTCAGTAACTGGACCGCCGGGTTGAGCGCGGACGCGGTGCAGGTGCAGGTCGAGCGCGGCCACGTCGTGCTCAAGGGCTCCGTGGACTGGACATGGCAGAGCCAGGCGGCCGCGCGCGCCGTCGCCCAGTTGCGCGGGGTCGCGGGCGTGGTGAACCACATCGAAGTCAGGCATGCAGTGGCGCCGGACAAGATCAGCAAGGACATTCTCGAAGCGATGCGCCGCCATGCGGACCGCGAGGCGCGGCATATTCAGGTCACGGTCGACGAAGGCACGGTGAGGCTGTCCGGCAAGGTTCATTCCTTTGCCGAGCGCGCCGTGGCGCGTGGCGCGGCCTGGGCCGCGCCGGGCGTGCGCGCCGTGGTGGACGATCTGAGCGTGGAGTGACGCAATGGCGGCCGCGCAGGGTGGACGTTGCTCAGCCTGCCTGGCCGGCAGCGAGCGCGTCGCGCAGCGCGGCGGCAAAGCATTGGAACGACCGCAGCGAACCCGCGACGCTCTGGTATTTTTCGCGGCCGATCTGGCCGTCGAGCGTGACGAGCATGCCGGCGGAACGCGCGAGCGCGAGCAGCGCATTGGCGTCGTCGACGGCAATTGCGCCGGCAAGCGGAGCGGTGGACGGCGTGCGGCTTTCGGCGGTGGGCATGACGACGCTCCTTGGGGGTGAACGTTCGAGCGGAATTCGCTACGTCTTCAGTATGGACGGCGTGGCCGGGCCTCCCAATGAGCCGGCGCTGAAAGTGATGTAGGTCGTTTTTTGGAACCTGTAGGCGTCGGCCTACAGGGCTTGGCACCGGATCGGAGTCGATGACGTGATCGAGATCTTGACGCTGACAGCCAATCCCGCCGTCGATGTGTCGACGGCGGTGGAGCGCGTGATCGACACGCACAAGCTGCGCTGCGACACGGCAAGCCGCTATCCGGGCGGCGGGGGCATCAATGTCGCGCGCGTGATCCAGCGTCTCGACGGCGCGCAGGCCCACTGCCGCGCACTGTATCTCGCGGGCGGCGTGACGGGCGAGTTGCTGGAGCAACTGCTCGCAGCCGAGCGCGTGGACAGCCGAAGGCTGCATATCGCGGGCGAGACACGGGAAAACTTCTCGGTGAAGGAGCGTTCGACGGGCCGCGAGTTCCGCTTCGTGCTGCCTGGCGCGCCGGTGGAGGCTGCCGAATGGGTTAGCGCAATGGAGGCTTGCGATGCGCTAGTGCCTGCACCGCGCTACCTCGTGATGAGCGGCAGCCTGCCGCCGGGCGTACCTGCGCGAGCCTATGCGGATCTCGCGCAGCGGGCTCATGCACGCGGCACGCGGGTGGCGCTGGACACATCGGGTGCGCCGCTCGCGTTGGCGCTGGAAGCAGGCGTCTACCTCGTGAAGCCTAGCCTTGGTGAACTGGCCGGGCTGGCGGGGCGGCCGCTTGCCGACGAGGCGGCGCAACTGGCCGCCGCGCGCGAGATCGTGGCGCGGCGGCGCGCGGAAATCGTTGCGCTGACGCTTGGGGATCGTGGCGCGCTGCTGGTATCGGCCCAAGAAACGATACGCGTGAAGGCCCTGCCGGTATCCGTTTCGAGTGCGATCGGCGCGGGCGACAGCTTTCTTGCGGGATTGGTCGTCGCGTTGCGCCGGGGCGATGGGCTGGCGGCTGCGGCCCGTCTTGCGCAGGCGGCGGCATCGGCAACCCTGCTGACGAGCGGGACGGCGCTTTGCGACGCTGCGCAGGTACAACGGTTCTATGACGCCGGGCGCCCCGTGTACTGAGTGCGTGAGCTTTACAGCGGCATTGCAGCGGCGGCAAACGCGCTTCGCTTCCTTCGTGCGGTTCCCGGTCTCAGCGTGCCGTGCCGTCGCGCGTGGACGCGTATCTGGCGTGCGGCACAGCGAATCCCACTACGTCCGCGAGCAGCGCACGGCCGCGAGGATGGAAGCTGACCGCCGTGATGATGAAGAACGAGCCGGGCAGCGCAAGGACGGCAAGGAAGATCAGTCGCTTGTACATGGTTGCATCTCGCGGGGAAGCCAAGAATATTGGTTCAGCTTAAATCCCGTCTACCTCGCCCAATTGACCTGTATCAGCCGATCGCGCGCCGCGCCTTCAATGCGACAGCAGAACCGGCACGGTGGCCGATTCGAGCAGCGCGCGCGTGACGCCGCCGAGCACGTGCTCGCGCCATTGCGGATGGCTGTAAGCGCCCGCCACGACACAGTCGCAGCCGCTCGTCGCGCCCCACGAAATCAAGGTGTCGCCCACCGTCTCGTCCGCGTCGCTAAGGCTTTGCGCAAAGTCGACATTGACCGCGTGCCTGGCCAGCATCTGGTCGATGTTCGCGATGCCGGCGCCCGACGACGCCGCAGCGCGCGACGAAGCGGGCGTACCGATATGCAGCACCGTCACGCGCTTCGCGGCTTGCAGCAGGGGCATCGCGTCGTGCACCGCGCGCGCGGCTTCGCGGCTGCCGTCCCACGCGATCACGATCGACTCGCACGCGGCGCGCAGCGTTCCCGCGTAAGGCAGCACCAGCACCGGCCTGCCGGACGTCATGACCACGCTTTCCAGAAAGCACGCGCGCAGCGCATGGGCATCGTCGTCGGGACTCGCCTGGCCCGCGACCAGCAAATCGGCGTGGCGGCTGCGGCGGATGATCGGCTGTTCGGCATAGTCGTCGAATGCGATCCACTCGCCTTCCATGCCGGCGCGCCGCAAGTCGTGGCGAAACGATTCCTCCGCCGTGGCCTGCTGGCTGCGCCGCGCATCGCAGTATTCGCTGTAGTAGGGCGCGCAGCCGGCGACACTGAAGTACGCGCGCGCTTCCGGCGCGAACGGCGAGTAAAGGCCAATGAGGTGCGCGTCGAAGCGGCCCGCGAGCGTCAGCGCGAAGTCGAGCCGCGCTTGCGCGCGCTCGCTCGGGTCGAGATAAGCGAGCAGGGTCTTGTATGGCATGGCTGCGTCTCCTAGGGCGGTGCGTCTCGTTGTGCCGCGGGACGCGGGCGGACGAGCGGTAACACTAGCTTCGAGTGTTGTCGCTGGGATCGGGTCGATGTTCGATGCAAGTCAAACATCGACCCAGCGCGGCTTGTTTGATGCACGTCAACTGGAAGAGGGCCGCGCGCCGCAGAATCGCCTCACCAGGCCCGGACCATGCACGCGCCTCGTGCGTGGCGAGCGGGGCCGGCCAAACCGGAGAGCGGCATGCGGTGCATCCTGCGCCTCGCGTTCAAGCTGCTTGTCAACGACAGCGCCAAGTTCACGGCGCTGCTGATCGGCATCACGTTCGCGGTGTTTCTGATGGTCGAGATGACGTCCATGTTCGCGGGTATCCTCAACCGCTCGTCGTCCACCGTCATCAACGTGGGCGCGAAGGTCTGGGTGATGGACCCGGCGGTGCAGACGATCGCGAGTAGCATCGGCATGCCCGATTACGTGCTCGACGCCGTGCGCAGCATCGACGGCGTGAAGTACGCCGTGCCGCTCTATTCGGGCGCGGCGCTCGTGAAGCTGCACGACGGCACCTACCAGGCGGCCACCGTGATTGGGCTGGACGACACCACGCTCTATGGCTGGCCGAAGATGAAGACCGGGCGCATCGAAGACATCTTTGCGGAAGACGGCTTCATTGCCGTGCAGGACGCCGAGTTCTACAAGCTCGGCAGCCCCGCGCCCGGCACCGACTTCGAGCTGAACGACCACCGCGCCGTGGTGGTCGGCATTGCCGCGGTGGCGAGCGGCAGTCTGTTTGGCACCCCTACGCTTTACACGACGTACCGCCGCGCCATCCAGGACGTCCCGTCGACTCGCTACACGACCTCGTACATCCTCGTCGAGCCGAAGTCGACGGCCGACATTGCGCACATCAAGGCGCAGGTCGCCGCGCTCGGCTATGTCGCCTACACGAAAGATGAGTTCATGCAGCACATCGCCGACTTCTACAAGTACCAGACCAGCCTCGGCACCAACATTCTCCTGATGACAGTGATCAGCTTCGTGGTCGGCCTGTCGATCTCGGGGCAGACCTTCTACACGTTCATTCTGGAAAATCTCGAAAAATTCGGCGCGCTCAAGGCCATCGGCGCGAAGCGGCGCGAGTTGGTCGCGATGATCCTGTTCCAGGCGGCCTTCACGGCGCTCACCGGCTATGGCCTCGGCGTCGGCCTGTGCGCGGCGTCGATCAGCCTCGCGCGGCTGCGCATCCGCGACTACGCGGCCATGATCACCTACGGCAACCTCGCGATTGCGTTCGCGATGGTGGTGGTGATCGCCGCGCTCTCGAGCTATCTCGGCGTGCGCCGCGTGCTGCGCATCGAGCCGTTCGACATCTTCCGGGGCTGAAGCGATGACCGATTCGATTGCCATCGAGGCGCGTGCGCTCGACAAGTGGTTCGGCGAGGGCGCGGCGCGCACCCAGGCGCTGCAAGGCGTCTCCATGCAGGCGCGCTTCGGCGAGATGGTGCTGATCGTCGGGCCGTCAGGCAGCGGCAAGACCACGCTGCTCAGCGTCATCTCCGGGATTCTGCGGCCCGATGGCGGGTCCGTGTCCGTGGATGGCGTGGATCTATGGGCTCAGCCCGACGACCGGCTCGCGGAGTTCCGGCTCAACCGCATCGGCTTCGTCTTTCAGGACTACCATCTGTTTCCGCGCCTCACCACGGCCGAGAACGTGGCCATTCCGCTGATCCTCAAGCGGCGGCCCTGGGACGACGCGCTCGCCGAGGCGCAGCGCTATCTGGCGGTCGTGGGCCTCGAAAACCGTGCCGCCCTGCCGCCCGTGAAGCTCTCGGGCGGCGAGCAGCAGCGCGTGGCGATTGCCCGCGCGATCGTGAGCCAGCCCGACATTCTCGTGCTCGATGAGCCCACCGCCTCGCTCGACGGCGACACGGGACGCACCATCATCGAGTTCGTCAAGCATCAGGTGCTCAACGAGCGTCGCTGCATCATCACCGTCACTCACGACGCCCGCATCTTCGAGTACGCGGACCGCATCCTGCATATGGAGGACGGCAAGCTCAAGGACATCGTCCCCGGAGGCGCGCGATGAAGCATCGGCTTGTGTTCGCAGCGGCGTTGATCGGCTTTCTCGCGAGCGTTGTCGCGGCCTGGGTGTTCGGCATCCAGCAGCCGCCGCAGCCGCCGGTGTTCCAGCCGGCGGCCAATCCTTACGCGCACGGCGTCTATGCCACGGGCATCGTCGAAAGCGATCAGAGCGCCGGAGCGAACGTCAATCTCTATCCCGAAGTGACAGGGACGCTCACGCGCCTCTACGTGCACGACGGCGAGCGCGTGAAGGCGGGAGACGTGCTGCTCACGATCGACGATTCGGTGCAGCGCGCGAACGCGGAGCAGCTCGCCGCCCAGGCGCTTGCCGCGCAGGCCCTGCTCGACGAACTCAAGGCACAGCCCAGGCCGGAAACGCGCGACGTTGCCGACGCGCAGGTGCAGGCGGCCCAGGCCAACCTGAAGATGGCTCAGGACACCTATGCGAAGCAAAAGCAGGCATGGGACATCGACCCCAAAGCCGTGAGCCGCGACGTGCTCGACAGCGCGGAGAACGCCATGCACGTCGCGCGCGCCAACCTCGACGTGGTCGCGCGTCAGGACCGTCTCACGCGCGCGGGCGCGTGGGTCTACGACGTGCGCAACCAGCAGGGGCAGGTGGAGGCGCTGCGCAAGGCGGCCGCGTCGGCCGACGCGCTGCTCGCGCACTACACGCTGCGCGCGCCGTCCGACGGCATCGTGCTCGCGGTGAACACGGCGCAGGGCTCGTACCTGTCGCAGCAGGGCGTCTACGACACTTACACGCAGGGCATGGCGCCCGTCATCGTGCTGGGCACGGCGCCCGAGCGTCTCGCGGTGCGCTGTTACGTGGACGAGATCCTGATCTCGCGGCTGCCACAGCCGGGCCAGCTCAAGGGGCGCATGACGGTACGCGGTGCGAACATCGCGGCCGATCTCACGTTCGAGCGCATCCAGCCCTACGTAACGCCGAAGATCGAGCTTTCCGACCAGCGTGCCGAGCGCGTTGACCTGCGCGTGCTGCCGGTCATTTTCCGCATCGAGCCGCAGGCGGGCCTGCGTCTCTATCCAGGGCAGATCGTCGATGTGTACATTGCCGCGCGTTAAGCGAACTGCTTCGAGCGGGACGCGAGGGGGACGCCGTCGCGCGCGCGCGCGTGGCGCGCTGCTCGTATTCGCGTGGATCGGTGCAACAGGGCTGGCGGGCTGCGCCGTCGGGCCGGATTTCACGCGGCCGGCGCCGCCGCAGGTCGATGCGTATGTGCGTGGCGGCGCGCCCGCGTCCTTCGCGGCGGCCGGTGTCTCGCAGACCCTGCGGGCTGGCGTCGCCGTGCGCGACGACTGGTGGACCCAGTTTGGCTGCCGCGAGATCGATGCAGCCGTGGACGACGCGCTCACCGGCAACGCGACGCTCGATGCGGCCGAGGCATCGCTTCGGCATGCAGATCATCAGTTACGCGCCGGAGCGGGCGTGTTCTATCCGCAGGTGAGCGCCGCGGCCGGCGCCTCCCGGCAGCGCTATGTTCCGCTGCACGTGGGCTCCGGCATGGCGCCCTCGATTTTCAACCTGTTTACGCTGTCGGCCTCGATCAGCTATGCCGTCGATCTCTGGGGCGGCAACCGGCGGTTCGTCGAGGGGCTCGCGGCGCAGCGCGATGCGCAGCGCTACGCGCTGGAGGCGGCTTACCTCACGATCGAATCGAACGTCGTCAACACGATGATCGCGAGCGCCGGCTGGCGCGACGAGATCGACGCGACGCGCGAGATGATCGGGCTCGTGCGCGAGCAGGTCCGCATTGCCGAGGTGCGCGCGCGCGGGTACGGCTGCCTACGCGGCGGTGCTCACGCTGCAGAACGAGCAGGCCGCGCTCGAAGCCACCTTGCCGGTGCTGGAGCAAAAGCGCGCTCAGGCGGCGGATCTGCTGGCCACGTTGAGCGGCCTGCTGCCGGCGCAATGGTCCTCGCCAGAGCTTTCGCTGAACGAGATCACGCTGCCGGCGGATTTGCCCGAGACTGTGCCGTCGCAGCTCGTGCGCCAGCGGCCCGACGTGCTGCAGGCCGAGGCGCTGCTGCATGCGGCGAGCGCGGAAGTCGGCGTGGCCACGGCGGCGATGCTGCCGAACCTCACGCTTTCGGCGGGCGGCGGGCTTGCGGGTACGTCGCTCGCGTCGATGGGCGCGCGCGCAGGCCAGTCGTGGGCGCTGGCCGCGGACGTGGCCGCGCCGCTCTTCGAGGGCGGCACGCTCTGGTACGGGCGCAAGGCCGCGCAGGACGCTTACGACGCCTCGCGCGCACAGTATCGGCAGACCGTGCTGAGCGCCTTTGCGCAGGTGGCGGACGTGCTCTATGCGCTCGAGCACGACGCCGGCGCACTGGAGGCGCAGACGCGCGCGCTGGCGGCGGCGCGCGAGGCGCTGCGCTTGCTGCGCGCCGACTATCGCGCGGGAACGGTGGATTACCTCCAGATCCTCGTCGCCGATGCTCAACTGCATCAAGCGCAGATCGCCTGGCTCGAAGCCGACGCCCAGCGGCTCCAGGACACCGTCGCGCTCTATGCGGCATTGGGCGGCGGCTGGGGCGATGCCGGGGACGGCCCGCGCTGATCGACAGCTCGATGCGGCCATGGCGGTGCTCCGACCGCGTTTGTCTCTTGATGCAAATCAATGGCATGGCGCTGGCCAAACCGAAGATGGGCATCAGGCAAGGGAATGCGGCACCGGATATCCCGGGTGAGGAGGCCGACCATGTACGAGAAGATTCTGATGGCGTTCGACGGCAGCGAGACGTCGAAGCGTGCGCTCGCCGAGGCGCTGCGCATCGCGCGGCTGACAGGCGCGCAACTGTATGTAGCGAATGTGATCGACATTCTGGCGCCGTTCGGCATGGGCCTCGCGTACGTGCCGGTGGACCTGATCGCGATGTATCGGGAAGACGCCAAAAGGCTGCTGGAAGCCGCGCGCGACGAGGCGAAGGCGGCGGACGTGCATTGCGAGACGGAACTGCTGCAACTGCAAAGCGTAACCGACAGTGTGGCGGATTGCCTGAACCGCTGCGTCACGCGCGTGGGCGCGCAGCTCGTCGTGCTCGGCACGCATGGCCGGCGCGGCGTGAGACGCGCGCTGCTCGGCAGCGTGGCGGAGGAATTCGTGCGCGAGACGGACCGCCCTGTGCTGCTCGTGCGGGGCCTTTCATGAACGCCGCGTCCGCTTCAGTTGTCTGGCTTTCGCAGGTCACGCGCGCCGATCTCGCGCGCGTCGGCGGCAAGAACGCCTCGCTAGGCGAGCTGATCGCGAACCTCGCGCCGCACGGCATCAAGGTGCCGCCCGGCTTCGCGAGCACGGCGCAGGCGTATCGCGACTTCCTCGAAGCGAACCGTCTCGATGATGTGATCGCCGCCGCGCTGGACGATCTGCATGCGAAGCGGCGCACGCTTGCCGAAACGGGCGCGCTGATCCGCGCGGCGATCTTGCGCGGCGAATGGCCCGCCGCGATTGCGGACGCCATCCGCGTCGCCTATGCGGACCTGTGCCGCCAGAGCGGCCACGACAAGTTGAGCGTCGCCGTGCGCTCCAGCGCGACAGCCGAAGACCTGCCCGAGGCGAGCTTCGCGGGGCAGTTCGAGACCTTCCTGAACGTATCGGGCGGCGCGGCGGTGCTCGACGCCTGTCGGCGCTGCTACGCGTCGCTCTATACCGACCGCGCGATCAGCTACCGCCAGGCCAAAGGCTTCGACGCGCTGAAGGTCGCGGTGTCGGTGGGCGTGCAGCAGATGGTGCGCGCCGACCTGGGCGGCGCGGGCGTGATGTTCTCGATCGATACCGAGACCGGCTTCGGTCGCGTCGTCCTGATCGACGCGGCTTGGGGGCTCGGCGAGAACGTGGTGCAGGGCGCCGTCGATCCCGACGAATACGAGGTCTTCAAGCCGCTGCTGGACGACCCGGCTCTCGCGCCCATCGTCGGCAAGCAGCGCGGCGCCAAGACCCTCAAGATGATCTGCGTGCGCAGCCGCATGCAGCCGACCAGAAACGTGCGGACCTCGCTGGCCGAGCGCCGCGCCTACGTGCTGCAAGACGACGAAATCCTTAAGCTCGCGCGCTGGGCCTGCCTGATCGAGGCGCACTACGGCTGCGCGATGGACATGGAGTGGGCGAAGGACGGTGCAACCGGCGAGATCTTCATCGTTCAGGCGCGCCCGGAAACGGTTCAGTCGCGCCGCGACGCGGGCGCGCTCAAAACCTGGCACCTCGACAAAGCCGGGCCGAAGCTGCTCTCGGGCGTGAGCGTTGGCGAGGCGATCGGCGCGGGGCCCGTCTGCGTGATCGAGCAGCCGCGCGACATGGAGCGCTTCGTGGACGGCGCCGTGCTGGTCGCGCAGACCACCGACCCGGACTGGGTGCCGATCATGCGGCGCGCGGCGGCGATCGTCACGGATCACGGCGGGCGTACCTCCCACGCGGCGATCGTGAGCCGCGAGCTGGGTCTGCCGGCCATCGTCGGGACCGGCAACGCCACGCGCGTGCTGCGCAACCGCCAGAAAGTCACGGTGAGTTGCGCGCAGGGCGAGCAAGGCACGGTGTACGCGGGCATCGCGGACTTTCACGCGCGGGAGATCGACTTTTCGAACCTGCCGCCCACCCGCACCGCCATCATGCTCAATCTCGCCAATCCCGCGGCCGCGTTTCGCTGGTGGCGCATGCCCGCCGACGGGGTGGGGCTCGCGCGTATGGAGTTCGTGATCGGCAGTCAGATTCGCGTGCATCCCATGGCGCTGGTCCACTACGACCAGCTGAAGGACGAGCGGGCCAAGCGCATCATTCGCGACCTGAGCGCCGGATATGCCGACAAGACCGAGTACTTCGTGGACCAGCTCTCGCGTGCGCTCGGGCGCATCGCGGCCGCGCACTTTCCGCATCCCGTGATCGTGCGCATGAGCGACTTCAAGACCAACGAGTACGCGAACCTCGTGGGCGGCGCGCAATTCGAGCCGCACGAGGCCAATCCGATGCTCGGCTTTCGCGGCGCCTCGCGCTACTACTCGCCGCTATACCGCGAAGGATTCGCGCTCGAATGTCGCGCGATCCGCCGGCTGCGCGAAGAGATGGGCTTCGCCAATGTCATCGTGATGATTCCGTTCTGCCGCACGCCCGAGGAAGCCGACCGCGTGCTTGCGGTCATGCGCGAGAACGGCCTCGAGCGCGGGCGCAACGGCCTCGAAATCTATGTGATGTGCGAGATTCCCTCCAATGTCGTGCTGGCGCGCGAGTTCGCGCGGCGCTTCGACGGCTTTTCGATCGGCAGCAACGATCTCACGCAGCTCACGCTCGGCGTGGATCGCGACTCGGCGCAGCTCGCCGGGCTCTTCGACGAGCAAAGCGACGCGCTCAAGTGGATGGTGCGCACGGTGATCGCCGAGGCCCACCGTGCCGGCGCGAAGGTCGGCCTGTGCGGCGAGGCGCCTGCGCATCATCCCGAGTTTGCCGAGTTCCTGGTCGAGTGCGGTATCGACTCGATCTCGGTAAGCCCCGACAGCTTCGTCGCGCTCAAGCAGCGCGTCGCGGCCAGCGAGTCGGCGCGCGAACCGCATGCCGGCATGCCTGTGACGCTGGCCGGGCGGTTGCCGCTGTAAGGGGCTGCTGTGAGGGTTCGCGGTGAGCGTTTTTTGAGCAGCGCCGGACGGCTTTACATCGAGCTTGACGCTGCGGCCGGCGCGGTCTGGGCCGCCGCGTCCGGTTCACCGCATTGCGCGAGCAGCGCCGCGCGCGTGCGCTCGCGCAGGTTCGCCATGGCGCGCAAATCGTTGCCTTGCGCCTGCACCGGCGCCAGAATCTCGACCTCGATCTCGCCGCGCTCCGGAACCCAGTGCCCGTCGCGCAATGCCGCGCGTGCGCCGCGCAGCGCCACGGGTAACACCGGACGACCTGCCAGCACCGCCGCGCGAAACGCGCCCAGCTTGAATGCGCGCAGGCCGGCGGCGGCCACGAAGGTTCCTTCGGGGAAAAACAGCAAAGTCTCGCCAGCGCGGGCGCACTCGACGAGCTGCGCTTCGTCGGCGAGGCTCTGGCCATAGTCGTCGCGCGCGACGAAGCGCGTGCCGAGCGCACGCAGCAGCGCGCCGACGAACGGCTGGCGGGCAAGCTCGTGCTTGGCGACGAAATGAACCGGCGCGGGCAGTGCGGCGAGCAGCGCAATCACGTCGAGATAGCTCGTGTGATTGACGGCCAGTACCGGGTGCGCGGCGCGGTTGAAGTGCTGCGCGCCGTGCAGCGTCGTGTGCAGGCCCGCGGCGCGCAGCACGAAGCGGCACGCGCGCGCGGCCGAGCGCCAGCGGCGCCCGGGGTTGCGATCGAGCGTGACCTGCGCCCATACGACCGGAAGCGCCAGCGCGGCGAGCGATCCGCACCACAGGCCGCGAGCGATGTGCCGCAGCGAGTGGCAGGTGGCCCGCGCAAGCGGGGCCGCAGTGGCCGCTGCAAGCGTGAAGCCCTGGCGCCAGGGCGCGAACGCGCCCGATGGTTGGGCAGCGGTCGCGCCGTAGCGCAGACGCTCGATCGTTGCGGCGCGCCGGATCTTGCCGCCAGGCGTCTTGAGGATGCCATGCGGCGTGACCAGCACGACGCGCTCGGCGGGCGCGCCGCACAGCCGAAGCACTACGGCGTTGACGCGCGCGTGTAGATCGGCGCGTTCGGCTAGCTCGCCCAGCGCGGTCTCGACGATCACGACGAGGCGTTCGGTGCCCGCGAGCGGATCGGGCTCGCCACACGCGGCTACGCCGCCCGGCTCCACGCCGCTTAGTTGCCCGATCGCGTGCTCCAGTTCGTCGGGGAAAATGTGGCGGCCCGCACGGATGATGAGGTCCTTCGCGCGACCCGTGACGAAAAGCTCGCCCTCCGCGATATAACCGAGGTCGCCGCTGTCGAGCCAGCCGTCGCGAACAAGGCGTGCGGTTTGCTCAGGATTGCGAAAGTAGCCTGCCGTGGCGCTCGCGCCGCGAAACTCGATATGGCCGACGTGGCGTTCGGCGAGCGTGTGGTGTTGATCGTCGACGATGCGCAGGCGCGTATTCGCAAGCGCGTAGCCGCAGGCGACGAGCGCGAGGGCATCGGTGCCCGCGTAGGCGGGCACCGCCTCGCCGCGCATGGCGAGCGCTTCGCGCTGCACGCGGTCGACGCGCAGGCCGCGTGACGGTACGGGGAAGGTGACGGCAAGCGTGTTTTCCGCGAGGCCGTAGACGGGCGTGATGGCGCGCGCGTCGAATCCGAGCGGCGCGAAGCGCGCGGAGAAGGCGCGCAGCGTGTCAGGATTCACCGGCTCCGAGCCGCAGAACGCAAAGCGCAGCGAGGCGAGATCGAGCCCGGAGAGCGCATGCGCGGGCACGCGCCGCGCGCACCAGTCGTACGCAAAATTGGGCGCGGCCGTGATCGTCGCGCGGCGCTGCGAGATCGTTTCGAGCCAGACCGCCGGTCGGGCCAGAAACGCGAGCGGCGACATGGCGACGAGCGTAAAGCCGAAATAGAGCGGGGCGAGCCACGCGCCGATGAGCCCCATGTCGTGATAGAGCGGCAGCCAGCTCACGAGCGTGTCGTCGGGCTGCACGCCCATGAGCTCGCCCATCGCGCGGATGTTCGAAAGCAGGTTCGCGTGGCTCAGCATGACGCCTTTGGGGGCGCCGGTGCTGCCGGAGGTGTACTGGAGCAAGGCGAGATCGTCCGGACCGGTCTGGATCAGCGGTGCTTCGTCCTCGTTATGCGGCTGCGCCGCTTCAAGGGCCGTGTAGGTGAACACCTGATGCAGCGTCGGGACTTTCAGCCGGAGCAATTGCGCCACCGGGCCGAGGGACCCCGCGGCGATCAACGCCGAGACTCCGGCATTCGCGAGGATCGGCGCGTGTCGCGTGACATGCTCCTCGACCTGCGCGAGGCTCGTCGGCGGATAGATCGGCACCGGAACCGCGCCGCACAGCGCGAGCGCCGCGAAGGCGACGAAATATTCGATGCTGGTGGGCAGCATCAGCGCCACCCGCGCGCCCGGATCGACGCCACGCGCGCGCAGCGCGTTGGCCGTGCGCGAGGCGCGCTCGAACAGCGCGCCGTAACTGAGTTCCGTCGCGGCGCCTTGCTCGATGAGCGTGAGATGGAGCCGGTCCGGATGCCTGCGCGCGTGCCACTGGAGCACTTCGGCGAGTGTGCGCGCTTGCTCTGGTACGGCGGGTGCGCTGCGCGCCGCCGGTGCTGCTGGCGTTCCCGGCGTGGCTGCGCGCGTCGGGGCCTCCGCGCCCCGCTCGATGGCCGCGAGCAGGTCCGCCGGCGTGATGGCCGCGAACGCATCGGGCGGCAGCCGCACGGCAAAGGCTTGCTCGATCCGTTCGGCCAGTTCGGCGCGTGCGATGCTGTCGAATCCGAGATCGCGCTCGAGATGCGTCGTCATCGAAACGCGCCCGAGGCGGTGTCCGTCGCCGTGCAGCTCGCCGGCAAGCGTGTCGACGAGGCGCACGATGCGTGCGGCGCGGGTGTCCTGGATATCGTGGTCATCGTGCGGCGGCAAATGATTGCGTACGCCCGCGGGCAAATCGTCGTTCGTTGCGTAAGGCATGGCGGCAAGGCGCGCGTGGCGCAGGAAGTCAGTCGGGATCAGTCAGAAGGCTCGCGCGCGCGGGGAGGGCGGCGGCTGATACAGGTCAAGAAAAACACGATGCGCGCCTCATCCGACCATCGGGTTTCCGGATGACGGCGACAACTGATGCAAGTCAATCAAGCGAAGAACACGGGCGCTAGATTGAACGAGGAATGCGACTACACGCATGGACTCGTGGACTGCGAGTCACGGCACACACTCGAATGGTCAGGAGAATGAAATGAGCGATATCCCCCGGAGCATGCCGCTCCAGCCGGTTTCCCCATCGAGCATGGGCACGCGCATGGCGCAGATCGGCTTCGATCAACTCGCGGCCGCGCTGGCGCTGCAAGCGAAATGCATTGAACGCGATCGCGCCGCAGCGCAGCGCGTGGGCGACGCAATCATGCACGCGCGGGCCGGCTATGCGGGGGCCATCGCGCAGGCCTGGCAACCGATGATGCGCGAGTACCTCGCGGCGAGCGTGGCCCTGTGGGAGCAAGGTCTGGTTTCGGCTGCGCGAAACCAGGCGGCATACGGGGCGTTGCTTCGCGACGCGGTCTTCAATGCCGAGAATGCCTGGTGGCAGGCGAAACCGGCGCAGGTGACGCGGCAGGCCGGAACCGTGCCGCAGGCGGGCAACTGGATGACATGGCCGCGGCCGTTCATGGGCATGCGCCTGAACGGCGAGGCGACTCCCGAGCGCGCGCGGCACCACGCAACATCCGCCGATGCATGATCGTCGCGGCGCGGGGCGGGCACATCGAGTGGGCGCCGCGCATCTGCAAAACCGTGCGGGGAGTCCGTAATGAAAGTAAGTCCACAACCGAAGCAGGACGTACAGGACGAACGCGCGCTCGAACGCCCGGCCGCGGACCAGCACAGCGACGACGAGATCGCAGCAATGGCGCGCGCGGTCCTGCACTGGACGGCCGGGGTGCCGCAACGCGCCGTGGATGTCGAGGCGGAGGGCGGGCATATCTTCTTGCAGGGAACCGTCGAATGGGATTGGCAGCGCGAGCTCGCGATCCGGACACTGATGCAGTTGCGCAGCGTGACCGGCGTGACGAGCCGCGTGACAGCCCGCCGGCGCACCGATCCGGGCAGGATTGGCGAACGCATCCGCAAGGCATTGCAGTACTACGTTGAAGATGAGGCGGGCCGAATCCATGCCGAGATGAGCGAAGGGGTGGTGACACTCCGGGGCAAAGTGGGCTCGGAGGCCGAACGTGCCGTGGTTCGCGGCGCGGCGTGGTCGCAGCCAGGTGTGCGCGCGGTCATCGACGAACTCGTGCTAGCGTGACGCGGCACTTGTGCGCCGGGGCGGCGGCGCGCGCGATTTTCATGGGCATCGGCAGAAGCCGCCGAACTTCTCACGTCACACCGGAACAGCCGCTGCCGTGGCCAGCCATGGCACGACGTTCGCGAGGCTCTCGGTCCAGGATTCCCACCCATACGGGTTGTCGTCGAAAAGTCCCTCTCTTACAGGCGTGGCGAGCGCGCCATGGTCGAGCGGCTCGTCCAGCAGCAACTGCGGCCAACGGCAAAACGCATGTAAGGCGCGGTATTCGAGCTCGCTGACGGTCATGGTCTGGGCGACGCTGTCCAGCAGCGCAATGCCGGCAAGCGCCTCGTGATGGCGGATCAGATCGCCGACGGTCTGGGCGTCGTGGGAGTGCGCCTTGATGTAGTCGAGCATCTTCAGAACATCGCCGAGTTGAAGCAGCAACGCCCGGCGCCCGTAAGCGTCTTTCATGATTCACTCCTCGCGGATCAAAGATTCCGTCCCGTTCGACGCACCCGCACCGGGCGGACAGATGCAGAAACTCCGGGTCGCAGAACTTCTGCGCGCAACTGCAAAAAAGCGGCACGGGCATTTCAGCAGGCTGCCGTCGGCTTTGACACCAGCTCCGGCAACTGTCTCCAGCCAACCGGCGCATAGACGCTCCCGCCCGCGAGTTCGACCAACTCGGTGAAGCGCTGGAGCGTCGCGCCCGCCATGATGTGCACGGGCGGGCCGCCGAAATAGCTGTCGGTGCGCAGCCAGGGCGCACTCCGGTCGTTGATCTCCTGCACGCTGTAGGGATGCGCGTGCTCGCCCGTTTCCGGCGTGAGCAACGGCCCGTCGAAGGCGACCTTGAGAATCTGATCGGGTTCGCCGCCATAGGGCAAGCCGGCCTCGGACGTATAGGGCGAGCGCTCCCAACGGTCGCCCCACTGTTGATCGAGCGGCACGCGCGTGAAATATGCCCACGGCGCGTGCACATAGCAGAGACGGTAGGTCTCTTGAACCGGGGTCAAGTCGACGCGCGTAGTCATCGCCAGCATCCTGTTTCGCGAGCGCGGCATGGGCCGCTTACGCTGCCGCCGGCCTGCCGACGGTCTGCGCGAGAATCGGTGTCTCATCCTCGTTCAGGCGCAGCGCATCGGCGAGCAGCCGATGGTTGATCCAGCCGCGCACCACGGTGGCGAGCCCCTCGGAGGCACAGTAGAGCGAGACGTTCTGGCAGATCGCGCCGGTGGCGATGGCCGCGAACAGTTCGCGCTGCTGGCGCGGCGTGGCGAGCGCTTGCGAGCCGCGCAGCACGTACACGAGATCGAGCGGCGCCTTGCCCACGAAGTCCTGGTAGCCCGTCATGTTGCGCGCGTCCACGGCGTGCTTGAGCGCAAGCCGGTTGAGCTCGGGCTCATAGCGATAGACGCCGTGGGGCAGCGCGACATAGACATCGATCTCATTGAAGCCGTGCGCGGAGGGCGCGGTGTGGCCGCCCGTTTCGGCGCGGTTCACACCGTTCGCGGCCCAGAGCAGTTCGCCCAATGTGTCGAGCGTCATGGGCGTGTCCGCGTAGGCGCGGGTGCTCCTGCGCTGCGCGAGCGCTTTCATCAGCGGTGCGCCAGCGTCGTGTCGCGCTCGCGGCAGGTCGATGAAGGCGGGCGCTTCGCCGCTCGCGGGAGCGGGCGGGAGTAGCGGCGCGGGCTGGTAGTCGATGCATTGAAATTCGGTCATGGCGTTCTCCTGGTGCCCAGCACTCGGCATTCGCCGACGCCGGTGATGGGGGTTCTGTCATGCGGTGCGCGCGGCGGGGAGATCCTCGGCGCCGGCGCTCGCGGGCGCGCCGGTCGGCAGTACGCGCCGCCCATGCGTCTCGTTGATGATCTCCGCTGCGGAGAGGTAGAACGCAACGAGAGCCGTGAGGAGTCCCGCATATCCGCCTGCATGGTGCAGGGCCAGCGAGCCGGTCCATTCGCTGAACGCGAGCAGGAAGAACGTGACCCACAGCGCGGCGAACAGCAGTTGCAGCGCGCGCGCCGCGCGCCATGTGGCGATCCACATGTAGAACGTGAAGACGCCCCACAGCAGCAGATACCAGCCGACGAACGCCGGCACGACATGCTCGTGCAGAAACAGCAGATAGAGCGCGAGTGACCACCAGAACGCGCCGTAGGCAATGAACGCGGTGGCGCCGAAGGTGTTGCCGCGCGGAATCTCGATGAGTCCCGCGATGGCCTGCGCCGTGCCGCCGAACGCGAGCGCGCAGGCGAGCACGAGGCCGAGCGAGTCGCCGCCGAACCAGCCGGCGTTGATCATGCTGAGGAGCCACGTCGTGAGGGCGAATCCGGCGAGGCCGAGCGCGGCGGGGTTGGGGGCGGTGGGTTTCATGAGGACAGTCTCCTGGTTAATGTGCTGGCGCATTCAGGCGGCCTTGCTGAACTGGGCAATGACCGCGGGGTTTTCGACGGTCGAGGTGTCCTGTTCGATCGCCTCGCCCTTGGCCACCGAGCGCAGCAGGCGGCGCACGATCTTGCCGGAGCGCGTCTTGGGCATGGCTTCGCCGAAGCGGATCTCGCGCGGCTTGGCGATCGGCCCGATTTCGCGGCCGATCCATGTGCGCAGTTCGTCGGCCACGCGCTGCGCGTCGCCGTCGAGCGGGCACGGCCCCTTGAGCACCACGAACGCGACGATGGCCTCGCCCGTGGTCGCATCGGGGCGGCCCACCACGGCGGCTTCGGCCACCTGCGGATGGGCGGCCAGCGCGGACTCGATCTCGGCCGTGCCCATGCGATGGCCGGACACGTTGAGCACGTCGTCCACGCGCCCCGTGATTGTGAAATAGCCGGATTCGCTGTCGCGAATCGCCCCGTCGCCGGCGAGGTAGAGCTTGCCGCCCAGTTCTTCCGGGAAATAGCCGGCGCGGTAGCGCGCGGGATTGCCCCACACCGTGCGCAGCATCGACGGCCACGGCCGCTTGATGACGAGCAGCCCGCCGTGGCCGTCGGGCACGTCGCGGCCCGTTTCGTCGACGATGGCCGCTTCGATACCGGGCAGCGGCAGCGTGCAGGAGCCCGGCACGAGCGGCGTGACGCCCGGCAGCGGCGCGATCATGTGGCCACCGGTCTCCGTTTGCCAGAAGGTGTCGAGCACGGGGCATCGTCCGCCCCCGACCTGCGCGGCGAACCATCGCCATGCTTCGGGGTTGATGGGTTCGCCCACGGTGCCGAGCAGCCGCAGCGAGCCCAGGTCGTAGCGCGCCGGATGCACGTCGGGATCGGCCTGGGCCGCTTTCATGAGCGAGCGGATGGCGGTGGGCGCGGTGTAGAAGATCGACACCTTGTGGCGCTCGATCATCTGCCAGAAGCGGCCCGCGTTGGGCCAGGTGGGAACGCCCTCGAAGATCATCTGGGTCGCGCCCGCCGCGGTCGGGCCGTAGCAGATGTAGCTGTGACCCGTGATCCAGCCGATGTCGGCGGTGCACCAGAACACGTCGGAGGCGCGGATGTCGAAGGTCCACTTCATCGTGAGCGCGGCCCACAGCAGATAGCCGCCGGTGCTGTGCTGCACGCCCTTGGGCGTGCCGGTCGAGCCGGACGTATAGAGGATGAAGAGCGGATGCTCCGCGTCAACCCATTCGGGCTCGCAGGTAGCGCTCTGCGTGGCTTCGAGCTCGTGCAGCCACACGTCGCGGCCCGCGTGCCAGGGAATCGCGCCGCCGGTGCGGCGATAGACGATCACCGTATGCACGGTGTCGCCGCAGCCCATCGCGAGCGCTTCGTCGGCAATCGTTTTGAGCGGCAGATGGCGGCCGCCGCGCACCTGTTCGTCGGCGGTAATGAGCACGCAGGCGCCCACGTCGGCCATGCGCTCGTGCAGCGATTTCGCGGAGAACCCGCCGAACACCACCGAATGCGGCGCGCCGATGCGCGCACAGGCCTGCATCGCGACCACGCCCTCGATCGACATGGGCAGATAGATCATCACGCGGTCGCCGCGCCGCACGCCGCGTGCGCGCAAGGCGTTTGCGACACGGCAAACGCGAGCGTGCAGTTCGCCATAGGTGAGTGTGGTGAGTTCGCCGCCGTCCGCTTCGAAGACGATAGCGGTGCGGCTCGCACCGCCGTTCTCGAGATGCCGGTCGAGACAGTTGTACGACGCGTTGAGCAGGCCGTCGTCGAACCATTT
The DNA here is from genome assembly GCF_902859945.1 of Paraburkholderia caffeinitolerans. Lineage (GTDB taxonomy): Bacteria > Pseudomonadota > Gammaproteobacteria > Burkholderiales > Burkholderiaceae > Paraburkholderia > Paraburkholderia caffeinitolerans. The sequence continues at coordinate 198,579 of NZ_CADIKL010000011.1, read as the reverse complement.
GAAGAACGGCGCGTGCGATGAGTCGAGCGTGCGCGTGAACGGTTGCTTCCAGTCGAGATGCTCGCGCGCGAGACGCGCCCAGAATGCCTCTGGGTCGCGCCGCGCCTCGTCGACGAGCGCGCGGTAGGCGGCCATGCCGTCGATGGCGGCGCCCTCGATCAACGGAATCGGGGACATGGAGAGGGCGCTCGGCGCCGGTTCGGGTGCGGACATGGTCTTCTCGCGTGCGGGATGCGGTAAGGGCGCAGTGCAGATGCGCGCTGCCGCGCGACGCCTGGCGTTGGCGTGCGTATTGGCGCTGACGTCATGGCATCCGTTTGCCGCTTCAGTCTCGACGCCCGGCGCGGGCGCGCGATTGACTCAGATCAATCAGGGTTGTGCGCGTGGCCAGCGCGTCGCGGTGGATGCGCCAAGGCGCAGTGAATTGACCGAGATCAGTCGAAATGCGCATCGAGCGCCTATCCTGGACGGATCGAAACCGTGCCATGCGGAGCTGCGACGTGCCCACCAGCACCACCGATCCGAATACCCCGCCGACGCCCGCCGCCGAGGCCGCGCCCGTTGCCGCCGGACGGGTGAGCGCGGTGCGCGGGGCGGTCGTGGACGTGGTGTTCGAAGCGGGCCCGCTGCCGCGCGTGGAAGACGCGCTATGGATCGTCCGCGACGACGGCGCGCGGCTGACGGCGGAAGTCGAGGCGCATCTGGGCCCCACCGCATTGCGCGCGCTTGCCTTGCAATCGACTGCCGGATTGCGGCGTGGCACGCGCGTCGAGGCCCAGGGCGGGCCGCTCCAGGTGCCGGTTGGCGACGCGGTGCTCGGCCGCCTGCTGGACGTGAGCGGCACGGCCCAAGATGGCGGCCCGCCGCTCGACGCCACGGCGCCGCGCCGGCCGATCCATCGCGCAGCGCCGCCGCTCGCGGCGCTGCGCGGCTCCACCGAGATCTTCACGACCGGCATCAAGGCTATCGACCTGCTCGCGCCGCTCGCGCAAGGCGGCAAGGCCGCGATGTTCGGCGGCGCGGGCGTCGGCAAGACCGTGCTGGTGATGGAGCTGATTCACGCCATGGTGCAGCGTTACCAGGGTATCTCGGTGTTTGCGGGCGTGGGCGAGCGCTCCCGCGAGGGCCACGAGATGCTCACGGAGATGCGCGGCTCGGACGTGCTCGCGCGCACGGTGCTGGTGTACGGCCAGATGAACGAGCCGCCCGGCGCGCGCTGGCGCGTGCCGCTCACCGCGCTCACGATCGCCGAGCACTTTCGCGACGAGAAGCGCCAGAACGTGCTGCTGATGATCGACAACGTGTTCCGCTTCGTGCAGGCGGGCGCGGAGGTGTCGGCGTCGCTCGGGCGCATGCCCTCGCGGGTGGGCTATCAGCCCACGCTCGCGAGCGAGGTGGCAGCGTTGCAGGAGCGCATCGTCTCGGTGGGCGGCGCGGCGGTCACCGCCGTGGAAGCCGTGTACGTGCCCGCCGACGATTTCACCGACCCCGCCGTGACGACGATTGCCGCGCACGTGGACAGCATGGTCGTGCTCTCGCGCGCGATGGCCGCCGAGGGCATGTATCCGGCCATCGATCCGATTGCGTCCTCGTCGGTGCTGCTCGACCCGCTGGTGGTGGGCGCGGAGCACGCGGCGATCGCCATCGAGGTGCGCCGGCTCATCGAACATCATCGCGAACTGCAGGACGTGATTGCGCTGCTCGGCGTCGAGGAACTGGGCGCCGCCGACCGGCTGCTGGTGCAGCGCGCGCGCCGCCTGCAACGCTTCCTCACGCAGCCGTTCGCGGTGACCGAGGCGTTCTCGGGCCAGCCGGGGCGCTCGGTCTCGATCGCGGACACGCTGGCGGGCTGCAAGGCGATTCTCGCTGGCGAGTGCGACGACTGGCAGGAGCGCTCGCTCTTCATGGTCGGCACGCTCGCCGAGGCGCGCGCGAAGGAGCGCGCCTCGGCCACGGCTGGCGCAGCCGCATAGAGGAGGGCGCATGGGTCAAACGCTGCTCAATCTGACGATTGCCACGCCGCTCGACATGGTGGTGAACCACGCCGCGGTGCGTGCGCTGCGCGCTGAGGACGAAAGCGGCGCGTTCGGCATCCGGCCCGGCCATGCGGAGTTCCTCACGATGCTCGTGCCTTCGGTGGTGCGCTGGGTCGCGCCCGACGGAGCGCGGCGCTTTTGCGCCGTGGATGGCGGCGTCATGACCGTCATGGGCGGCCGCGTGGTGGCCATTGCATGCCGCGAGGCGATTGCCGGCGATTCGCTCGAATGGCTCGAGCGCGAAGTCGCGCGCGTGCGCGCGGCCCAGCTCGACGCCGAGCGGCGCGTGCGCGTGGAGACCGTGCGCCTGCACGCGCAGGCGGTGCGGCAGATGCTGCGCTATCTGCGCGGCCCGCTCGCGCCGGATGGGCAGGACATTCCGGCGGCAAAGGAGCGCGGGCAATGAGTGATCCGTCGCGAGCGCCCGATCCCGATCACGTGGCGCGCGCCGCACGCGACGCCGCGGGGCGCGCGGCACGCGGCCGCGCCCAGCCCGAACCGTCGCTCGGCAGCCGGCTGGGGCAGATCGGCATTCTCGGCTGGACCATCGTGCTGCCGACGCTCGCGGGCCTCGCGATTGGCCGCGTGCTCGACCGGCTGTTCGGCACGCGGGTGTTTTTCTCGGCGCCGCTGTTGATGCTTGGCGCTGCGGCGGGGCTCTGGTTCGCATGGAAATGGATGCATCGACAGGATTCTTCAGGATGACTGGACATTGGACGATCTGGGCTGTTATGGCAGGGCTTGCCACCGGAAGCGCGGTTGGCGCCGCGCACTTCGCGGCGCTGCGCTGGAACGCACGGCTCTTTGCGGCGGGCCGCACCGGCTTCGCGCTCGGCGCGCAGGCCGCGCGCTGCGGTTTGACTGCGCTGCTGCTGTTCGCGCTCGCGCGCGCGGGCGGTGCGGCCGTGCTCGCGGGCCTGGCCGGCCTGCTGCTCGCGCGTCATGCCGCGCTGCGCCTGGCGATGGAGGCGCGATGAAAGCCTCGCCGCTCGTCACCACGCCGCTCTGGCATCTCGGCGCGCTCTCGGTCACCGCGCCCGTGGTGGTTACGTGGGCGATCATGGCCTGCATGGGCATCGCCGCCACGCTGCTCACGCGGCGGCTCGCGCTGGCGCCTTCGAAAATGCAGACCGTGCTGGAGCTGCTCGTCACCACGCTCGACGCCCAGATCCGCGACACCATCGAAAGCGATCCTGCTCCGTACCGCGCGCTGATCGGCACGCTGTTCCTGTTCGTGCTCGTGGCGAACTGGTCGTCGCTGCTGCCGGGCGTGGAGCCGCCCACCGCGCATCTCGAGACCGATGCGGCGCTCGCGCTGATCGTGCTCGCCGCCACGGTTTTTCACGGCCTGCGCGCGCGCGGGCTGCGCGGCTATCTCGCGACTTTCGCCGAGCCCACCTGGGTGATGATCCCGCTGAACGTCGTCGAGCAGCTCACGCGCACCTTCTCGCTCGTCGTGCGCCTGTTCGGCAATGTGATGAGCGGCGTGTTCGTGGTGGGCATCGTGCTCTCGCTCGCGGGCCTGCTCGTGCCCATTCCTCTGATGGCGCTCGATCTGCTAACGGGCGCCGTGCAGGCCTACATTTTCGCGGTGCTGGCGATGGTGTTCGTCGGCGCCGCGGCGGGCGGCGCGCAGGCGGGCGCTCGCCATCGTGCACAGGGGCAGCCATGAACCTCATCGAAATCGTCAGCATTGCCGCCGCCGCGCTGGCGGTGTCGTTCGGCGCCATCGGGCCGGCGCTCGCCGAGGGCCGCGCCGTGGCCGCCGCGATGGACGCCATCGCGCGCCAGCCGGATTCCTCGGGCACCATCTCGCGCACGCTGTTTGTGGGCCTCGCGATGATCGAGACGATGGCGATCTACTGCCTCGTGATCGCTCTTCTGCTGCTGTTCGCCAATCCGTTCGTGAAGTAGGGCCGCGCCATGCATATCGATTGGTCGACGCTCGCCCTGCAGACCGTCAACGCGCTCGTGCTGGTGTGGCTGCTCGCGCGCTTCCTGTTCCGGCCCGTGGCGGAGATCGTCGCGGCGCGCCAGAAGGCGGCGCAGGCGTTGCTCGCGGATGCCGAGGCGAGCCGCAACGCGGCGCAGGCGGACCAGGCAGCCGCGAGCGCCGAAACCGCGCGGCTCGCGGCTTCGCGCGAGGCGGTGCTGCAGGCCGCGCAGGCCGAGGCTGATGTGCATAAGACCGCGCTGCTCGAAGCCGCACGCGTCGAAGCCGCGCAACTGCGCTCGGATGCGCAGGCCGAGCTCGAACGCGCGCGCACCGCGCAGGCCCGCGCCATCGAGGATGACGCGGCGCGGCTGGCTGTCGGGATCGCGGGGCGCTTGCTCGACCGATTGCCGCCGCAGGCGCGCGTGCAAGGCTTTATCGACGGCGCGGCCGAGGCGCTGGCCGCACTGCCACCCGACACGCGCGCCGAATTCGCCGCACATGGCGAGCCGCTTGCGCTTACCGCTGCGCGTGCGCTGAGCGCCGCCGAAGCAGCGGCGTGCGCGGCGGCATTCGGCGCGGCGCTCGGACGGCCAGTGACGTTGCAAGTGCGCGAGGATCCTGCGCTGATCGCGGGGCTCGAACTGACGAGCGCGCACGCGGCCGTGCGCAACCATCTGCGCCACGATCTCGACGCCATCCGCGAATCCTTGCTGGAGCACGGCGTTGAACGCCGCTGAGAACGGAACGGGCGAGAGCGGCAACTGGCTCGCGCGCCAGCGCGACGCGCTCGCCCGCGTGCGCCTGGCGCCGGACGCGCGAACCTTCGGACGCGTGGCGCGGGTCGCCGACGGCGTCGCGCATCTTTCGGGGCTGCCCGATGTCGCGCTCGACGAGACGGTGCGCTTCGCGAGCGGCGCGACAGGCTACGTGCGCACGCTCGACGCCGAATGCGCGAGCGTCGTGCTGCTGGACGGCGCGCAGGGCGTGGAGGCGGGCGAGCGCGTCGAGCGCACCGGCGCTGTGCTTCAGGTGCCGGTGGGCGAGTGTCTGCTCGGGCGCGTGATCGATCCGCTGGGCCGCCCGCTCGACCGTGGCGGGCCGCTCTCCCCCGGGCAGTGGCTGCCGGTGGAGCGGCCCGCGCCCGCCATCGTCGAGCGGGCCGCCGTGAGCGAGCCGCTCGAAACCGGCGTGCTGATCGTCGACGCCCTGTTCGCCATCGGACGCGGCCAGCGCGAGCTCATCATCGGCGACCGCGCGACCGGCAAGACCTCGCTCGCCGTCGACGCCATCGTCAACCAGCGCGCGAGCGACGTGATCTGCGTGTATGTCGCGGTGGGCCAGCGCGCCACGGCGGTCCTGCGCGTGATCGACGCCGTGCGCGAACGCGGCGCGCCGCAGCGCTGCGTGTTCGTGGTGGCGCCGTCGTCGGCATCGCCCGGCATGCAGTGGATCGCACCGTTCGCGGGCTTCTCGGTGGCCGAGGACTTTCGCGACCGCGGGCAGCACGCGCTCGTTGTGATCGACGACCTCTCGAAGCACGCCGCCACACACCGCGAGCTGGCGCTGCTCACCGGCGAGCCGCCGGGCCGCGAGGCGTATCCCGGCGATATCTTCTATCTGCATGCCCGGCTGCTGGAGCGCGCGGCGAAGCTGGGCCCGACGCTCGGTGGCGGCTCGCTCACCGCGCTGCCCATTGCCGAGACCGATGCGGGCAATCTCTCTGCCTACATTCCGACCAACCTCATCTCGATCACCGACGGCCAACTCGTGATGGACGCCGCGCTCTTCGCGTCCAACCAGCGGCCCGCCGTCAACGTGGGGCTCAGCGTGAGCCGGGTGGGCGGCAAGGCGCAGACAGGCGCGCTGCGCCGGGTGGCTGGACCGTTGCGGCTCGACTACGCGCAGTTTCTCGAACTGGAGATGTTCACGCGCTTCGGCGGCCTCACGGATGCGCGCGTGAGCGCGCAGATCGCGCGCGGCGAGCGGATTCGCGCCTTGCTCGCGCAGCCGCGCTTCAGCGCACTGGGTACGGGCGACCAGGTGACGTTGCTCGCCGCGCTCGCCGAAGGGGTGTTCGACGCGGCGCCCGTGAACGTGGTGGCACAGATTCGCGAGCGCCTGGCGCAGCGGCACGCGCGGGTTGCGGCAGTTAATCCGGATGACGAATCGTTGGCGAGCGTGAACGAGCTTCGCGAGTGGGTGCGCGAACGGATGGCCGATAGCACGGCCCCTGGCAAGCCTGGCAAGCCTGGTGACCCTGATGAGCCGGGCAGGGAGCGGACATGAGCGGCAGGCTCGGCGAGATCGAGAGCCGGATCGCGGCCACGCATCAGCTCGATGCCGTGATCGCGGCGATGCGCGGCATCGCGGCCTCGCGCTCGCATGAGGCGCACGCACGGCTCGCCGGCATCCGCGCCGCTGCGCAGACGGCGGGGGCGGCGATCGGCGAAGTGCTCGCTTTCGCGCCCGAAGGCGCGGCGGCCGGCAGCGCTGCGGCGCGGGACAACGCATCCGGCGGCGAGGTATGCATCGTCATCGGCACGGAACAGGGCTTCGTCGGCGCGCTCAACGACGAGTTGGCGGGACATGCGCTGCGCCACGGCGGCGCGCGTGCGTGCCGCTGGCTGCTGGTGGGTTCGCGGCTCGCGAGCGCCGCTGCATCGCGGGGCCTGGCCTGCGCCTGGTCCGCGCCGATGGTCGCGCACCCCGAAGCCGTTCCACCACTGGCGGTTCGCATGACCGATGCCGTCTACGCACGCTTCGCCGGCGGCATGCACGCCACGCGCGTGTCGGTGGTGAGCGCCCAGCCGGGCGAATCGCGCGTGCGCATCGCGCAGCGCACGCTCGTCCCGTTCGACCTCACGCGCTTTCGGGTGCCGCCGCGCCCGCAGCCGCCGCTCGTGAATGTGGCGCCTGCGCGGCTGCTGTCCGGGCTCGTCGAGTTCTATGTCTTCGTGCAATTGTGCGAAGCGCTGATGCTCTCGTTCGCCGCCGAGAACGAGGCGCGCGTGCGCGCGATGCTCGCGGCGCGCGCGAACGTGCAGCAGCGCCTGAGCGACCTCACGCAGCATTATCGGGCGCTGCGCCAGGAGGAGATCACCTCGGAGATCGTCGAGTTGAGCACCGGCGGCCAGGCCGCGCGGCGAACAACGAATTGACCAGGATCAGCCGCATGGCGGCGGGCTGCGCCATGCTACGAATTCGTATGGATAACGAACCATGGGGCGGACCATGAAAACGGATGAAGCACTCAAGCAGGACGTGGAGCAGGAACTGGCGTGGGACATGGCGCTGGACGCCTCGGGCATCGAGGCGGCGGTGAAAGAGCGCATCGTCACGTTATCTGGGCGGGTGCCCGGCTATGCGCAGAAGCTGGCTGTCGAGCGCGCGGTCGAACGCGTGGCCGGTTGCCGCGCGATCGTGGTGGAACTGTCGATCGATCCACATCCGGGCAACCAGCATCCCGACGCCGATCTGGCCGCCGCGATCATGGTCGCGTCGCGCTGGCAGGCGGGCTTGAGCGGCGACTCGGTGCGCGTGGAGGTCGAACGTGGCTGCGTGACCCTCATCGGCGACGTGGAATGGGGCTACCAGCGCAATACGGCCGAGAAAGTGGTGAGCCGCATGCGCGGCGTGGTGGGCGTGGCCAACCGGTTGAACGTGCGCAACAGCGACGCCGCGTTCGAGGTTGCGCAGCATATCAGCGCGGCGCTGGCGCGGCGGGCGCAACGCGAGTTCGCGGGCATCCACATCGACGAAAGCCAGGGCGTGGTGACGCTGAGCGGCACGGTCGCTTCGCTGCGCGAGCGGCGCGCAGCCTGCGGCGCGGCTTGGGCGACACGAGGCGTGCGGGCCGTGGTGGATCGGCTGGCTGTGCAGTGAACCGCGGTCAGGTACGGCGCGAGCGCAATCCGCATCGTTGATATGTGTCAATTGGATAGTGCCGATGGCGCGCACGATCAACGTGTCCGTGCGTAATCGTGCTGCGCGCCTCGAATATGAAAGGAGCCCTCGTCATGCAGAAGCATCTGATCGTGGTCGCGCATCCCGTCGAAGACAGCTTCACCATGAGCCTGACGCGGGCCTACGTCGGCGAGCTGATCCGTGCGGGCCACGACGTGCGCGTTCACGACCTGTATCGGATGGGGTTCGATCCCGTGTTGTCAGCACGCGAGCTGATCGACGGGAACGACGTGCACATCCGCATGGTCGACGTGCTGGTTGCGCAGGAGGACGTGCTCGCGGCCGATGTCGTGACCGCCATCTACCCGCTCTGGTGGATGTCGATGCCCGCGATGATGAAGGGCTACATCGATCGTGTGTTCAGCCGCGGCTTCGCCTACGAGGCGGAGCAGGGGAAAGTGCGCGGCCTGCTGTCCGGGCGCCGGGCGGCGGTGGTCACGGTGTCGGGCGCGCCGCTCGCCGCGCTCGTGCAGGACGGTCGTTGGCAGGCGATGGAACTGCTGCAGGACACGCACATCTTCCGCGCGGCAGGGTTCGAACTCGTTGGGCATCTGCACATCGACGAAGTCGGGCCGGCGCTGGCCCCTTCGACTGCCGCCGCCGATCTCGCGCGCGTGCGCGAGTTCGTGCGTGGGCACTTCGCTTCGGTGCATGCAGCATGAGCACGATCGCGAGGCGTGCGCGGCGTCCTGCCCCAAAGGAGCGGCAGGCGCTACCGCCGCGCGTGCGTCGCCTGATCGAGAGCCCGACCTACGTTCAGGCCGACGAGGACAGCGCCTTCCTGCGCCGCCCCGAAATGTGCGGCGTGCGCCTGCAACTTGATTACTGGAAAGCCGCCGAGAAGTTGCAGCAGCTCGGTATTCGCGACACGGTCGTGGTGTACGGCAGCACGCGCGTTGAAGCCCCCACTCGCGCGCGCCGCACGCTGGCCACAGCGCGCGCCAGGCTCAAGGCGGATCCCGCCGATGCGCAATCTCAGCGCGCCGTTCGCGCGGCCGAGGCGCGGGTCCGGCACAGCGTCTATTACGAAATCGCGCGCGAGTTCGGGCGGCTGGTCGGCAGCTCGGATGCAACGCCCAAGCTTGCGCGGCTCACGATCGTCACGGGCGGCGGCCCCGGCATCATGGAGGCGGCCAATCGCGGCGCGTCCGAAAGCCGCTCACCTACCGTCGGCATGAATATCGCGCTGCCCCGCGATCAGCTTCCGAACGCGTATCTGACACCTGAGCTGTGCTTCCGGTTTCACTACTTCGCCATCCGCAAACTGCATCTGCTGGAAAAGGCGAAAGCTGCGGTGTTCTTTCCGGGCGGCTACGGAACCTGCGACGAATTATTCGAAGTCCTGACACTTTTGCAAACCCGCAAGATCGAGCCGCTTCCGGTGGTCCTGGTGGGCGAAACCTACTGGCGCGCGCTCGTAGATTTCGAATTAATGGCCGAAGAAGGGATGATCGCGCCGGGCGATCTCGCGCTATTTCGTTTTTGCGAGAGCGCGGAGCATATCTGGTCGGCCATCCGCGGGTGGTACGACGCAAGAGGATGACCGCATGCGGACGCAGGCGCGTGCGGTGCTTTTCAAGGCAAGGAGGAGTGATGAACTGGCTCGCAGAATATTTTTCGCGCAGAACCCCGGTGGTCAATATGTCGATGTGGGCGTATCCGCCGCTTTTGCTTGGCCCGGAAGGGCCGGTCGCACAGCAGCCGCATTGCTTGCCGTACCCGGGCGTCGAACTGGTCTTCAGTCCCGGCGAGGCGGTGCGGCGCGGCGCGCACAGCGACGAGTTGCCGGCGCGATATGACATGCGGGGGCCGGCCGCGCCGCAGGCGCGTGAAATGGCCCATGGCCGTGCGTTCTTCCAGTCGATCGAGATCTTTGCTCCGTCGCGTTACAACCGCGATTTCCTCATCCGGGTGAACGACGCCTTCGCCTTCGTACCGGTCTTTTCCGCCGATGGCGCACCGGGCTTCTTCGGCAGTTGCGTGGAGCAGTCGGGCGCTTCCCCCGCGCAGCAGCAGATGCCGCTGCCATGGTGCTTCCGGGGCTATGTCAGCATTTAAATCAGGAGTGCAATTCAATGAAAACCGATATCGAATTGAAGCGCGACGTGGAAGCCGAGTTCGCGTGGGACAAGTCGATCAATCTCGCGGAGATTGGCGTGGAAGTGTCAAATGGCGTGGTCACCCTTTCAGGGCATCCGGCCAGCTTCGCGCAGAAACTCGCGGCGGAGCGGGCGGCGGGCAGAGTCTCTGGCTTGCGCGGGATCGTCGTCGAAATGGAGGTGCGCCTGCCGCGCCACGACGCGCGCAGCGACGAGGACATCGCGAGCACAGTGCGCTCGATTCTCGAATGGACCGTCGGACTGAACAACCAGAACGTGCAGGTGCAGGTCGAGAAGGGCCGGGTCACGCTGTCGGGCGATTGCGACTGGGGCTACCAGAGCCACGCCGCGCAAAGTGCGATCGCGCATCTGCGTGGCGTGACTGGGGTCACCGACAAAATCCGTATTCGCGGCGAGGCCTCGGCCGAGGACATCGCAAGCGGCATTCGGGATGCGATTCAGAGGCACGGGGATCGCGAAGCGAAGCATATCGGGATCGAGATCGATGACGGCACGGCCATCCTGACCGGCAAGGTCGCTTCGCACGCCGAGCGGCGTCTCGTGTGCGGGGCGGCGAAGGCCACGCCGGGCGTGCGCGCGATCGTTGATCTTCTGGACATCGAATGAATGGCAACCCAGGGAGCACGGCGATGTATCGCTTGTTTCGCCGATTCGAATGGCTGGCGTTCGGCGTGGTGACGGCGTCGGCCATTGCTTGCGCGGGTTTCATCGTCGTCGAGCGATGCGGCGGCGTGCCCGTGCAGCGCTTCCTCGATGCGCTCGCCGCCAATACGTCTGCTGACAACGCGCTCGCCTGCGCGCAGGCGAGCCAGTCGGCCCCGTGTGCACAACTTCAGGCCGAATGGAAGGGGGCGCAATGAACGCTGTCGCATGCTTCGCGCGCCCGTGGCATTTCATGGAGGTGCGGTAGCCATGAGCGCTCCATCGCGAATCCTCGTGGTTTTCTATTCGCGCAGCGAGACCACGGCCGAGTTTGCCGGGCGGCTTGCAGCCGAACTCGATGGCGATTATGAACGGCTGCAGGAGGTCGATTTCGGGCGGCGCGCGGGACCGTTCGGATTCCTGCGCTCGATTCTCGACGTGGTCCGCAAGCGCCCCGCGCACTTGCGGCCGATGACGCATGCGCTCGCGAATTACGACGTGGTGCTGGTCGGTACGCCGGTGTGGGCCGCCCGCGCCTCGACGCCGGTCGCGACCTGGCTTGCGCAGCACGGGCACGAGGTGCGCGCCACGGCGTTCTTCTGCACGATGGGCGCGCGCGGTAGCGAAGACACGTTCGCGCAGATGCAGCAGCTCGCCCACCGCGCGCCGCTCGCCACCTGCGCGATTTCCGCGCGCGATATGCAGCGCGATGTGGCGGTGGAGAAGGTGGCCCGCTTCGTGCTGGCGATCAAGGATGCGCTGGCCGCGCGCGAACGCGAGGTGGTGGTCCGATGAACATGGCGTCGGAGCAAGCGGTGCGCGAACTGCGCTTCGATTACGTGCTCGTGGGCGGCGGCATCGCCAGCGATGCACGCCGCGCTTCACATTCCCGCAACATGCCGCTGCCGGGCATGCAGCAGCCGGATCGCGTCGCGCGCGGCGATCCACGCCTCGTTGGTCGGCTCGACCACCACCGTCACCGCGCTCGACGCATGCGAGATCACGTGCGCATTCGCGGCGTTCGCCGCCGGGTCCAGCTCGACGCCTAGCCAGCCGAACGCCGCACAGATCCGCTCGCGCAAAGCCGCGCAATGCTCGCCGATGCCGGCGGTGAAAACCAGCATGTCGAGACCGCCCAGCAGCGCGGCGAGCGCGCCCATCTCGCGCACGATCCGGTGCGCGTACAGCGCGAGCGCGTCGTGCGCGCGGGCATCGCCGCTCGCCTCTCGCGCGAGCAGCTCTCGCGGATCGGACGAGATGCCGGACACGCCCTTGAGCCCCGACTCGTGATAGAGGATCCGGCCGAGCGCTTCGTGGCTGAGGTGCTCGACGTCTAGCAGATGCAGCACGGCGCCGGGATCGAGCGTGCCGCAGCGCGTGCCCATCATCAGGCCATCGAGCGCGGAAAACCCCATCGTCGTCGCGACGCTGCGCAGCGCGCGCATGGCGCACAGGCTCGCGCCGCCGCGGAGGTGGGCCGCAATCACACGGCCCTGTGCGCGCGAGCCGAAGGTCTCGTCGAGCGCGACGCTCAGGTATTCGTAGGACAAGCCATAAAAGCCATAGCGGCGCACGCCCTTGTCGAACCATGCATGCGGCAGTGGCAGCAGTTGCTCGTTGTGCGGCAGCGTCCGATGGAACGCCGTATCGAATACCGCAATCTGCGGGACGCCCGCAAAGGCGGTGCGCAGCAAGGCGATTGCATCGAGGCTATGCGGCTGATGCAAAGGCGCGAGCGGCGTGAGCCGGCGCAGCGCGCCGAGCACGCCGGCGTCGACGATCACCGGCGCCGCATACTGCGCGCCACCGTGCACAACGCGATGCGCGACGGCGCCCAGCGTGAGATGCGGGAGCCGCTCGCGCGTCCAGTCCACGATCTCGCGGAGGGCCCGGCGAAACGGGTCCTCGCCGGGTGCATTTTGCAGCAGGCGCTCGGGGGCCGCGTCGAAGCGGATCGCGATGCCATTGGCCGCGTCGATCGCTTCGCCTTCGTGCAGCGGCTGGCGCTGCGGGTCGCCATGCGCCGGCCAGGCGAACACGGCGAACTTGACGCTCGACGAACCGGCATTGATGACAAGCAGTGCAAGCGTGCGCATGGGTCTCCCCGGTGCGGGTTCAGGCGCCTGCCGACGGCGGCCATCGCGTGGCTCGGTGTCTGCTCCGGCAGTTGGTGCAACGCAGTGTATGTCTGGGGGCGCCCGCACGCTTGACTCAGATCAACGAGGCCCGCGCGCGGCGAACCCACAGTGGAGCGGTTGTGGCCGCGGGTCATCGCCGGATGGCGCGCGACGCGGTGCCTATCAACTGGCCGGATCGAAACAGGGGAAGAATGATGAAAGCTGCCGTGCACGATGCCGAAACGCGAATCGACGAGCGCGCGCGCGTCTCCCTTGGCGCGCCTGCCAGTGCCGCCGATTGCGCCCGGCCGGAGACGTTATCGGGCGACGAATGGAACCGGGCGGCCCACTCGGCCATGGCCCTCATGACGTTTGGCCTCTCGCCGATTTCGCTTGCGCTCGCCGCCATCGACTGGGGAGCGCATCTCGCGATTGCGCCCGGCAAATGCTTCGACCTCGCCACGCACGGGTGGCTCGCCGCGAGCTTCTTTCCCGCCGCTGTGCCCGTTGCTGGCGCGGACGCTGATGAGGAGGATGAAGGCGGCGTTGCGGTGCACGCAGGCTTGGCCGACCCGCGCTTCGCGGCCGCCGCGTGGTCGAACTGGCCTTTTCAGCTGTATCGCGATGCCTTTCTCGGGGTTCAGCGCTGGTGGCGCGAGGCGACGCGCGGTGTTCCGGGCGTCGAGCGGCACCATGCGCAACTGGTGGGCTTCGCGGCGCGCCAGTGGCTCGATGCGTGCTCGCCCGGCAATTTCATCGCCACCAATCCGCTCGTGCTCGATACGACGATCCGCAACGGCGGCGCGAATCTCGCCGCCGGCCTGCGCAACTGGCTCGAAGACGCCATGGCCATGGCCGGCAGCCTGGCCGGCGTGCATCCGCGCGGCGCGCAGAGTTTCGTGCCGGGCCGAGACGTCGCGCTTACGCCAGGCCGGGTCGTGTGGCGCAACGAGATCTGCGAGCTGCTTCAGTACGATCCGGCGACAACTGGCGTGGCCCGCGAGCCGATCCTGATCGTGCCGTCGTGGATCATGAAGTACTACATCCTCGACTTGCAGCCGCACGACTCGCTGATCCGCTTTCTGGTGGGAGCGGGCTTCACGGTGTTCGCGATTTCGTGGCGCAATCCGGGCGCAGAAGCGCGCGATCTCGGCCTCGACGATTACCTGCGCGACGGTTTTTTCGCCGCGCTCGAAGCAGTGCGCGCGCGGTGCGGCGAGGCCGTGCACGCGATGGGCTATTGCCTCGGCGGAACGCTGCTCGCGATCGGCGCGGCGGCGCTCGCACGCGATGGCCGGCGCGACGCGCTGCGCTCGATCACGCTGCTGGCCGCATTGACCGATTTCAGCGAACCGGGCGAGCTTGGGCTCTTCATCGATGCAAGCGAGCTTTCGGCGCTCGACGCGCTGATGTGGCGGCAGGGCTACCTGGACGGCGCGCAGATGTCGGCTGCATTCCAGTTGCTCAATGCCCGCGATCTGATCTGGTCGCGCATGATGAGCGAGTATCTGCTCGGGCGGCGCACGAAGCCCAACGACCTCATGTCGTGGAATGCGGATACGACCCGCATGCCGTATCGCATGCATACCGAGTACCTCACGCATCTCTTTCTCCACAACGACCTCGCGGCGGGCCGCTATTGCGTCGGCGGCCAGCCGGTCGCGCTCTCGGATATCGAGGCGCCGATGTTCGTCGTCGGCACCGAGCGCGATCACGTCTCGCCGTGGCGCTCGGTCTACAAGCTGCATCTGCTCACCCACAACGCGCTCACCTTCGTGCTGACGGCGGGCGGCCACAACGCGGGCATCGTCTCCGAGCCCGGCCATGCGGATCGCTACTATCGGTGCGCCACCCGCGAGGCCGGCGCGGCGTACCGCAGCCAGCATGAATTCGTGAAGGGCGCGCCCGTGGTAGAGGGGTCCTGGTGGACCTGCTGGCGCGACTGGCTGCGCGAGCGCTCGACGGGCGAGGCGCCGGCGCGCACGCCGGCTGCGGGACTGGGCGCGGCGCCCGGCGAATACGTGCTGCAGACTTGAATCAGGGGCGAACCCGGCACGAACCCGGCACGAATCAGACGATTCAGGCACGCACGGCGCGGGGCCCGCGCGGGTTCGCGTGCTGGCGCGAGCGGGCGGCAGCCTCGGCCTTTGCGAAAGTCGCCTGCAGCGCGGGATGCACGTCGGCGCGCCAGCGCTCGCCCGTGAACAGCCCGTAGTGGTCACACCCGTCCACGTCGAGGCGCTGCCGCGCATCCGGCGCAATGCCGCTGCACATCTCGAGCGCCGCGTGTGTCTGCCCGGTCCCGGTGACGGCATCGCGCGTGCCCTCCACGCTCAAGAGCGCGACATCGCGCAATGCCGCCGGCTCGACGAGCGTGCCGCTTGCAGCGCTTCCTGCGTTTGCGCTGCTAGTGCCGCTAGTGTTGGCCGTGCCGTCCGCGACGCGCCATGTGCGGTTCGCGAGCAGCGCGCGCTGGAACACGATATCGATGGTGTCGAGAAAGTACTCGGCGGGCATGTCGATCAGCGCGGTGTATTCGATCAACGCCCGGCGCGCGCTGGCCAGCGCGCGGGCGTCGCCGTGCGAGCTGGCATGGGCGTAGCGATCGATCAGCGAAACGTACCGCTGCGGGTAGACGATGGCGATCTCGGCCTGCTGCAGATAAGTCGGAAACACCCGCCGGCCGTGCCCCGCGAACCCCGGCGGCACGACATCGATCAGATGGCGCTCGCACCAGTCGAGCGTATGCGACGCGGCGGCGAGACCGAGCGTGCCCGGATTGATACGCGCGTCGAGCGGGCCGCCTATCAGCGTGATGCTGGCGGGCGCCGCCAGTGCGCGCTGCGCGCGCAGCGCAAGCGTGCCGAGCGCGGGAAACGTGGATTGGCAGACCGCGACAACGTGCAACGGCCGGCCGTCCTGTTCAAGCTGGCCGATGAAACCGTCGAGCATCGCCACGTATTCGTTCAGGCCGAAGCGTCCCGCCGCGAGCGGCACGTCGCGCGCGTTGACCCAGTCGGTGACGTAGACGTCGCCATCGGCGAGCAGCGCCTCCACGGTCTCCCGCATCATGACGGTCGCATGGCCGGCTAGCGGCGCGCACAGCAGCACGGCGCGTGCGGCGTTGGGGCGCGCGAAGTGGCGCAGGTCGCAAAACGGCGTGCGCGCGACGATGCTTTCCTCGACGGCGCAGCGGCGGCCCGCGAGCGTGATGGCGTCGATCGCGAACGGCGGCGGGCCGTCCGCGAGGCCCAACAGGGGCTCGTACAGATCGGCGTAGCAGGATGAAGCGGCGTGCGCGAGCGGGGGCGCAGGCCACGCCTCATAGGCGCTGCGCATGGATTGCGATGCCGCGCGCCATGCGCGCAGCCATTGGCGCTGCTGTTCGACCAGGGCATACCACATGGTTGACCTCACTGGCTTGCGGCCTTTTGTTGGCCTGAGCGGCCTTGGCCCGCCACATGCGAGTGAGCACGACGCGCTCGCGCAATGGCGGCCATGTTGTCTTCCGGCGTTTCACGCATCGTAGGCGCAATGAGCGCCCGCAGCTTCGCGAGCGGACGCGCGTTCAGCACGTCCGCCTTTTCGAGCCAGCCCCGGCGCGCCTGGTTGACGCCCAGGCGCAGGTCGTCGAGTCCGGCCACGCTATGTGCGTCGGAGCCGATCGAGACCAGCACGCCATGATCCTTCGCCATGCGGCAGGCCGTGTCGGTCAGGTCGAGGCGTTCGGGCTGGGCGTTGAGCTCGAGAAAGCAGCCGCGCGCCCGCGCCTTGCGCACGACGCGCAGCATGTCGATATCGCACGGTTCGCGGCTGCCGATCAGGCGGCCGCTCGGGTGCGCAAGCAGGGTGAAGCAGGGGTGGTCCATCGCACGCAGGATCCGCTCGGTCTGTCGCTCGCGCGGCAGGTCGAAATGGCTGTGTATCGCACCGACCACGAGATCGAGGCGCGCGAGGATCGAGTCGGGCAGATCGAGGCTGCCGTCTTCGAGGATGTCGACTTCGATGCCCTTGAGCAGCGTAATGCCCGTGAGTTGGGCGTTGAGCCCGTCGATCTCGTCGATCTGCGCGGCGAGCCTGGCGGCCCCGAGACCATGTGCCATGGCGAGGCGCTTCGAGTGATCCGTGATGGCGAGCCAGGACAAGCCGCGCTCGCGCGCGGCAAGCGCCATTTCGTGCAGGGAGGCGCGGCCGTCGCTCGCCACTGTATGTGCGTGCAGGTCGCCGCGCAGATCGGCGCGGGTGATCAACGCCGGCAATGCGCCGGCGCGCGCGGCGTCGATCTCTCCCGCGTTTTCGCGCAGCTCCGGGGGGATCCAGCAGAGGCCGACGGCCTCATAGACGGACGCCTCGGTCTCGCCAGCAATGCGGGTGTCCGCGCGAAAGACGCCATATTCGTTGATCTTGAGGCCGCGTTGCTGGCCGAGCCGGCGCAACGCCACGTTGTGCGCCTTCGAGCCGGTGAAGTAGACCAGCGCGGCGCCAAAGCTCGCGGGCTCGACCACGCGCAGATCGACTTGCAGACCGCCGCGCAGCACGACGCTGGCGCGGGTCGGGCCTTGCGCGAGCACCTTGGTGACGTCTTCGTAACTGGCAAAGCGGCCCGTGACGGCAGCCGGATCGCGCGCGCTCGCCACGATGTCGATGTCACCCACCGTGTCGCGCAGCCGCCGCAGGCTGCCTGCCGCCTCGACGCGCTCCACCTGCGGCGAGGCGGCAAGCCAGGCCAGCAGCGGCTCTGCACGCTGACTCGCCTGCACGAACGGAAAGCGGCGCGCCTTGTCGAGGCGCGCCTGAATGTGCGCGAGGATCTGCGCTTCGGTCTGCTTGCCGAAGCCGGGCAACTGGTGGATCCGGCCTTCGGCCGCGGCGCGCTCCAGTTCCTGCAGCGATTGCACGTGCAGTTGCTCGTAGAGCTTGCGCACGCGCCTGGGCCCGAGGCCCGGAATGTGCAGTAACGCCGTGATCGCCGACGGCATTCCGGTGCGCAGTTTCGCGAGCATCGAGCAGGTGCCGGTGCTCACGATCTCCTGGATCTTCAGCGCGAGGTCGTCGCCGATGGCGGGAATCGCCCTCAGGTCGGCGCCCTGAGCCACCATCGTCCGCACGTTTTGCGTGTATTCGCTCACCGAGCGGGCGGCGTTGCGGTAAGCGCGCACGCGAAAGGGATTGCTGCCCTGAATGTCGAGCAGGTCGGCTATCTCGCTGAATACTTCGGCGATATCGGCATTGTGGATGGGCATGATTTCGGCGGGTTTGCGCTGGTTTATCGGTTGACCGGATCGATGCGCCGGTGCGCAAGCGCGTCGAGCAGCGGCGTCCAGAAGGCTTCGGTTTCGTAAGCGGTGGGGTCGCCCCCGGTGTCGAAGCGGATCGCCAGCGCACGCTCCGTGGCGCTCAGGGGCTCGGCCCGCGCGAGTTGATCGGCGAGCACGGCCGGGCCGGCGTCGGACGCATCGCGCCCCAAGGCCGCCCTCGACTCGACGCGCGCGAAGAGCGTCGCGCGATCCGCCCTGAAATCGAGCAGGACGATGCGCACGCCCAGACGGTGCGCGAGCGCGATGAATGCGCTGCGGTTGCGTTCGCGCAGGAATGTCGCATCGACGATCGCCGTATAGCCGCTTTCGAGCACGGTCTGCGCGTGGGCGAGGAGGCCGCTGTAGATCGCATCCACCTGGCCGGCCGTATAGGCGCAAGCGGGCAGCCGCGCGGCATCCGGAACGCCGGCGAGACGCTTGCGCTCGGCATCGCTCGACAGGCGGATCGCGCCAAGCCGCTGCGCGAGCGCGCGGCTCGCGAGCGACTTGCCCGAGCCCGAGACGCCATGGCACAGCAGCAGCGAGGGCCGCGCATCGCTCATGCGCGCCGCGACGCCCGCCGCCACGCGCCGATAGCGCGCGGATTCGGCGGCATCGCCGCGCAGGCGCGCCACCAGCGCGCGCACGAGGGCGCGCCAGGCCGTATAGAACGGCAGCACGCGCAGCGCCGCGTAATCGCCAGTTGCGGCCAGCCATGCGTCGAGCAGCCGATGCGCGCAGTCCTCGCGTCCGTGGGCGATGAAATCCATGACCGCGAACGCGAGATCGCTCGCGACGT
This sequence comes from Paraburkholderia caffeinitolerans, assembly GCF_902859945.1. Taxonomy (GTDB): domain Bacteria; phylum Pseudomonadota; class Gammaproteobacteria; order Burkholderiales; family Burkholderiaceae; genus Paraburkholderia; species Paraburkholderia caffeinitolerans. The sequence goes on along the minus strand of NZ_CADIKL010000011.1, from coordinate 179,669 downwards.
CGATCCAGCGCAGCGCGTCGTCGAACTCGATGCAGTCGAACATCAGCAGCCGGTTGCGCCAGCGGATCAGGTTGTCCAGATGCAGATCGCCGTGGCAGGCGCGCACGAAGCCGTTTGCGCGGCGCTCGTCGAGTTGCGGCGCGAGGCGCGTCAGCTCCGCCTCGCACCACGCGCGCAACGCGGCCTCGGCCGGCACGGCGGGGTCGAGCGCGTCGGCGAGCGGCCGCCATTGGGCGGTCACGCTGGCCGCGCTGCCGTAGCGTGCGCGCGGCGCGCGGCGGGGCGCGTGCAGGTGATAGTGCGCGAGGCGCGCCGCCAGCGCGTCGGCGTCCGCGAGACCGTCGCCGCGGCGCGTGCAGCGCGCGGAGAGCATTGCACCAGCGTCGAAGCGGCGCATGCGCACCGCGTATTCCAGCACGCGGGCATGCGAGGCATGGCGGCGGCCTGCATGCGCGGTCGACGCGGTGTCGAAGACGCAGCGGCGGCGCCGCGCGACGAGCGGCCATACACCCAGATAGAGCGGCCCGGCCAGCGCCCGGTTGAGCGTGCACTCGGCCTGCGCGCAGCGGCGGCGCCGCGCAAGCCGCGTGAGATCGGCGAAGTCGAACTTGACCGGCTTGAAAAGCTTGTAGGCGTAGCGACCAGCGAGAAATACGACCGACAGGTGCGTCTCGATGCGCCGGATGCGGCCAGCGGGATGCGGGTAGGTGCCTGCGCGGCGCAAGGCGCGATCGACGCGGCGGGCGTCGCGGCGCGCCTTGCCGCCGCTTAGCGCGAAGGGAACGTGGTGTGCGCGGGACATGGCAGGAGCACAGGTAGCGGCGCATACGCGCGTGCGGCGCACGCGCGCTCGAGCGTGATGACGCGCATGTGGCGTGCGCGGCGCGAGCCGAACAGCAGGTGGTGCAGGAGAGGCGGCAGGGTCATGATCGTAGCTCCGGGTCGAGCGGGCGCACATGGACAGACGGTGCGCCGGCTAAGTGCATTCGACCCGACCGGGGCGTGCAGCCGCTTGACCTGCATCAATCCGAATCGGAGAGGGCGCTCTTGATCGAAGTCAATTGCGCAAGGCGTCGGCGGCGCAACATAAAAGCCGCCAACGCTGGCGCGTACCGCGCCGGCCCATTTCCGAACGCCGATGGAGGGAACATGAAAGCACTGGTCTACAACGGTCCGGGCCGCTTCGCGGTCGAAACGCGCCCGATGCCGGAATTGCGGGAGCCCGGCGACGCCATCGTCAAGATGTCGAAGACGACGATCTGCGGCACCGACCTGCACATCCTCAAGGCCGACGTGCCGAGCTGCACGCCGGGGCGCATCCTCGGCCACGAAGGCGTGGGTGTCGTGCACGCGGTGGGCAGCGGCGTGAGCACGCTTGAACCCGGCGACCACGTGCTGGTGTCGTGCATTTCCAGCTGCGGGCAATGCGAATACTGCCGCCGCGGCATGTACTCGCACTGCAAGACGGGCGGCTGGATTCTCGGCAACCGCATCGACGGCACCCAGGCGGAATACGTGCGCACGCCGCATGCGCAGACGAGCCTTTACAAGATCCCCGCGGGCCTCGACGAAGCGGCGCTAGTGATGCTCTCGGACATTCTGCCAACGGGCTTCGAGTGCGGCGTGCTCAACGGCAAGGTCGAGCCGGGCAGCACCATCGCCATCGTGGGCGCGGGGCCGATCGGGCTGGCGGCGCTCTTGACCGCGCAGTTCTACTCGCCCGCGCAGATCATCATGATCGACATGGACGCGAACCGCCTCGAATGCGCGAAGCGTTTCGGCGCCACGGCGTGCATCGATCCGCGCGCGGCGGATGCGGTGGAAGCGGTCATGAAGCTCACGGACGGCGTGGGCGTGGACTGCGCCATCGAGGCGGTAGGCGTGCCCGCCACCTTCGAGCTGTGCGAGCAGCTCGTGGCGCCCGGCGGCACGATTGCGAATATTGGCGTGCATGGCGTGAGCGCGTCGATCTTCCTCGACAAGCTCTGGGACCGCAACATCTCGATCACGACGCGTCTCGTCGACACGGTGAGCACGCCCATGCTGCTCAAGACCGTGTGCGCCGGGCGCATCGATCCGGCCCGGCTCATCACGCACCGGTTTGCGTTCGACGATGTCCTCCAGGCGTACGAAACGTTCTCGCACGCGGCCAGCACGCAGGCACTGAAGGTCATCATCGAAATGTGAAGCGGGGCGGCGCACCGTGACGAAAACGTGAGAGAGGTCGGATCATGAGCTCGCGCGCGATCTCGCAAACAGGTAACAAGGCCATGCCATATCCGCAAACGCGCACCGATGCCCCGCGCGCGGCAATCATGGGCATGTGTGGGGGAGCGCCACGTATTCAGCTTCTGCCACCGGGAGAGCAGCCGGTGGGGCAGCAGGGTAGAGCGGTTGGCAAGGGCCGCCGGCGCTGCGCAAAACAGCGTGGGTCATGTACGGCGGCTTCGGGACTGTCGAGCGTTGCAGTCGTCTTCTACAAGGAGATTCTCGATCATCGCGGATTCCCGCACCGGTGCGTGCTGATGCGCGTGCCCGGCGAGTCCGTCGAACGCGACGACGCCATCGCGGGAGCCATTTTCGAGTTCGAACGGATACAGTGCGTGAGCCACTGGAACATTGCGGCGGACGGCTACGAGGTCGAGACGCAATCCGCCGTTGTTTAGCGCGGAACCATCATCTCCGGCTGCTTCTCTATCGTTTTCTGGATTTCGCTCGTGACGGCTCCAATGAGCGTCCGGTAGCCTCACTCGCCTTTGCTCATGTCGCTCTCCCCGAGACACGCCGCCCGCGTGAGCCGGGGCGAGCGTGGCTTCGGCCCCAACCTTGCGTCAGGCCGCCTTCACCGGAATTTTTTTGGCTTTTCGCGCTTCCGCTAATTTTGGTAGCGTCCCGGTCAGCACGCCTTTCTCGAAACTCGCTGCGATCTTTTCGTGATCGACGCCTTCCGGCATCTGGAAGTAGCGCTCGACGGCGCCAAAGCGGCGCTCGTGGGGGAAGTAATCCTTTTTCTTTTCCTCCTGCTTCTTGCCCTCGATCGTGAGGCCACCGTTAGCGCGCTTCACGTCTATGTCGGCGATAGCATTGTCTTCTCCGCCGACATAGATCGTCCGGATAAGCCGTGTGTCATATGCGGTGAGGCCCGTGAGCACGAGGAAGATGCTGCGAGACCGGTCTAGCGCAGCGGCATGCCGTTTCGTGTGATCTGGACGGCGGTTGCCTCGACGTAGTCGACCTTCACGCTGTCGCCTGGCTTGAGCCCGTCGATCAGGCTCTCCGACGTTGCCTGCAAGGTCATCGTGCGCGTCGGGCCGCGCACGGTGAGTTCGTGCTTGTCGGGGTCGACCTGCACGACGGTCGCCACCTCTTCGACCCTGTACAGCGACAGGGACGAACCGAGCGGCACGCCCGATGTGAAGCCTTTGTCGACGCGTTCGCGTATCCCGTTCGAATTAGATTTGTCGGCTCGCAGCAGCAATGCCTTGCTGAACGTGACGGCAACGGTGTCGCCGAGCTGTAGCCTGGCGACGTTGCCGAGGCTGGGGTCGACTATCACGTCCACGGGTTTGCCGTTATCTTCGAGCAGCGTGATGCTGTTGCGTCCGGTATCGATGGCAAAGACCACCGCATTCGCATGCCTGACGCTGGCGCCCGAGACGGCGTTGGCGGACGCCGCCTGCGCGATTGTTTCGTCGGCGGCTGCCGTGCACATCGATGCCGCGCCGATGGCGAGCGCCGCTACGCCGGCAAGCATGCCACTTCGACAGATGCGTTGCATGGTGCTTTCTCCGTGGTGTGAAAACCGTATGCTCGCCCTCGAGTGCGCGCGCCTCTGCTCGAGCGCAGCACATGATCGCCACCCAAGGAAAACACCCGTTCCAACACCCAGATTTGCTTGTTTCCACGCCGTCACGATTGATGTGTATCAATCGTTTCGCACGCGCGAGCACCAAAAGAAACCCCACGCTCCGAAAGACGTGGGGTTGTCAGCAATCTGAGTGGCTCCTTCGTCTGAAAGCCGCCGTGGCGTTGGCGGTGGGGTTCAGTGAAAGGCCAGACGTGCGACTACGCGCGTAATTTCAACCAGCAGAATTCGACTATTCAGGGGCATGCGCCTGACTGTTCGATCCTCGCGGAGAGAGGGGAAGCATGCGTGGCAGGATATTTTGGGTCTTGAAAACCCGATGTGCCAGGATTCCGGCCACGTGCAGGCCAATCAATGCAGTGAGCCCGTAGGCCGTCAGCGAATGCAACTGCCCGAGCAGGTGCGAGAGCTCGCGGCTTCTCGGTATCAGCGCAGGCAACGAAAAGAGTCCGAAGCAACTGGCGGCGTGTCCCGCCGCATTGGTCTTCATCCACCCGAGCAGCGGTATAGCCAGCATCAATATATAGAACAGACGATGCACGGCCGTTTCCACGAAGTGTGCTGGCGTGCCCACCTTGTTGACCGATTTCGGCAACCGGCCCCGCATACGCACACGGTTTACCAGGCGAATCAGGACGAGGCCCAGGACCGCAATGCCGATCGACTTGTGCAGGGTGACCAGATCCTCCCGGTCGTCGAGCATCCAGCCGATGACGAGATTTCCGGTCAGCGCAACGGCGAGCAGCCAGTGCAGCAGGCTGACCGAGAGGGGATATCGCGAGATTTTTTCCATGGACTGTGTTCGATCCTCGAGTGAACGTGCGAATCAGTCAACTGAGCAGGTTGTGATAATGCTTCCGTGTATTGTTGATTTCTTGCAGCGCTTTCTTCGCGCCATTCATGTCGTTCACACGGATGGCCTGATCCACCTCGGCCAACTGTTGCCGTAACGCTTGCATGCCTTCGTCGTAGGTGCGCTGGTCGTCGCGCCAGGTCTGACGACTCGCTTGCTGCTCGTCGCGTTCGAGCCGGGCCACATAGCCGCTTAGTTCTGGCATCGTGGTGCTGGCCATCGCGCCCTGCATGGCCAGCTTCATGTCTTTCATCAGTGCCTTGATCTCACCTGCCTGTGCGAACGACGGGGCGGCAAGAAGCAAAGCGCACAACAGCAAGCCCGCGCGAAGGGAGAGCGGAAGCCTGGCCATGTTCGTAGTCGTTTCTTGAGTGTCGATGCGGGAAGCGTAGGGGAGACAAGGTTAACGCAGGCTTAAGGACGTGCCATGCCCGGCCGATCAAGAGTTGGTGGTGTGGCCTTGGCCTACGTCATCGGGCCGCTTCAGCGAGCGTCGCCACGCGAGCTTGCGGTGCTCGATCAGTATTTTCCGGTCGATCTTCGTAAGCAAGTAGACGAAACCGAGCAACGCCAGTGGCGCGATCACGAACCAGACGCTGAAATAGCCGCCTTCGAGCTGAAATCCCGGGTCGCAACCGTACCCACCCATCATGCCAGGACTGTAGCTGGCATTGTTGGCGTTATTCGGGGCGTTGCGTTTGTCGGCGAACGCAATGGAGACGCCGAGACCGATTAGCAGCGCGATGCTGCCCTCCCATATTGATATGGATAACGAAATATTGTTCATGACGGAACTCCGCTCTGTGACAGGAAGAGAACTTTGACGGTTACCGTGAGAGGCCGCTTACGTCGCGAGAACCTGGCGAGATTGACCTGTATCAACTGCCGTGTACCGCCCACTCCTATTCTTACTTCATCGATGCGGTGTAATCATCCTGTGCCGGACGGCGCGGTAACCCGCTTGCGGGCCATGTGGGCCATGGGGCGAATTCGACAATGAACGCACGCATGCCGCTCAGAATGTTCGTCGCCATAGATACATCAGACGTTTCACACGACGTGCTGAGGTTTGTTCGCGACGTGGCGCCAATCAATAGCGTGGTGTGCATCGTCAACGTGGCACCGGGCGAAGCGTCGGTTTTGCTGCCCGAAAATGCGGCCATTCCGGTTCCCGAGTCGTCGCGCGACGATCGGGTGCAGGATAGGTACGATGCAAAGGATGCGCTTGCGGACGCGGCGGACTTCTTCGCGAACGCCGGCATTCGGGCTGACACACAGACGATCGAGATGTCCTGGCACGACGCGGATATCGGACACGCCATCGTCGCTGCGGCGACTGCGTGGCACGCGGAGCTTGTCGTCGTGGGGGCGCGGCAGCACCGACGGTGGCTGCGCTTGATCGAGGCAAGCGTCTCCGGAGCATTGACACGGCTGTGCCATTGCCCGCTGATGATCGTCCCGCATGGCTGGTCCGGTGGCGAAGGTGATTGGCCGGCACGGATGCTCTTCGCGGTCGACGCCGCGGAAGATGCACGGCATTGCGCAATGTATGGGTTGCGCTTCGCGGTGCCGAACTCGCTTTTGCGCGCGGTATGCGTTGCCGCGCCTGCCCCGGTATGGCCGGTTGAGCACCGTGAAATGGAGGACTTCGATCGCGGCGCGAAAGCCCTTGTGGCAGCCAGGCAGGTCCTCGAGCGAGCCTCGATCAACGTAACGACGGCTACTATCGGCACCGCTGAAACGAGCAACGACATCGCACGCGTCTTGGTTCGTGAGGCGGCCGAATGGCATGCGGATCTGCTGATCATGGGCATGCACGGTAGCCAGGGGCTGAAGCGTCTCGTGGTGGGCAGCGTCGCCAGTCAGGTCGCCCATCTTGCGCAGACGCCGCTGCTGCTGGTCGACGTCCCGGATGCGCCGGATGCTTGAGGCCGCATGCTGGCGCGACCCGTCTCCCCGAAGGGGGGCGGTGCCCATTCCCTCTCATTCCATTGCCGGCGGTACGAGAAGCAGGGGAACGGATGTGAGCCTCGTGGCCCGCTCCGCGACACTGCCAAGCAGCCAGCGTGTCAGGCCGCGCCGCCCATGTGTGCCAAGCACGAGTAGTTGCGCATTCCGGCGCTTCGCTTCGCGATCGAGCGTATGCGATACGTCGTCAAATGAATTCGCGGTTTTGACTATCGCGGTTTCGACGTCCCATCCTTCCTGCCTGCACGCAGCGAGATCGGCGCGTGCTTTCGCGACAGCCACGCCGCCGGCTGCGCTCAGCAGTTCCTCGAGCTTTCGTTCGAAAGCCCCGGTGCCCGGTACCAGCAACTGGTCGACCACATAGATCGCGCACCAGTGCGCGTAAGGCGTGGCAAGCGCCGTGGCCGTCCGCAAGGCGGTGAATGATGCCTCGCTGCCATCGGTCGCGAACAGAATACGCGACGGAACCTCACCCTCATCCGCCGCGTAGCCTGCGGGCACGAGCAACACCGGCCAGCGAAGCAGACGTCGTGCGAACGGCGCGGAAACCTCGCCTGCCACCCAGCGCATGAGGCCTCGAGGGTGGCTCGTGCCGAGAACGACCATGTCGGCCGGCCAGCGCGATGCGGCGTCGGCGATCGCGTCCACGACATCGCCCCCGTCCTTGCAAAGATCGATGACCTCTGCGTCGATGCGCGATCCGCAGCTGTGCAATGCATCGAGCGCCAACTGGGCGGCGTTTTCCGCGTCGCGGTGAATTTCGTCCCTCGCGGCGTCGAGCTGCTCGGCCGCCCAGGTCCCGAGCGGCACGAGGGATCGCGGGTTCTCCGCGACGCTCACGATGCGCACCGAGATGTCGGGGCGCATCGCAGGGCGCGATGCAGGGCCCAGCAGTTGGCCTAGGTATCGAAGCGCGGCCATCGACGCTGGCGACGCGTCGACGGCGACCAGGATGCGCGCAATGGGCGCGGGTGCGCTGGAGTCGATTGAGGGAGTCGTCATGGCTGTCTCGATCGGTAGTGAGGGCTGGCACGCTTACCGTGAACGCAAATCCGTCCGCGCGATTGATGAAGATCAATCGTGTGCGGTTCCGGGCGCGCATGATTCGAGTTCGACTGAACAGGACGCATAGCGGCCATGCGGGACGTCATCCACTCACTGAATTTTGTCTGGCTTGCAGTGTGCGTGACCGGCTTGGTTGCAGGCCTTGCGCTGGATGGAGCCGGCTTTCCTGACGCCGCTCGCCTGTAGTGGATGGCCGGCGCTTTGCCGGTTCTGGCGTCGCTCGGCGTCTCGACGGCCAGGGCATTGCGTCGCCGAGAGGGCGGTGTCGATATTTTTTCGGTGCTCGCCATCGCATTCGCGCTGCTTCTGGGCGAATGGCTGACGGCTGCGGTTATCGCCCTGATGCTCGCGAGCGGCCGGGCCCTGGAGGCCTATGCGGACAATCGCGTGCGCTGAAATGACCGCGCTGCTGAGCCATGCGCCACGAAACGCGACCCGTCTGGAAGCGGGACAGTGGAACAGGGTGTCGCTGGAGCATTTTGCGGTCGGCGACCGCTTGATGGTGCGTCACGCGGACATCGTGCCGGTCGGCGGAACGCTGGCTGGAAATGCCGAACTGGACGAGTCGACGCTGACTGGAGAGTCGCATCTGTGCACGCACGAAGGTGGCGCGACGGCGCGAAGCGGCGCGATCAATGCGGGGCCGACGTTCGAGATGATCGCGTCGGCCACCGCGGCGCACAGCACCTTTGCCGGCATCGTGCGGATGGTGGAAATGACGCAGCGCGACTGCAGTCCGGCCGTGCGGCTCGCTACGCCTGGTGGTTTGTCGCCTGCACACTCGTGATGGCGGGCGGAAGCTGGATCGGTACCGGCGAGATCGAGCGGGCGCTCGCCGTGCTCGTCGTCGCCACGCCTTGTCCCCTGATCCTTGCCGCGCCGGTAGCCATTGTTTCGGGCATCTCGCGATGCGCGCGTCGCGGCGTGCTGATCAAGGGCGGAGCAGCGCTCGAATAGCTGGCAACGGAGCGAACGCGGTTCTTCGACAAGACCGGAACGCTGACCGGTGGCGCCGCGCGTGTCGTCGCCATCCAGATTGCCGGCAGCATTCGCATGGACACCCTGTGGCAGTGCGATACCGAATTCGCCAAGAAGCCCGCGGATCTGGTTGGCAAGTGCGGCGCGTGACTTGACCTGAAATCGGCTGAAGGTACTGTCGATACGCAGGGGCGGGGGCGCACAACGCGCCTGCCTTATGAGGCGCTGGCCGGTTCAACCGATCGACCGGATCAGGCTACGTAGTCTTTCGCCTACGGCGGCGGGCGGTCGACTACGTGATTTCCAGTCCGCGCTGATACCGGACGCCCGATTCACGAACCATACTGGAATTGACGCTACGCTCTTGCAGCAGAGCCATCGGAATCGGATCGTGAGGAATGTGTTATGGGCACCACCGCTTACTCTCTGCGCTCCCTCGTCGACAAGTGGCTCGCGCCGACTCAGCGGACGCCTGCCCGCCTCGTGCAGATCGGTCGCGCTCAGACGTCACGCTCCCGATTCGTCCGCTTTGAGAGGCAAACACCCGTGGGGTTTGTCACGATCGTCTTCTTTCGTCACGATGACGGGTCATGGTGCGTGTTCCCGCCGAGGGGGAAAGTACCTGCGATGTGCCACGTCTGCGATGATCGTTGAAACCAGCAGCCAAACCCATAAGCCCTGAGGGGCGTCGAATGGTCTCCTGCGGTGGTTGCACTCCCAGACTCGTGCTCTGCCAGCGCGAGAAATAAAACTCTGAAATACTAACGAAATGGTGGTTGAAATAAAGAAAAATTTGCGCTCAGGACTGCGCGTTGGGCATCGTTTGAACGATCAGCGCATAAAGATCACCGAGATTGCTCTCGTTTTCGATGCTCTCGAACGGATCGCGATTTGCGCCGAACGCCTCATCAATTTCTACCCAGTCGGCGGCAGTCAGATAGCGCTGCGCGGCGGGCAGGATCACGGACTCTTCAAGCAGCCGGTGTCGGGCGTAGAAGTCTGCATAATTCCTGACTTCCTCCCGCAAGGCAGGCAGCATGTCGGCGCCTGCCAGTTCATAGCGTGTGAGCGCACGTTCGAGTGCGCGAATACGTTGTCCACCTTCATCGTGCTGACGCTCGAGTTCCTCGATGACGCCGTTACACTCGTCGGTACGCTCGCGAAGTCGGCCAAACAGGTATTGCTCTTCCTTCGGGTGGTGAATCTGGTCGGGAAATTCCTGTATGAAGTAGAGCATCGCGCGCATGAGCATTGCGCTGGTCGAACCAGCACTGCATACCATGTCATCGACCACGCGGAGCATGCCGCTGACAACGCTCGCAAGGCGTCGGTGTTCGCTCAGCATCACTTGTATCGCACTACGTAGAGTGGGATGTTCCACGTCAGGCTCCGTAACAAGGGCGGCTGGCCAAGTAAAGTGCAACGCGATGGGGTGTGCTGGGAAGGCACCTCAAGGACGGCCGCGAGTCTTACTCAATATGCGCGCCGCACGGAGGAGGGATTTGATCTCGGTCAATTCAGCGGATGGCTCGGCCGGCTGTTTCGTCGAAGCCGTCGATATGACTTCCCTTGGATCGAACCTGGCTACCGATCATTGAGTCCGTTCCCGTCACGAACTGCTACTCGGCGACTGCGTCTATCGGACGTTCAATCGACCGCCAGGTTCAGATAAGTGCCCCCCGCCGCGCTGCAATGCTGCCAGTGCGATCTCCGGTTGGTTGCATCGGACCTCAATCGGTATCTGACTTTGATCCAAATCAATGCTTCTGCGCGCAAACAAGAACATGGTGAATTAAAGACCGACTCGTATTGAAGTCGGCGAATTGTGGATTTCCATTATTCCCAAAACCAGCCGTATCGGGATCTGTGACCGAGAGACCTGTGGAGGAGCGATCATGCGAGCCACCCATCATTTCAATATCGAGTTGCGGCATGCAACGGTGCCGACTTACGTCGTCAGCTACGTATTTCCAATCATCCTTTTGATGTATGAGTTTCATCGAGTGGGCAGATGGATCTACGACTACGGAATGCATTTCTCGAATTTCAGGTCCATGGGATATGAGTTCCTGCTCATGCTGGTGTTCGTTGGAGTTCAGGCCGTTGTCGGGGGCATTTTCTTGACTGGCGCGTCAATCGGCCGACATCACGATTTCAGGCACCGCGTTTCGAATCTTCTGGCCGGCCTGAGTTATTCGATGGCTGTGATTGCGTTTGATCTTGCGCTGCAGTACGCCCTGTAGTACGGGTCGAAAAAAATCAACCAATGCGCACGCAGGTGGTTGCATGACACGGCTTACGTTCGGCTGAAAGCCCGAAGACTGCGCAAGCGAGGCGTCGTCCTTTATCACCCCCTTCGCGGGTCTGCGCCAACGGCATCTGAATGGCATTGTCAAATTGAGGGGCACGAGCGAAATCAGCGCAAAATACATTGGCATCCGGAATAAAATGCAGCGCCGACGGCAGTCCGTTGATGCCAAATTGCAATCCGCTTGAAGAAGCGCATTGCAGAAGCCTTTCCGCGCGCGGCTTTTGCACGACGAGCAAACTGTTCGCCGAAACGGTCGCACCAGTTACGCACCGATTCGTACGTAACCGTTACGCCCCTCTCGAGCAGCCGTTTCTCGATATCGCTCAGGCTCAGATTGAAACGGTGGTGCCACCGTACCGCGCAGCTGATGATGGCCGCGGGAAAACGAAAACCGTGATAGGGCGACTTGATCTTCTTCATGCCTGAATTTTACTGCGTGCTCAACTTGAATTGCTGCGGTCGAACCGGAAGAGATTTCACGGTAGCTATCAGAGTGCAAAACAGTCGCTCGGCACGCGAACCAGAGAGGAGCGGCAGCCACTCAATGCCGCTACGGGCCGGATACCAGGTTGAGCAAACCAACCATGCCTGCTTTCAGAATACCAATCCGAACAGTCTTTTCAGCAGATCTTCCAGCGACATCATCGTGAGTGCCAGCGGCACAATTGGCACAAGTACCGCGGCTGCGAGGCGAACAACGGCATCTTTGGTAATGGGCGCGATACGCATGGTTCGGATAACGTCGAAACTGTTGGCGAGATCCGCGAGCGACTGAATGTCGGCGCTGCCCACCAACGCCTCGTCGCTGGACGAGTCTCCGCGCAGCCACTTGGCGTCGAATGCGTGCACGTACCGTTGCGCTAGGGCACCGTATTCACTCAGGCCTGCCCGCTTCGCCTGGGCCAGTTGTGGCGCGAAGACCAGTAAAGGACCAAAGACCAGGCACAGCAGGAAGAGAACCATCGATCCTGTTTCCACCTTGAATTCGGTGAGTGCGACCCCGGCGTAGAAAATGCGGTTGGCGAACTGCGCAGCGAGCATTGCGCCGTGCGCAGCAAGGAGCGCTGTGAATGCATAGACCGTATTGGCAAGGAACCCAAGACCGCCGACGCGATCGGGATGAGTCGGAACGAGGCTTAGTTCGATGCGCGACACCTGCCAGAGAAACCGCGTCCAGACGAACAGCCGGAAATACCAGCGGATCAGTAGGAACTGGAATAACGGAACGCTCACGTAGGCATACCAGTATCCGGCGAGCGAAAGTTTCAAGCCTCCGGGGGTGGGTGCTGCGTACCATGTCGAAGTCGTTTGCATTGCGGTGTATTGGCGCCACACGACAAGGACACCAACACCGTACACCAGAGCGATCATCAGCAGCTCGGCAAACACGGAATTGCGCAGACGGAATACCGACCTGATTGCCTCATCGAACCGCGCCGTCGACGCTTCCGGAATGATCTTCCGGTCGAGGAATGCTCGCGCGATCGGACGCAGGCGCCGATGCACAACCAGCTCAGCGATGATCAAAAGGGGCACTGCCACAAGGAAGCGGATGTGAACTTCGAGGTCCAGCAGGAATGGCATGGCCACGCGCTTGTCAAGCAAATGCCCGTCCAGGGCGGCCAGCGCCAGTAGCGGTAGCCACGCCACGAGCGAGATGACGAGAACCCGCTGGCGCACCAGTTCCAGCGCATCGTCGGCCATGCGCGTCCGGCGCAGAAGCTGGAAAAGGGGGCCGCCCAGTACCAGCGAGAAATTCTGCGTATCCTGCAGAATATCCGCAGCGGTCGGTGCCGTGCCGTCTATTCTTCGTGATCCTGAATGCAGGAAGTGATTCATCGCTCGGCTCCCTTGCTCGAATTCGAATTCATCCTGGGAACGGACAGGCTTCTTCAGTGCCATGACGCGCGTGTTGCGGCGTCGATATGCAGCCCGGCTGGCAGGAGTTCGGCACGTGGAAATCGCACGAGTGCGAACGCACGCATACGAGGCGGATCACCCGGGATCCGTGCGAGGCGAAACTCCATGAGGCGGCTGGCTTGCGTTTCGTCGTTTCTCACCACGTTCATCAGGTCCAGGCGAACACTGCGGTTCTCGACATAAATATGCTCCGCAGGCGTGGAAAACACCTCGCAGACCCGCTCCAGTTCGAGTTCGATCGCCCCGGTCGGGACGCGAAGCGCAGCCAGCTCGCGCGAGTTTTCTTCAATTTGGGCCTGTAGTCGTTTCAGTTCGTCCGCGGTGGTGTCTGGTGCGTCGCCTACCAGAGAGCGAATACCCGTACCCCGCTGCTCCAGCAACTTCACGCGCGCCTCGAGCAGTTCGCGTCCTTTCTCGACCAGCTCAGCCCGGTCGGCGGCGAGTTTCGCCAATCCTTCCAATGCCAGTTGATCGATCAGTCGGTGAACAATTTCCTCCCGCAGATCCGGGTCTGAGCGTGCGCAGATGCTGACGCGGTGGTCCATGAAACAAAGCTTGGTCTGCGGCACGTCATGGCGTATCGAATCACCTTCGAGGGCGACGCCCAGCACGTGTCGCTCGATCATCGCCATCCCTAGCGTGACGCAGGCTTGCGTCATATCGGGATTCTGAGCGAAGTATTCGCGCAACGTCTCCGAGCGGCTGAACGCCTTTGGCAGGTCTTCTGACGTCGCAAAGAATGCGCGAATCAACGGGTCGGTCGACCAGGCTGCCATGTTGGCCTCGTGAGGCGCGGGCAACGAACAGGTCAGATTGTCGATGTAGCGAAGCGAGATACGGATCGATCCGCCAAGGCGTTTGCGGTAACTCTGCGCTAACCGCAGACGGGGCTCCATGGCAACGACACGTTCGATCATTTCGTCCACGCGCGCGCTTTTATCGTGCGCGCCCGGGGCCCTCGAGAAACGCATAAAGCGAGCAAGCAAACTCATATATCCCTACCTTTCAAGGGTGTCGTGCAACAAAGACCGCCTGCAATGTCGGCAATCCCACGGACCCGTCCGGCGCAATCAGGAACAGTGCATCGGAAACCGGGGAAACCGTACGCCCTCACTCTAGTATTTCGTTTCCCCGACTCGTTGATCTCCATCAATCGCGCGCCTTTGCCGCAAACGTCGCGATAATCGGGCGGGGATGTGTGTTCACCGATCGAACCAGCGATATTGAATCGCCACCGTCACGATCTGGAAGTTGCCCGCGGCCCGTGCTACGAAGCCGCGCGACCAGGCGAGCTTCGCCGACCAGCCGTGCGCGATAGGCACCGCGAGCGTGAGCCCGCCGCGCAGGTTCGCCTGGGAACTGCCGCTCGACGCGCCGTCCACACTGGCGCCACCGCCCAAGGCATAACCGAGATCGAGGGCGAGCCATAATCCGGGACGGAAGGTGTAGCCGCCATGGAGCTGCGTGAGCGCGAGCGGAGCCTGGCTTCTCTCATGTCCGTTGAAGAAATTCGTGTTGGCCGTGAAGAAAATAACACCCACCGAAGCCTCGAAGAACCAGTTTCCCCACGGTTGCGACACGCCGATTTCAGGTTTGAACGCCCAGCGGTTGTTACCCAGGTTGACGAGACGCGTGGGAACGTACTGGCCAGTGGGCGCCTGAACCGTCAGGCTGATGCCCAACGAGGTGCCAGGCGGCACTTGCGCGAATTCCTCCGGCGAAAGCGGGGGATTGCCAAACAGGTTGATGGCGAATCGCATCTGCATGTCGCCAACGCCACCGCGATGGACCTTGGTCGGCGCGTCGATGACAAGCCCGCTCAGGTCTGCACTCTGGAACGGCACGCCCAGACCAAACGACGCCGTGTGACCTCCGAGCGCGAATGTGTGGACGTAACCGAGCACAAAATTGTCGACTTGCGCGTGCACGCCGCTGACCGGTAGGGAAGGGTCAGTGAGAACGTCTCCGCTCACATGCGAGTAGCCCGCGACGATGAAGTTCGTGCCGACCGGGGAGGCGGAATAGGTTCGAGGTTCCAGTTCTTGGGCGTGCAGCGCACCCGCCTGCCACAGCAGCACGGCAGTGCCTAAGCACGCACACCTCGAGTGAGCGGCTCGCCTGCTCATCGCAGTTCAGTTCGGAGTATCGGGAATGGTGCCGTACGGCGCTGCACGGCGAGGTCCAGCATAGCAGCGCAATTCGGCACGATGAATAAGACTTTAGTCGGATCTCCGCTTGTGACATAGGGGCGTTCGCTGGAGGCATGATGCGCTGCGGCGTTAGCAGGCCGCTGCTGCGCGATACTGGATGCCAGGCTCGGCGATGCTAACGCGGGTGCCTGCATGGCGCTTCGTAATCGCAACGATGTCCGATAACGAACCGATCACCGCGTCCTTGCCTGTATTGCGAGCGAACTCCATCGCCGCCTGAACCTTCGGCCCCATCGATCCGGCGGCGAAGCCGAGCTTCTCGAGCGCGTCGGGGTGTGCCTGCGCGATGGCCTTCTGGCCCGGCTTGCCCCAGTCGATATAGCATGCACCTCAAAGATACCACCTCACCCTCGATCGGGATGGCGGCTCTTTCAGCTCGCTGAGCTATCCGAAGCAAGAGCGATTTCTCGCACGCCTACCGAGTTTGCACCACAACCATTCAAGGAACGTCTCGCCGCCTGGCATGGTTGGAGCGTCAATCTCGCAGCCGAGTAAGTTATCTGGTAAGGATAACGATGGTTTGGCTAACCATTCAGCCTACGCTCGTCAACTTGACAAAGCCCGCGTAACTTCTCCAGCAGTAGCTCGTGCAATCGCTTTCACACACAAGCCTTCTGGCAGTCGCACAACTGCCTCCAGCAGGTTGAACCCGAGCTAAATCAAGGGCCGTCGATTAATCTGCGTGCGTTCGGTGTACAATTTGACCGCGAAAAAAAGCGTCTCATTTTCGAGTCAAAAAATGGCGTAATCCCCGCCCGCCAGTTGCGAAGCCAGGCGCGTCACATTCCATTCATAACCCTTTTACCAACCCCGCTAATCGCGAAATTGCACGCGATTATTTTCTGATGCTAATTTAAACGCCATTCTCGGGCATCCGAATAGAGCCGGAGGTCCGACCGATTTTTTAGAGCGCAATTTCAGAACAATGGCTTTTATTAGTCATTGCAGTCAAAACAGTTATCGAACCATGAACGACCGTTCCCCAATTCTCGCGCCCGCGCAACTCGACGAGACGACCCTGCGCCAATGGCTTTCTGTGGTTGCCGTGGCGATCAGTGCATTCGCGTTTGTGACGTCCGAGTTCCTGCCAGTGGGGCTGCTTACCGAGATCGCTCGCGATCTCCGGGTGACGCCAGGTACCGCTGGCCTGATGGTGACCACGCCAGGCGTGATGGCAGCGATCTTCGCGCCCGGTCTGATGATGTTTGCCGGGCGCATGGATCGCCGGAAAATGATTCTGCTGCTCACGGCAATGCTACTCGTATCGAATATCGTTTGCGCGCTCTCGACGAATTTCGCGCTCATGCTGATTGGCCGCGCGATGTTCGGCGCGGCACTCGGTGGCTTCTGGACACTCGCGACTGCCACGGCGGGCCGCCTCGTGCATATGAGCGACGCCGCGCGCGCGACAGCCATCATCCTGACCGGCGTGACGTGCGCGACGGTGATTGGCGTCCCGCTGGGCACCTTTATCGCGGGCTTCGCGTCGTGGCGCATGTCGTTCCTCGTGACGGGAGGACTCGTCACGCTCGCGCTGATCGCGCAGGCGTTGCTGGTGCCATCACTGCCTTCGGCTGCTGCATTGCGTCTAGCCGATTTCGCCATGCTGCTGCTCCGCCCGCATGTGTGCTTGATCATGCTGATGGTCGCGCTCGTGTTCGGCGCGCATTTCTCTACCTATACGTTCATCACACTGCTTTTGCAGCAGGACTTCTCGATGAGCGCGATCACGCTGCTGTTGCTCGCGTTTGGCGTGATCGGTTTTTTCTCAAATGCGCTGACCTCCGCGGTGGTCGCCAGGCGGCTCAAGACGTCCGGGGCGGCGATGACGGCGCTCCTGTTATGCGCGCTTTCCGCGATGATTCTGCTTGAACACGCGCGCGTTGGCGAGATCGCGGCGATGCTGATGTGGGGTGTGGCGTTCGGGGCGATTCCGTTGTGTTTTTCTGTGTGGGTCCAGCGCAGCACGGCCGATCTGGTCGAAGCGGGTTCGGCGATGTTTGTGAGCGTGATTCAGGTGGCGATTGCGCTTGGATCGTCGGTGGGCGGTGCGATTGTGGATCGTGCTGGCGTGCGTGCCGACCTGGTGCTCGGCTGCGTGCTCACGGTGTTCGGCCTCATGGCGCTGCAACGGGTTGCGGCACTGGAGCGCGCGCAACGGGGCGCTGAGTTCTAATCTTGCAGTATTGGGACAATCGCTGCACGAATTGGATAGTCCACGAAGGGCGTAGTGGAATAGTCTGCGTGCAACATTCTTGGGCACGATCAAGTCATGATCTGACACTTAAGAGAGCAGTCAAAAATAGACGGAGACAGTGCGAATGCAGATGTACGAAGACGGTTTGCAGCGCCGCAACGCCAATTACACCCCGCTGACACCGGTAGATTTTTTGGTGCGCGCATCAGAAGTCTATGGTGATAAGACTGCGGTTCTGTACGGTCAGGTGAAACGTACATGGAGACAAACGTTCGAACGATGTGTCCGGCTGTCCCATGCTCTCGTGCAGATGGGTATTCAGCGTGGCGATACTGTCGCAGTGATGCTCCCCAATATTCCGGAGATGGTGGAGGCTCACTTCGGTATCCCCATGGCCGGGGCGGTATTGAACGCACTCAATACCAGGCTTGGTGCCGAAGATATTCTGTACATGCTCAGTCACGGTGAAGCTCGCGTACTGGTCATCGATACCGAGTACGCGGCCGTCGCGCAGGCCGTAGCCGAGGCGCTTCCCGATTTGAAGATCATCAAGATTCAAGATGCGTTCGCTGTCGCGGACGATAACGTATTGGCCTGGGCTCGGAGCTATGAGGATCTGATTGCCCAAGGCGATCCGAATTTCCCGTATCAGCTTCCCCTCGACGAGTGGGATGCTATCGCGCTCAACTACACGTCCGGTACGACTGGCAATCCCAAGGGCGTGGTCTACTCCCATCGTGGCGCGCATCTGACGGCGACGAGCAACGTGCTCGAGTGGGACATGGAAAAGCACCCCATCTACCTGTGGACGCTGCCCATGTTTCATTGCAACGGGTGGTGCTTCCCGTGGACTATCGCGGCTCGCGCGGGTATTAATGTATGCATTCGCCGAATCGACGCCAAAGTCATTTTCGATTTGATTCGCGAGCATCGGGTCACGCATTATTCTGGTGCGCCGATTGTTCACTCCATCCTCGCGAATGCGCCGGATGAGTGGCGCGCGGGTATCGCGCATCGGGTTAAGGCCACGGTGGCAGGGGCTGCGCCATCGTCAACCGTATTGGCCCACATGGAGGCCATCGGATTTGAGTTGACCCACGTCTACGGATTGACCGAGGTTTACGGCCCTGCCGCAGTGTGCGCCGTACAGGATGCGTGGGCCACGCTGAGTCAACAGGAGCGTGCGGTGTTGAATGCTCGCCAGGGTGTTCGATTCCACCTCTAGGCCGGAACCACGGTGGTGGATCCCCAGACCATGCAGGAAGTACCGCGCGACGGCGAGACCATCGGAGAGGTCGTGTTCCGGGGCAACCTGACCATGAAGGGGTATCTGAAGAACGAGAAGGCGACGGACGAGGCGTTCGCCGGCGGGTGGTTCCATACGGGGGACCTGGGTGTCTTGACCGCCGATGGGTATGTGAAACTCAAGGACCGAAGCAAGGACATCATCATTTCGGGCGGCGAGAATATTTCCAGCATAGAGATCGAGGACGCAATCTATAAGCACCCAGCCGTGTCGGTAGTCGCCATCGTGGCCCAGCCTGACCCGAAGTGGGGCGAGGTGCCGTGTGCGTTTGTTGAACTTCGTCCCGGCATGGAGTGCACGGCTGATGAAATCGTTGCCCATTGCCGTTCGCTCCTGGCGTCGTTCAAGATCCCCAAGGCGGTGCACTTCGGTGAATTGCCCAAGACTTCGACGGGCAAAATTCAAAAGTTCGCGTTGCGCAAGCAACTGAATTCGACCAGCGCTATCGATCAGGGCTAGCCTGCAAGAGGAGTTGCAAGCGGAATCCACCGACGAATCCGATCTTTCATCTGATTAATGACGAATCCGACCCCCCATCCGATTGCTGACGAACCTGACCCCTCATCCAGGACAGAGCTGTTTCAGACGCGTGACATAGAGCAAGCGCGACAGTGGGGGACGCGTACGTTTTGCGAAAACGAACTTCGAAACATTGATGTTCGAGGTGAGCTCAACGCAAGCCTGCTGTATCGGAAATATGGCTCCATCGGCATCGGGCGAATGAGTTACGGTGGCGAAGTTACGATCCGGCCCAGTACGTTCGATGACTTCTATCTGGTGCAGGTGCCGCTAAGTGGGGTTGAGCGCATCACCCATGGCAATGAGACGATCACCTCGACACCTACGGTCGGTTCGATACTAAATGCTAGGCAACAACACGAAATCATTCACGGGGCGGGTACCGAAAAACTGATTCTCCGTATTGATCGCGATTTGGTGGAGCGTCTGTGTGGGCAGCATCTCGGTAACGGTGCGCAGGCCAAGGTGGAGTTTGAACCCGCTATGCCGCTGGATTCCGCGTCCGGCAGGCGATGGGCTTCCACCATGAGATGGTTGTTCGATTACCTGGATGGTACTCAATCATCATCGGCTTTGTTGACGGCACAAATCGAGCACATGATTGGCTCGCTTTTGCTCATCAGCCAAACAAGCAATCACAGCGAGGCACTTAACGAAGATCGTTCGCGTTCCGTAACCCCTGCATTTATCAGGAAGGCAGAGCTTTTCATTGAAGAGCGGGCCCATGAGCCTATCACGGTAGGGAATATTGCGGAGCACGTAGGCGTTAGTGTCAGTTCGATATATGCAGGATTCCGTAAATATCGAAATACGTCACCCATGCATCTTTTAAAGAGTATAAGACTCAATCGGGTGCGGGAGCAGTTGTTGAGGTCTGAACCTAAAAGTACAACAGTTACAGCAGTAGCGTACCGGTGGGGGTTTGCTCATCTAGGGCATTTCACCACCGATTACAAGCGCTGGTTTGGCGAGAGTCCGGGTGAAACGCTCGCCCGCTAGCGTTTGCTGGCCCGGTGCGGCATGACGCGATGCGGCCATCGATGCCATCGCGAAGAATCGCAGGCGTGTCTGAAGCCGGGCGATTGACTATTACCGGTGCTCGCTTGCCGAGGCGCTGATGTACCGGCTTGAAATTCTTCCAGAGTTACTGCGCGTGAGCATGTGAGGCCGGTTCGAAAGCGGCCGAAGTATCGCTTCGTGCGCCCTCGCGCCACGCGACAGCGCCCGCGCGCCCTCAGTTCCTCCGTATTGCCTGAGATAGCAAGCAGAGCGCGCGCTTTGCCCTTGCGCCCTATATGCGCAACCTCGTCTCTCAGGACTATCGTTCTTGTCGGTATAAACCCTCGGAATGCATGTTGAATGCACGGACGGGATAGATCGCATAGTCATTGGAGTGTGCGTACCTGAGTGAATGGATAGTATTTCCTGGCGGTCACTCTTTACCGGGTCCGCAAAAGATTCGGTGCGAAACCGTACCGGTGATGAAGTGTGCTCGACACACGTCCCCCTCGTTACCCAGGAGACACATAAAATGTCCGATCAGCCGGTTGTTCGCCGTCGCGTCGCCCAGCATTCGATCAGCGACACTCGCTACAACGACGCGAAGTCGCAATCGCAATATCAGCCGTACAAGGATGCAGCTTGGGGCTTCATCAACCACTGGTACCCGGCGATGTTCAGTAAGGAACTCGTGGAAGTTGTCGACGGCGAAGGCGGCGATGAAGATATCATTCCAAGTGTGAAGGGCATTCAAATCGCAGGCGTTCCCATCGCGCTGCGTCGCGTCAACGGCAAGGTTTTCGCCGTCAAGGATCAGTGCGTGCACCGCGGTATTCGCCTGTCCGAAAAGCCGATGTGCTTCAATAAGGAAACGATCACGTGCTGGTATCACGGCTTCACGTTCAATCTGGACGACGGCAAGCTCCGCACCATCGTCGCCAATCCGGAAGACAAGTTGATCGGCACGACCGGCATCACGACGTATCCGGTTGAAGAAGTCGCGGGCATGATCTTCGTCTTCGTGCGTGAAGACGACTTCTCGCTCGAAGACGTTCCCCCGCTGTCGGACGATCTCCCGTTCCGTTTCCCGGAAAGCAGCGAGCGCTTCCCGCACCCGCTGTGGCCCGCTGCTCCGTCGATCCTCGACGAGGGCGCCGTTGCGCACGGTATGCACCGTACCGGATTCGGCAACTGGCGTATCGCGTGTGAAAACGGCTTCGACAATGCGCACATCCTGGTTCACAAGGATAACTCGATTGTCCACGTGAATGACTGGGTGCTCCCGTTGGGCATTCTGCCGGCCTCGGACGACTGCATTGAGGTCGTTGAGGACGAAACGGGTCCGAAGGGCATGATGCAATGGCTGTTCAGCGACAAGTGGCTGCCCGTCCTGGAAAACAAGGAGCTGGGCCTCAAAATCGACAACCTGAATGGTCGCTTCTACCGTACGTCGGTGGTTCTCCCGGGCGTTCTCATGGTCGAAAACTGGCCGGAGGAGCATGTCGTTCAGTACGAGTGGTACGTGCCGATCACGGACGACACGCACGAGTACTGGGAAGTGCTGGTTCGCGTCTGCCCGACTGAGGAAGATCGCAAAAAATTCAAATACCGTTTCGATCGCGTTTACAAGGAACTCTGCTTGCACGGGTTCAACGACTGCGATCTCTACGCTCGCGAAGCCATGCAGCACTTCTACGCTGACGGCACGGGCTGGGACGACGAGCAACTGGTCTCGACCGATATTTCGCCCGTCACGTGGCGCAAGCTGGCCTCGCGCCACAATCGTGGTATCGCGAAGCCGGGCAAGGGCACATACGGCGCGGTGAAGACCCATAGCACGCGCTTCAAGGACACGGCTGACGGCAAGCGCCCCGCCTACTTCGTGGATCAGGTGTGGTTCTAAACCTGTATTGACGGGGGTTCGGCTGCCGGACCCCTGACAAAGCGCCTCATTAGTACCCCTCACGTCCAGTCCCGAGGAAGGAGACGAAGTTGTCTCGCGCCACGGGCTTGATTCGCGCTTCTGTGTGCGGCAGGGACTGGAACTGAATTGATTACCTTAGCCTTCAAATCCGTAATGAGCAGCCTTCCAAACGATCTGCACAACCTCGAAATCTATGATCTGTCGTTGCTGATTCGCAAAGGCGAAGTCAGCCCGATAGCAGTCGCGAAGGCACAGTTGGCCCGCATAGAGGCACTCGATACGGATTTGAAAAGCTATGCACGTGTGACGCCGGAATTGGCCATGCAGCAGGCAGTGCAGGCAGAGAAAGAAATTCAGGCCGGAGACGTCAGAAGTCCGTTGCACGGCATTCCGCTCGCAGTCAAGGATTTGTTCGATACCCAGGGCATCGTTAGCGCCGGCGGTATGCCGATTCATGCACAGCGCGTCCCTGCGGAAAACGCGACGGTTGTGCAGCGCCTGCAAGATGCAGGTTCGGTAATGCTGGGAAAGCTTCAAATGACGGAAGGCGCATTTGCCATCCATCATCCGACGATCCCCGATCCGGTGAATCCATGGGGGGCCGCGCACTGGTGCGGCGCTTCATCTTCGGGTTGCGGTGTCGCCACCGCGGCCCGGTTGTGCTACGGCGCGATTGGTTCGGACACGGGGGGCTCGGTACGTTTCCCCAGTGCAGCCAACAATCTGACTGGGTTAAAGACCACCTACGGGACGGTCAGCCGTAAAGGCGTGATGGAAATGGCTGCGTCGCTGGATCACGTGGGCCCTATGGCTCGCTCTGCCCGAGATGTGCTGCTTCTTCTCGCGGTTATCGGTGGACACGACACCGAACGGCTGCTCGCCACCATTGACGAAAATCGGCTCGCCGATCTCCTGAAGGGCTTTAAGGGATTGCGCATTGGCATGGATGAGTCGTGGATTTCGGATGGCGTCGATCCGGTGATTCAGCGTGCAATTCAACAGGTCAAGGTCATCCTTGCCGACGCAGGCGGCACGATCAAGCGCATCAAGGTTCCGGATACGCGCAAGGTCAGTGCCAACTGGGAACTCCATTGCGGGGTTCAAACGGCTGTTGCGCATGAAGCAACGTATCCCGGAAAGGCCAGTGAGTACGGTCCCGCACTGTCTCGTCTGATTGATCAGGGACGCGAACTTAAGGCCGTTGAATACGACAGGATCATTCGTGATGCGAATCAGTTTTCACGCGAAATGGACGCCATATTCGCGGACGTCGACATCGTTCTGGCTCCAGTGCAGCCGTACGCCGCTCCGACGTACGAGCAACTGGCGGGTCTTGCTTCGGACCCTGAAGCCAATCGACGGCTGATTCAGTTTACGGCGCCGTTCAATGCCTCGGGGCATCCGGCGCTGGCCGTACCCATTGGATTCACGGAACGAGGATTGCCCATCGGCGGGCAACTAATCGGCCGCAAGTATCAAGACGACCTGCTCTGTATGGTCGGCATGGTGTTGCAGAGCCACAGTGATTGGCATCGTCAGGGCCCGCCTGGATTGGCTTGATTGATATTGAATACGATTTATTTTTGGATTAAGTCATGACCCAAGCCCACCAGATCACCGTTAATTTCGCTGATGGTGTCAGCCATACCTTTGTCGCTGAACCCGGCGAAAACATTCTTGAGGCTGCTATCAAGGCCGAAGTTCCGGTGCTGTATCAATGTCGTGCCGGTGCCTGCGCCTCGTGCACGTGCAAGCTCGCGGAAGGCGAGGCCGCGACCATTCCAGGTGCGAGTTCGACGCTGCTCGCGTCGGAGTTCGCGGAAGGAAATCGTTTGCTGTGCGTTACCGCGGCCGAATCCGATTGCACGTTCAACGTCGCATACAGTAGCGAAGTGGGATCGAGCGTTGCACAAGAGGTCAACGTCTTCATCGACTCCATCGAGCGCATTGGTTCGACCGTCATGCGTCTGACTGTTGAACTGGCTGAAGGGAATTGGCTCGAATTCCGCCCCGGTCAATTCATGCAGATCACGGTGCCGGGTTTGGGTGTTCTTCGCTCGTACTCGCCGTCCTCTACGTCGCTGACGCTGCCCAAGATGGAATTCCTGGTTCGCCTGCTGCCCAACGGCGCGATGTCCACGTTCCTCGAAAATCAGGCACAGGTTGACGAAGTGTTGAAGATGAAGGGGCCGTATGGCGCATTTTTCCTGCGCGAGGAATATAAGCGCAACCCGCACATCTTCGTGGCTGGCGGTACCGGACTGGCCCCGATCATGTCCATGATCGACAGTCTCCGGCAGGCAGGCGGCAAAAAGCCGTCGATGCTGCTCAGCTTCGGCTGTGCGGTTCCGGAGGCACTCTTCGGTCTGGATGACATCGAGTTGCGCCAGCATTGGTTGCCCACGCTGAAGACGCGCATCTGCGTCGATCGCAATGCCACCGAAGGCCTGCATCAAGGTTCACCTGTCTCGGCACTCAAGGAAGAGGACGTGACGGACCCCAACACGGTGGCGTACCTGTGCGGCCCCCAGCCGATGATCGACGCCGCAACCACACGATTGATCGCGTTGGGTGTGAAACCGGAATTGATTTTCGCGGAGCAGTTTGTTGCTTCGAACTGAGGAATCGGACATGGAATTCAACCCTACGAAACAAGTGCCGTTTTCGGCCGAGCAGGCCGAATGGTATGAGAAGGCGAAAGCCAATCTGAACCCGAAGCGTCTGCAACAACTGCTGTTCGAACTGACGAATATCCATAGCCCGACGGGGGCAACGCGTGATGCTGCGGATTACATGCAGCAGCACATGGAAAAGGTCGGCCTGAAAACGAAGACACACGATTTGTCTCCGATCAGCCGCTCGGTGATGGGGGAATATCGTGGTTCGGGTAACGGGGCATCGCTGCTACTTTACGCACCGCTCGACACGCACCTGGATCGCACCCCGGAGGAAGAGATTCTTTCGGGGGAGGGTCAGGAGGCGGATCTGCAGCCGTACGCACAGCAGGTTGATGACTGGGTATTCGGCCTCGGGGCGTCGAATCCCAAGGGCATGATTGCCACGCATACCGAGGTGTGCACGGCACTGATCGAAGCCGGTATCCCGTTGAAGGGCAATCTCCTGCTGGGTATGGCCGATGGCGGGATGCCCGTCGATATCAAGGAGCGCCATTCGGGTATGTCCAACGGCGTGATCGGATTGCTGAATCGTGGCATGTATCCCGATTTCGCGATCATCATGAAGCCGTGGAACTGGATCTACCACGAAGAGCCGGGTATGGCCTGGTTCAAGATTCGTGTGCGCGGCACCATGGGCTACGCCGGTATTCCCCATGACGTTCCGGGCTTCCGCTCGTCCGTGGTTCCCGCCGCTACCGTGATTCAGGAATTGCAGGCCTGGCTTCCCGAGTACACGAAGCGCAATACCTCGGGCGTCATTGCCCCTCATGGCTGGATTGCAGGGGTTCGCGGAGGCCAGATGGAAAGGCCCGCGTTCCCTTCGGCGGTAACCGATATCTTCTTTGACGTGCGCGTGAATCCGCGAGTGAGCCCTGCGGATGTCAAGGCACAGTTTGCAGCGTTCATTGCCGATCTGAAAGCGCGTCAACCCGAAATCGAACTTGATTGGGAAATGTACGGCTCGGTCCCTGGCGGCACCACCGATCCGGACAACTGGATCATTCAGTCGGCCAAGCGCGGTTGGGAGCATATCGAAGGTCGTCCGCACGGCATGCCTGATTATCTGGCCGGTCAGACGGATGGCGCAGCCCTTCGTCGCTACGGTGTGCCGACTGCGCGTGTGGGCTGGCCGTGGCCTGCTACTGGTGCTCCGATGCCGGTCGCTGAAGGACTGGGTGGCATGGGTGCGACCTACGTGCCCGATCTCATGCCCTGTGCTGAAAAGATTCTGTACGCAGTGGTCGATACCCTGATGCGCGATCGACGTGAGCTTGGTCTGTAAGTTGCGTAATCCATAGCCAGAGAACAAGGACGGAGACAAGAGATGAAACGAATCAAAATGATTTTCCCGGTTCCGATGAGCGAGGCCACGCGCCCGCTCGTTGAATCTCAGCTTCCGGTATCGATGAAGCGCCCGGACATCGAAGTCGAGTTCGTCGGCGCAGGTGAAGTCATGACGCTGGCGGATTCCTATGTTGATATGGCCGTGATGGAGATGGCCGTGATTCAGGCCGGTATCAAGGCTGAAGAACAGGGCTTCGATGCGGTCTGTATCAACACGGTTTCCGATTCGGGTCTCTACGCGCTGCGTTCACGCCTTTCGATTCCAGTGATGGCCCCGGCTATCACGTCGTTCCATCTCGCTTGCACTTTGGGTTACAAATTCAGCGTGCTCACGATGTGGCCGCAGTGGCATGCGCTGTACAAGAAAACGACGAAGGAGTATGGGCTCGAATCCCGTCTTGCTTCGATTCGCAATATCGGTGTGAGACCCGACACGCAGGAACTCCTGCAAGGCAAGGAAGACGTCGTGTTCGCTTCTCTGGTTGAAGCAGGCAAGAAGGCAGTGGAAGAAGACGGCGCCGACGTTCTGGTTCTGGGTTCGACCACGATGCATCAGTCGCACGAATACCTGGCCACGCACCTGAATGTTCCGGTCTTGAATCCGGGCGTCGTTGCTTACAAGTATTGCGAAATGCTGCTCGATCTTGGCCTCTGCCACAGCAAGACCGCATTCCCGAGCCCGGAAACAAACAAAGACGCCGCATTCGGTTTTTGATTCACGATAGTTAGCAGCAAGGACTCACCCTATGAAGAACGATAAGGATCAGCCGCTCGTCGATTTTACGATGGCAGACGCGGCGCGGGCTTTTCACAACGGTTCGATGACAAGTACGCAACTGGTGTTGGCATGCCTGGAACGCATTGCCTCAGGTAAAGACCTGAATGCGTTCGTTACCGTTGATGCCGAAGGTGCATTGAAGGCGGCTGCGGCGGCAGATCAGGCTCGGCAGATGGGGAAATCCATGGGGCCGCTGAGCGGTATCCCTATCGTGGTGAAGGACAACATTCATAGCGCGGGTCTTCGTTGTACTGCGGGTAGCCCCGCTTTCGAGAAGTTCGTCCCTGTCACGGATGCGCCGGCATTGCGCAAACTGCGTGAAGCCGGGGCCATCGTGTTGGGTAAGACGAACATGCACGAGCTGGCCTATGGCGCTACGGGGTATAACGGGGCATTCAATACCAGTTCGGGTCGCGGAGTTCGTAACGCATACGACCAGTCGAAGATTGCTGGTGGTTCATCCTCGGGCTCGGCTGCCGCTTTGGGCGCACGTATGGCACTCGGAGCGCTGGGTACTGACACGGGTGGTTCGATGCGTATTCCCCCGGCCTTGAATGGCGTGGCGTCGCTGCGTCCGACATGGGGTCGTTACTCGGGTCTGGGTGTGATTCCGATAGCCAGGACCCGGGATACGGTCGGCCCCATGGCATTAAACATGCACGATGTAGCGTTGCTTGACGGCGTAATCACCGACGATTACGCAATGCCCACCGTCAAACTCAGTGAACTGCGGTTGGGGCTCCCCACTGAGTTCTGGGAAAACCTCGATCAAGATACGCGCGAGGTAGCGGAATCGGTAATTACCAGGCTCACTCAGTTGGGCGTGACCTTCATTGATCTGGGGCGTACAGGATTGATGGAGTTGAACAATTCCGTTGGCTTCCAGGCCGTGGTTGGCGAGTCGCGCTCCAGCATGGAGCAATACCTGAAAGACAATGGTCACACGATGACCATTGAAAAGCTGGCGAAGAACATTGATAGCCCAGACGTAAAGTGGATTTATGAAAACTGGGTGCTGCCCGGGAAGTTCCCGAATGCACAAGGCGAACTCGTGGATGTCGCCCCCATGTACGAACAGGCGCAAAAGGCTGGCGGCGGACGAGATGCCTTGCGCGCTCGCTACACCGAACTGTTCGAGCAACATCAGCTGGATGCGCTGATGTTCCCCACGACCGCCTGCGTGGCACCCGTAGCCGATGACAGCATTTATGAGGAGGAGAACTTCCGGCGCCTGATTCAAAACACCGAACCGATGGCCAGTGCCGGGCTGCCTGGATTGAATCTGCCTGTGGGCCGGGGTTCCCGTTCAGGTCTGCCTGTGGGGATGGAGTTCGATGGCCCGCGGAGTTCGGATCGACGCCTTCTGGCGATTGGGATCTTGCTGGAGAGCGTTTTGGGCCGTATTGCCCGCCCCTGATGGCCTTTTGTTGAAGGGGGTGATGGGCTGCTGCCGGAGCACGTCCTGGCCCCGTGACCGACCTGTAAATTGCTTCTATTGGGATTGAACAGAGATGATTAACGCGCTGAGTTACATCGTGGTGCAGACGCCGCACATGCAGGCATGGGTCGATCAGGTGACAAACCACATCGGCATGCAGGTTGAAGTCCTCGAAGCTGGCAAGACCATGCGCATTCGCGCGGACCAAAAGATCCAGCGATTCGTCGTCACTGCAACGAGCGGCGAGCCGACCATGGGCATGGGCTTTGAAGTGCCGGATGCCTCGACCATGCAGGCCTGCATGAAGGCACTGGACGCCGCGGGCTACACAACCACGCCGGGTACGGCTGAGGAAATCGAATTTCGGGGTGTGCAGGACATGGTGCACTTCGTGGACAACGACGGCCTCAGGCTGGAAATTGCCTATGGCTTGAAGGATGCATCGACTGAATTCAAGCCCGGCCGTCCTATCGGTGGCTTTCGCACCGGCAAGATGGGCTTGGGCCATGTGGCATTGATTACCGAGCACTTCGAAGCGCTTTCGAATCTGTATCGCAACGTGCTGGGCATGAACCTCACCGATTACACGTACAAGCCGTTCAAGGTCGAGTTTCTGCACTGCAATCCCAGGCATCACACGATTGGCATTGCTCATACGGGTCAACCGGCAAAGATCTATCACCTGATGCTGGAATACAACGACTTTGACGATGTGGGCAGGGCTTACGACATGGCATTGCCCAATCCAGATTCGATCGGAGTGACTTTGGGTCGCCATATCAACGATCACGCCACCTCGTTCTATCTGAAGAACCCCGATGGCTGGATGTTCGAACTCGGCTGGGCCACTCGGACGGTGGGACCGGATTGGGAAGCTGAGGAACTGAAGGGCATGAGCCTGTGGGGCCATGATCGTACGTGGCTTCCCGATCACAAGCGTGAAGAAGCACGACAAATTCTGAGGGATCTGGCTGCTGAAGGTTTGCGAGCGCCTGTTGTTCTCCCGGAGAATCAAACGCAGCTAAAGCAAAATACGAAGGATTGAAGATGAACATTACCGTGAGCCCAGAAATTGCGAATCAGATTGAACTTGGTGAGTTCACGCTGAATTATCACGATCAAGGTCAAGGCGAACCGATTCTGCTCATCCACGGATCGGGTCCCGGCGTTACCGCATGGGCCAACTGGCGCGGCATCATTCCCACGCTGAGCCAGAAGGCACGGGTTATCGCTCCCGATATGCTGGGGTTTGGCTACACGACGTGCCCCCCCGATATGGCGCTGACGCCTGCCACGTGGGTGCAGTCGCTGATCTCCCTGCTCGACGCACTGAAGATCGACCGGGTGTCCGTGGTGGGCAACAGCTTTGGCGGTGCCATCGCGTTGGCACTGGCCAAGGCACATCCGGAGTGCGTGAATCGTCTGGTTCTGATGGGTGCGGCGGGTATCAGTGCTCCAATCAGTGAAGGGCTTGAAAAGGTTTGGGGCTATACGCCGAGCCTGGAAGCCATGAAGGGATTGATGGAAGTGTTCGCCTACGATCATTCGATCATTACCGAAGACCTGGTTCGCATGCGCTACGAAGCCTCGATTCGTGCCGACGTACAGGAGCGATTCGCCCGTCTGTTTCCGGCGCCGAGACAAAACGGCGTGGAGATGCTGGCCCTTGCGGAATCCGACTTGAAGTCGATCACAAAAAAGACGTTGCTCATTCACGGCTTGAACGATCAGGTGATCCCGGTCGAATGGTCGGAGCGCATGGTTCGTCTGCTCCCACATGCCGAACTGCACACGTACGGCGAGTGCGGCCACTGGGTGCAAATTGAAAAGGCTGCGGAGTTTTCGCAGCTGGTTTCGAATTTTTTGATCAACAACTAACGGGGAGCCAGCAACAGCATGGAAAATCTCGATGTTAAGGGCCGTTGGCACATCCTCGCCTGGGAACAAATCTTTGACGATGGTCGAGTCACCTATCCGATGGGTCAGGAACTCGAAGGATTCATGGAGTATGGTCCGAACGGCATGTTCTGTGCCATTACCAGGAAGGACAGGGCGAACTTCACGACCGGAGGCCAATGGAACGCATCGGATGCGGAAAAGGCCGGGGCCTACAACACGTATCTGACGTACGCAGGTGACTGGGAGGTTGAGGGCAACGTCGTGACGCACAAGGTCAAACACTCCCTGTTTCCGAACTGGGTAGGCGGCGAGCAGAAACGCTATGCAGAACTGAACGGCGATCAGTTGTCGTTGACTACACACAAGCTGGAAGCCGGTACGCCGGAAGCCCGCGTTGCCCGTCTGACTTTCAAACGCGTTTAAGGCCCAGGTATGCCAGCTGTTCTTGAGTGCCTTTCCCATACGCCTTTGCATGGGTACTTCGATCCTGAGCCGGAGGTGGTTGCCGAAGTTGCCAGGATCAATGCTGCCTCGCGGGAGCGTGTTCGCGCCTTCGATCCCGAGCTGGTGGTCGTGTTTGCTCCCGATCACTACAACGGATTTTTCTATGAGTTGATGCCCAGCTTCTGTATCGGCGCGAGGGCCGAGGCCATTGGCGACTACAAAAGCCTGGCGGGGACGCTTCCGGTTCCGGCAGAAGAAGCGCGCGCAATGGTCGAGTATGTCCTGAGCCGCGATATCGATATGGCGATTTCCTATCGTATGTCGGTGGATCACGGCGCAGCGCAGGCATTGGAACAAGTCACAGGTGGACTCGATTACTACCCAGTGATTCCGGTGTTCATCAATTCGGTGGCACCGCCTATGTCAACGCTTCGCCGGTCCCGCATGATGGGTCAGGCCATTGGCGAGTTTCTGAAATCGACCGGGAAACGTGTGCTGATCCTGGGTTCGGGTGGCATATCGCA
The DNA here is from genome assembly GCF_902859945.1 of Paraburkholderia caffeinitolerans. GTDB lineage: Bacteria > Pseudomonadota > Gammaproteobacteria > Burkholderiales > Burkholderiaceae > Paraburkholderia > Paraburkholderia caffeinitolerans. The sequence continues at coordinate 148,449 of NZ_CADIKL010000011.1, read as the reverse complement.
TGAGCCGCCGATTCCCGAGTTGAAGGGCGCTACTCAGGAGATTTCAGATCGCCTGATTTACACCGGGCGCAATCTCGGCCCTGAAGCACGCAATGCCAGACAGGAGCGGGTGATCAGCGCAGCCAGGGCGTTCACCTCAGGAGCGACCCCGAACATGCGTGCGCTGAATCCTGAGTGGGATATGGCATTCCTGAAGATGATGCAAAACGATTTGCTGGCCGTTGATCGGTTGAGTAATGAGGATGTATCGAGGGACGCAGGCAAGAGTGCGCACGAGATTCGCACTTGGGTTGCGGCCTTTGCTGCGTTGTCTGCGTTCGGCGACTACACGGCAGAGATCGACTTCTATCGGGCTATTCCTGAATGGATCGCGGGATTCGCGTGCATGCACGCATCGCCTAACGCCTGAGGAGGGCACGGATGCAGCAGGAAAAACAGAAGGCTATCGCGGCACGTCTTAAGGATGCCGAAATTAGCCGTCAAGTTATCGCCCCGGTGCGCGGTGAAATTGCACTGGATGACATGCAGTCTGCCTATGCGGTGCAGCAGATCAACGTGGATGCGCGGGTAGCACAGGGTGAGCGAATCGTCGGTCGCAAGATCGGTCTGACATCGCTGGCGGTGCAGAGGCAGTTGGGTGTGGATCAGCCAGATTTCGGTGCGCTGTTTGCCTCCATGGCGTACGGCGACGCACAGCCGATCCCGCTTTCGAGATTGATTCAGCCGAAAGTTGAGGCCGAGATCGCACTGGTGCTGAATCGTGATCTCACTCGCGAGCGCCATACGTTTGCCGATCTGATCGGTGCCACGGACTACGCAGTGGCCGCGCTGGAAGTCGTGGATAGCCGAATTCAGAATTGGGACATCAAGTTCGTGGATACCGTCGCGGACAACGCCAGTTCTGCGGCTTTCGTAGTGGGCTCGCGTCCGGTTCCGCTGTCGCAAATCGATCTCGCCACTTGCGCGATGCGGCTCGAATCGGGCGGTGAAGTTCTATCCACGGGTAGCGGCGCAGCCTGCCTGGGCAATCCGTTGAATGCTGCAGTATGGCTTGCCGATCGTATGGCCGCACTGGGTACGCCGCTGCGTGCTGGTGACGTGGTATTGACCGGCGCATTGGGTCCCATGGTTGCAGTCACCGAGCCTGGCACTTACACCGCAATTATCGAAGGTCTGGGCAGCGTTCGCGCCACTTTCATCGAGTAATGAATATGACAGAGAAGCTCAAAGTAGCCATCATCGGCTCGGGCAAAAACCAAGGGCAGTGACGCTTTGTGCGTCAGTAACTCTATAAAGAAGACACGGAAATGAGCAACAATCAAACGATGCGCGCTGCGCGCGTTCACGACGCCTCGGGCAACTTCACCATCGAGACCATTCCATATCCGAAACTTCAGCGTCCCACGGATGTGATCGTTCGGCTGAAAGCATCAGGTGTGGTTCCGAATCTGCGCAACGTCATCAGCAACTATGCAAATGACAAGGCATATTTGACGCTGCCCGATCTCCCGGCAATTTTCGGCCTGGACGCAGCGGGCGTCGTGGCCGAAGTCGGTGACGCAGTGACAGGCGTCAAGGTCGGTGATCGCGTATACATTAATCCGGGGCGCTCCTGCGGTTCGTGCCACGCATGCCGCGTTGGCGAAACCATTTTCTGCGAAGCCTATACGTTCCAGGGCTACTTTGGCTTTGGTCCGAAGTCGAAGAAGGTCTACGAACACTATCCGTATGGTGGCTTCAGTCAATACGCTACGGCACCGGCAGATGGTCTGGTGAAGCTTGGCAATGAAGTCAGCTTCGAAACCGGCGCACGTTTCGGCTATCTGGGCACGGCATACGCGGGTCTGCGCAAGGCCGGTGTTGCTGGCGGTAAAAATGTTCTTATCATCGGCGGTACGGGTACGCTGGGTCTAGGCGCTACGCTGATCGCACGAGCTATGGGCGCAGCCAAAATCCTGGTCGTTGCACGCAACGAAGAAACGCTGGCCCGTGTAAAGGATATCGATCCCCGGCGAATCTCCACGTTCGTATCCGGTTCGGGCGACATGGCTGCATGGGCCAAGGAGCAGACGGGCGGCGTTGGTGCCGACGCAGTGGTGGACGCAATCGCCCCAAGTACGGCCAACATGCAAGTGACGAAGGACGCATTTGGGTGCCTGCGCCGCGGCGGTCGCCTCGTGGAAATAGGCGCACAGATCAATGAAGTGCCGATCAACATGCACGAAATGATGTGTTCGGCCCTGTCGGTCATCGGTTCGCTTTGGTTCACGGTTGGTGAAGGCCAGGATCTGGTGAACATGATCGAAGCAGGTACGCTCGACGTATCCGTCTTCGAAAACCACACATACACGCTGGATCAGGCAAACGAAGCGCTGAGCGACGCAGAAAAGCGTGCGGGCGGTTTCGTCAATGTAGTTATCACGCAGTAATTGGGAGTGCGAAGATGGTGCGTCGTGTTGTAACGGGTCAACAAAACGGTAAATCTGTGATCCTCCTTGACGGTGAAGCGCAAGGTCATGAATTCGTCGCGGTGCCTGGATTCAAGACCACACAGGTATGGGCAACCAATCCGTCGGGCGTCTTGCCGCATACGGGCGGTGATCCAGTTGGTCAGTCTGCTTCAGTGCTGCCCGCGTTAAATGGTTCGCGGTTCATGATCGTGCAATTTCCGCCCGACGCAGTGACGGCGGGCCCCGGTTTCGACGGGGCGGCCGCTGGTGCCGAATACGCGAACGTGCTGCCGGGTCTCGCCGAATGCTTCGAGCCCGACGGTTCGGGATTTCACATCACCGATTCGGTTGACTACGACATCATCCTCGCCGGCGAATTGACGCTTGAACTCGATGACGGTGAAACACGTGATCTTCGGGCGGGTGACATCGTGATCCAGAATGGCACAAGGCACGCTTGGCGCAATCGCAGCGCGCAACCTGCCGTGATGGCTTCGATCCTTCTCGGCGTTCCGCGCAAGTAATCGCCCATCGAGAACGGGAGTGGGGAGTCAGAATGAGCAATCCGCAATCGAGCAATCATCACGCGCACCACGCACAGCGAACGACCATGCGTATCGAAAGGCTGGAATGGAATGATGGCCTGCTTCTCGGCCACGGGCCGATGGATGATGAGCACCGGGAGTTCGTGCACATCGTAATGGCGTTGCGGAACAGTACGGCGGAAACCGCTCTGGCCGCTCTTGCAGCGGTGGAAGCGCATCTGATTTCCCACTTCGATCTTGAGCACGAGTGGATGGAGAAAACGGCATTTCCTGACGTATATTCCAAATGCCATCGCGATCAGCACGATGAGGTTCTTGCCTCGGTGTTTCAGGTCCATCAGTTAGCCGCTATTGGCCAGATCGGGTTGGGCGCTGTTCATCGGCTTGCACAATCCCTGATGGACTGGTTTCCGGGGCACGCGGACTATATGGATTCGTCGCTCTCCGCATGGATCAACGGTAAAACGCATGGCGGGCAGGCAGTTGTTTTGCGGCGTAATCTGGTGCATGAAAGTCGCATTCCCGGCGGCGAATCAAAAAACCTGGTTGAGGCCAAAGCCGCTTAAGTGATGCGGGCAGAAACACGGAAGGGGATATTGGATGTTGATGAAAGATAAAGTTGGACTTATCACGGGTGGCGGCTCCGGTATGGGCATGGCCGCGGCGCTGGAATTGGCGCGAGAGGGTGCCACCGTAGTTCTGGCGGGGCGCACAGAAGATAAATTGCGTTCGGCTCGCGAGCGCATCGTCTCCCAGGGCGGGAGCGCCGAAATTTATATCGCGGATGCAGCCTCGCGAGAAGATAACGAATCTCTGGTGGCATTCGTCGAATCCCGCTTCGGTCGTCTCGACTTCGCGTTCAACAATGCGGGCGGTCATGGCGAATTCCATCCCATCCATGAAACGCCGATTGAAGAAGCGGAATGGGTGATCGACCTGAACTTCAAGGGTGTCTACTATGGTGTGAAGTATCAGGTTGAAGCGATGCTTCGCTCGGGTGGCGGTTCCATTGTCAACAACGCATCAATCTTCGGACTTCGTGGCGTGGAGGGGATCGCCCATTACGTCGCTTCCAAACACGCGGTGGTAGGGTTGACCAAAGCCGTAGCCAAGGAGTACGCGAAATCCAATATTCGCGTCAATGCTATTTGTCCAGGGGCCACCGAAACCCCTAATTACATGCGCTCGACCGGCGGAGACGTGCATCTACTGGACGAAATGATTCCTATGCGCAGAATTGGTCAACCGCACGAAGTTGGCAAAGTGGTTTTGTGGATGCTGTCTGATCAAGCCAAATATGTCACAGGTTCCACACTCTCTGTGGACGGCGGTATGAGTATTTAGAATCGTGCCGAGGCGATATGTCGCCAACGTCCTGCCATATGACTTCGATGTGAGATCAGATATGAGTTTTCTTTTCAATGAGGCGCAGACCAGCCGTGAGGTTGTGGTCCGAGTGCATGATATCGACTACAAGGTGCACTATAACGACGTGGGGTGCGCTGAGGATCCTGTCGTGGTCATGCTTCATGGCTCAGGCCCAGGGGCAACCGGATGGGCTAATTATCATCGAAATATTGATGCGTTTGCCGGTGCCGGATATCGCGTTCTACTCATCAATGTTCCGGGATTCGGAAAGAGTGATCCGGTTGTGATTGCCCAGGGTTCGCGCTCGGAATTTAACGGTCAAGTCGTTCGCGCGGTTCTGGATCAGATTCAAATCGATAAAATCAGTTTGATCGGAAACTCGATGGGAGCGCATTCGGCTACGGCCTTCGTGCTTGCCAATCCAGATCGCGTTCATCGGCTGGTCTGCATGGGTGGCGGTACCGGTGGGCCCAGCACGTTCGTTCCCCAGCCGACAGAAGGGATCAAGCTACTGAATTTCGTTTATCGAGAGCCTACGCTGGAAAACGTCAAACGCATGATGAATGTGTTTGTTTTTGACCCATCGGCACTGACCGATGACCTGCTGCAACAGCGTGTCAATAACATGCAAGCCAACAAGCACCACCTTGAAAATTGGGTGTCGAGTATGGCAGCAAACCCCAGGCAGTTCACGGACTATCAACCGCGATTGCCGGAGATCGAGGCTCCGACACTGATCGTCTGGGGTAGAGAGGATCGATTTGTGCCCTATGACATCGGATTGTGTCTGCTATCCGGATTGCAGGACGCAGAGTTCCACATGTTCAACCGGTGTGGTCATTGGGTGCAGTGGGAGCATGCGGAAAAGTTCAACAGGATGGTATTGGACTTCCTGTCACGCTAAGAGGTTGAGCGCGCATTTCATCTGACGTCGTTCAATTCCGCGCCGATAGCTTTGGATGCGTTGCCCTCGATCAGCAGGTCGAACACTTCCCGCTTCGCAGGCGAAACCTTCCCGGGCGCTCGCGGGCAGCGGCTCCGGCGACCTACTTCGAGAGGTCTTTTTCGCGAATTGCCGAGGCAGCCAACTGGAGATGCTCGCTCAATACCTGATCGGCGCGCTCGATGTCGCGGCTCAATGCGGCTTCGTAAATTGCCCGGTGCTGCTCATGCACGACTTGCAATACCACGGGACGAACCGCAGAAATCCGGCGGTAGCGGCGCGACTGCTGATACAGCAGTGCCCGCAAGCGGAGGATCCAGCGGGAGGAGCACGCGGATACCAAGGCTTCATGGAACGCCTGGTTGCGTTCTTCCCACTCATCGAATGTGCCGGCGACTTGGCTTGTCAGCCGGGCTTCCGCCAGCGACAGCCGGTGGTAGGTGCTCACGATTCGCGCTTCCCATTCATCGTCGCCTTGCCGGATGGACTCCCGCAGCGCTTCGCACTCCAGCAAGGTTCGAGTTCTCGTGATGTCGGCCAGATCTTCGAGCGACATTGGCGCAACGCGGAATCCGCGCTGGGCCTGGGACACGACCAGTGAGTCCGACACCAGCAACGCCAGCGCTTCGCGCAGCGTACCGGCACTCGTCTGGTACATGTCTTTGAGATGTTCGACCCTGAGCTTCTCACCGGCTGGGTGGCGCCCCTCAATGATGTCGCGACGAAGCCGCAGGTACGCCGACTCGATCAACGACCGGGCTGCCTTGCCATCCTCGGACAAAGGAAGCGGTTCTTCGTCGGAATCGACGGTCGGCGGCGTGTGCGCGAGGGGCATGTCCACGTCTCCTCAAGGCTCCAGCCTGGTCATGAAAGTCTCGACATCTTATCTCAATATCTTGCATGGTAAAAACACTTATGGTTGAATTCCCGATAATTCATAAAATATCGAGATATTTCAAGGGGTTCGGCTGGCAACGGCTCATGGCTCGAGTCAGTCTGCGGATCGCACTCGACCGAACGCTCCCAGTTCGTCCCGTATCCGCCTCCGTGCGGCCGCTCACCGGTCCCTGAACCGACCGCTGGCGCGGGAACCGAAATTTTTTGGGGTCGAAGCCTGTCGATCGCTACGGCAGGCACGCCCGTGTCCCGCACGGCACCCAGAAGCATTTGGGCGCGGGTGTTTCGAAACGTGCGTGGGTTGGTATTCGGCAAAGATGATGTAGGAGACTAGTGTGGAACTACATGGACGGAACGCCGGCCACGAAGACCCTTGTGCGATGCACAGCTTCGAGCGCTTCCAGACGCGAGACATCGAGGAGGCGCGGCTCTGGGGAGCGCGCGTGTTCTGCGAGAATGAACTGTCGAGCCTGGATGCGCACAGCCCGGTGGACGCGCGCATGTACTACCGAAGTCTCGGAGGCATTGGCATCGGCCGGATGAGCTACGGTGGCGAGGTCACGATAATCCCCAGCCAGTTCGACACCTTCTATCTCGTGCAGATGCCGTTGCGCGGGGGCGAGTGCATCGACAGTAGCGGCGAGGCCACTTACACGTCGTCGACCGTCGGCAGCGTTCTCAACGCCCAACGTCCAATCCGGATCCGTCACGGCGCGAACACGGAGAAGCTCATCTTGAGGGTGGACCGCGATCTGCTGGAGCGACAGTGCGGCCAGCACCTCGGTCGCGGTGTGCAACGCCGGATCGAGTTCGAGACCGCCATGCCGCTCGACTCGCTTGCCGGCAAGCGCTGGATGCGGACCATCTCCTGGTTGATCGACTACCTGGACGGCGAAGAACCTTCCGCGTCGCCGCTGCTTACGGCTCAAATCGAGCAGATGATCGTGACCATGCTGCTAGGGTGTCAGCGCAGCAACCAGTCGGAGGCGTTTCTCGAGGAGCCGCGCACCATCACGCCGGCCTTCGTGCGGCGGGCCGAACTGTTTGTCGAGGAACACGCGCACGAGCCGATTACCGTGGGTGACATCGCCGCGCACGCCGGTGTGAGCACCAGTTCGCTCTACACCGGTTTCCGAAAGTACCGCAACACATCGCCGATGCTACTGGTCAAGGACATCCGCCTCCAACGGGTGCGCGAGCAACTGATGCGATCGGAACCGGGACGGACCACGGTGACGGCGGTGGCCTATCAGTGGGGATTCTGTCATCTCGGGCACTTCACTACTGACTACAAGCGCTGGTTCGGCGAGAGCCCCTCGGAAACGCTGGCGCGCTGAAAGCGACGAGGGTGACGATGCCCCTTGGACGCGACCGGCGAGAAGGCCGGATAAGGGCGGGCTGCGAACAGATTCGAGGGCTACAGGCGTGGGGCAAGAACACGAGGCCGACCGGCAACCTGTCACGTACCGTTCATCCGGTATTGACGAGACCTGCAAAATCGTCGCGGGCATCTATTGCGACCATCGGTTGGAGCAGGTGCGCGGCAGCGAACGGCTCGACTACCTGCACGTCTATCAACCGCTCGACGCAGTAAGCTTCAGCGAGATGCGCTACGGTGCTGAGGTCCGCATTGCCCCCGCCTCGGCGCGGTCCTTCTTTCTGGTGCAGGTGCCGGTGTCCGGCCATGACATCCTGCGCGTCGACGGCGCCGAGCTGCCGTGCGACGCGCGTCACGTTTCCATCCACGGACCGGACAGCGGCCTGGGCATGGACTGGAGCGCGGACTGCACCAAGTTCGTCGTGCGCATCGAGCGCACGGCGTTAGAGCAGCATGCCGCGACGGTGGCGGGACACGACGCCGCCAAGGCACTGGGCTTCCTTCCTATCGCCGAACTCGATTCGCCGAAGGTCCGGGCATGGGTCAACACCGCGCGCCACATGTTCACCGAACTGCGACGAACCCCGTCATTGACCAACGAGCCGCTGGTTCGCAGCGATATCGAACAGTTGCTGATGACGACCGCGCTAAACTGGCTGCCCCGAAGTTACGCCGCCGCGCCGCGCCAATCCTGCTGCACGGTTCTGCCACGTCATGTGCGCAAGGCGCAAGAGTACCTGCGCGCCTGCGCAGAGCAACCTGTCACGGTTGACATGCTCGCGCAGCACGTCGGCGTGAGCGGGCGCGCGTTGTACGACGGTTTCCGCAAATCTCTCGGCATCAGTCCGATGCGCTACCTGCGCGATCTGCGCATGGACCGCGTCCGCGACGACCTGCTCAATCCCGCCGGGGCGACCAGCGTGACCGAGATTGCCACCCGCTGGGGCTTCTTTCAGCTTGGCCGGTTCGCCGGCGACTATCGGCGCCGCTATGGAGAGTCGCCCAACGAGACGCTGACGCGGTCTCGATGAGCAGGGTTCGCGACAATACAGCCCTGTTGCCTCGCGATCGTCTTGTGCCGCGCCGCTCATATTCTTGCAATCTCTGCATAGCCGCTGCAGCCTGCGCATAGTCCTCACTTTGTGTCTCTGTCAAATTGGTCGCGTCTTCGACAAGGAAGACACACTATCCATCCAGGACGGAGCTGAGACAAATGCGAAAGATCACCATCATCGGCGCAGGCCAGGGAGGCCTGCAGTTGGGCATCGGCCTCCTTGCAAGAGACTTCGACGTCACGATCGTCTCGAACCGCAGCGCTGACCAGATTGCCTGCGGCCGCGTAATGTCCAGCCAGTCGATGTACGACATGGCCGTCGGCTACGAACGCGCGCTCGGCCTGGCGATGTGGGACAGCGAGTGTGGGCCTATCAGCGGCGTGCACATGCGCGCCGGCGGCGGCGACGGCGATCTCATGATCGACTGGCGTTCGCCGATGCGCGCGCCGGGCCAGTCGGTGGACCAGCGTATCAAGATGCCGGCGTGGATGCGCGAATTCGAACGCCGCGGCGGTCGCCTGCTGATCGACGAAGTCGATGTCGATGCGATCGAGCGCCATGCGGCACAGTCCGATCTCGTAGTCGTCTCCAGTGGCAAGGGCGAGATTGGCAGGCTGTTCGAACTCGACGACGAACGCAGCGTGTTCGACCGGCCGCAGCGCACCATCTCGCTCACCTATGTGCACGGCATGAAGCCGCGTGCAGACTATTCGGCGCTCAACATCAGCATCAATCCGGGCATTGGCGAGTATGTCAACTTCCCGGCATTAACCATTAGTGGTCCTTGCGACATCATCAACCTGGAGTGCATTCCGGGCGGCCCGATGGATCGGTGGGACGTGGCGTCTACGCCTGCGAAGCACCTCGAACTCGCCATCGAATTGATACACACCTACTTTCCGTGGGAAGCCGAACGATGTGCCGGCCTGCGCTTGACCGACGATCTCGGCACTCTGGTCGGCCGCATCACGCCGACGGTGCGCAAGCCGGTGGGACGCTTGCCATCGGGGCGCGCCGTCATGGGCATGGCGGATGTGCTGGTGCTCAACGATCCGATCACCGGACAGGGATCCAACAACGCCAGCAAGTGTGCGATGGTCTATCTCGAAGCCATTGCTGCTCGCGACATGGCAGCCTTCGACGAGGCGTGGATGCAGGCCACCTTCGAGACCTACTGGGATTACGCCCAATGGGTGACGCGCTTCACCAACGCCCATCTGTTGCCGCCGCCGCCTCATCTACTCAAGATTTTTGGCGCCTGCGGGGGCAATCCGGAAGTCGCCGCGCGTGTCGCAAATGCCTTCGATGACCCCAAGGGGCTAGCTCCCTGGTATTTCGACGCGACTGAGGCGGACGGCTTTCTCGACTCGTTCGTCCAGACGGCATGAGCGCCCGGGCCGATGACGGGGCCACGACCATTGACCCCCTGATGCTGCGTCGCGCGTTTGGTTGTTTCGCCACGGGCGTCACCATCGTGACCACCCTCGATGCGCACGAGGAACCCGTAGGCGTGACCGCCAGCAGCTTCAATACGGTGTCGCTTGCGCCACCGCTGGTGTTGTGGAGTCTGGCGCGCAGCGCGCACAGCTTTGAATCTTTCGTCACAGCAAATCACTTCGCCGTGCATGTACTCGACGCCGCCCATCGTGGACTTTCCGAGCGCTTTTCCCGCGCCTCGACCAACAAGTTCGGCGAACTTGCCTGGGCGAGCGGCACAGGCGGCGTACCCGTGTTGCCCGGCATGGCGGCGACCTTCGAATGCGCAGTCGAGCATCGATACAACGGCGGCGACCACCTGATCCTGGTCGGGCGCGTGCTGCGGCTGAGTGGCCCGGCTGAAGCGGAACGTCCGCTGTTGTTTCACCGCGGACGTTACGCGGCGCTGGCAAAAGACGAAGCGTAGCTGCCTGCCCCGTGGGACGCCTCACCGGCGTTGCGCCTGGCTTCGCCGGCGTGCCCACGGTGCGAGGAGCGCAATTGCACTTTTTGTACTGGCGGGACAAAGACCGTAGCTACGGGAGTGTGCGGCGCGAGCGTCACTCCTACGATGCAGGTGAGGTCGATCTTCCCGCGAACGGGCCGCGACGGCCGGGTGCGAGAGGCGCGTCGACCGTGAAATGAATTTGCAAGGGGCAGGGCGCCCCCCAAGTTAATCGAGGGCGGTGTGACAGCCCCAGTATGTTCTCGTAACCGATGATGGGGATGAAGGAGACGGTAGTGAATATAAAGCGTTATGGAATGCTGATTAGTTTGGCGTTGGCTGCAAACGCTCATGCTCAAAGCAGCGTGGAGATCTACGGGATAATCGATACTGGGGTGATGTATGTATCGAACGTGGGGGGCCATAGCAACTGGCTGGCCGACCCGGGTACGGCGGCCCCGAATCTGTTCGGCTTCCGCGGAACGGAAGATCTGGGTGGTGGCCTGAAGGCGATATTCAAGCTGGAGGGCATGTTCAACATGAACAACGGTGCGTCGATCAACGGGCTGTTCGGCCACGAAACATACGTGGGTCTTCGTGACGACAAGTGGGGCACGCTGACGGCCGGCAACCAGATCGACTTCATGTTTTATTCGCTGGTCGTCGATCATTGGGGCCCCGCGTTTCCCTTTGTCAGCTCGGTGAGCCTGCGCCAGGGTTCGTTTTCGGGGCTCAACATTCCGGGGCCTCCGGGCAATAACTCATTCGATTTCGACCGCGCCCTTGGCGTGCCGATCGGGAACTCGGTCAAATACGTGAGCCCGACAATCGCTGGTTTGTCGGTCGGTGCGCAATACAGCTTCGGCGGCCAGCCCGGCGCCTTCGGTCAGGACAGCGGCAAGAGCTTCGGGATCAACTATCACATCGGCACTGTCGCGCTCAACGGGGCGTATACCTTCGTCAAATACCCGGAGATAAACAACGGCAATGACGGCATCCGCAACATGGGACTTGCCGCTTCATGGGTCGTGGGTCCGGTCGAGCTGGCGACGATGTACACGAACACCCAGAACACCGCGAACGGCGCGCGGGTCGCGGTCTACGAGGGCGACGTGACGTGGACGGTTTCGCCGTTCCTGCATGCGAATATCGCCTACCAGTACATGAAGGGCAATGACGTCCTGAAGAATCAGAAGGCCAATCAGGAAACGGTTTCGCTGACCTATTCGCTTTCCAAACGCACGAGCCTCTACTCGAACCTTGTTTTCCAGCAAGCCTCGGGAGGTCCAGCATGGATCTTGATGGCTCCCGGACAAGCCTCGGGAGGCCGGCAGACCGTTGCGAACTTCGGCCTTCTGCACGTGTTCTGACGCAAGGAAAGTAACCCATGTCGTGGTCGAGAGGAGAACGAATAGTGAAAATCGGTCGAGTTTCAAGGTTTGCGTGCGGTGCGCTGGTCGCGCTGATTGCGCTCGGCGCGCACGCGCAGGGCGGGGGCGCGGCGCCGTCGACGCCGATAGCGAGCACTGCTTCGGGCGCGAGCGCGAAACGCGCTGCGGACAAACTGTTACGCAAAGCGGTGCAGCGCGCGCTTGCCCGTACGAAGGGTCTGGCCGCGTCTGGGATCGCGGTGCGAGCACGCGACGGCGCGGTTGTGCTGGGCGGATGGGTGCCGGAGCAGTCGCAAGTGCAGCTTGCCCTGCGCACGGCGCAAGGTATGCCTGGGGTGACATCGGTGAGCAATCAGTTGCTGGTGCGGCCGGTTGGGCAGTGAATCTCTCGAAGCACGCCCTAAACTGGCCCTGATCCACGGTCCCGCGAATGCGGGGCCGTGGCGACGCAACGGAACACCTTACTGCAACAGAGCCGACGTACCGCTTATCAGCCTCCCGAAATCGTGATGCCGCGCATCTTCAGCCGGTAGACGAGTTGCGAGCGCGTGATGCCGAGCAAGCGCGCCGCCGCCGACACGTTTCCGCCCGCGCGCTGCAGCGCTTTCTGCACGAGCGCATCCTCGATTTCCTCTAGCGGCACGATGTTTTCGTCGTTGCCCGTGTCGCCAAGCAGTTGGCTCACGCGGTTGCTGACGCGTTCGATCAGCGTCGGCTCGCCGGACACGGGCTCGGCGCTCAGGTCGTCAGCGATCTTCAGCTTTCCGCTGCTGTCGAGCTGGAACGGCTGCGAGTCGAACTTTTCGCCGCTCGTAAAGAGATGCCCGACGTCGATCGCGCCGCCTTCCGTGCCGAGAATCACGCCGCGCTCGACCATGTTTTCCAGCTCGCGTATGTTGCCGGGCCAGTCGTAGTTCAGCATGGCCTGGATCGCACGGCTCGTGAAGCCCGTGATGTTGAGGCCGTGGCGTTGCGTGAACTTGCGCAAGAAATAGTGCATCAGCAACGGCACATCTTCGCGTCGTTCGCGCAGCGACGGGACGTGGATAGGAAACACATTGAGGCGGAAGAACAAGTCCTCGCGAAACCGTCCAGCCTTCACCTCGTCACGCAGATTCACGTTGGTTGCGGCGATCACACGGACATCCACGCGACGCGTCTGCAGGTCGCCCAAGCGCTCTACTTCGCCCTGCTGCAACGCGCGCAGCAGCTTGCCCTGCGCGCCGAGGCTCAGAATACCGATTTCGTCGAGAAATAGCGTGCCGCCGTCGGCGCGCTCGAAGCGGCCGAGGCGCGTACTGGTCGAGCCGGTGAAGGCGCCTTTCTCCGCCCCGAACAACTCCGATTCGACGAGTTGTTCGGGAATAGCCGCGCAGTTGAGGGCGATGAATGGTTTGTCCCGACGCGGACTGACGCGGTGCAGCGCGCGCGCGAATACCTCCTTGCCCACGCCGCTCTCGCCGAGAAACAGCACGGTGGCCTGGGTCGAAGCCACGCGGTTGATCATGTGGCAGGCCGCGTTGAATCCTGGTGAGGCGCCGACCATGTCGGCGTCGCCGAATGCGGTTGGCAGCACCGAAGGCGCACCTGCGCCGGTGGACGGCGACGGCGCATTTTTGCCGCCAGCCATCCTGCCCTTGGTAAATGCCTCGACTTGTAGATATCGCAAATCGTCTTCGCCATCTTCCCATTCTTCGACCGGCTTGCCGATCAGTCTGCATCGGGCGTGCGCCATCGCGCGACATTCGGTTTCGCGAAACAACACGGGACGGCCCATGAACTCAGTCGCATAGCCCGACGCATAACCGATCTGCATCCAGCAGGCCGCATCCTTGCCGATGCCGTAGTAGCGGATATGCTCCTCGTCCTCGCTGGCCGCACTCCAGACGAACTCCCCATAGAAGCGGCCGCGCGCGACGTCGATGTCGAGCCGCACGGTCTCGACCTGCACAATGCCTTCGAGCCCGTGCAACTGCGGCCCGACCAGGAAAATGTCGCGCACGCTCTCCTTGTCGCGGATCTGCCTGGCGATCTCGGCGTCGCGCGAACCCGCGTAATAGCCCATGCGTGTCATGAGCCCGCGGGCGCTTTCGATGCCAAAAGTTTCGATGAGCTCGCGGCGCAGCACGCCCAGCGCTTCCGCATGAATCAGCAGCATGCGTTTGTTGTGAAGCCAGATGTGTCCGCTTTGCGGCGAGAAACGCAGTTGGGCCGCCAGGTCGGCGATGTCGGGGTACCTGTTCGCGTCCACTGGCAATTGCTCGGGGCTGACGAGTGGCACGCCTTCCGGCGCCGGTCGGGACGTATCTTTCGGTTTGGACAATCAACCTCTCCATCGGCGGGAAACGGAACGTTACTTGTGAAGCACGGGTTCGTTCGGCCCGTGCGCACGGCACGAGGATACACCGGCGCAAGCGCGCTTCGCGAATGCCCGTGGCTGGGGAAATCCCGCTGATCGCTCGCGCGCGAGTCGTGCTATGAAGGCCGGTTCGCCTGCGAAGCCGTGCCTGCGCCGCGTTAAATAGATTTATCGAATGGTGGCGTGCGGATGTGTTTCAGACTGTCTGAAATTACTCAATCGCGATGCGTCTGCACGGCGCAGATCTCGCTGTCATGCGTCCTCGTGAAAACCCCTAAGTTTACGCAGCTAGCAGTACGAAATGGTGCGCCCGCGGCGTGCCTTCACGCACGCCGCGGCGCGACGGACCCGATCGACGGCGAGCCTGGCACACTGATTGCGTTATCGTGCTTGCCCCGCGACGGTGACTGAAATCATCGAACGGGCGACGGCCTGAACGAAGGGCCGCGATGATTCGAAAAAAATCAGGAGACAGCTTTATGGCAGCGCGACAAGCGGCCGGACATCACGGCCCGTCGTTCGACGTGACGCGGCGTTTCATTCGCCCGTTGCGCGTACGTCCCGATGGTTTTATCGAGTTCAGCTATTCGGCGGGCGATCCCGAGCTTTCGGTTGAGCTGATCCTGCCGGTCCATGCGTTCCGCGAATTCTGCGCGCAGCAAGGCGTCGAGGTTGTCTTGCCGTCGCCCGCGCCTTTGGTCGCGGCCCCGCACTAAGCCAGCTTGTCCATCTCGTCCTTACCCGGAGACCCCATTATGTCAGTCGAAATCAGGACCGCGAGCATCACGCCCGTGCGTCAGACGTTTAGTCACGTCGCGCGCCGGCTGGGCTCGGACAAGCCCGCGTCGCGCTACCAGGAGGCGACGTTCGACCTTCAGTCGGACTGCAACTTTCATTACCGTCCGCTCTGGGATGCCGAACGCGAACTGTACGACCGTCGCCGTACCGCAGTCGAGATGAAAGACTGGTACGCGTTCAAGGATCCGCGCCAGTTCTATTACGGCGCGTACGTGCTCAATCGCTCGAAGCTTCAGGAGACGGCCGAAAAGAACTTCGAGTTCGTCGAGAAACACGCGGCGCTGGCCGTGTTGCCAAAGGGCCTGGTGCGGCGTATCAAGGCGATCCTGCTGCCGCTGCGCCATCTCGAGTACGCGGCGAACCTGAACAACTGCCACATCTCGGCCTATGGATGGGGGGCGGCCATCACGCAGGCGACCACGTTCGCGATGGTGGACCGGCTTGCCATTGGCCAATACCTGACGCGCATCGGCCTGCTGATCGACGGCAACACGGGCGAGTCGCTCAAGCTCGCCAAGGATAGCTGGATCAACGATCCGACCTGGCAGCCGCTGCGCAAGCTGGCCGAGCAGTCGCTCGTCGTCAAGGACTGGTTCGAGCTGTTCGTCGCGCAGAACCTCGTGCTCGACGGCCTCGTTTATCCGCTCGTCTATGGCCGCTTCGGCAGCGAGCTGTCGCAAAGCGGCGGCTCGGTCGTCGCGATGCTGACCGAGTTCATGGACGACTGGTTTGCCGAAAGCGTCAAGTGGGTCGATGCCTTCGTCAAGACCGCCGTGGCCGAATCGCCGCAGAACGCCGCGCTCATCGCGGGCTGGACACACGACTGGACCGAACGCGCGACGCAAGCGCTCGCGCCGCTCGCACGGCTCATGTATTTCGAGGACGCGGCGCCGGCCCTCGACGAAGCGCGCGCGAAACTGGCGGCGCGGCTCACGAAGATCGGACTAGCCACCTGAAAGGACACAGTCGATGAACACCGTACAGAGCACCGTATTTTTGGCACTGCAAACAAATGATGAAACACGTCCACTGATCGAGGCGATCGAGGCGGACAACCCTCATGCCGTCGTGCACCGCATGCCGGCGATGGTCAAGATCGACGCGCCGGGGCGGCTGGTCGTCCGGCGCAGCACGATCGAGGCGATCACGGGCATGGACTTCGACCTGCAGTCGTTTCAGGTCAACCTGATTTCCCTTTCGGGAAACCTCGACGAAACGGAGGACGAACTCGTCCTCGAATGGAAGCGCTAGGCGCGTGCGAACGACAACGGAGAGAGCGTGATGGAAAAGACGGCAGATGCGGCAGCCCCGAAGAAGCTGAGCCTGAAGGAGAAGTACGTGCACATGACGCGCGGTCTCGCCTGGGAGACCAGCTATGAGCCGATGGAGAAGGTCTTCCCGCAGACGCATTTCGAAGGCATCAAGATCCACGACTGGGACAAGTGGGAAGATCCGTTCCGCCTGACGATGGATGCCTACTGGAAGTACCAGGCAGAAAAGGAACGCAAGCTCTACGCAATCATCGACGCGTTTCAGCAGAACAACGGCCACCTGAACGTCAGCGACGGCCGATACATCAATACGCTGAAGCTGTTTCTCACCGGTATTTCGCCGGAGGAATATTCGGCGCATCGGCTGTTCGCGATGCTCGGGCGCAACTTCGAGGGCGTGGGCCCGCAGATCGCGGCGCAGATGCAGTCAATCGACGAGCTGCGGCATGTGCAAACGCAGATTCACACGATCAGCCAGTACAACAAATTCTTTGGCGGCATGCATGACTGGCGTCACATGCACGACCGTGTCTGGTATCTCTCGGTGCCGAAGTCGTACTTCGAGGACGCCATGACCGCCGGCCCGTTCGAGGCCATCGTAGCGATCTCGTTCAGTTTCGAGTACGTGCTCACGAACCTGATATTCATGCCGTTCATGTCGGCTGCGGCCTATAACGGCGACATGGCCACGGTGACGTTTGGCTTCTCGGCGCAGAGCGACGAATCGCGCCACATGACGCTCGGTATCGAGTGCATCAAGTTCTTGCTCGAGCAAGATCCCGACAACGTGCCGATCGTCCAGCGCTGGATCGACAAATGGTTTTGGCGCGGCTACCGCGTGTTGACGCTTGTGTCGATGATGCTCGATTTCATGCTGCCGAAGAAGGTGATGTCGTGGAAGGAGGCGTGGGAGATCTATTTCGTGCAGAACGGGGGTTCGCTGTTCAACGATCTTGCGCGCTACGGCATCCGCATGCCGAAGTACTGGGAGCAAACCGTCGCGGCGTCCGACCGCCTTTCGTCTGAAGCCTGGAACACGTTCTACAACTACGCCGCGGCGGCCAACTTCAACCCATGGTGCCCGAGCGACGAGAACCTGGACTGGATGTCGGAGAAATATCCCGAGACCTTCGACAAGTACTATCGTCCGCGCTTCGAGCACTACCGCGAGCTGGAAAAGCAGGGCAAGCGCTTTTACAACACCACGCTGCCGATGCTGTGCCAGGTTTGCCAGGTCCCGCTCGTGTTCAGCGAGCCCGACGATCCGACCCAGACCTGCTACCGCGAATCCGCTTATCTGGGCCACGCGTTCCATACCTGCTCGGACGGCTGCAAGGACATCTTCGACCACGAGCCCGAGAAGTACAGCCAGGCATGGTTGCCCGTGCACCAGATCTATCAGGGCAACTGCTTCGAGCCGGGCACCGATCCGACCGCCGAGGGCTTCGACGCGCTGGCCGCCGTGCTCCAGTACTACCACTTCCAGCCCGGCGACAACATGGATTACCGCGGCTCGCCCGACGAGGCGAACTGGCTGAAGTGGAAAGGGCATTCCCCGCAAAAGGACGACAAGCAGGCCGCTTGAAGGAGATACGACGATGGCTGTGCAAGCACTGAAAGAAGGGTACGGCGGCGAGATGCGCGACCGGGTCGAGCTGTTTCATGGCAACCAGTTGCTCTACGTCGGCTGGGACCAGCATTCGATGATCTGCGCGCCGATCGCGCTGCCGCTGCCGCCGTCGATGCGCTTCGGCGATCTGATCGACCATGTGTTGCCGACCACGGTGTTCGCGGCCCATCCGGACTGGGCGCGGATCGACTGGCGCGAGGCCGGGTGGCTGCGCTCGAACACGCCGTTCGTGCCCGAGCGCGACAAGAGCCTTGCCGACAACGGCCTCGGCCACAAGGCGCTGATCCGTCTGCGCACGCCGGGCCTGAGCGGCATCGCCGGCAGCCGAAGCTGACGCGGAGACGAACGATGAGCTATCAGGTGACCATCGAGCCCATCGGCCACACGATCGAAGTGGCCGAGGGCCAGACGATTCTCGACGCGGCGCTGCGCAGCGGCGTGTACCTGCCGCATGCGTGTTGCCACGGCCTGTGCGCGACCTGCAAGGTGCAGGTCGTGGACGGCGAGATCGAGCACGGCGACGCCTCGCCGTTCGCGCTGATGGACGTCGAGCGCGACGACGGCAAGTGCCTCGCGTGCTGCGCGGTGCCAATGTCCGACCTCACGATCGAAGCCGATATCGACGAGGAACCCGACGCGCTGCACATCCCCGTGCGCGATTTTCGCGGCCGCGTCGTGCGTCTCGACGATCTGACGCCGACCGTGAAGGGCGTGTTCGTGGAACTCGACGAGCCGATTGCGTTCCAGGCCGGGCAATACGTGAACCTCAAGGTTCCGGGCAAGGACAAGCCGTGTGCGTTCTCGCTCGCGGCCGTGCCATCGTCGGACACGCTGATCGAGCTGAATGTGCGGCGCGTGCCGGGCGGCGTTGGCACGGGCTACGTCCACGACACCTTGCGCCCCGGCGACGCGGTCGAACTGACCGGCCCGCTTGGCCACTTCTTCGTGCGCAAGTCGGACACTCAGCCCGTCATCTTCCTCGCGGGCGGCTCGGGCGTGTCGAGCCCGAAGTCGATGCTGCTCGACCTGCTTGAAGCGGGTGACGCGCGGCCGATCACGCTGGTCTACGGCGCGCGCAACCGGGCCGAGCTTTACTACGACGCGCTGTTTGAGCAACTGGCCGCGCAGCACGCGATCTTCACCTACGTGCCCGCATTGAGCGAGCCGACCGAAGCATGCCGCTGGGAAGGCTTCAATGGCTTCGTGCACGACGCGGCGAAGGCGCACTTCGCGAACGACTTTCGCGGCCACAAGGCTTATCTGTGCGGACCGCCCGTGATGATCGAGTCGTGCATCCGCACGCTCATGCAGGGCCGGCTGTTCGAGCGCGACATCTACACGGAGAAGTTTTTGACCACGGCGGACGGTGCGCAGGCGCTCGCGCGCAGCCCGCTGTTCCGCAGCATTTGAGGCGATGTCGATGGCCCCCTCATTCGAGACGGGAAGCAAGACGCCGCCCGATGCGCAAGCGCCGCCGCGAACCTACCAGGTGCGCGTGGCGAATACCGGCGAAGTGTTCGGTTGCCGTGACAGCGAAAGCGTGCTGCACGCGATGGAGCAATTGTGCCGGCGCGGTATTCCGGTCGGCTGCCGCAACGGCGGTTGCGGCGTGTGCAAGGTCAGGATCCTGAGCGGCGATTTCGTGCTGCGCAAGATGAGCCGCGCGGTCTGCACGGCCGAGGAGGAGGCCGAGGGCCAGGTGCTCGCGTGCAGGATTTTCCCGCGCGGGGATCTGGATCTGAAGGTGGTGGGCAAGATGGCCTGCGCCGTCGAGGCACGCAAGGCATGACGACAACCCGTGCGGCGACCCTTCGGGTACGCGGCCAGCGCAGGCAGGAATTAAACCAACAGGAGGCGAGAATGGCATTGAGCGGCGTACTGAGGCCCGGACATGTGGCCATCCGGGTGCTCGAAATGGAGCCTGCCCTGAAGCATTACGTGCAGGTGATTGGCTTGCAGGAGACAGCTCGCGACGCGCAGGGACGCGTGTTTCTCAAGGCATGGGACGAGCACGACCATCACAGCGTCGTGCTGCGCGAAGCCGACGAGGCGGGCATGGACTACATGGGCTGGAAAGTGGATTCGCCCGCGACGCTCAAGCGGCTGGCCGCGCAGGTCGAGGCGAGCGGGCTCTGCTCGGATTTCGCATGGATTCCCGCAGGCGAGCATCCGGCGACGGGGGAGCGCTTCCGTTTCACGATTCCCACCGGCCACGTGATGGAGTTGTACGCCGAGCGCGAGGTCATCGGCAACTGTTGCGGCACGGACGGCCCCGACGTCAACCCGACGCCCTGGCCCGACGGCCTGACCGGTATCGCGCCCTCGCGCTTCGATCATTGCCTGCTCTACGGCGACGATCTCGACGGCACGGTCAAGCTGTTCACCGAGGTGCTCGGCTTCGGCATGGCCGAGCAGGTCATGGCGGGCCCCGACGGCAAGCTGATGATCGGCGCATTCCTGTCGTGCTCGAACAAGGCGCACGACGTGGCCTTCATCCGCCAGCCCGTCAAGAACAAGTTCCATCATGCCTCGTTCATCCTCGGCAGCTGGGAGCAGGTGCTGCGCGCGGGCGACATCCTCTCGCGCCACAAGACCTCGATCGACATCGGCCCGACGCGTCACGGCATCACGCGCGGCGAGACGATCTACTTCTTCGATCCGTCCGGCAACCGCAACGAGGTCTTCAGCGGCGGCTACATTTACTACCCTGACAAGCCGGTCATCACCTGGACCGACAACGAGCTGGGCGCCGCGATCTTCTATCACGACCGCAAGATCAACGAGGCCTTCCTCTCGGTGTTCACCTGATGATGAAGCTCTCGCAAAGCGCCGAAACCGTGCATTGGGAGGCGGCCCAGGCCGCGGTGCTGGCGGCCGTGCGCAGGGCCGAGGAAGCCGGCATCAAGGTCAACGTCGCCGTCGTCGATCCGGGCGGCAACCTCGTGGCCTTCCTGCGCATGCCGGGCGCGTTCCTCCACTCGATCGACATCGCGATCGACAAGGCCTATACGGCCGCGAGCTTCGGCCTGCCTACCGGCGCGTGGCCCGAGATTCTGCAGCAGCATTCGCCCGCCGTGCGGGCCGGCATTCCGCTGCGGCCGCGCATGGTGTGCTTCGGCGGCGGGCTGCCGCTCCTGCACGCGGGCGCGGTAATCGGCGGGATCGGCGTCTCGGGCGGCACCGAGCTGGAAGACGAGTCGTGCGCGCGCGCGGGGCTCAACGAAATCGGCATGCAGGTCTGAGCGGCCACGCCGCCGGACGTCATCAATTCGGAGTGCAGGACATGAACACGAACATTCAGAATTTCATCAATGGCGAGTACGTCGGCAACGTCAGCGGGAAGACCTTCGAGAACCGCAATCCCGTCGACAACTCGCTGATCGGCCTCGTCCACGAGGCGGGCCGTCTCGAAGTGGATGCGGCCGTCGCCGCCGCGAAGCGCGCGTTGAGCGGACCGTGGGGCCAGTTGTCCGTGATCGAGCGCGTAAAGCTGCTCGACGCAGTGGCGGTCGAGATCAATCGACGCTTCGACGATTTTCTCCAGGCAGAGATCGCGGATACCGGCAAGCCCTCGCATCTGGCCTCGCACGTGGACATCCCGCGCGGCGCCGCGAACTTCCAGATTTTCGCCGACACCATCAAGAACATGTCGACGGAGTCGTTCGAGATGCGCACGCCGGACGGCAAGACCGCCTTGAGCTACGGCGTGCGCGTGCCGCGCGGCGTGATCGCCGTCGTGTGCCCGTGGAATCTACCGCTGCTGCTGATGACGTGGAAGGTCGGGCCCGCGCTTGCATGCGGCAACACCGTCGTCGTCAAGCCTTCGGAGGAAACGCCGTTGACGGCCACGCTGCTCGGCGAGGTCATGAACACAGTCGGCGTGCCGGCGGGCGTCTACAACGTCGTGCACGGCTTCGGCCCCGACTCGGCCGGCGCGTTCCTGACCTCGCACCCGGACGTCAACGGCATCACGTTCACGGGCGAGACCGGCACGGGCACGGCGATCATGAAGGCGGCCGCGGACGGCATCCGGCCGGTCTCGCTCGAACTCGGCGGCAAGAACGCGGCGCTCGTGTTCGAGGACTGCGACTTCCAGGTGGCCGTCGATACGGTGACGCGCTCATGCTTCGAAAACGCCGGGCAGGTCTGCCTCGGCACCGAACGCGTCTACGTGCAGCGGCCGATCTTCGAGCGCTTCGTCGCCGCACTCAAGGAGAAGGCCGAATCGATGACGCCCGGCCGCCCGTTCGATGCGCAGACACGCATCGGCCCGCTCGTCAGCAAGGAGCATCAGCGCAAGGTGCTGTCGTACTACGAGAAGGCGCGCGAAGAGGGCGCGACGATCGTGACGGGCGGCGGCATCCCGGCCATGCCCGACGATCTCAAGGACGGCTGCTGGGTCCAGCCGACGATCTGGACCGGTCTGCCAGAAACCGCCTCCGTCGTCACCGAGGAGGTGTTCGGCCCGTGCTGCCACATCAGTCCGTTCGACACCGAGGACGAAGTGCTCGCCAAGGTCAACGACAACCGCTACGGCCTCGCGACGTCGATCTACACACAGGACATCGGCCGCGCCAACCGCCTCGCGCGGCAGATCGAAGTGGGCCTCTGCTGGATCAATAGCTGGTTCCTGCGCGATTTGCGCACACCATTCGGCGGCTCGAAGCAGTCGGGCATCGGGCGCGAGGGCGGCGTTCACTCGTTCGAGTTCTATACCGAGTTGCGCAACGTGATGGTGAAGTATTGACGTGCAACCCTGTTGACAGGATCTCCTATGGAAACCAGCAAGATTGAACACTACGGCGACGAGCTGTTCGACGCGCTCGTCGCGCGCCGGCCCGTGCCGCCGCTCACCACCCGCGAGCCCGGCATCACGATCGAGGATGCCTACGCGATCCAGTTGCGGATGATTGCGCGTCGGCTTGAGCGCGGCGAAACCATCGTCGGCAAAAAAATCGGCGTCACGAGCAAGGTCGTGATGGACATGCTGAAGGTCGATCAGCCCGACTTCGGCCAGATGACCTCGGGCATGGTCTTCAACGAAGGCGAGCCCGTCGATACCGCGCAGCTGATCGCGCCGAAGGCCGAGGCCGAAGTCGCGTTCATGCTCAAGCACGATCTGTGCGGCCCCGGCGTGACGGCCGCCGACGTGCTGCGCGCGACCGACTGCGTGATGCCGTGCTTCGAGATCGTCGATTCGCGCATCGAGGACTGGAAGATTCGCATCCAGGACACCGTGGCCGACAACGCCTCGTGCGGCGTGCTTACGCTCGGCGGCGTGCGGCGCAGCCCGCGCGACCTCGATCTCGCGCTGGCCGGCATGGTGCTCGAAAAGAACGGCGAGGTCATCAGCACATCGACGGGCGCCTCGGTGCAGGGCTCGCCGGTCAATGCGGTGGCCTGGCTTGCGAACACACTCGGACGGCTGGGCATCACGCTCAAGGCCGGCGAAATCATCCTGTCCGGCTCACAGTCGCCGCTCGTGCCCGTCAAATCCGGCGACAACCTGACGTGCAGCGTCGGCGGGCTCGGCACGACGTCGGTCCGTTTTATTTGAGCGCCCTGAGGCCCTACCATGAACCTTGACAAACACACCATCGCCGCGCTGGCCGAGCATCTGGAAAACGCCGAGCTCGAGGCACGCGACGTCACCAAGATCACCGACGAACATCCCCAGATGGACTGGGACGACGCCTATGCGATCCAGGACGCGATCCGCCGCCGCAAGATCGAGCGCGGCCATCGCATCGCCGGGCTCAAGGCCGGCCTGACCTCGTTCGCGAAGATGAAGCAGATGGGCGTCGAGACGCCCGTGTTCGGCTTCGTCGCCGACTACATGGCGCGCCCGGACGGCGGCGAAATCAAGGTGTCCGAACTCATTCACCCAAAGGTCGAGGCCGAGATATGTGTCGTCACCAAGGCGCCGCTGCGCGGTCCCGGCTGCCACGTCGGCGCGGTGATGGCCGCGATCGATTTCGTGCTGCCGGCCGTCGAGGTCATCGACTCGCGCTACCGCGATTTCAAGTTCGACCTCAAGAGCGTGATTGCCGACAACACCTCGGCTTCGCGCTTCGTGATCGGCGGGCGCGCGCGCACGCTCGACGAACTCGACCTGCGCACGCTCGGTGTCGTGCTGGAGATCAACGGCGAGGTCCGCGCGATGGCGGCCGGCGCGGCCGTGCTCGGCCATCCGCTCGCGGCCGTCGCGATGATGGCGAATCACCTTGGCGCGCGCGGCGAAGAGCTTCCGGCTGGCACCTTCATCATGACGGGTGGCGTGACCGAGGCGCTGGCCGTCGAAGCCGGCGACAACGTGGCCGTGCGCTTCCAGGATCTCGGCACGGTGTCGATGCGCTTCGTCTGAACCCCGCGCGCGCGGCGCCGCCGCGCGCTCACCCCGATTCAAGGACAGCGAACATGCCATTTGCACAAATCTACCTGCTGGAAGGGCGCACCGAGGAGCAGAAGCGCGCCCTCATCGAAAAGGTCACGCAGGCGATCGTGGAGGCTGTCGGCGCGCCGCAGCAGAACGTGCGCGTGTGGATACACGACATGCCGAAGGAAAACTGGGGTATCGGCGGCCAGACCGCCAAGGACCTCGGGCGCTAGGCCGGCCCGCTCCGGTTTCGCACGATCCGACCAACTTGGGATGACATTCATGGCCTCCAGGCAAGATTCTACCAATCCGTTTACCCAGGAGCGCGGCGTGATCCACGTCGGCGGCATCGACGCCCTCGTGCGGCTCACGCTGGACCAGGTGCGCGCCGACGAGCGCCGCGGCCTGAAGACCGGCATGTTCATTTCCGGCTATCGCGGCTCGCCGCTCGGCATGCTCGACGCGAGCTTCATCAAGAACCAGAAGACGCTGCTCGAACGCAACATTCACTTTGTCGACGGCCTCAACGAGGATCTGGCGGCCACTGCCGTGTGGGGCACGCAGATGCTGCACACGGTCGGCAAGCAGAAGTTCGACGGCGTGACGGGCATGTGGTACGGCAAGGCGCCCGGCGTGGACCGCAGCGGCGACGCGCTCAAGCACGCGAACTACACGGGTATCGGCAAGAACGGCGGCGTGCTGGCCATCGCGGGCGACGATCCGAGCTGCAAGAGCTCGTCGCTGTGCAGCCAGTCGGAGCCGATGCTGATGCACGTGGGCATCCCGTCGCTCTACCCGGGCGACGTGCAGGACATTCTCGATTTCGGGCTGCACGGCTATCAGCTATCGCGCCTGTCCGGGCTGTGGGCCGGGATGAAGATCGTCACGAATGTGGCCGACGGCACCGGCAGCGCGACCGTTGACCTCGAACGGCTGAACTTCGTCACGCCCGACATGGAGTTCGGCGGCCAGCCGTTCGCGCCCGTCATGAACCTCGGCATGAACGTGCGCGCCGAGGCGCTGGAGATGGAGCAATCGCTCTATACGCGCCGTCTGGAAGTGGCCAAGCGCTATGCCGCCGCCAACGGGCTCAACCGCGTGGTGTGCCCGAATCCCGACGCGTGGCTCGGTATCGTTACGGCCGGCAAGACGTGGCACGACCTGCGCCAGGCGTTCGCCGAACTCGGCATGGACGACGCCGCGCTGCGCCGCTACGGCATCCGCATCCTCAAGATGGGCATGCTGTTCCCGATGGAGCCCACAGTCGTGCGCGAGTTCGCGCAAGGGCTCGAAGAAATTTTCGTGATCGAGGAGAAGCGGCCGTTCCTCGAAATGTTCGTAAAGGACGTGCTCTACGGGCGCGCGAACGCGCCGCGCATCGTCGGCAAGTTCGATCACGAGGAAAAGACGCTGCTGCCCGCCTATGGCGAGTTCGAATCGGACGTGATTGCGCGCGCGCTGGTGCGGCGGCTTTCTGGCAAGGCGCGCATCGAATCGGCCGATGCGTGGCTGCGGCGGCTCGACGAAATTCACGCGCGCACCGCGCTGCCCACGGCGACGCGCACGGCCTGGTATTGCTCGGGCTGCCCGCACAGCACCTCGACACAGGCGCTCGACGGTTCGATCGTGTCGGCCGGCATCGGCTGCCACACGATGGCGATGTGGATGGGCCGCAACGTCGTGATGGGCACGCACATGGGCGCCGAGGGCGCGCAGTGGATCGGCATGGCGCCGTTCACGGATACGAAGCACATCTTCCAGAACATGGGAGACGGCACCTATGCTCACTCGGGCAGCCTTGCGATCCGCTACTGCGCGAGCGTCGATGCGAACGTGACGTTCAAGCTGCTGCGCAACGCGCATACGTCGATGACCGGTGGCCAGGCGATCATGGGCTCGCATCCGGTTGTCGACATGGTCGGCGATCTGCTGGCCAATGGCGTCAAGAAGGTCATCGTCACGACTGACGACGTGAGCCGCTACACGGGCGTCACGCTGCCGGGCGGCACCGAAGTCTGGGACCGCGACCGCCTTGACGAGGCGCAGCGCACGCTGGCCGCGATCGCGGGCACGACGGTGCTGCTGCACGACCAGGAGTGCGCGGCCGAGCTGCGCCGCGCGCGCAGCCGCGGCAAGGCCGAGGAGCCGGCCGAGGTCACGGTCATCAACGAACGCGTCTGCGAGGGCTGCGGCGATTGCGGTGTGAAGAGCAACTGCATGAGCGTCGAGCCCGTGGCGACCGAGTTCGGCCGCAAGACGCGCATTCACCAGTCGTCGTGCAACAAGGACTTCTCGTGCGTGAAGGGCTTCTGCCCGTCGTTCCTGACCGTCACGCCGAACCCAGCGCCGGCCGAAGCTGACGCGAAGAAGAGAAAGAAGAAAGGCCGCATCCCGGCGCTCGAACGCGCGCTGCCCGCGCCCGTGTCGAAGGTCGACGCGCGCGCCGGTTACGGCGTGCATATCATGGGGATCGGCGGCACGGGCTCTGTGACCGTGGCGGCGACGCTCGCCAACGCGGCGCGCCTCGAAGGCAAGCACGTGGTCGGGCTCGACCAGACGGGCCTCGCGCAGAAGGGCGGAGCGGTCATCTCGGACATCAAGATCAGCGACACGCCATTCGATGGCGCGAACAAGATCTCGGACGGCGCGACCGACCTGTACCTCGGCTTCGACATCCTCAATGCGACCGACGCGAAGAACCTGGCCAAGTGCCATCCGGCGCGCACGATCGCCGTCGTCTCGACGACACGGACGCCGACTGGCCAGATGGTCGCGAACCGCCACGTGTCCTTTCCGATCGTCGCGGACCTGACGTCCGGCATCAACCAGGTGACGCGCGCCGCCGACAACGTGTTTCTCGACGGCCAGGCGCTGGCCGAAGGGCTCTTTGCCGACAGCATGGCCACGAACCTGTTCATGGTCGGCGTGGCCTACCAGGCCGGCGCGATTCCGCTGAAGGCCGAATCGATCGAGGCGGCGATCCGCCAGGCCGGCGTCGGCGTCGAGCAGAGCCTTGCCGCGTTCGCGTGGGGCCGCATGGCCGTCGTTGATCGCGCGTTCGTGGTGGCCGAGATCGCGAAGCTCGCGGGGGCCGCGCCGGCGGCACCGGTCTTGTCGGCGGCGGCGCGCGCGATTGTCGATTCGGTCGGTGCCGAGGGCGAGACGAAGCGTCTGCTCGAAGTGCGCGTGCCCGACCTGATCGCCTATCAGAACGAGGCCTGGGCGCGCCGCTACGCGCAGCGCGTGAGCCAGGTCGTCGCGGCCGAGCAGCGCGTCACGCCGGGCCGTCACGCGCTCGGCGAGGCCGTGGCCCGCTATCTGTACAAGCTCATGGCCTACAAGGACGAGTACGAGGTGGCGCGCCTGCACGCCGATCCCGCATTTCTCGCGAGGCTCGACGCGATGTTCCCGCACGGCTACGCGGTCAAGTACCACCTCGCGCCGCCCACGCTCGCGAAGCGCGATCCGGTCACGGGGCAGTTGGTCAAGCGGGCTTTCGGCCCGTGGGTGCGCGGCGCCTTTGGCGTGCTCCGCCGCTTCAAGGGACTGCGCGCAGGCGCGCTCGACGTGTTCGGCAAGACGGCTGAGCGTCGCCATGAGCGCCGCCTGATCGACGAATACGAGGCCGACCTCGAACGGATCTGCGCGCAACTGAGCCCGGACAACCACGCGGCCGCGGTGGCGCTGGCGTGCGTCCCCGACGAGATTCGCGGCTACGGCCACGTGAAGGAGAAGAGCATCGAGGAGGCGGCGGTTCTGCATGACCAATGCCTGCGTGCGTTCCTCGATCCGCAGGCGGGTTCGGCAACCGGGGCGGCCATGCCGTTGCGCGCGGCCGGAGGTCAGGTCACGCGCGTCTGAAGACGCCAGGTGCCCAATCGCGAAAACGTCGAGCCATGACAGAGGGACATTCGCTATGAACGAGTTGAACGGATTCGATTTCGAGGATCTCGAGCCGGGAATGAGCGCGAGCTTCGCCAAGACCATCACGGAGGCCGACATCGTGTTGTTCGCGGGCGCCTCAGGCGACAACAACGCCGTCCACCTGAACGAGGAGTTCGCGCTGACCACGCCGTTCAAAGGGCGTATCGCCCATGGCATGCTGACGGCCAGCGTGATCTCGGCGGCCATCGCGGGGCGGCTGCCGGGGCCGGGCACCGTGTACCTCGGCCAGAACCTGCGCTTCAAGGCGCCCGTGCGGCCCGGCGATACGGTGCACGCGACGGTGATCGTCAAGGAGCTGCTGCCCGAGAAGAGGCGCGTGACGCTAACCACGACCTGTAGCGTGGATGGGCGTACCGTGATCGAGGGCGACGCGCTCGTGATTCCGACCTCGCGCGCCGCGCGGGCCGCTTGAAGCCGGCTTCGGCCGTTAAAGGGACAATCAGGAGGAGAGAACCATGAGCAAGCAACGAGACAATAAGCCGGCCGGGATGTTTGACCCGCAGTCGTTCGCGCAGTCGTTCGGCGACATGAACAAGCTGTTCGAGCAGTTCAAGGTGCCGGGCGTCGACATGTCGGCGATTTTCGACGCGCGACGCAAGGACATCGAGGCGCTCGTCGAGGCGAACAAGGCGACCTTCGAGGCGATGCAGGCAATGGCGAGCAAGCAGGCCGAGTTGCTGACGCAAACGATGAAGGGCCTCCAGGACTCGGCGCGCAACGCGGCCGCTAGCGGGCCCGGCGCCGCCGACGCGCAGAAGCACGCCGAGGTCGCGCGCGCGGCCTGCCAGAAGGCGCTTACCGACATGCTGGAGATCGCCGGAATCGCCCGCGCCGCACAGGCCGATGCCGCCGCGCGCATCAACGAACGCTTCAACGCCGGTCTCCAGGAGATCCGCGACATGATGCAGCCGAAGCGCTAGCGCCCCCGCTTTTTTCGCAACCCCATTCGAGAGACGCACGGCATGACTTCGCCATTCCATGTTCCCGAGGAATACGTTCAGGGTCTCATCAAGGCGAGCCAGAGCCTGTGGCAGGCGACGGCGGACACCGCTCCGGACTCGCTCGCGCAGCTTCAGGCCGACTACTGGCGGCAGCAGACATCGCTGTGGCTGGGACTGCTATCGGCACCGGGCGCTCCGGGTGGCGAGGCCGTCGTCGCGCCGGCGAAAGGCGACCGGCGCTTTCACGGCGCGGCCTGGCGCGACAACGCGTGGTACAGCCTGCTCATGCAGAGCTATCTGCTGAACGCGAACCTGCTGGACGCGCTCGTCGAACGCGCGAGGCTCAACGCGAAAGAGAAGCACAAGCTGCGCTTTTTCACGCGCCAGTTCATCGACGCCATGAGCCCGGCCAATTTCGCGGCGACCAATCCCGAGGTGCTGAAAACCGCCGTCGAGACCCAGGGCAACAGCGTGAGCGCGGGGCTGACGAACCTGATGCAGGACCTGCGTGACGGGCGCGTTTCGATCACCGACGAATCGGCCTTCGAGGTGGGCCGCAACGTCGCCGTGTCGCAGGGGACGGTTGTGTTCGAGAACGCGCTGTTCCAGTTGATCCAGTACGCGCCGCTCACTGACGAGGTGGCGGCGCGGCCGCTTCTCATCGTGCCGCCGTGCATCAACAAGTTCTACATCCTCGACCTTCAGCCCGAAAACTCGTTCGTGCGGTTCGCGGTGGAGCAGGGGCTGACCGTGTTCCTCGTGTCGTGGAGCAATCCCGGCGCGTCGCTCGGGCAGACCACGTGGGACGACTACGTTGGCGACGGCGCGATCAAGGCGCTCGAAGTCGCGCGCGCGATCAGCAAGGCCGACCAGGTCAATGCGCTCGGCTGGTGCGTCGGCGGCACGATCCTCTCGTCGGCGGTGGCCATCCTGCGCGCGCGCGGCGACGAGAGCGTGGCGAGTCTCACGCTGCTCACGACGATGCTCGACTTCAGCGATCCCGGCGACCTCGGCGTTTTCATCGACGAGGCCTGCGTCGCGCAGCGCGAGCTGACGATCGGTCAGGGCGGCATCTACTCGGGCAAGGAACTGGGGTTCGTGTTCCAGACGCTGCGCGCGAACGACCTGCTGTGGCCGTACGTCACCGAAAACTACCTGAAGGGCAAGACGCCGGCCGCCTTCGACCTGCTGTACTGGAACGCCGACGCGACGAACCTGCCCGGTCCGATGTACGCGTGGTATCTGCGGAACATGTATCTGGAGAACAACCTGCGCACGCCGGACCGGCTGACGATGTGCGGAACGCCCGTCGATCTTGGCAGGATCGACATGCCGAGCTACGTGCTGGCGACGCTCGAAGATCACATCGTGCCGTGGAAATCGGCGTGGCGCACGACGCGTCTCGTTGGCGGGGACACGCGCTTCGTGCTCGGCGCGAGCGGGCACATCGCGGGTGTCATCAATCCGCCGGCGAAGAAGAAGCGCAGTTTCTGGACCGACGGCAAGGCGAGCGACGATCCGCAGACGTGGCTCGACAGCGCGCAAAGCACGCCCGGGAGTTGGTGGACGCACTGGATCGACTGGCTTCGGCCCTCGTGCGGCGCGAAGGTGGCCGCGCCCAAGCGCGCCGGCAATGCGCAATACAAGCCCATCGAAAGCGCGCCGGGACGCTACGTGCGCGTACGCGCGGGCTGAACCAGGCCATCGCGACACCATCGGGAGAAACGCTCATGATTTATCAGTTATGCGAATCAAAACGCGCGTTGATGGGGCCGTTCGCCGATTTCGCGGCGGCGTCGGCGAAGCTGTGCAACCATCCGCTTTCGCCGCTCACCTGCGCGGCGATGGCGCAGCGCATGTCGGCCGCGTTCGATCTGCTGCACCGGCTCGCGCGCGACTACGAGAAGCCGGCGTTCGCTATCACGCGCGTTCCGGTAGGCGACAGGGAGGTGGTGGTGCAGGAGCGCGTGGTGATGGCGCTGCCGTTCTGCCGCCTCGTGCGCTTCAAGCGTTTCACCGACGAGGCGCCGGTGCTGGAAGCGATGCGCTCGCAGCCGACCGTGCTGCTTGTCGCGCCGCTCTCGGGGCACCACGCCACGCTGCTGCGCGACACCGTCAAGACGCTGCTGCAGGACCATAAGGTTTACATCACGGACTGGATCGACGCGCGCCTGTCTTTCAGGATTTCGCGCTCGTGAACGGAAGCTGGGTCATCGACGGCGAGGCCATACGTCCGCAGGACATTGTCGAATCGGCGTTGCTCAGTGTCGAAGGCGAGCTTGACGACATTGCAGGCGCCGGACAGACGCACGCGGCGCATGAGCTTTGTGCCGGCATCGCGGCTGAGCGTCATCGGCACTGCGACGTGCGCGGTGCGGGGCATTACGGGATCTTCTCGGGCAAGCGCTGGCGCGAGCAGGTTTATCCTGTGGTGCGCGCGTTCATTGCGGAGTTCGACGGGACGTGAGGAAGTGCAAATCGATGTTGAGAGTGTGATTTCTGGAAAGCCGAGATCAAGAAGTATATGGACATTCATTTATTCAATATACAAAGCAGTGCGAATAATATTTAAATTATGAATAAAACGATATCACCAGGAGGCAGGCGGATGTACAGTCAACGAAAGTCGGGTAGGGCCGTAATCGCCGGTGCGACGATCTTGCTGCTCTCGGGCGCCGCGCACGCGCAATCGAGTGTGACGCTTTATGGCGTCGCGGACGGCGGCCTGCTTTACACCAGCAAAACATTGGATCCGGCCACGGGTGGCAACGCCGGCAAGCAATTCTCGTTGGTGGACAGCGGCATTGCACCGTCGCAGTTCGGATTGATGGGAACCGAGGATCTGGGTGGCGGCATGAAGGCGGAGTTCAGGCTCGAGAGCGGTATTAGCGTCGCGAACGGGAGCTTCAACGATTCGAACGGCAATCTGTTCGGGCGGCAAGCCTACGTCGGACTTGCGAACCCATACGGCGAGGTCAAACTGGGTCTGCAGTTCTCGCCGTTCTTCCTCGCGCTCTATGACCTCGATCCGCGCGGGCTGTCGCAGTTCGGCAGCGGCCTGGTGATCTATCTCGATCACGTGGCGGGGACCGGCGTATTCAACGCAAACTCCGTATCGTATTCGAGCCCGGTTGTCGCCGGATTTTCGGGTAGCGCGTTGTTCTCGTTTGGTGGCGTAGCGGGGAACTTCCAGTCGGGCCGACAGTACTCGGTGAGCCTGAAGTACGACAACGGCACCGTGATGGTTGAGGCAGCGTACTACGACGGCAACAGCGGCGGCACAGTAAGCACGGTGCCGCCGACCAACGTCGCATTCGAGGGTCGTATGCTGGGCGCTTCCTACAAGATCGGCAAGCTGACCGCGAAGGCGTCGTTCGTTAACTACAAGGTGGCGGGCGGCTTCAACAGCAACGTCTACGACGCCGGCCTCGACTTTCTCGCAACGCCCGATCTCGATCTCAACGGCGGCGTCTGGTTCGTGAGCGATCGCAACCAGACAACGAATCATTCGGTGATGGGCTCGCTCGGGGCACAGTATTTCCTCACGCGCCGCACGACGCTATACGGTCAGGTCGCGGTGGTCAACAACCATGGGGCGATGAACACGGGTCTCTCGGTGAACGACGCGCTCTACAGCCCGACAGGGACGACGACCGGTGTGAACTGCGGCATCCGTCACGTATTCTGATGCGCGCGGCACAACGACGATCAACGGTGATAGTGAGGATACGAGATGATGAAAAATAACAGGCTGGTGCGATGGTCTGCGGGCTTGCTGCTCGCGGCGACAATCGGCGCCCATGGCGCTCATGCGCAGCCGGCGTTCGGCTCGGGCGTCGCGGCGTCTTCGCCGGCGATGATACCGGCGCAGACCAAGCGAGAGATGCGCAAGGCGGACCGGCTTCTCGCCAAACAGGTTCGGCGCGAGCTGGTGCGCGTGAAGGGACTGGACTCAAGCCGGATTGTCGCGGTGGCGCGCGGTGGCCAGATCACGCTGGGCGGGTCGGTGCCAGAGGCCGATCAGATCGGCCTTGCGATGGAGGCAGCGAAACACGTGAGCGGTGTTAGTGAGGTCACCAATAGTTTGAATGTGAAGGCGCCGGGGCAGTAGAGAGTCATGCTGTCCGGCGTCGAGTTGATGAACATGATTCGCAAAAGGCAGATGCACGACGAGCCAAACATCAAAACTCCGGCGAGCAATTCGATTCGCTGATCAAGTAAGCATTCCTGTTTATTGATCCGACAATACCGCAGGACCGGATTCCCGATCCTGCGGCTGCGCGAGTTACGCCGCGTAATCCGGCTGCCGTTGCGGCCGCGCCTCGTCGAACGCGGGGTGACCCAGCGCGTGCAGGTACACCGCGAGCGAGCGCGGGTAAGCAGCCAGATCGCACCCCATGCGTTCGGCGTTGGCGATCTGCGGCACGAGGCAACAGTCGGCCAGCGTCGGCGCGGGGCCGAAGCACCACGGCCCATCGTGTTGCGCGGCGGCGCGCGCGAGCAGACGCTCGACGCCCGCCATCCCTTGCGCGACCCAATGGCGATACCACGCGTCCTTCGCTTCGGCGTCAACCTTCAGCGTGTCCTGCAGATAACGCAGGATGCGCAGGTTGTTGACCGGATGCAGGTCGCAGGCGATCAGATACGACACCTCGAGCACGCGCGCGCGCAACGCCGCATCGGCCGGGATCAGGCGCGGCTCGGGATGGCGCGTATCGAGCCAGTCGATGATCGCAAGCGACTGGCCGAGCGAGAACTCACCCTCGACGAGCGCGGGCACGCTCGCGGAAGGATTCACGTCTGCCACATAGGCCGTCTCGCGATGCTCGCCGGTGCGGATGTTGACCGGCAGATAGCGATAGTCGATTCCCTTCAGCGCGAGCGCGATACGCACGCGATACGAAGTCGAGCTATTGAAGAAGCTGTACAGATCCATGTCGGCGGCTCCGTCACTGCGTCGCTTCGACGACCTTGACCGACAATTCGCCGAGACGCTCCACGCCCACCACCATCGTCTCGCCGGGGTTTACCGCGCCCACGCCTTCGGGCGTGCCGGTGAAGATCACGTCGCCGGCTTCGAGGCGGAAGAATTTCGACAGGTACGCAACCGTCTCCGCCACCGACCAGATCAGATGCGAGACATCGCTTTTTTGCTTCGTCGCGCCATCGACGTCGAGCCACAGCGCGGCCTTTTCGAAGTGGCCGACGACGCTTGCCGGATGGATCGGACCG
This sequence comes from Paraburkholderia caffeinitolerans, assembly GCF_902859945.1. Taxonomy (GTDB): domain Bacteria; phylum Pseudomonadota; class Gammaproteobacteria; order Burkholderiales; family Burkholderiaceae; genus Paraburkholderia; species Paraburkholderia caffeinitolerans. The sequence goes on along the minus strand of NZ_CADIKL010000011.1, from coordinate 113,949 downwards.
AGCGGCGCGGAGCGGTCGAACGCCTTGCCGATTTCCCACGGGCGGCCCATTTCGCGCATCTTCATCTGCAGGTCGCGGCGCGTCATGTCGAGGCCGACCGCATAGCCCCAGACGTGATCGAGGGCATTCTCGACGGCGATATCGGACCCGTCCTTGCCGATCACGGCGACGAGTTCCGCTTCATAGTGATAGTTATGTGTCTGAGCCGGATAGGCGAGTTCGAGCGTTTCACCGTAGTTCACGGGCACGACCGCATCGGCGGGCTTGCAGAAGAAGAACGGCGGCTCGCGGTCGGGATCGAAGCCCATTTCGCGCGCGTGCGCGGCGTAGTTGCGGCCCACGCAATAGACGCGGCGCACCGGGAACTGAAAGTCGCTATCCGCGACGGGAACGGCGACGGGCGCCTCGGGCGTGAATACGAACGGCATGGTCGGGAAATCCGTTGAAAAAGAAAGTGGGTGAGAAGCGCGCTTGCGCCGCTCAATCGCGCGCTTCGCGCAGTAGATTCAGCGCGGCCAGCACGGGTCGATCGGAGTAGCTGAACAGCACGCTGTCCGCTTCGGCGTCGAGTCGCACGGGCTGCCAGGAGGGTGCAACGAAAACGTCATGCGGCTCGAACGCAAATTGCGCGTCGCCGATGTGCGCGACGCCGCGTCCTTCCACCACGCAATAGACCGTCGAATCGGTGCTGCGATACGTCCTGCCCTTGAAGCCTTGCGGCAGGAACTGCATGAAAGTGGCCATCGTCGGCATCGGCCAACCGCCTGTCGCCGGATTCACGTAGCGCAATTTCACGCCGTCCCAAGCGTCGAGTTCGCCGTTGCGGTAGAGCGTGTCGAGCGCCTCGCGGCTGCGCGCATACGGGTAGCTGAAAATCGGCGAGGTTGGATCGCTGGCCGTGTGCCGCACCGGCAGCATGTTGTGGCCATAGCGCGCGAGGCTGTCGCCTTCGGGGCGCGTGAGCGGCTGGGTCGCTTCGGGATAGCTTTCGGCGAAGCCCGCATCGAGTTGCGCGAGCAGCGGAATGTCGAGCCCGTCGAGCCAGATCACCGGCTCGCCGCCTTCCTCCGTCGACGGGTTGCCGTGGTCATGCCACGTCCACGAAGGCGTGATGATGAAGTCGCCCGGATGCATCGTGGTGCGCTCGCCATCGACGGCCGTCCATGCGCTGTTGCCTTCGACGATGAAGCGCAGCGCGGACTGCGTGTGGCGATGGCTCGGCGCGATCTCGCCGGGCAGGATCAGTTGCAGTCCCGCATAGAGATTCGGCGTGACCGACGACTTGCCGGGCAGCCCCGGATTCTCCATGACGAGTACGCGGCGCACGGCTTCCTCGGCGCTGATGAGCGCGCCTGCCTGCATCACGAGATCGCGAATCTGCGCGTACTTCCAGATCGCGGGCACGGCGCGCGGCTGCGGCGATTTCGGCACGAGGTTGTGCAGCGACTCCCACAGCGGAGCAAGCTGCTCGCGCGCGATGCGCTGATAGTACGCGGCGCGGTTGGCGTCGATGGGGGACTCTGTCGACATGCTGTTCGTCTCCGGTATTGTGAATGTTGTAAGTGGACCGGCGTGGTCAGGCCGCTTACGTCGCGGCGGCGTCCACGCAGACCATGACGTCGCCGTTCTCGACGCGCACGTCGAAACGCGCGACGTCGCAAGTCAGCGGCTCGCATAACGCGGTGCCGGTGCGCACGTCAAAGCGCCCCTGATGCAGCGGACATTCGATCTCGTGACCTTCGAGGAAGCCGTCGCTGAGACGCGCGCGGCCGTGCGTGCACAGGTCGGCGGTCGCGTAGACGCAGTCGCCAACGCGGTAGAGCGCGAGTTCGGTACCGGCCGCCTCGGCGGCGCAGACGTCGTCCTGCGGTAGCGTGGCCAGTTCGGCCACCTTGATCCAGTGGGTTGTCATGGCCGCTCCTCAGATCGGGTAGATGATGGAGTTCGGGATCATCTCGCTGTCGAACACGCAGATGCGCGATTCGAACAGCAGTTGCTCGGGTTCGCAGCGAATCGTGTCGATGTAGCGGCCGACGTTGTACACGCTCGTCAACCCGTCAGGCTTGGTGCGAAACACCGCGTAGTTCGCTTCGGCCGTGATGCGCGTGCCGTCGAACGTATGCACGCGCGGCACGCCGACCACATGGCGCTGATAGTACGGGTCGTGAAAGATCGTTTCGGTCACGCCGTAAATGCGGTCCTTAAGCATTCCTCTACTTTCAAACGATAGCGTCGCGAGCGGATAGCCGCTGTCGTAGTTCTCGCGCGATTGCAGGCGGTACGTGCAGTCTTCGGTGAAGAATGCGGGCCACTTGTCGAGTGCGCCGTTGTCGAGGGCCGCGGCATAGTCCGCGTAGAGGGCGAGAAGCCGGGTATAGGTATCGAAGTCGAGCATCTCAAAGCTCCATCACGTGACGCCAGTATTCGTACATGCCGCGAATCAACGTTTCGGTAACCATATGATCGGTGTCGCCGATCTCGCGGCCGCCTAGTTCGGCGAGGGTCTGGTAGTCGGGTTTCTGATCGAAGCCTTCCTGCGAGAACTCGATCACCTCGCCGTCGTCGGCGGACACGAAGCCGGCCGGGCCGAACAGGTTTGCCTGGCGCAGGCGGCGGCGCGTCATCTCGGGCGTGTCGTCCTCGAAGCCGAAGTGCGTCCAGATGAAGTCGAACGAATCGGGCCCGTTGGGCTGGATATGGCGCGTCGAAACCGAGTTCACCTGCTGCTGGATGATGACGCTCGGAAACAGCGTCATCATGACGGCGGTCGGCTCGCCCCACCACGGCTCGTGCACTACATCGAGAAAGCGGTCGTCGTTCAGCGTCATGTTCTCGTGAAAGCTCGTCACGCCGCTCGTGACCGCGCCCTTGCCGCCGGTGCCACGCGTCGAGATCATCGCGGCGTGACGGTGGCGCGCGTCCATCTTGAGCTGCGATTTGTTGTCGGCGCGCCAGAGGCCGAACGTGACGAACCAGGTATGCAGCAGGCCCGGGTGATACGGGTCCTTGATGTTCTCCTGCATCAGCTTCCAGTTGCCCGGAATGCGCTGGCGGCTGTAGCCGAGGATGTGCAGCTTGCGGCCGTTGAACACGCGGTCGAAATAAGCGAGGATGGTCGGACCGAGGTAGTCTTCCAGCGGCTCCACGTCGTGATCGAACGACGCGAAGATCACGCCGTTGCGCACCGCGACCTTCAGCTTCGTCAGGCCGTGCTGCTTCGGATCGAAGTCGGCGGGCATGCCGCCATTGACCTTGCCGTCCTGCTTGACGCCGCGCCGGAACGGCACGCCGGTCAGGTTGCCCTTCAGGTCGTAATTCCACTGATGGTACGGGCAGGTGAAGTCGCTGCGATTGCCTGACTTCTCGCGGCAGAACTTCACGCCGCGATGCGCGCAGACGTTTTCGACGACATGAATTTCACTATCGGCCGCGCGCGTGACGATCACCGAGCGTTCGCCGACGACCGTGCGGCGGAAATCGCCCGCGTGCGGAATTTCGGCTTCGAGCCCGACGTAGCACCAGTGGCCCGAATAAAAGAGCCGCTCCAGTTCCTTGCGATAGACGTCGGGATCGGTATAGGCCCAGAACGGAATGCGGCTCGACCCGTCGTCGCGCCATGTCCGTTTGTGGAAGGTGAGGGGGGATTCGTTCATCCTCTGTCTCCTGGATGGGGATGGTGATGGCGGTGCGCGTGAGGCGCCTTCAGGCGCTCTGCGTGTGGAACGCGTCCGCGTAAATGCGTGCGGGTTCGATGCCCTTCGCTTGCAGCAGCGCGGATGCGGCGTCGGTCATCGCCGGCGATCCGGCCACGTAGGCACGCCAGCCGCCGAGGTCGGGCCAGTCGTGCGCGACGGCATCCGTGGCCGGGCCGCAGCGCCAGCCCGCGTGCGCAGTGCCGGTCGCGACTACCACATGCACGTGCAGGTCCGGGTGCTGCGCACGCAATGCTTCGAGCGTGTCGAGTCCGTAGACGTCGTTCGCCGCGCGCATCCCGACATAGACGTGCAGCGGATTGCGCATCCCGGCTTCGAGCGTGCCGCGCACGATCGAGAGGATCGGCGCGAGCCCGGTGCCGCCCGCGATGCAGAGCATCGGCCCGGTGTGCGTGCGACGCAGATACGCGGTGCCGCGCGGGCCGCTCACGCGCACCGTGTCGCCGATGCGCAGTTGCGACGCCACATACGATGTGACATGCCCGCCCGGCACGATGCGCACATGAAATTCGAGTTCGTCCGCCGGGCCGATGTTGGCCATCGAGTACGAGCGCACGTGCTGCGGCGTGAATTGCAGCGACGCGTATTGCCCCGGCGAAAACGCCAGCGGCTTGTTGAGCGCGAGGCGCAGGCGCTTGACGTCGTGCGTGAGATCGTCGAGCGCGATCACGGTGCCTTTGAGCAGCTTCGCGGGATGCGTGACGATCTCATCGACTTCGGGCAACTCGATCGTGCAGTCGCTGGACACGACGCTCCGGCACGCCAGCACGGATTCGCCCGCGCCGGCCTCGCGTACCGCGTCGCCGCTTTGCGTGCGCACCGTGCCCGCGACGACGGTGCAGCGGCAGGTCGCGCATTGCCCGGCCATGCAGCTATACGAAACCGGCACTTCGCGCGCGAGCAGCGCGTCCAGCAGGTTCGCGCCGGCTTCGAGATCGAGCCGCAGATTGTGCGGCAGCAGCGTCACGTTCATGGTCGTTGGGGGTTGCGATAGTTGGCGCCATCATGCAGTAACGCTTAACATTGATAAATAGAAAGTCGGGAATACGGCTAATCACTGTTGGTGATATTGGAGAGACCATGGACATTCACGACCTCGACCTGAATCTGCTCGTGGTCTTCGACGTGCTGCTGCGCGAGCGGCGCGTGGCGGCGGCGGCGCGCGAACTCGGCATCTCGCAGCCGGGCGTGAGCAACGCGCTCAACCGGATGCGCCGCGTATTCAGCGACGAACTGTTCTTGCGCACGCCGAACGGCATGGTGCCGACGCCGCTGGCCGAAAGCCTGGCCGAGCCGGTAAGCGACGCGCTCGGCCGCATTCGCGCGATGCTGAACAAGCCGACTGGGTTCGATCCGGCGCAGAGCGCGCGCAGCTTCACGATAGCGATGACTGATATCGGCGAGATTTACTTTCTGCCGCAACTGATGAAGTGGCTTTCCGCGACGGCGCCGGGCGTGACGGTCAGCACCGTGCGCGACACGGCGATCAATCTGCGCGAGGAGATGGAAACGGGGCGGGTGGATCTGGCGCTCGGCTTTTTACCGGACCTGCAGGCCGGATTTTTTCAGCAGCGCCTGTTCCGGCAACGCTATGTGTGCCTCTACCGCCGGGGCCATCCGGCGGCCGGCGCGGACGGCCTTACGCTCAAGGCCTTTCGCGCGGCCGAGCACATTTCGGTGGTGGCGGCGGGCACGGGCCACGGTCTTGTCGACGAGATGATCCAGCGCGCAGGCGTCACCCGCAACGTGCGGATGCGTGTGCCGCATTTTGTGGCGGTGGGCCACATCGTGCAGCAGACCGACTTGATCGCGGTGGTCCCCGAGGCCTACGCCATGCGCACGCTCGAACCGTTCGGGCTCGCTTGCGCGCCGTGTCCGGTGAAGATTCCCGACATCGTCATCAACATGCTGTGGCACGGCAAAAACCATCGCGACACCGGCAACCGGTGGCTGCGCGAGCACCTGTTCGAAGAATTTTCGCGGTAAGGGAGACGCCCGTGAATCTCAACACGATGGACCTCAATCTGCTGGTCGTGTTCGACGCGCTGCTGCGCACGCGCAGCACGACGCTCGCCGCGCAGGAATTGCACCTCACGCAATCGGCCATCAGCAATGCGCTCAAGCGGTTGCGCACGGCCTTCGACGATCCGCTGTTCGTCAAGAGCGCGCGCGGCATGGTGCCGACCGCCTACGCGCTCGACATGGCGAGGCCCGTGCTCGACGGGCTGAACCTGATTCGCTCGGCAGTCACGTCGCGCGCGAGCTTCGATCCGGCGGCGTCGGATCGCACCTTTCGCATCTATGTAAACGAACTGGGGCAGATGGTGGCGATGCCGCGCCTGCTGGCGGCGCTGGCGGAGGAGGCGCCCGGTGTCAAGCTGATGACCGTCGATCTCGCGCCCGGCGAAGCGCAGGCCGCGATGGAGGCTGGCGAACTCGACGTGGCCTTCGGCCAGTTGATCGGCTTTCGCAGCGGCTTTCAGCATCAGCATCTGTTCAGCGAGCGCTACGTGGCGCTGCTGAGCCAGTCGCATCGCCATATCCAGGGCCAGTTGACGCTCCGAGACTTCTTCGACGCGAACCACATCGTGTACCGGCCTTCGGTGGGCAGTCATGCCGTGTTCGAGGACACGGTCGATCGCCTGTTCGAAGCGCATGGCGAGCGGCGCAAGGTCGCCGTGCGCCTTGCGTATTCCCTGGGTATCGCCGCGATGATCGAGGCCACCGACCTGCTCGTGTGCGTGCCGAGCCTGCTCGCGAGCGCGCTCGCGCAGGCCGGCAATCTGCAGATTCTGCCGCTGCCGTTCGAGTCGCCGGTATTTCATATCTCGCTGCTCTGGCACGAGCGCAGCGACGCCGACGGCGGACATCAATGGTTGCGCACCCTGTTTCGCAGGCTGTTCGAAAGCGGCGTGGCGCGCGGAGCGTAAGCATCGCGGGCGCTTATTCACGGCGTAAATAACGCGGATTCACATAATTCGTTAGATTGCGCGCGGGTCATTGCTTATATTTTCGCAACCGGATGCGTCGCCCCCGATGCGGAGCCGGAGAGCGAAGGAGACACGCAATGACCCTATTCCCTACCGTGCACGGCTGCCGTGCACGCATCACGGCCCGGTGCGCGCGATGAGCGGCCCCATGGCGGGCCGCCTATCGCCCGAGGCCGTCGAACAACACGGCGACGCACTGTACGCCGCGCTGCGCCGCGCCGAAGCGGTGGAGCCGCTGACCGCGCGCGAGCCCACGATGACGATCGAAGACGCCTACCGCATCCAGCAGCGCATGATCGCGTTGCGCACGACGCGCGACGGCGAACGCGTGATCGGCAAAAAGATCGGCGTGACGAGCGAGGCGGTGATGAACATGCTCAACGTGAGGCAGCCCGACTTCGGCTGCCTGACCACGGCGATGTCGTTCAGTAACGGCTCGACGCTCGATCTGCGCACGCTGATCGCGCCGAAGGCGGAAGGCGAGATCGCGTTCCGGCTCGGCCGTGATCTGTGCGGCCCCGGTGTCACCGCCGCTGACGTGCTGGCGGCCACCGAAGCCGTGCTGCCGTGCTTCGAGATCGTCGATTCGCGGATTCGAAACTGGCAGATCCGTATCGAGGATACCGTCGCCGACAATGCGTCGTCGGGCGCATTCGTGCTTGGCGACGAAGCTGTCGATCCGCGCGGCCTCGACCTTGCGGCCGTCGAGATGAACCTCACGAAGAACGGCGCAACCGTCGTGACCGGCAATGGCGCGGCCGCACTCGGCCATCCCGCCAACGCGGTGGCGTGGCTGGCGAACACGCTCGGCCAGTTCGGCATCAAACTCGCGGCCGGCGAAGTGATCCTGTCGGGCTCGCTCGGGGCGATGGTGACGGTCCATGCAGGCGACACGCTAGGCATGACGCTGACCGGGATCGGCAGCGCGACGGTGAGCTTCGCCTGACATTGGCGTGGCCGGAATCGTGAATCATTGGCGCACCGCGCCAATCAATTAGTTATCCATATTAGATGGCGGAAATCCGGTCGCGGACACCGCGCAAACAACACTCGTAATGGCAAGGAGGCAACACCGTGGCATCGGTTTCGAACCTGGGGTATCTGGTTCTGGGCGTCAGCGATCTTGACGCATGGGAACATTTCGCGGTCGACATCATCGGCTTGCAGGCCGGTCAGCGCGTCGCGGGCGAGTCGCTGGCGCTGCGCATGGACGATTACGCACAACGCTTGCTGCTTGAAAAGAACGACGCCGATGACCTGCTCGCGGCGGGCTGGGAATTCGACACGGACGAGCAACTCGACGCCTTCGTCGCGCACGCCGCCGCGGCGGGCGTGAAAGTTGACGAGGCGGATGCGGCGTTGACGAAGCGTCGGCGCGTCGGCCGTCTTTTCACCTGCCTCGATCCCGATGGCGTCGCGCACGAGTTCTTCACGCGCGCCGAACGCGCGCCGGCGCACGACATGTTCCGCTCGAAGGTGCTGAAGAGCCGTTTCAACACGGGCCGCCTTGGCGTCGGGCATTTCGTGGCCGTGCCGAAGTCGGTGGAACGCACGGACGCGTTTTGCAAGCAGGTGCTCGGGCTGAAGGTGAGCGACTACGCGCGCGGCGAGATGGCGCCGGGCGTGGTGCTCGAAATCGCCTTCTTCCACGCGCTCACGGGCCGTCATCATTCGATGGCGACGGCGAAGGTGCCGTTTCCGTTCAAAAAGCGCATTCATCACATTCTCGTCGAAGCGATCGACCCCAATGACGTCGGGCTCGCGTATGACCGCTGCACGCGCGCGAACGTGCCGGTGGCGATGGAGCTCGGCCACCACCCGAACGACCAGATGTTCTCGTTCTATGTCCAGACGCCTTCGGGCTTCGCGCTCGAATTCGGTTCGGGCGGCGTAGTGGTCGACGACGATAACTGGGAAGTTCGTCAGTATGCCGAACTGAGCGACTGGGGGCACCGTCATCATCCGCCGGCGCGTCACGAGCCGCGCGCAGGCGAATAAGCCTCACCTCGCCGCGCGGCGAACCATGCCGCGCGGCGCTTCATGTATGCAACAAGGAGGGACATCATGTCCGAGCTGACCGAATCGTCCACTAGCCGGTTCGCCACGATCAACGCAACCGGCCTTGAAAATTTCAAGCTCCATTACAACGACGCGGGCGCGGGTGAGGCCATCGTGATGCTGCACGGCGGCGGTCCCGGCGCGAGCGGCTGGAGCAACTACTACCGCAATATCGGGCCGCTTGTCGAGGCGGGCTTTCGGGTAATCCTGATGGATTGCCCAGGTTTCAACAAGTCGGGCGAGGTCGTGCCGGACGTGCCGCGCGGGCTCGTCAACGCACGCGCCGCGCGCGGGCTGCTCGACGAGCTTGGTATCGAGCGCGCGCATCTGGTCGGCAATTCGCTGGGCGGCACGTCCGCGCTGAACTTCGCGCTCGAGTTCCCGGAGCGGCTCGACCGCATGGTGCTGATGGGGCCGGGCGGTCTCGGCCCGAGCCTCATGCAGCCGAATCCGACCGAAGGCATCAAGCGGATGTTCAAGCTCTACCACGAGCCGACCTACGAGAACTTCTCGGCGATGCTCGACGTGTTCGTGTTCAATCCCGCCGCGATCACCGAGGAACTGCGCGTCGGGCGCTGGAACAACATCGAGGCGAACCTCACGCATCTGAAGAACTTCGTCGCCGGCAATGAGAAGGCGCCGGTTTCAACGTGGGATGTGTCGGCGCGCTTCGGCGAGATCGGGCATAAAACGCTCGTGACGTGGGGCCGCGACGACCGCTTCGTGCCGATCGACCACGGGCTGAAGTTGCTGCACGGTCTGCGCGACGCGCAGTTACATGTGTTCTCGAAGTGCGGCCACTGGGCGCAATGGGAACATGCCGAAGGCTTTAACGCGCTCGTCGCGGCGTTTCTGAAGGGCGGCGCGTAAGCGCTGCGCCGGGACCGGCGTGCGCCGGTCCGGCACGCCGTTTGATCGTAAAGCAGGGCCGAGGTTCGCATAATAAGTAATCAGGATAACTATATTGTGGAGACATGCGGATGGAAGCGGCAAGGACAGCAGGATGGCTCGTCGTGGCGGCTGCCGCCACGGTGTCGGGCATGGCGCAGGCGCAGGGATCGGTGACGCTGTACGGCGTGGTCGATGCGGGATTTCAGTACGTCAGCAGGACCGCGAACGCACAAGGGCAGAATGCCGGCCGTACGTTTGCCATGACGGATGGCGGCGCGGGGCCTTCGGTGTTCGGCCTGCGCGGCGCGGAGGATCTGGGCGGCGGCCTCAAGGCGATTTTCGGCCTCGAAAGCGGCATTAGCCTCGCGAACGGCGGGTTCAACAACTCGAACGGCAACTTCTTCGGCCGTCAGGCCTGGGTCGGACTCACAGGGCCGTTCGGCAGCGTCAAGGCGGGCGAGCAGTTTTCGCCGTTCTTCCTGACGCTGTTCGATTCCGATCCGCGCGGCTTCTCGTCGTTCGGCAGCGGCATCGTGCCGTATGGCGACAACGTCTTTCTGACCGGCGCGGTCAATGCGCGCGCCGTGTCCTATAGCTCGCCGAAGATCGCGGGATTCGAAGGCAGCGTGCTGTTCGCGCCGGGCGGCGTCGCCGGGGACTTTCAGGCCGGACGGCAATGGGGCGCCTCGCTCAAGTACGACAACGGCACCGTGATGGTCAACGCGGCCGTCTACGACGGCAACCCGGACGGCCAGCCCACGCCGGTGCCGACCGGCGTGGCGTTCTGGGGCCGCACGCTCGGCTTCGCGTACCGCTTCCAGTCGCTGACCGTGAAAGCCTCGTTCGTGAACTACAAGGTCGCGGGCGCGTTCAACAGCAACGTCTATGGCGGCGGCGTCGATTACACCGGCTTCGCGCAGTTCGATCTGAACGGCGGCGTGTGGTACACGAGCGACCGCAACGACACGTCCAACCATTCGCTGATGGGCGCGGCCGGCGTGAACTATCTGTTGTCGAAGCGCACGACGCTGTATGGCCAGTTTGCCGTGGTCAATAACCACGGCGCGATGAACACCGGCTTTTCCGTGTCGATGCCGCAAATCCTGACCGGCGTATCCGGGACGACCTTCGGCGCGAATCTGGGCATTCGCCATGTGTTCTGAGTCGCCACATTAACCATTTGATTGAACCCGCACCGGCGCAAGCCGTCACGACGCGAGCGCCGCGAGGCGCCGCCGCCGGCGCACCCTATCGAGGAGTAGAAGCAATGGGCGCATCGCTGTCCAAGGTGGAAACAGAAGTGCTGATCGTCGGCGCGGGGCCGGCCGGGTCGGCCGCCGCCGCGCTGCTGGCGACCTATGGCGTCAGCACCATCATGCTGAACAAGTACGGCGGCGTCTCGAACACGCCGCGCGCGCACATCACGAATCAGCGCGCCGTGGAAGTGTTCCGGGATCTCGGGCTGGAAGCGGAGTTGCTGCAGCGCGCGACGCCGCAGCATCTGATGGGCGAGCACGTCTACGCGACGAGCCTGGCCGGGCGCGAACTCGGGCGGCTGCGCACGTGGTACACGCATCCGCATTTCAAGGCCGAGCACGATCTGGCGAGTCCTAGCCCGGTGTGCGACGTGCCGCAGGACATCCTTGAACCGATTCTTGTGAACGCGGCCGCATCGCGCGGTTCTTCGGTGCGCTTCAACACCGAGCTGCTCAGTTTCGAACAGGACGACGACGGCGTGAGCGCGCATGTGCGCGACCGTTTGAGCGGCCACGAATACGACATCCGCTGCCAGTACATGATCGGCGCGGACGGTGCGAATTCGCTCGTGATGAAACAGCTTGGCTTGCCGCTGGAAGGGCAGATGGGGCTGGGCGGATCGATCAACGTCGTGTTCGAGGCCGATCTCACGCGCTTCTGCGCGCACCGTCCCGGCGACATGTACTGGTTCGTGCAACCCGGCGTGGGCATGGGCGGCAACGGCATCGGCGTGCTGCGCATGGTGAAGCCGTGGACCCGCTGGGTTGGCGTATGGGGGTATGACGTGAACGCGGGCAAGCCGCAACTGGACCACGCCGACGGCGAGCGCATCGCGCACCAGTTGATCGGCGACGACAGCGTGCCGGTGCGGGTCGAATCGGTTTCGACGTGGACCGTCAACGACGTGTACGCCACCGACAACATGCAGGGCCGCGTCATCTGCGTTGGCGACGCGGTGCATCGCCATCCGCCGATGAACGGTCTCGGCTCGAACACTTCGATCCAGGACAGCTACAACCTTTGCTGGAAGCTGCTGCTCGTGTTGCGCGGCAAGGCCTCGCGCGCGCTGCTCGACACCTATCGCGACGAACGCGTGCCGGTGGGCCGCCAGGTGGTCAAGCGCGCGAACAAGAGCATCGGGCTCATGCCGCCGATCTTCGCCGCACTGCAACTGCCAACTACGCCCGACGAAAATTCGATGCAGGTCGTGCTCGACGCCCTCGACGCGCCAACGCCCGCAGCAGGCGAGCGCCGCCGTGCGTTCGACACCGCGCTGCAGGCGACGATCATGTGTTTCAACACGCATGGCGTGGAGCTGAACCAGCACTACGATTCGCCGGCGGTGGCGGGCGACGGGACGCCCGAGCCGGCCGCGCCGCGCGACGAGGAGGTGTACTACCACGCGACCACGCGCCCGGGCCGCCACATGCCGCACATCTGGGTCACCCGCGATCAGCAGCGTGTTTCGACCTTCGACCTCTGCGGCAAGGGCCAGTTTACGTTGCTCGTCGGCGTGCGCGGCGGCGCATGGCGCGAAGCGGCGCGGCGCGCGACGCAGCGGTTCGGCGTGCCCGTGCGGGTCCATTCGATCGGTCGCGGCTGCGACTACGAGGACAGCTACAACGACTACCGCACTCAATCGGAAGTCGAGGAGGACGGCGCGATTCTCGTGCGGCCGGATCACATGGTGGGCTGGCGGGCGGTCGATGGCTCGGGCGATCCGGGCGCGGCGCTGGAAGCGGCGCTTGCGCGGATTCTGGGGCTCGGCGAAGAGCAAAACGGCGACGGAGAACCGGGCGCGTCCGCGCAAGGCGTCGTCAGCGTTTGAGTGACATAGGGCAGCCGGTCGCGCTCATGCGCGATCGCGCGGCCTGTTATGCCCGTTGACGGGCACGAAAGCATTTACTATCATTATGCAGGAGTAAATATTGCATATTGACAGTAAATGAGGCCGGTCCTACACTGCGGTTACTGCCGGGAACGGGTGGAATCCGCCCGTGTGCCGGCTGCAATCCGTTAGAGAGGACACATGGCAACAGGGGACAAACTCAAGGCCGCCATCATCGGCTCCGGCAACATCGGCACGGACCTGATGATCAAGATCATGCGTAACAGCAAGCATCTGGAAATGGCAGCGATGGTCGGTATCGACCCGAACTCGGATGGTCTCGCGCGCGCCGCGCGCCTTGGCGTGGCGACCACGCACGAAGGCGTAGAAGGTCTGACGCGTCTGCCCGTGTTCAATGACATCGACTTCGTGTTCGACGCCACTTCGGCGGGCGCGCACATCAAGAACGACGCGCTGCTGCGCAAGCTCAATCCGTCGATCCGCGTGATCGACCTCACGCCCGCCGCGATCGGCCCATACTGCGTGCCGGTCGTGAACCTCGACGCACACATCGACGCGCCCAACGTGAACATGGTCACGTGCGGCGGCCAGGCGACGATTCCGATCGTCGCGGCCGTGTCGCGCGTCGCGAAGGTGCATTACGCGGAGATCGTCGCGTCGATCAGCAGCAAGTCGGCGGGACCGGGCACGCGTGCGAACATCGACGAATTCACCGAGACGACCTCGAAGGCCATCGAAGTGGTCGGCGGTGCGGCGAAGGGCAAGGCGATCATCGTGCTGAATCCGGCGGAGCCGCCGGTGATGATGCGCGACACCGTCTACACGCTGTCCGAACTCGCGGACCGCGAGAAGGTCGAGCAGTCGATCGAAGAAACGGTCGCGAAAGTGAACGCGTATGTGCCGGGCTATCGCCTCAAGCAGAAAGTGCAGTTCGACGAAATCCCCGCGAACGCGCCGTTGAACATTCCGGGCCTCGGCAAATTCAGCGGCCTGAAGACTTCGGTATTCCTCGAAGTAGAAGGCGCCGCGCACTATCTGCCCGCGTATGCAGGCAATCTCGACATCATGACGTCCGCGGCCCTGGCCACGGCCGAGCGTATGGCACAAACGCTTTTGAGCGTGCAAGGCGCGTAAGGAGAGCACCGACATGAGCAAGAAACTCTATATCTCCGACGTGACGCTGCGCGACGGCAGCCATGCGATCCGCCATCAGTACTCGATCCAGAACGTGCAGGACATCGCGCGCGCGCTGGACAAAGCCAGGGTCGATTCGATCGAAGTCGCGCACGGCGACGGCCTGCAAGGGTCGAGCTTCAACTACGGCTTCGGCGCGCATAGCGACCTCGAATGGATCGAGGCCGTGGCCGACGTCGTGAAGCACGCGAAGATCGCGACGCTGCTGCTGCCGGGCATCGGCACGATTCACGACCTGAAGGCGGCGTACAACGCCGGCGCGCGCATCGTGCGCGTCGCCACGCACTGCACGGAAGCCGACATCTCGAAGCAGCACATCGAATATGCGCGCGAACTGGGCATGGACACCGTGGGCTTCCTGATGATGAGCCACATGACCACGCCGGAAAATCTCGCCGTCGAAGCGAAGAAGATGGAAAGCTACGGCGCGACCTGCATCTATGTCGTGGACTCGGGCGGCGCGCTGACGATGAACGACGTGCGCGACCGGTTCCGCGCCGTCAAGGCCGTGCTCAAGCCGGAAACGCACACGGGCATGCACGCGCACCACAATCTGTCGCTGGGCGTGGCGAACTCGATCGTCGCGGTGGAAGAAGGTTGCGACCGCATCGATGCATCGCTCGCGGGCATGGGCGCGGGCGCGGGCAATGCGCCGCTCGAAGTGTTCATCGGCGCAGCGGAGCGCATGGGCTGGAACCACGGCACCGATCTCTACACGCTGATGGACGCCGCCGACGATATCGTGCGTCCGCTGCAGGATCGTCCGGTGCGCGTGGACCGCGAGACGCTCGCGCTCGGGTATGCGGGCGTGTATTCGAGCTTCCTGCGTCACTCGGAAGTGGCCGCGAAGAAGTACGACCTGAAGACGGTGGACATTCTTGTCGAACTGGGCCGTCGCCGCATGGTCGGTGGCCAGGAAGACATGATCGTGGACGTGGCGCTCGATTTGAAGAATCGCGCAACAGTAAAAGCGTAGCAACGCCTCTCGTGTGACGATCACGCCGCGCCATCTCGCGCGGCGTGATCGTTTGCGCTCCCACGGCGGTCCTCCGGGTAAAATGGCAGTCCATCAAGCCGCGCCATCCCAGTCTGACTTTAGCCATGCCGCCCCGCCTCGAACGCCAGAACGAATCCACTCGACGCCCGAATGCGAGCCAGACGCTCGTGCGCGGCCTCGAGATTGTCCAGAGCGTCGCCGCGGGCGCCGTCTCGCTGCCCGAGATCGCGCAGCGCACCGGCCTGTCGCAGAGCACCGCGCATCGGCTCGCCACCGCGCTGGTCGAAGCGCGCTATCTGCAGCACGAACCGCGCCGCGGTTATGGCCTCGGCAGCAAGCTGATCGAACTGGGCTTTCAGGCGCACCGCGAGTCGAATCTGCTGGTCACCGCGCGTCCTCACCTCGAACAGCTTGCCACGCAGACGCTCGATACGGTGCATCTCGCCGCATTCGTCGACGACGAAGTTGTCTATCTCGACAAGCTGCCGGGCCAGCGTCCAATTGAAGTGAGTTCGTTCATCGGCGGCCGCAATCCCGTTACGACGACGGGCGTGGGCAAGGCGCTGATCCTCGATCGCGGCGAGGACGAATGGTGCCGGATTCGCGCGCAGGAAGCGCAAGCGGGCCGCAACGTCCCGACGGAAGCGGCATGGCTCGAACTGATGCGGTCCTACGCCGCGCGCGGAAGCGCGTTCGATCTCGGGGAAGCTGAGCCGTCGATCCGCTGCGTGGCGGTTCCCGTGCGCGACGCGACGGCGCGCATTGTGGCGGCCATCAGCGTCACGAGCGTGGTGCAGTACATGGCGCCCGAGCGCATGGAAGCGCTTGTGCCTGTCCTGAAGGCGCAGGCGGATGCGTTCAGCGCACAACTGGGCTGGCGCCCGCGCTGAAACGACAAACCGCTTGCACGCACGGCCTTCGGCGATGGAGAAGCTCTTTCGTCGACGTAAGCACCCGTTGGGCAAGAGCTGGTGCATGGACGAAACGGACATCAAGATCAACGGCCAATGGCGATACCTGTACCGGGCCGTGGACACGGACGGCCACACGGTTGATTTCCTGCTGCGCGCCCATCGTGACATGGTCGCGGCGCGCCGGTACTTCGAGAAGGCGATCAAACGCCGGACGCGACCTATGGTGGCCTTCAAGGATTTCCGATGTGCTCGCATTCTGCTCGGAGGCATCGAGTTGAATCATTGCATCCGCAAAGGCCAATTCAATCTTGCGACGCTCGGCCTCAACGATGCCATCGCGTCCGCTGTCTGGTCTGCTGTCCTGTCTGTTTGATAGGAAACCTCCCTTTATCAACAATCCTTTTCGGATCGTCTATTTGCACCAGATCCGGTTCAGCACTTCGGTAAGTAAGAGCCAGGAAGCGTCAGCATTGCGGGTTGGGGGAGTGGTCGGGGCAGAGCTATCCGAACGCTGAACCGCTTCCGCGCTACACCGCGTCAGTGGCCGCCACGTGGCGGGGCGGAAGGGCATGAGCCGAGCCCTGCTGTTGGATGGCGTGCGAATTAGTCATGTGCACAATCGCGCGGCGCCAAAGCCGTTTTAGCACTCGCCAATCGACTGGAGGGTGTTTTCCCCTAGTCGAAATCCGTTGCAGTCGAAAATCGGCTGTTCTACGATTCGATCAAATAAATATTCAATGTGAAAATTTATTTAAAGGTGAGTTCAGGAGGGACAGACCTGCCGCGCGAGCGGGATTGCAATGCGGCACAGGCTTAGCGCCGCCGATGGAAGGTTGCGACCTCACGCGTGGCGGTTTCGTACACGCGTTCCATTTGTTCGAGGCAGGCCGTGGCGGCGGCGGCGGCTGACTGGATACCTGAAGTCGCCTCGGCCATCTTGAGCAGCACGCTGCGGCGCAGCGCTGCATAGTCTTCACATACACGCGCGCCTTCCGATGTTGTGGAGTAGTACACGCCAGTGCGCGCTGTGCCGTTTTTTTCGATCAGCCCGGACTTGATCAGCTTACGTAGTTCGTACTGCATATTAGCGACGTCTTGCCGGTTAGTCATGTGGAGCAGATCGCGAACGGTCTTGGGCCGTTCGTGCATGTAAATGACGTGCATCAGTGCGTTTTCCTGTCCGCTCAGCGCGGCACCCGTGACCGCAGCCATGCATTCGGACTGCCAGCGCGAAAATGACTGGTCGAGTCGCATGACGGCGTATTCGAGGTCGGTGATTTCGACGCTGAAATCGTCCCTGGCGAGGTGCCAACGATGTTCGGCAGTAGCGGAGTTTTTCGGGGTTATGCGTGATTTTTCGGTCATTGCGGAATCGCGCGGTTGCGGCCTGCGCCGTGGACTGGGTTTGGGAAGGCAGGGCCGCCACGAGGCAGCCCGCCGTGTAGACAAATTTTACTGTGACAGGATTGATATGAGACGAATTCTGAACACCAAAGATTTCATTCTCGGCACATTCGCGACGAACTGCTCGGGCGGGATGTCGGTGACGAAGATCGGCGAGCGTTGGGACAACTCCTGGGAGAACAACGAGAAACTCGCGGTGATGCTGGACGAAGCCGGCATCGATTTCATGCTGCCCATCGCGCGCTGGATCGGCTACGGCGGCGAGACGGACTTCCACGGCTCGGTGCTGGAAACGATGACGTGGGCGGCCGGCTTGCTCGCGAAGACACGCAACCTCACAGTCTTCGCGACCATCCACACGGCGGCCAACCACCCCGCAGTCGTGGCCAAGCAGATCGCGACGCTCGACCAGATCGGCGCGGGCCGCGCCGGCCTGAATATCGTGGCTGGCTGGAACCGCCCCGAATATGAGGCGCTCGGATTGCCGCTCGCGGCGGGCCACGACAAGCGCTATGCGTACGCGCAGGAGTGGTTCGATGTGGTGCAGAAGATCTGGACTCACGAAGGCCCGTTCAACTGGGAAGGCGAGAACTTCCAGTTGAAGAACATCTACGGCTTGCCGCGCCCGTGGAACGGCGAACGTCCGCCTATCCTGAACGCAGCGGGCTCTGGCGAGGGGCGCGATTTCGCGATCGGCAACGCGAATTTCCTGTTCACGCCGGCAATCGACCTCGAGCGCTCGTGCACGGAAGTCGCGGAACTCAAGCAGAAAGCCACCGCAGCGAACAAGGCAGTGAACGTATTGACGTTCTCGCACGTGGTCTGCCGCCCGACCGAAGTGGAGGCGCGCCAGTATCTCCAGTACTTCGCTCAGGACAATGCAGACTGGGGCGCTGTTGACAACCTCGTGGCGCTGCAGTTCGCGAATGCGCACTCGTTCCCGCACGATCTGCTCGCGCTGATCCGCGACCGCATGGCGGCCGGGCACGGCGGCTTTCCGCTCGTCGGGACGCCGCAGCAGGTTGCCGCGGGCCTGATTTCGCTTGCGGAAGCCGGATTCAAAGGCACGACGCTGTCGTTCGTCGACTATGTCAAGGAGTTCCCGTACTTCCGCGACACGGTGCTGCCGATCCTGGAGGCACACGGGTTGCGCAGCCCGCGTGAGACGCACCGTGCGGCCTGACATCGTGAACGACACTCCGGCGCTGAGCAAGCGCTTCGTGCAGGCCATGCGCGGTTTTGCGGGCGCGGTTTGCGTTGTGACAGTCGCGGACGGTCAGGAGCGCAGCGGCTTTACGGCGACCTCGGTGTCCTCGTTTTCAGCAGAACCGCCCGTGGTGGTGGCCTCGCTGAAGGCGGCCAGTTCGTCGGCGGAACTGCTTGCGCGGACGCGACGCTTCGGCGTGAACCTGCTGCGCACTGAGCATCGCGCAATTGCCGAGCGCTTTACGGGCTTTCGTGGCGAGCAGGGCGCCGCGCGCTACGGCGATGACGAGTGGGTGCAGATGACACCGGACGGCGCACCGCTCCTTGCGGACAGCGTTGTCGCCATGGACTGCGAGGCAGAGGAGTTGCTCGTGCGCCACGGGCATATTCTCGTGATCGGCCGCGTGCGTGCGCTTGCGCGCGACGAGTTCGCGCCAAGCCCGCTTGTCTACTGGCAAGGGCAGTACACAGCGCTAGCCGAAACGCTCGCAGCAGCACGCTGAGGCAGCCGCCTGCACGTTGGGACGGTTGTGTCGCGATAATAGAAGTAAGGCGTGCGAACTCCAATTTGATTGGAATGGAAGGCGGCTTTGATCTGGCATCGCCAGGGTGGCGACGGACGCCTAGTCAGGTCACTTGGAGAAGTGGCGGAACCGCGATACGGTGGTATCCACGCAAACGAAAAGCAATGGAACGGTTACAGTAGGGCGATTGAGGCGTATTTTCGAGTCCCGCTCTGGCACCAAGATCTGTTCCGGCATCTTCCGCCGGAATCCTGAAACCCGCGTTGGCGTTAAGCCGCGCGGGTTTTTTGTTTCTGGGGTGGTCCGGGTTTGAACATGGATAGCCGGTATGGCTGATTTGCGACGGCGCGAACGCACCGTGGCGGGAGCGGCGCGCCTGTGGTGACGAGCGCCGCGTTGATGCATGCGGACGGCGCGGCGCCATCGCTGCCGTGGATACTGCTTGGCGTTCACTCGTCGACCGTCGACATGGGAGCACGCGATAGAGATCTCGATGAGAGCCTGGGTCTGAACCACGCGTGGTACGCCGACGTTCTGTTGACGTTAGCGCCCAATTAGTCGGGGGGAGCGCGAACCCGGTTGCACTGGCGGGCAAATCCTGTACGGGCGGGAGGGTAGGATCAGGGGCTAGCTTGCGCTACTGGACGCCAGTTTCGTATCGGCCACGAGGCGGCGTATGACGTTCGCAGCGGCTGCGCGGTTTCGTCCTTCGAGTACTTGCGCCAGTAACTCCATGAATACGGTGAGATCGTTGCTTCCGTACCGACCACAAAATTCCCTCACGACGTCGAGGACCGCGGCCCGCTCACTGGTGACGGACAGGGTGCTGGCAATGTATGAACCGCCACGCGCGAGTTCGGCCATATAAAGCTGGCGACATGCGGCGCTAGCCACCCGCCTCGAATTTCCTTTCTTCATTTCCATTGTTCGCCCCCTTTCCTCTGATCGCTGTGTCCGGGCGTGGGCGCGGACTGTGTGTGAGCGAATCGTTCATCCTGATCTTTCGGGTAGAAGGACAGGCATCAGGCCGGTACAGTGTCCCCTGCTGTCGCGATCGGCGCAGAAGTGCTCGCGTTTGGGGTGATGGCGGACGCACTCGCATCACGTCAGGCACGGTCATGCCAGGTGCCGTCCGAACGTTCAACTGGAGGGGGCGTCATGCCAGGCTTACGGTTGATTCGCTGCGCGGTACGCTTATTCCTTATCCGATCATCGGACAAGCTGTTTCGCAACGCGTACGTACCATTCATGCGGGTTATCGGGGTGAGCGATACGTTCGCGATTGTGCCGCTAGTCTTGCTGAGTGGAGCGATGAGATGAGGCGCCCCTCATGACTCTGCCAGGAGTACCCACAAGAAGCGGGTTATTTCTTTTTTTCTGGCTTGCTGGTTGCAGTGGTTTTCGACGGTGTCGGCCACGCCCCCGCTACATCAGGAGACAGCAATTTTTTGGGTTGCTTGGGCTTCTTTGCCTCGCGGTTACCACGCAGTTGACTCTTTGCCATCATATTTCTCCTGTTTATTCAGTCGCGCGAGCAGCTGCATGTCACCATTCTCGGCTTATCGGGGTGCATTGTCGCGATTTATTTTGCAAGGAGACAACGTGACTGGATTGATCCAGTACCGCCGGACACGCATCACTCCAGAGTCGATACGTGGCCTGCGCGGGAACTAGTTGCTGGTACAGACGTATCGCCACTTGCTGGCGTTGACATCGAGGCGGGCGTCATTATCACGGCGCCGCTGGGCTCGCTCGTTGTCCGCCCTCTCCAGGGCAGCGGCGCGCGCCTTCTGCGTACTGGCGAAGTCACTCGGACTGGTGGGTGAAGCTGAGTACACTTTGGTTCGTCCGCGCATGTTGACTCCATAAGAATTTAAAAAGAGAGCTCCAATTGCGAGCTTACGTCGGCACACGTTACGGCGCGCCGAATGTCGGGCCGTCCTCACGGCGCAACCCACGTTTCGTGCTCCTGAAGATCACGGAGTGTCGCCGGGTCTGATTACTCGTTGAAATCGGCACGGTCCGGCCAATTTTCGGAGAAACGTTTCAACCGTCCGGCAAGCAGAATTAATGCAGGGCGAACGCCAACTGGACGGCGCAAGATGTTAATCGCCCCAAACTGCTGTCGGGACCGTCATATTGCGCCTCGGGAAGCCGTGTTGGCTGAAGGACTCGCACGACGTCGATGCGGAGCCGCTGGCGACAAACACACCGACCGTTATGAGCGTGCGCGCTTTACTGCAGAAAAGCAAGGGCAATCGCAATCGCTAACAGGTGACTTTCTGAGGAGCACTGCTCAGCGCCTGCGTACGGGGCGTTTCGGACTGATGGCGCGGCGGCATCCTGAAAATTGTGACAAGCACCGGCTCGCCATTCTCTGATTGCGGAAATTCGGATTCTTGTGGCTCCAATCCTTTTGAACGATATCGTCGCAATCTACCTGATTGTCATCGTGCTCTTTTTCCGCAGCCGTATTCGCTGAATCAGGCCGCGGCTGTGTTGCGCGTTCAACGGCCACGAAGGTGCCTCGGGTGTGTGGTATGTGTGCCCGTCCAGGCAGTAAGCGCAATTACGATAGTTGAATATTGCGCTCCGCACGTATTGCGGTGCTGGAAGACGAACCAGGTGGTGGGTAGACGCGTGATGACCAATATGCACGGCCGCTTTCTGTGGAATATACGGAGTGCAAATCAATACAAAAAATCGATGTTCGGCCGACACGACTCTCTATGCGGTAAACGGGGCAGAGCAATGGGTTGGCGCCCGCCTTGGGGAAGGCCTGATGCCGAAATGCGATTGGCCCCGGGTGTCGATCCAGTCGTGTCCCCAATGATCTGAAAAGCCCAGGGCTTCCTTTTCGGTGGGGAAATAGCCGGGCGAATAAAACTCGTAACGCGAACGTTTTTAGCGATCGCACGCGTGTGTAAGTGTGAGGTTCGAAGAAAGGCAACCGTCAGGAAGACGGTGAGCCGAGGGCCTGACCGCGTAACCGCGGTAGCGCCTGGCTCCAGGATTTTGCACTTTGGGCTTGTTGAAGCGGCTGGAGCCAGTCATCTCGCCGGAGAGACTGGCCGAACGGGATGCGGGGCATCGACGGCGGGCGGCTGGCGGCTTCGCCAACGTGCCACGAGATGACCAGTGAATCCTGTTCGGGAGAGAGCGTCGCCTGTGCCGCCATCGTGGCGGCACAGGCGCAGATGACTTACAGCGGGGTGATGTTGGATGCCTGCATGCCCTTGGGGCCGCGCTTCGTTTCGTAGCTGACCTTCTGGCCTTCTGCGAGGGTCTTGAAGCCGTCGCCGCGAATTTCCGAGAAATGTGCGAACAGATCATCGCCACCCGCGTCGGGCGTGATAAATCCAAAACCCTTGCTGTCGTTAAACCACTTTACGGTACCGGTGTCCATGGAATTCTCCTGAAAATGAACAGATGTAGGTGCGCTCCCGAAGAACGCGGAGAGAAAGGATCAAGGAGGGAGAGGACAGCGAATACCGCAGCGTGCGGTGAATGATGAGCATCAATCGCGCTTCTTGAAGACTTCAGCGGACCACGTTACCCAGGATTGCGTTCAAAGTCAAGATATCTCCGTTTGAGGCTGCCGCCGGAGGGTCGCCCTGTCCGCATTGCCCGCTTGTGGGCCGGATGCTCGCGCACACGCAGGGTGGGACGTCGGGCGTCCGTGCTGGTGCGTCGTTTCCGCCCTTTCCCGCCCCTTCCGCCCGTGTCGCCACCTGTGCTGCCAGGTCGATATTCGTATTGCACGTTGCGTCACATGACGACGTCCGGTATTATTTAGGATTCCCCCATTCTGCGCTCCGGATCCCGCCGGGGCGTCCCAGCCTCGTTTGTCCGAGCGTCATTTCACGATTCCGTTTGCACCCCGACAGTCAACTTGATCTGCCGTCCTGCCTGCGACGATCGTCAGCCAACCTGTCGAGGAGAACGTATTGGCAAATCCAGTTCGTGACGATTTAGCATCCCCCGTGATCGCGATTGCACCAAAGGCCAGCCGCCACGCGGCAAAGGGAAAGCCCCGCGCCGTCGAAGTGCCGCGAGACATAGAGGCAATCGCACGACAGGATGAAGAGCGACAACGCCAGATGCGCGCACTGATCACGCTTGGCCGCGAGCGCGGTTATCTCACGCACGTGGACATCAACGATCACCTGGCAGACGACTTTGCGCAGACTGTCGCGATGGAAGCGATTGTCAGCACGTTCAGCGACATGGGCGTGGCGGTGTACGAGCAAGCGCCGGACGCGGCGACGCTCCTGTTGAGCGGCGCCGCGTCCGCCGTGGCATCCGACGATCAGGCGGTCGAGGAAGCGGAAGCCACACTGTCGACCATCGATTCCGAATACGGCCGCACGACAGACCCGGTGCGGATGTACATGCGAGAGATGGGAGCCAGAGAGCTGCTGACCCGAGCCGGCGAAGTCGAGATCGCGAAACGCATCGAGTGCGGCATGCAGGACATGATTCAGGCGATTGCCGCATGTCCGTTGGTCGTGGCCACCATTCTTGCCGATGTAGACCGCGTCATTGCCGGAGACCTGCGTATCGATGAACTGGTCGCTGGCGTCGGCGACGACGTGAGCGGGAACGCAAGGACGCTGGACTCCGAAGAAAATGAAGCGGAACCATCCGTATGCGGCGATGACCCGGATGGTGACGAAGCTGGAGCGGACGCCGGCGATCCCGAGGCAGCGCACGCAGCGCGTCTGGAGCAGCTCACGAACGACAGTCTCGCAGTCTTCGCTCGTGTGCGGGCACTCTTCGAGCAGATGCCGAATGCGCCTGCTAGCGGGAACCCAGGACCCGTAGTCGATGCGCGAGTGCGCGTGGAGGTCCAGCGCGAACTGACGTCGATCCGCTTTACGCCGAAAATCATTGATCGCCTGTGTGCCAGCGTGCAGGAACAGGTTACGGAGGTTCGTGCGATCGAGCGCAGTATCCTCGAGATCGCGGTTGGCCGCTGCGGTATGCCTCGCGAGTCGTTTGTCGAGTCGTTCCCGGGCCACGAGACCGACCCTCAATGGGCGAGCCGCGTGGCAGCTAATTCATGCCAGTTTGGCGCGGCGCTCGAGCGACATCTGCCTGCCATTCAGGCCGGGCAGCAGAAACTCACCGACATCGAAGCGAGGGTTTCGCTGCCGCTGCAGCAACTCAAGGAGATCAACCGCGCAATGGGCGCCGCGGAGTTGAGAATGCGGCAAGCCAGGCGGGAGATGATCGAAGCGAATCTTCGTCTCGTCATTGCAATCGCCAAGAAATATGTGAATCGCGGCTTGCCGTTCCTGGATCTCATCCAGGAAGGCAATATCGGTCTGATGAAGGCGGTGGACAAGTTCGAATACCGCCGTGGCTGGAAGTTTTCGACGTATGCCACATGGTGGGTCCGGCAGGCTGTCGGGCGTGCGATTGCCGATCAAGGGCGAACCATTCGCCTCCCGGTGCACGTGATCGAGATGATCAACAAGCTGAACCGCATGTCTCGCGAAATCAAGCAACAGACGGGACAGAGTGCGCATCCCGCTTTCCTTGCCACGCGTATGGAGATGTCTGAGGATAAAGTGCGAGGCCTCCTCAGGGCCGCGAGGCAACCCGTGTCGCTTGAAACTCCGGTGGGCGACGATGCGGACGCGACGCTCGGAGACATGATTGAAGATGTCGCCGCGGGCTCACCGGCCGAGGCAGCGATTCATGCGAACATGTGCGCCGCAATCGATGCGGCCCTGGACGGACTTCCGCCCCGGGAGGCCAAGATCCTGCGGATGCGTTTCGGGCTCGATACGACCACCGGCCACACGCTTGGCGAGGTAGGCAAGCAGTTCAACGTGACCCGGGAGCGGATCCGCCAGATCGAGAGCCAGGCGATGCGCACACTGAGGGATCCCGGTAACGCTGACAAGTTGAGGCCCTTTCTTGAGCGGTGAATCCAGTTTCATTGGTCAACCCGCTCCTGTTCAAACTTCCGTTCTCCCTCTGAGCGGGCTTCGCGTTTAGCGTAGGTTTGAATTCACGAGGGTAGGTCTACGCTCCCCCTACGCTGATCGTTTCAGGGTATAGTGAGTCGTCCCCCGTGGAGTGAGCAAAATGCCGGCACAGCAGCTTCTTCTCTACAAGGGGTATGAACTTCATCCCCTCGTCTTCGCCCGCACATTCAGTCGGTTTGACGGACATTCCCGTTACGCCGAAGGGTATGACATTGCGGTACGCATATCTCGCCCTGGGGCGATAGCAACCTCCGCCGAAAGCCGTGTTTTCAGGCTGGACCGAACCCACGCGCTCACCGACTTCGGCACGGCAAGGCGTGCCGCCTGGCAGCAGGGAAAGGACATTATCGACGGAAAGGTGAGCGGGGCTTCGGTCGCGGACATGTGAAAGTGCTGCTGGCGTGGCATCCGCTGATTTTGTCAAGTAGACGCATCGGCCGGCCGCAGCGGCGCGCGAAACTGTGCGCCTCCATTCTTCCGAACGGGTACCGCCTCCATGCAAAGTGATCGCGACGCGATTCCGCACTACCTCGTTTTACGCGCTGGCTGTGCACCGTATGTTCTGAATGCTAACCGCCATGTTCTGCGCCGTGAGGCAAGCCTTCTCCTGCGCGCGTTCGCGAGAACCCGCGGCACGCCGACCTCAATCGCGGACGACGCGTGGAACGATTTTTCGGGCCTGGAATCCGTTTCGATCGTTGAGCGCATGGACATGCGGGCCTACGCACTGGTTCAAGGGATTGAGAGCGAACATCAGCTCCGGCTACTGTCCGCTCTCTGACTGCATCAACTCGCGCATCCATTGCGGGTGGTGAGTTCATCCACTAATGCGTACGTTTGCCGGTCCACGATTCCCGGGGCGGTTCATCCTTCCACGAGTGACTTCGTTATTAAATCGGCCAGTCGAATCTACTTGCGGCTGGATACATCGGCCTGCGCGTAATGATCGTGCTGGCGCGCGATTTTTTCTTTGGCGGCCTGCAGGCTTTCCATGTAGTAGTAATCCATCGGGTTGTATCCGGCGCGCTCGAGTTCCTTGAGTTCGTTGCGAACCTGTGCGCGCGTCAGCGGTTGGGCTTCCTGAGCAAAAGCGAGGGCCGGTGCTGCGAGGGCCGATGCAATGACAATGGCTTGAATCAGGGCTTTCATGACGATCACCTCCGGAATATTGGGCAAGGCGACTTGTGTTTCAGTCGTTGAGCGAAGCTTAGGAGCGAACCGCAACGCAATAAATGCCCGCCATCCCAATTCAATATTCCGTCTTGAACAACAGTGCTTGAACGGCTGTGCCGCGCGCACTATTTCGTTCGCGACAAAAGCGCATTGTTTGCGCCCCGCTTCCTCGTCATGGCAGCGCGGCTTACAGTCGTTTCACCACAACGACGAATATGCCTTCCCACCCATGTCCGACGATCGACACACTCCCGATCCCGAATACGAGATCACGCGCGAGCGCCTGGCGCGAGGCACGTTGCTTCAAGCGTTGCGCGCGGATCCGCCGCCCGGTATGACGGTTCGAAGCGACGCGGAACTCGAACGCACCTTGGAAGCCACGCTCGAGCATCATGAACGCGGACGCGATCTCCACGTCTTCGGCTACGGTTCGTTGATGTGGAATCCGGCGCTCGATTTCGCCGGTACGTCTGTCGCGCGAATCGACGGCTGGCATCGGGCGTTCTGCCTGCGGCTAGTGGCTGCGCGTGGCACGCCCGAGCAACCCGGCGCAATGCTCGCGCTCGACCGCGGCGGCCTGTGTGATGGCGTGCTGTACCGAATCGACGCCGCCAAGGTCGAATCGGAATTGCGATTGCTATGGCGTCGCGAAATGCTGTCCGATTCGTACGAACCGGAATGGATCACGGCGAAGTCTGGCAACCAGTCGATTCGCGCGCTCACGTTCGTCGTCAACCGCTTGCATAGCCGCTACCTCGGCGGATACTCGCTTGAGCGGGTCGCGCATCTGATCCGTACAGGCCGTGGCCCGCTTGGCACTTCGCAGGACTATTTCGACTCGACCGTGCAAGCGCTAGAGCGCTTCGGTCTGTATGACGCCGGCATCGAGCGACTCCTGTGCAAGATCCGCGACGCCGAAATTAACGGCGTTTGAGATACTCGTCGCGCTCGAACAATTCGATAACCCAGTCGATGAAAACGCGCACTTTGGCACTCAGGTAGCGATTGGGCGCATAGATCACATAAATCGGATTAGGGCGGGGCTGCCATTCTTCGAGTATCGGCACGAGGGTGCCTGCTGCGACCGCGTCGCGCACCGAATAGGATGGCGCCTGAATGATGCCGAGGCTCGCGTGCCCCGCTGCGAGGTAGGCGTTCGTATCGTTCACGACAAGCCGATGATCGAGCGCGAGATCGTTTCTCTTGCCGTCGTCCGAAAACTGGAATGGCAGCGAGCGGCCGCCGCGAGACGGGATCATGCCGAGCGTCGGCAGATCGCGCAATTGCTCCGGCGAGGCGGGCGTGCCGTGCGCCGCGAGGAGTGCGGGCGTCGCGCAGGTCGTGAAGCCGAAGCTGCCGATCTGCCGCGCAACCAGCGACTGCTCGTCGACCTCTCCCGCGCGTATCGCACAGTCAATGCCTTCGGCGATCAGGTCGGTGCGCCGGTTGCCGATATCGAGTTCGATCTCGACATCGGGGTAGGCGTCGTAGAAGCCGGCGAGCGCGGGCATGAGCACCAGCGTGCCGATTGCGGCGGCCGTATCCACGCGAATCTTGCCGGACGGCTTCGCGCGGGCGTGGGTCGTCGACGATTCGATTTCGGCGAGGTCGGCGAGCAGGCGCACGACGCGTTCGTAATAGATCGCCCCTTCCGGCGTGACCGTCACCGAGCGCGTGGTGCGATGCAGCAGGCGAACCTGGAGGTCTTCTTCGAGCTTCTGGATCAGCCGCGTCAGCGTCGCATTCGGCATGTCGAGCGTATCGGCGGCCTTCGTGAAGGTGCCCGCTTCCACGACGCGGACGAAGGCGGTCATCGCAGCGATGCGGTCCATGGCGCGCCACTCCCGTAGAGAGATGAGTTGCCATTAAACCGCAATCCACCGGCCTGTGGGTCGCAGCGGGGTGACAGCGGGTAGTTAGCGCCCGTTGAAGTCCATCGCCGGGCGCGGCCGCCCTTCGTTGAGCGCATCGACCGCCGAGCGGATGCCGCGTCTTGCGTCGTCGGTTTCGAACAGCGGCATGGCGATGCCGGACATGGCTCTATCCGCGACCGCAACGCCGCCTTCCGCCCAGATGCGCAACAGTGCCTTGTGCGCCGCATAAGCGCGAGTGGGGCCGGCAGCGGCCTTACGCGCGAAGTCGGACGCTTGCGCCATGAGTTCCTCATCGGCCACGACGCGATTGACGACGCCGTAGCGTTCCATCGTCGTCGCGGGGACTTTCTCGGATGTGAGCGCCCACTCGGATGCGCGCGCGTGCCCCGCGCGTTCCGCGACCCGATAAATGCCGCCGAGCACGGTGACGATCCCGAGCGTTTGCTCCGGATGCCCGAACCGCGCGGATTCGGCCGCGAAGATCACGTCGGCCCGCAAGGCGAGCTCGAAGCCGCCGCCGAAGCACAGCCCCTGAACCGCCGCGATGACCGGTATCGGCAGATTCTCGAAGCGGTTGAACACGGACAGGTAGTGCTCGAAACGGGCCTGCAGTTCACGCAGGCTCGCGTCCGGCCAGGTCATGATGTCCCCGCCGAACGAGAAGTTTTCTCCAACGCTGCGCAAGAGCACCGCGCGCGCGTCGCTGCGCTCGATTGCGGTGACGGCGTCGGCGAGTTCGTTGATCATCTGATCGTCGATGCGGTTTTGCGGAGGGCGGTCGATGATGATCGTCGCGAGTCCGTTGTCGAAATGGACAGTAAGATGGGACATGGAAATATCCTTGTTCGTAATCCTGAGTGTTATGCGAGATGCTGACGGAACCACGCGATCGCGGCCTCGCTTGCACGCGAGAATTGCGACAAATATGGGTCGAAATGGCCGCCTTCGATCGTCACAAGTTGCTTCGGCTGCAGTGCGCGTTCGTAGGCCGCGAGTTCGAGATCGGTCAGCGTGATCGCGTCGCGCGTTGCGACCACCATCAGCAGCGGTGTCGGCGAGACGCGTGCGATCCAGTGCCCCGGTTCGTACATGCGTGCGGCGCGCGTCGAGCGCACGGTCACGTCGTTTTGCCACGCGCCTTCGGGCAGCGGTTGCAGATAGAAGTCGATCGCGTCCTTCGCGCGATACGAGGCAGGCACCGCCGGGTCGGCGCTGACGATGGCCTGGCGGCGGGGCGGTTCGCCGCGCAGTTGAGCACGTTCGTCGGCGGAGAACGCTTCCTCGATTGCAGCGACCTGATCCGGCGGAATACGGCGCAGCCCTTGTTCGTAGCCGCTGATGGTCGGCACCTGGGCCACGACGCAACGCAAGCGCCGGTCCGTCGCGCCAAGCACGATTGCATGGCCGCCCGCATAGCTCGTTCCCCACAGACCGATGCGCGCCGAATCGACGTATTCGAGACTTTCGAGGAAGCTGATCGCGCGCCGCCAATCGGCAATCTGGCGCCACGGGTCGATGTCGTGACGCGGCAAGCCCTCGCTTGCGCCGAAGCCGCGATGGTCGTGCAGCAGCACCACGAAGCCGGCTTCGGCGAACGCGCTCGCGAACGGTTCGAGCCCGTGCTGCTTGATGCCGGCGTAGCCGTGTGCCATCGTGATGGCCGGGTGGCGTCCTTCGCCGGGCGGCGTGAACAGCCAGCCGCGCAACTTGATGCCGCCATCGACTTCGAACTCCACGTCGGTGCGATTGATCATTTTCGATCTCCTGGATGGGCGCGAGTTACGCGCCCGAATAGAAAAAACTTGCGTCGATCTGCCCGTTCAGGCGACGCGCAAGCTCTGCCGAGAATTTGAGCGCGCCGCCGAGAGGGCGATGGTGGATCGCGATATGAACGATCTTGCCAGCGGGGTTTTTCGTGAGCACGGTGACGCCGCGCATGCGTTCGCCGCCGAAGGCCAGGACTTCCCACTCGAGATAATCGCGCGAGTCTTTGCGCGCTTCATGCGTGAAGGCGAGCGCCTCATAGATCTTGCTTGCCGTGGTCATGATGGCTTTCACCCGCTCGATGCCCGCGACTGGCCTTGCGAGCACGCTGGCTTCGAGCACGACTTCCGGCGCGAACGCATCGCTGAACGTGTCCTCGGACTTCTGCTCGAATGCGCGCGTCCATCCCTGTGGTGTAACCGATGTCGATTCGACGTTCGCGAGAAACGATTGGAGCGCATGCACGACCGCAACCGCTTGCTCGACATGCGGCCAGTGGCCCGCGCGTTCGATCGATACGACCTCGGGCGATGCAAAGCGCGGTGTCACGCCCGATGCAATCAGATCGGCATTGATGAACGCGTCGCCTTCGCCGCGCATGATCAGCACGGGGCCGCGATAGCGGGCGGGCTCCGGACCCTCCGGATGACCCTCGTTCCACAGATCGGCGAATGTGCCCACCGCTGCGGGAGCGACGCGGTCCCCGAGCTGGCCGAGGCGTTCGAGTTGTGCGTCGTCGAGGTTCGCCGCCAGGCTGCGGCGCAGTTCGCGCTGCGCAGCCGGATTGCCGCCGGCCGCGTGGAATGCACGGATCACGTCGGGCGGCAGGCCGGCGCCGCGTAGCGGCACGGGCGTCAGCAGCACGAGGCCGCGCACCTGCTCGCCGAGCCGCGCCGCAACAAGCTCGGCGATCTGCGCACCCATGCTGTGCCCGACGAGCACGACCGGACGCCGCGGACCCGATAGCGCGCGTACCTGAGTCGCGACATCGTCTGCGAAACGCTCGAGGCTATACGGACCGGGTTCGCTTGCGCGCGCCCCCATCCCCGGAAGATCGACGCACAGCGCGTTGCTGGCGCGCGCGCCAAGCTCGCTGACGACGTCGTCCCACGCATCGGCGCCGTCGAGAAAACCGTGGATGAATACGAGCACGGGTTGGGTCGAATGAGTCGAATTCATGCTGCTCTCCTGCTGGGTCAAATGGCTGGGCGCGTAGCGCCGGAAGCCGACCAGTTCTTCGCGTCGATGGGGGAATATCCGTCTTCGAGGCCGTCGAGTCGCCCCATGCGTTTGTTCTGCAGTTTCGCGAGCACTTGCGGATCGAGCGGTGTCGTGAACGCGTTTTGGGTGACCGTATATTCGGCGGCGAGGCGGCCGACCGCCTGCAGCGCGGCGGTGTCGATGCGGCCCCGGTCGAGATAGAGATCGTCGCGAATCTGGAAACGCAGGACTTCACCAAAGATCACGTGATCGTGGTGGTCGCCAATCGGAATGATCCGCTCGAGCCGGCATTCGAACGCGATGGGCGCAGCCTTCACGCGAGGAGGTCGGACCGTGAGCGAAGGTGCTTTTTCAAGGCCGACGGCGTCGAACTCGTCGACATCGGAAGGGAATTCGAATGCGCTGCGATGCAGCGCGTCGGCGAGTTCGAGGTTCGGAATATTGACGACGAATTCGCCGGTGTCGCGGATGTTGACGAAGGTGTCCTTGAGCGTGACGCCATCGGAGCGCGGCTGCATCGAGAGCGACACCATCGGCGGCTTGCGTCCGACCACGGTGAAGAACGAGATGGGAGCGAGATTCGCGACGCCGTCGCGGGAAACGGTGCTGACCCACGCAATCGCACGCGGCAGAATCGAGCCGATCAGTAACTTGTAATTCGCGGCGGCGTCTTGAGTGGAAGGGTCGACGATCATGACGTTGGTTCCTTGAGAGATGCCGGATAAGCGTCATCCGGGTTTGATGCAACTGTAGAAAACGTCACGCGGCGGAGTAAGAGGGCAACGACGAATGCGGCATTCATGATTGAACAATAATCGGCATTATTGATTCGAATGAAAAACCGCTTTGATCCGGCGCCGCTTGGGTAGCAACGAGCGCATTGCTAGACTGGACACAACATGAAGCGCCTGTTTGTGGCGGCTTCGCTTGAACCCCGAACGGAAACGGGCGGGAACACAAGGCGGAGGCAGGGATGAATGCGACCGGTATCGATCGGACTTCTTATCAAGGCGTTGTGCCGGATGCGCCGGCGCAAAGCATCCGTCACGTCTGGGAAGCGAACGACGGAACGTCGGTGCTCCTGCGCGCCATCGAATGCGGCGATCTGGAGATCGAACGCGGCTTCGTCAATCGGCTGTCGAAACAGAGCCGCTACATGCGGCTGATGTCGGGGCGAGTGCCGACCGAGGGCGAGTTGTATCGTTGGACCCATATCGATCGCCAGCGCGAAGGCGCGGTAATCGCAACGATTTTGGCCGATGGTTGCGAGCAGCTAATCGGCGTCGCGCGCTATGCGATGAACGAAGATGAATTCGATATTGCCGAATGCGCGATCGTGATCGACGACGCATGGCACCGGCAGGGACTGGGCTATTCGCTGATGTCGAGCCTTGTCGACCTTGCCGCGCGCTCGGGCGTGAAGCGGCTGCTCGGCACCATGTTGAGCGAGAACGGCGCGATGAGCGGTCTCGCACGCAAGCTCGGATTCAAACTGTCCCGCGATCGGGAAATGGCGTTCGTGACGAATCTGCTGCTCGATCTGGATACTCGATACCACGCGGTGCAATAGCCTTCGTGCGATTTCCTTGGGGCACCGATCAATTAGTCATGCCTGGTTGATGCGCCGCCACAATATTTGCTGCATAGCCGCATATTCTGTCGAAAGGCGCGTGTCAGGGATTTCACCAAGTTTGCGTGCGGCGGCTGCCGTGCGACTCTATGTCTCAGTGCCATTCCCTATGGAGGTAGGCATGCAAGGCGAGACGCTCAAGAATGAAAGGGCCGCTGTTTTTCTGAACCGGTCAGCGTTGTGTCTGCTGATATTGCCAGTTGCGTGCCTGGTTTGGGCGCTCCAGGCGTACCCTCCACAAGATGCGTATTGGCTTAGCTTCGTCTTTGCCACCTTCGTTTGGCCGTTCGCCGGGATTCTTTTTATCGTCTCGGCAGGTTTCCATACCGGCACGCCCGGTCAGCAGCCGAAAAAGCGTGCCGGATGGCGCGCGGCGCATGGGCATTAATTTAGGGCCTGTTATTGGTGTGAGCAGGTCCTGGCCCCTTGGGGCGCACTTTCGCGCCCCTCGAGCCAGATCCTTTCCCTCCCTGCGGGGTTGCTGAATTGCGAGCAACGCCCCGGTTTTTGCGAATGACCCGCCCCATTTCATCGGGCGGGCTTTTGCCATGCGCTTTCAGCATACGCACGTGGCAGCACTCGCAGCGCGGCGATTAGATCAACGCGAATGGGCACTTCGCGCGAAATTTTCGCCAGAGCCGTCTGCGGAGATAACGCTGCTTCGTATCGATTCCGTGCCGGTAACCGAACGCGAAAACCCATTTCACGAATGCAGGAAAGACGCAGATCGCGTACATGAGCAGCACGCTGGCGAATAGCAGAAAGTAGACAGGCTGCCCCTCTGTGATGAGGTAGATGCAGACGCCGACGACCGTGCAAAAGATCGAAGCTCCTGCTTTTGCGGACAGAATCTCAAGCAAATACATGTAACCGAGCACGCCCTTCGGCGAATTGAGCCACATGTGCGGGGGGAACGCATCGGGGATCTCGTTGGTGTCCATCGGGCGCATCATGAGCTCGATGCAATGCCGTCGTTGCGCGCGGCCGCGAATTCCCGCCGCCAGCAACGTTGCAATGACGGCGGGCGCCAGAGCGACAAGCGTCGTGATGAGCGCCACCTTGATCGAAAGCGATTCGTGTACCGCCTGGTTATTCATGCGATAGGCAATATCGAGCGGGATGAACCACGTTCCCCGGCCATCGAAATGAAGCAGCAGGGCCGTCGCGAGCGATCCTGCTCCGAGTAGGCCAAGCTTCTTTTTTCCAGGTTTCCACCAGGCTATCGTGCCCATATTCGTATGGCCTTTCTTGTTGTCGTCATAAGATGATTCTCGCAAATCGCCTGTCTTTAACGGCGGTTGCGTATCGAAATTTAGGGTTCGCCTGTATAGGCGGCGATTTTGTGTATCTTGCATCACGCCACCGGGGCCGTAGAATTCTGGGGATTTTCCACTGCTCCGAATTATCTGGAATGCATTGATGCAGGCGTTCTCCCATGACGAACCATTTGATTCACAGCGTTGAGAGCGAGGCCCGAAACCCGAAGCGGTTGCGCTTCGGCATCGTGCTGCTGCCCAATTTCACCTTGACGGCATTCTCCGGCTTTGTGGACCTCCTGCGCCTCGCAAGCGACGAGGGCGATATGAGCCGGCCCGTGCGCTGCTCGTGGACCATCGTGGGAGAAAATCTCGTGCCCGTGCGCGCGAGTTGCGGGATTCAGATCACGCCGTGGTCGACCTTCGGCGAGGCTGAGGAATTCGATTACGTGGTGATCGTGGGCGGGCTGCTGCATTCGGGACCCTCGGCCAGCGGTGCGACGCTCGCCTTTATCCGCGCCATGGCCGACACGCCGGCCACCCTCGTGGGCGTTTGCACGGGTGCGTTCGCGTTGGTGCGCGCCGGCGTGATGAGCGGCTATCGGGTTTGCGTAAGCTGGTTTCACTACTGGGATTTCGTCGAGCGCTTCCCGCATGTGGACGAGCACGAAATCGTTGCCGACCGGCTGTTCGTGATCGACCGGCGGCGCATTACGTGCTCGGGCGGCCGTGCGTCGATCGACGTGGCGGCGGCCATCCTGTTGCGCCACGTGGAGGCCACGATCGTGCGCAAGGCGCTGCGTATTCTGCTGGTGGACGATGCGCAGAAAGGCAACGCGCCCCAGCCACATCCACCGGGCCTTGAGCCTGCCACGCATCCCAAGGTCCGGCGCGCCATTTTGCTGATGGAGCAGCATATCGGCCAGCCGCTGAGCTTGCCGGATCTTGCGAGCCGGCTCGAAGTATCGGTTCGGCAACTCGAACGGCTGTTCACTACGGAGACGGGCCGCTCTCCTGGCGCCTATGCGAGGCAGATCCGCCTACGCATGGCCTCGTGGTTGTTGACGAGTTCGGACCGCACGGTGGCCGATATTGCATCGTCATGCGGATTCTCCGATGCTTCGCACCTGGGCCGCGAGTTTCGCAAAGAGTTTGGCGAATCGCCCAACGAATATCGAACCACGCGGCTGCCGGACGCGCATGACCTGTCGCCGGTGCTGCCTGAGGTACATTGATTTCGCTGGCGAGCATTGGCCGGAATAGGTCCGCTTCGGCCCGCCAAACGGAGAGACTCCCCCGCATGCCATCGTCGGCTGGAAAATACCGCAGCGTTGTGCCGGTCCGTGTGGGTCGGTGTCTAGTGGTTCTTTTCACGCTCACGTGTGCAGCATCGGCTGCTGCCCAATCCGTTCGGGACATCATCGGGGCGGCGCGTCTTGGTTCGGGCTATGCGCAAATGCTCAATCTGGTCGCGACGCCGGACATCAGCTCCGCGCATCTCGACGTTTCGGACGGCGACACTCCGCAATCGCTCAACGTCACCCGCGTTCCCTACGAGGGGAATCTGGTCACGTTTTCAGATCGGAACAGTCTGGGTTGGCGGGTTTCAGGCGGCTACTTTCGTGACAAGGGGGAACTCACTGGCGACGCGCTGAACGGGGCGGCGGGCAGCATCACAAGCAAGTGGTCGGCGTTCAGTGCGACCGGCGGCCTGTTCCTGGAAAGCAAACTGGGTTATGGGCTTACCTTCGAGCCGGGCCTGGACGTTAGTGTGGCCAGGCTGCTCAATGACACTTCGTATGCTGGCGCGGCCACCAGTCTGCAACCGGCTCTCGATGGGCCGCTCTTCAATTGGCACGAGAATGCCTGGCTGATTACGCCGAACGCGGCGCTCGAATGGTCGGCGAATCTGGCGCCGGAACGCACCTTGACCGTGCGTGGGCATGTCGCGTGGTCGTGGATTTCGAGTTTCGGCGAGTCCGATCCGCTATTGCGATTCAGGGAAACGGCCGGGTCGTGGTCGATTCAGTCGACTTATTCGGCGCCGACCGGCGCGCGGCTATTTGCGCGCCCGTTGAATTACGTGGTCAATGCCGGTTACGGTGGATTCTTCGGGCCCAATCACGACGCGCTTGGGTTCTCGACAGTGGCAAACATTGGCGGCGGATTCGAACTTCCGCTTTCGAGCAGTGACGCACAGTCGAAGCGCGTGCGCGCGGGCGCAGCCTGGCTATTCGGTCCTCATGTCCATGGGTGGACGGTGAGTCTGGGTTTGACGTATTGATACGCCCACTTCTGCGCTGTATCCCCTAAAATTCGAGGGCATGCTGCAACAAGGAGTGGACATGAACAGGGACAGAGCCGAGCACATTCTTCTCGAAGCCGATTCGGTTGCCGAACTGGTGCTGGGTGGCTTCGATATGACGATTGATTCTTCGGAAGGACGCGCGCTGTACGAGCGCGCATTTACCGCTTACGTCCGCAGCGAGATTGGCGATTTGCCGATGGCGTCGCTATATGACCTGCTGAAGGGTTCGACGGGAACCTTGCCGTCGTAGTAGTGCAGGCGCTGTCCGGCGAGCCCGCTTCCTGCGTGCTCGCCGTCCGCGTTCACACTGGCGATTTCACGCCGCCGCTTCGGACTCCATCCGCTCGAGATAGCGCAGCAGTTTGCTCACCATCATGACGACCGTGAGCGCGAGGATCACGAAGAACACCGCAAGCGGCGCGAGCACGTGCACGGAAACGAAGCCGGCCAGCCCCATCATCGCCGAAGACACGAGCAACAGCGCGCATCCGAGTATCGCGCTCGTCAAGCCCGCAATGTGCGGAAACAGCGAATTGCCCTTGGCCATCAGCGTGGGATACATCGCACCCGCGCACAAACCCATCACGAGCACCGGCGCCGCGAGCGTCCAGACCTGCAGGCCCACCGTCAGCGAGAGCAGCAGCATCGTGATCGCCGCGCCCGCCATCACGCGCGAGCCAAACCGCAGCCGCCACTCGGGGCTCGGCAGGTTCGGGCCGTGCAGCCGGTTCGACAGGCCGCCGAGGAAATACATCATGCCGATGCCGAGCGCGAGATAGCCGAAATAGGTCGGCGGCTTGTGCAGCGTGTTCAGCACCATGAACGGCCCGACGATATTGAACACCAGCAGGATGCTGTAGCACAGCCCCTGCGCGAGAAAGCAGCTCTGGAACACCGGGCTCGCGAGCACCTTCCCCGCATTCGCCATGAGCGTGCGCGGCTCCAGATGCACGGGCTGCGGCAGCGTCTCGCGATAGCGCCAAAGCACCGCCCACATGCCGAGCGAATAGAGGAGCAGGAACACGAGGCAGGCCTGCCAGCCGAACCACGTTTGCAGGTGCGCGCCTATCACCGGCGCGACAATGGGCGCGAGCCCCCACGTGATCGACATATAGGTGTACACGTGCATCAGCGCCTTGCCGCTGAACGAGTCGGTGATGATGGCCTTGGCGAGCAGGTTGGTCGTGGCGATGCCGATGCCCTGCAGGCAGCGGGCCAGCACGAAGGTCTCCAGATTGGGCGCGGCGAGCGACAGCACGCAGCCTATCGTGTAGATCACCAGCCCGAACGCGAGCACGCGCTTGCGCCCGTATGCATCGGCGATGGGCCCGAAAACGAGCTGGCCGAGCGCGTAGGCGGCCATGTAGCCGGACACGCTCGACTGGATCGCTTGCGGCGAGGTCCCGAAATAGCGCGCCATCGCGGGCAACGCGGGGACGTAGATGTCGATCGCGAGCTGGCCAGCGGATGCGTACAGGCAGATCATCGCCAACAGGAAGCGCGGCGAATTGGTTGCGCGCGCAAGCGTGGTCGCGCGGTTGGAGGAGGAGGCGGACATTAGGGAAATAATGGGTACGTAGCGGGCGTTTCGATTGAATCCCGCACGGTTCGCCATGACCAAAGCCATAGGCGGGCCATATACTAACATTCCCCCGTGGTTCGAGTTTGCCGCGCATGAATTGCAGCGCAAGGCGCGGAGTTTCTTGCGGCTGTCGCGCCGGTAGACTGGATTCGTTCGATTTTCCACCGGAAACAAGACATGACCGATGCGGAACTGGCTGATCGAAGGGATGGGGCCACGAATTCGGCCATGAATTGGACCACAAGCGCTGACGCGATCTGGGCCGACGCAATCGAGTCGCTCGACCGCTATGGCAATGCGGTGCTGCCGTCCGTGCTCCGGGCGCAACAATGCGAGCAGCTTGCCGCGCTCTATGCGCGCGACGACTGCTTTCGCACGCGTATCGTGATGGCGCGCCACAATTTCGGGCGCGGCGAATACAAGTATTTCGCCTATCCGCTGCCGCCGCTGCTCGAACGGCTGCGCCACGCGCTGTACCGCCGCCTTGCGCCGGTCGCCAATCGGTGGAACCGGCAAATGGGTCTCGACGTGCAGTATCCCGACGCGCTCGACGCATTTCTCGCGCGCTGCCACGCAGCAGGACAGACGCGGCCCACCCCGCTCATGCTCCGCTATCGCGCGGGCGACTACAACTGCCTGCATCAGGACCTTTACGGCGATCATGTGTTTCCGCTTCAGGTGGCGATACTGCTTTCGGCGCCGGGCGAGGATTTCACGGGTGGCGAATTCGTGATGACCGAAACGGGAAGCCGCGATCAGCACGCCGATGTCGTCGCGTTGGGGCAGGGCGATGCCGTGGTGTTCGCCGTCAATCAGCGGCCGGACATGACGCCGGGCGCGCAAGGGCGCGCGAGCGTGCGCCGCGTGGCGATGCGCCATGGCGTGAGCGTCGTGCGCAGCGGGACCCGCCATACGCTCGGGCTGATCTTTCACGATGCGCGTGCAGCTTCGGCATCAGCATCGGTGTTGGAGCCGGCATGAATGCGCGCGCCATGATCGAGCGTTTCGATATTGACGCCGTTACTGCGCAACTGGACGCCGAAGGTTACGCCGTGCTGCCGGGTTGTTTCGATTCGCGGGAAGCACGCGCGCTCGCGCGGTTGCTCGACGAAAGGCGTGTACCGGTTTTGCTCGTGCCGGATGAGCCTGGAAGCGGAGAACGGCTTTACTTTGACGAGGGCTTGCCCCCGCTCTTGCATGCGTGGCGCGAAGCGCTCTATCGGTGGCTGGTGCCCGTGGCGAACCGCTGGCATGCGCTGGCGGGTCTCGAAGCACGCTTTCCCGCCGAATTCGATGCGTTTCTCGATGCAAACCACCGCGCCGGGCAGCATCGGCCGCAATCGCATTTGAGCCGGCTGCGGGCAGGCGATCGTCTCGCGCTGCATCGCCACGACGAGGGCGAGTGGGTGTTTCCGTTTCAGATGGTCGCGCTGCTATGCGAGCCGCAACATGACTTTACGGGCGGCGAATTCGTCATGACCGAGCAGCGCCCGCGCATGCAGTCGCGGCCGATGGTCGTGCCGCTTGCATTCGGCGATGCGGCGATTATCGCGACCGGGCAGCGTCCGGTTGAAGGGGCGAATGGGTACTACCGGGTCAAGCTAAAGCATGCGATTAGTCGCGTGCGTAGCGGTGAGCGCGTGGGGATGGAGTGGGTTTTTCACGAGGGGGTTTGAACCTCGTCAAAGTACCGCCCAGTAAGGCTCTGGCGCTGCTACACATACCCATGTGTATACGGGTTGTGGGGCTGTCGACACTCAATCGGACGCCGCGAACATGCTCGATGTTGTGCGCTTTGATACTGGCTCAACTCGGCACGAGACTGAGGCAGTTCCGCCGTTAGAACGGGATGTCTTCGTCATCGTTCGCGGGGGATGACAAGAGTGGCGTGCCGTCGTCCAATAGAACCCCTGGATTGTCCGGGTCTGTTTCGCTTTCTAGCGCATCCGCGAACCGCTTTTGCCAGTCCGTGTTTAGCACGGTCACGGAGTTGATGAGCTTGCCACGAATTTGTTCTTCCCCGTTCTTGACCGCGTTTGCGATTGCGCGCACCGCTCGGGAAATGTGGTTCGGTTCGAGCAATACCTCATCAAGCCACGAAAAGAAGTACCTGACTACGTAGAGTCTTGCGTTCGGGTCTGAGTCCTCCAAGCGAGAAACAAGCACCCGTGCCGCCTCCTTCCGCAAAGAGAAGTGGCAGAGGAAATTGTTCGACCATGTGGCCAGCGGCGAGCTAGTTTTGCCTGACGGCTCCACCACGCCAGATTTGATGCCAGCGATCAGCTTGTTTTCAATCCGCAACCTAGGGAGTTCCTGCAAGTTCTGCCAAAACTCGGGTTTAAGCAACCGCAATGCCGTGCGGATTGCCGCATCCTCGGTAGTAGTCCGAAACTCGTCAGAGACCACGGTCAGATAGTTGTTAACTTGCGTAGGCGAAAGAGCGTCCAGCAACGCCTGAATCAAGAAGCGCAGTTTCCCCAGATCAAGCGTCCGCCGCTCCTTAAACAATGCAATGACGGCTTCCGTGAGGCGCAGGGTTGGAATCTCCGCTACTAGTAGCTCTGCGTAGCGCTGCGACTCAACGAACTCTGGGTCTTGAACCTTACCCATGAAGGTTGCAACCGTGAAAACGTCTTTCGACGCACTGAGTACATCAACGAGATGCCCAAGGAAACAAATGATCGAATCGGCTGTTTCCTGCGTATCCTGAGTCGGCTCGTGACTGCGAGGATTACGAATACCAATGTAAATCCCGCGAAGAATCTGCTCGTAGCCTTTTTGTACGTTCCGGTCCGATTCGGTTTGCAGGGCATTCAGACGGAGCTTAGGGCTTTCACCTCCGAGCGCCTGCCCTATCAACGCTGATCCATCGCCGTCCACACCGGCACGTTCTCGCAGCAAACTGCTAATGAAGTAGGTCGCCTCAAGCACCGCATGAGAATAGTTCTCAGCTTCGTAAGCCACCCGAATCGCTTCCCACAGTGCTTCCGGGATGTGTGTTTGCAAGTTCATGTATGGACAGTGATTGTTATTGCGTGCGGGAATCGTAGCAGATCAGAACCCAATTCCGCTGTATCTATTCGCGAGCACTTACGCAGCCCATCGGGTCAAGTTTAGGCAGCCCTACGGTGCAAGACGAGCGTTATTGCTGCCGTCTAGACCGGTAGCGCAGATTTACCCGGTGAATGCAATGCACAGAGGATTTAAAAGGCGGTTGTTTTACGCGGCCGTCTTTCCCACTGATAACACGCCCTCAATGCCGATAAATATCCGCCATCTCATCCATGGAATGCCGGCGTGTCATGGCGGCGTATCGCAGGCGTTCGGCGCGCGCCGTATGCCGATGGCCATTCAGGGTGGGCCGCTTCGATTCCGGTGGCATGGTGGAGACTTCGCGCACATTGTGCGCATTCGCGGGAACCCATCCGCCCTTGACAATGGCCTGCGAGAGCAGCGCTTTGGTTTCCGGCGTATTGCCGCGTTGCGCGATGGCGCCGCTGGTCGTTTCGATCACGCAATCCCATTGGGCGGCAGCCGCGCATTCGCGCGCCTGCGCGAGCAGGGTATCGTAGGCATCGGGCTGTGACGTGGGCGCTGCCGCGATGGCGGGCACGGACGCATTCGCGACCACGTAGCGATCGGGTTCGGCGGGCTCGTCGCGCGACTGCGCTGCCACGTGATACTTCACGCCAATCGCGACCATGAGCAGGAAGAAACCGAAACTTACCGCGAGGCTGAACCAGGCGCCGCCGGTCAGGCGCGCGGGCTCGTTGCTTCTTTCGGAGGCTCCGGGTTCACCCACGTTATCCGGCTCCCGTTCCTCTCGCTCCTCTTGTTCCGGCAGGGGCGGCATCGTCATGGAACGACTCTCCTTTTGCTTCGCTTCTCGAAGACCGCCACGGTCGAACACCTGTGGCGGATGCCAAAAGCATAGAAATCGGCGAAACGAAACGCAACTCTCGTGGAAAGGGCCAGTGTGCGAACGGGAAAACAAGGAAAACGTGAAAAAGGGGCAAGCGGGCAAGTTTTTCTTTCTTCAGAAGAAAGTTACCCGCAGGATTTCCGGCTGCCATTCCCGTTCAACGCCGTGCACCGGGCCGTTTCGCAATGAAGCAAAAATAGCTCCCGCCAGGCATTCATGACGCTTACGTTCTGTCATGATGCCGCTCGCCTTCTATGGCGCCGGATTTTGTTCACGTCTACTGAAGCGAATGGCTGTGCCACGTCCTGTGACACAGCCTTTTTCATCAGAGGACGCCATGCGCAAAGCTTCCGTTTCTTCGTCGCCCAAATCGCGTGCGACTGCCGCCGCACGGCTCGAACGCTTGCCGTTTTCCGGCTATCACAAGCTGATTTTTCTGATCATCGCGCTCGCGTTTTTCTTCGATTCGGTCGATCTCGGCACCATGACATTCGTGCTCGGCTCGATCAAGAAGGAGTTTGGACTGTCGAGCGCGCAAGCCGGGCTCGTGGCCAGCGCGAGTTTTGTCGGCATGACGATTGGCGCTGCGGTGGCGGGGTTGCTCGCGGACCGTTTCGGCCGCCGTCCGGTCTTTCAGTGGAGCATGGTGCTGTGGGGCGTCGCGTCGTATCTGTGCTCGACCGCGCACGATGTGAACTCGCTAATCGTTTACCGGATCCTGCTTGGCTTTGGCATGGGCATGGAGTTTCCGATTGCGCAGGCCTTGCTTTCCGAATTCGTGCCCTCCGCGCAGCGCGGTCGCATGGTCGCGCTGATGGACGGCTTCTGGCCGCTCGGCTTCATTACTGCCGGCATCGTCGCGTACTTCGTGCTGCCGACGCTGGGGTGGCGCACCGTGTTCGCGCTGCTCGCGATTCCCGCGGTGTTTGTGCTCGTCGTGCGCCGGATCGTGCCGGAGTCGCCGCGCTGGCTCGAGCATCGCGGTCGTCTCGTCGACGCCGATCGCGTGGTCTCGGACATCGAAAAGCGCGTGATGCGTTCCATGGAGCTCACGAGCTTGCCCGCGCCGCAGCCGCTCGCGCAGCCCGCATCTTCGCGCGGACGCAGCGCGTTGCGCGAGATCTGGAGCCCTGCCTACCGCCGCCGCACGACGATGGTGTGGCTGCTCTGGTTCTTCGCACTGCTCGGCTTTTACGGGCTTACTTCGTGGCTTGGCGCGCTGCTGCAGCAGGCCGGCTTCGCCGTCACGCAATCGGTGTTCTATACCGTGCTGATCTCGCTGGGCGGGATTCCGGGCTTCCTCTGCGCGGCGTGGCTCGTCGAGCGCTGGGGCCGCAAGCCCACCTGTATTGCATCGCTCGTGGGCGGCGGCGTGATGGCGTTCGTCTACGGGCAAACGGCGTTGCATGGCGCAAGTATCGTATTGCTGGTCGGCA
This sequence comes from Paraburkholderia caffeinitolerans, assembly GCF_902859945.1. Lineage (GTDB taxonomy): Bacteria > Pseudomonadota > Gammaproteobacteria > Burkholderiales > Burkholderiaceae > Paraburkholderia > Paraburkholderia caffeinitolerans. The sequence continues at coordinate 70,790 of NZ_CADIKL010000011.1, read as the reverse complement.
CGGGACTCGTGATGCAGTTCTTCCTGTTCGCGATGTGGGCCGCGCTCTACACCTATACGCCCGAGCTCTACGGCACCGGCGCGCGCGCGACGGGCTCGGGGTTCGCCTCGGCGATCGGGCGGGTCGGCTCGCTGATCGGTCCGTATGTGGTGGGCGTCGTGCTGCCGTTGTTCGGCCAGGGCGGCGTGTTCACGCTCGGCGCGCTGTCGTTCGTGGTTGCGGCGCTGGCCGTGTGGGTGCTCGGCATCGAGACGAAGAATGCTTCGCTCGAGGCGCTGGAATCGTTGGAGGCGGGGGCTGGAATGGCATCGGCTGCTCGCGAAAAGACCTGGGGGAATCAGCTGAATTAAAGCCGTTGAATTAAAGCATCGAGCGGATTAATCCGCGAGAAAGTGGGGCGGTGCGTTTTCGGCGTGCGTAGACGTATTCAAACGCACCCGAAAAGCATCGCCCCAATTGCCATAACGGCGATTTGGGTGTTTGATGGGCATGCGCCGTATCGCGCACCAGGAGGCAGACATGGGAGACTCCTCATCGGCCACGCCCGCGGCCGGCCCCTCGCACGACGAGCACGATGCGCACCACGAGCATCCGCAGGCGCTCGGCGGTCTCGCGCTCGCGGCGCTCGGCGTGGTCTATGGCGACATCGGCACGAGCCCGCTCTACACGCTCTCCACGGTGTTCGATCCCGGCAATGGCCTCGCGCTCGATGCTTTCAACATTGTCAGCATCGTCTCGCTGATCTTCTGGTCGCTGATGATCGTCGTCTCGCTCAAATACGTCGCGCTGATCCTGCGCGCGAATAATCACGGCGAAGGCGGGATCATGGCACTGCTGGCGCTGGCCGCTTCGTCGGTCTCGCACCGGCCGCGGCTGCGCCATGCGCTGCTGATCGTGGGCGTGATGGGCGCTGCGCTCTTCTTCGGTGACAGCGTGATTACGCCGGCCATCTCCGTGCTGAGCGCGGTGGAGGGGCTGGAAGTCGCGGCGCCCGAACTCAAGACCTTTGTGATTCCGGTGACGCTCGCCGCGATAATCGTGCTCTTCGTCGCGCAAAAGCACGGCACGGGGGGCATCGGCGCGGTGTTCGGGCCGGTGATGGTGCTCTGGTTCGTGGTGATCGGCGTGGCGGGCGTCGCCAATATCGCCCGCGCGCCGGTCGTGCTGGTGGCGCTCAATCCGTGGCGCGGGATCGCTTTCTGCCTGCATCATCACTGGGTGGCGTTCGTCGCGCTCGGCGCGGTCGTGCTCTCGCTCACAGGCGCGGAGGCGCTGTATGCCGACATGGGCCATTTCGGCAAGCGTCCCATCCGGCTCACGTGGTTCGGTGTCGTGTTTCCGGCGCTCGCGCTTAATTACCTTGGGCAAGGCGCATTGCTGCTGGCCAATCCCGGCGCGGTGCAGAATCCGTTTTATCGGCTCTTTCCGCAGTGGTCGATCTTTCCGATGATCGTGCTCGCCACGCTCGCGACCGTGATCGCTTCGCAGGCCGTGATTTCCGGCACGTACTCAATGGCGATGCAGGCCATGCATCTCTCGTTCCTGCCGCGCATGAACATCGTGCACACGTCCGAGCGCGAGTTCGGCCAGATCTACGTGCCGGGGATCAACTGGATCCTGCTGGTTGCGGTGATTGCCGCCGTGGTCGGATTCGGTTCGTCCACGGCGCTTGGGTCCGCCTACGGTATCGCGGTCACGGGCACGATGCTGATCACTACCTGCCTCACGTTCTTCGTCGTGCGCTACGCATGGCATTACAACTGGGCGCTATGCGTGCTCGCCACCGCGTTCTTTCTCGTGATCGACACGCTGTTCTTTTCGGCGAATCTGCTGAAGATCGTGCAGGGCGGCTGGTTCCCGCTCGTGCTTGGCGCGGCGATGTTCACGATCATGGCCACGTGGGGCCGCGGCTGGCAGATGATGATGGCCGAAGCGCGCGTGCGCGCGGGTAAGAAGCCGCTCAAGCCTTACCTCGATACGCTGCTTGCCAGTTCGCCCGTGCGCGTGGGCGGCACCGCGATCTTCCTCACGCCCGATCTCGAGTCGGTGCCGCATGCGCTCATCAACAACTTGCGCCATAACCGCGTGCTGCATGAGCGCGTCGTGTTCCTGACCGTCATGACGAAGAGCGTGCCGCAAGTGCCCGAAAGCGAGCGTGTGAAGGTGGCGCTGCTGGCTCCGGGTTGTTATCAGGTGAGTGTGATTTACGGCTTCAAGGACGACGTGAACCTGCCGCAGGCACTCGCGGCCGCGAAGTCCGTGGGGTTCGCGTTCGATCCGCAGGAGACTTCGTGGTTCCTGAGCCGCGCGCTAGTGGTGGTGGCGGCGGGTCGTGGCATGGGTTTCTGGCGTGGGCGGCTGTTTGCGGTGATGCTGCATAACGTGGGCAATATCGCGGCGTACTTCAAATTGCCGGCTAGTCGCGTGATCGAATTGGGCGCGCGTGTGGAGATCTGAACGAATCTGATCGATTTGGAAGTTTAGAAAAACTTAAGCATCGAGCATCGGCACACCTCTATTCTTTGGGTTTTTGAGTCCATATGCTTGGGCCGTCGTCGCGATTGCCATCTTGCCAACCGAAAGCGACCCTCCCGAACAGGATCTTCCATGAATGCCACGAAGAAGACGCTGGTGTGCCTCGCGCTGTCCCTTGCGGCGCTTTCTGCTCACGCCAAGGCACTGACCGAGTTGAAATTCGGTGTCGACCCGACCTACGCGCCGTTCGAATCAAAAGCGCCGGACGGCAAGCTCGTGGGCTTCGAAATTGATCTCGGCAACGAAATCTGCCGGCGGCTCCAGACAAAGTGCGTCTGGGTCGAAACCGCGTTCGACGGCATCATTCCGGCGCTGCAGGGCCGCAAGTTCGACGCGATCATGTCCGCGTTGTCGGTGACGCCGCAGCGCGAAGCGCAGGTGGCGTTCTCGACCATGCTGTTCAAGACGCCTAGCGCCTTGATCGGGCCGCGAGGCGCGAAACTCGAACCGACGGTTGCATCGCTGAAGGGCAAGAATATCGGCGTGGCGCAAGGCTCCACTCAGGAGGCTTATGCAAAGGCTTATTGGGCGCCCGCGGGCATTAACGTGATCTCGTACGCGAATCAGGAAGTGGTCTACACCGATTTGCGCGCGGGGCGACTCGACGCGACGCTGACCGACATGATTTCCGGCAGCAATGGTTTTCTGAAAACGCCCTTGGGCCGCGATTACGCGTTTCTCGGCGCGCCGGTGAATGACGCGAAGACGCTGGGCGCAGGCGCGGCAATTGGCTTTCGCAAGAGCGATAACGCGTTGCGAGAGATGATCGATCAGGCGATTGGCGAGATGATCAAGGACGGCACCTATCAAAAGATCGCGCGGCGCTATTTCGATTTCGACGTATTGGCGAGCTAAAACGAACTGAGGTCAACGAGGCCCGGCGCGAATCGGGCGGGCCTCACCTTACCGCAGACCTCAAATCAACAGATCAACCGATCTCAGAACGTTGCGCGTATCGGGAGAATCCGACTTCTGCGCATCGTGCACGGTCTCCACGAGGCATTCGATAAAGCATTCGGACGCCACGCTCAACGGATGGCCGCTGCGTGAAATGATGCTTACCTTCGCGTCTTCCAGTTGCTCGCGCACGGGCACCGCGCACAACCCTTCGCGAGACGCACTCACCTCCACGAGCGGCCACGGAAAGATGCTCGCCATATCGCTTTGCCTCAACAGTGCGAGCGAGATGGCAAACGAATGCGCAAGATGAATCTTGCGTGGCATCGGCAGCTTGTTCCGCTCGAACATATTCTGCGCACTTGGGCCATCGTTCGCGGGGTCCCATGTCAGCAGCCAGTCCAGATCGCAGAGGTCGGCGAGCGAGCGGCAATTGGCGCGCGGATGATCCTGCCGCACGACCACGGCGCACGACGAAGAAAACAGCGGCCGGTATTGAAACTCCACGCCGAGGTCGCCGGGCGTGGGTCGGCCGAGAAAAAAGTCGAGGCTGCCGTCGCGCAACCGCGGGTTCGCAATGGGCAGCAAGCCTTCGAAAAGCTCCAGCCGAATCTCGGGCATGCGCTCGGTAAAGCGCTTCATGGTCTCCGGCAGAAACGTCATCGCGAGCCACGGCGTAATCGCGACCGAAAGTTTGCCGCTGGCCGTGCCGCGCATGGCGTCGACGGCTTCCTGCGCGCGCGCCATCTGGCCGATCATCAGCCGGGCGTGGACGAGCAGGGTCTGCCCGAATTCCGTCAACGTGACGCCCGATGAGGTGCGCAGCACGAGCGGTATTTGAACGGATTCTTCGAGTTGGCGCAGGCTCTTGGTGATGGCGGCGGGCGAGGCGTCGAGCGCGCGCGCCGCGCCGCGAATACCGCCGGCATCCGCGATGGCGACGAAGGTTCTGAGTTGATGGAGTTTCATGCGCGCTTGAGGCGTGTTTCAGGCCTGAACAGACCCCGGTATTGCTGTGGGGTGTTAGCCAAAGGTTGTCACGTTCACGATTCTAGCTCTCCCTATGGCTTTTCTGTCGGGATACGTTAGTGGCAACTGTTCACCTTATCCAAACACGAAAGACGCGCGCCATGACCGATTTGTCCGATATTCACGCCAGCAGCCGCGAAATGATCGAGCTGCGCCAGCACATTCACGCGCATCCCGAGCTTGGCTATGAAGAATTCGCCACCAGCGATCTGGTCGCGGCGCGTCTTGCCGAATGGGGCTATGAGGTGCATCGCGGGCTGGCGGGCACGGGCGTCGTGGGGACGCTGAAATGCGGCAGCGGCGCGCGTAGCATCGGCTTGCGCGCCGACATGGACGCCCTGCCCGTGCACGAGCAGACCGGCCTGCCGTATGCGAGCCGCCACGCGGGCAAGATGCATGCGTGCGGTCACGATGGCCACACGGCCATGCTGCTTTCCGCCGCCAAGCAGCTTGCGCAAACGCGCCACTTCAACGGCACGCTCAACCTGATTTTCCAGCCCGCCGAAGAAGGCCTTGCAGGCGCGCGGCGCATGCTCGCGGAAGGCGTGCTCGAACGCTTTCCCTGCGATGGCGTGTTCGCGATGCACAACATGCCCGGCTATCCGGCCGGCAAGCTCGGCTTTCGCGCGGGCCCGTTCATGGCTTCGGCGGACCAGGTCACGGTGCGCGTGACCGGCGTGGGCGGCCACGGCGCCATGCCGCACAAGACGGTCGACCCCGTGGTCGTGTGCGCGGCCATCGTGTTCGCGCTGCAAACCGTGGTCTCGCGCAACGTCGCGCCGCTCGATATGGCCGTGATCACGGTGGGCGCGATTCACGCGGGCGAGGCGTCCAACGTGATTCCCGACGAGGCGCGCATGGCGATCTCGGTGCGCGCGCTGCGCCCCGAAGTGCGCGACGAACTCGAGCGTCGCATCAAGGAGATCATCGCGGCGCAGGCCGCCGTGTATGGCGCGCGCGTGGAGATCCTCTACGACGCGAGCTACCCGGTGCTCGTCAACGATGCACAGATGACCGCCTTCGCGGAACAGGTCGCGCGCGACTGGGTGGGCGATGCAGGCATGATCGAAGACCTCGCGCCGTTCACCGGCAGCGAAGATTTCGCGTGGTTCCTGCAACGCTGCCCGGGCTGCTATCTGCTGATCGGCAACGGCGATGGCGAAGGGAGTTGCATGGTCCACAATCCAGGCTACGACTTCAACGACGACATTCTTGCGACGGGCGCGGGCTATTGGGTGCGTCTCGTCGAAAGCTTTCTGGCCTGAGCCGATTCGCGTGCTCGCGCTGTGACATGTTTGTGTCATGTGCGGGCCGCTCAACCCTTGCGAAGGAACGTTTATGAAACGGACAGTGCTCTCGTGCTTGCTCACGCTGGCCGCAGTGGCGTCGGCCTTGCCGCTCGGCGCGGCCGCGCAGGATCCGCAGGTGATTCGCTTCGGCGTGGACCCGAGTTATCCGCCGATGGAATCGAAGGCGCCGGACGGCAGCCTGCAAGGCTTCGACATCGAACTGGGCAATGCGATCTGCGCGACGCTGCACCAGAAATGCGTGTGGGTCGAGCAGAACTTCGACGGCATGATTCCCGCGCTCAAGGCCCGCAAGTTCGACGCGATTCTTTCCGCGATGTCGGCCACCGAGTCGCGCCGCCAGCAGATCGATTTCACGAACCGCGTGTACAACAGCCCCTCGGCGCTGATCGCGCGCGCGGGATCGAAGCTCAAGCCTACGGCGCAGGACTTGCAGGGCAAGAGCGTGGGCGTCGTGCAGGGCTCGACCCAGGAGGCTTATGCAAGAGCCGAGTGGGCGCCGCACGGCGTGGCTATCGTCGCTTATCAAACGCAGGACCAGATTTACCAGGACCTGGGCACCGGCCGGCTCGACGCCGCGTTTCAGGCAGCGATGCAGGCCGACTATGGCTTTCTGAAGACGCCGCGCGGCAAGGGTTACGCCGTGGCCGGCGAAACCGTGAAGGATGCGCGGCTCACGGGCAACGGCGTGGCGATCGGCATTCGCAAGGGCGATGCGGCGCTCGAAGCGCGCATCAACGACGCCATTGGCACGATGCGCAAGAACGGCACCTACCAGCAGATCGCCGCGAAGTATTTCCAGTTCGATATTTACGGCGATTGACGCTTCACGCGAGCCTCAGGCGATTACGCTCAGCAGGCTCTCGTTGCGCTGCTGCTGCTCCTTGCCCCGCGTGACGAGCCAGCGGTGAAACTGGCGGCAATGCGGCCTGTCGAATGCGTTCGGCTTCCACTTGAGGAAGTAGGGCGAAGGCAACGCGAGCCCGATCGCGAACGGCATGACGAGGCGACCGGCGGCCAGGTCGTCGCCAATCATGGAGCCTTGCGCGAGCGTGAAGCCGTAGCCGTCGATGGCCGCCTGAATCGCCACGCTCGAAAGCGAGAACACCAGACGGTTCTCGTCGAATTCCTCGCAATCGACGTCGTTGGCGGCAAACCATTCGCGCCACGAAGGCGGCGAGGCGAACTTCGGCAGCCAGTCCACCGTTATTAACGGGTAGGCGAGAAGATCGGCGGGAGTCTTCAGCGGTGCGCCCGATTCCAGCAGACGCGGGCTGCACACGGGCACCACGCAATCACGGAACAGTTCGACCGCGTTCTCGACATTCAGACCCCGCTCGCCGTAGCTGATGCGAAAGTCGATTTCATAACCGTCCGGTGACGGCTCCGTGTGCGTGCCATCGAGATACACACTGAGTTCGGGATGCTGGCGCTGCCATTCGAGCACGCGCGGCGCGAGCCACTTCGAGACTAGCGAAGGCAGCGCGCTGACGCTCAGATTGCGCGTGTTCTTCGCGCGCTCTATTTCGGCGTGCGCCACGCGCAGGCTTTCGAAGGCCGCTGCGCAACTCTCGTGATACTGCCGCCCAATCGTGGTCAGGCGCAGCCGCTTGCCGTCCTTTTGCGTGAGGTGCAGGCCCAGCGTGTCTTCGAGCAGCTTGATCTGCTGGCTGACCGCGCCCGCGGAAATGCCGAGCCGCCGGGCCGCCTCAGTGATGCCGCCGCATCGGCCGACTGCTTCGAAGACCTGCAGCGCACGCAATGGAGGAAAGCTGTTCGTCGTCATTTCGCTGTCGTTGAGTTATCGGCTGAATCTTTGGCGGATATTCACGGTTTAGAAACTCTAAACGAACAGGCAGGTTTTTACATCTATTCTTTTGTTTTCTGGCTTTTTATCCTTGGAAACAAGTAAGCGAAACCGCCAATGTGGAGGCAACGGAATGTTTCTGAGGAATGCGTGGTACGTCGCGGCATGGGACGCGGAAGTGACGCGAGAACTCGCGCCAGTGACCCTGCTGGGCGAGTCCGTGGTGTTGTACCGGCGCGAGGATGGCACGCCCGTCGCGCTTGAAAACGCGTGTCCGCACCGCAAGCTGCCGCTCTCGATGGGCCGGCTCATTGGCGATCATGTCGAGTGCGGTTATCACGGTCTCACGTTCGATTGCGAAGGGGCTTGCGTGCGTGCGCCGGGCAGCGCGCGGATCCCCTCCGGCGCGAAAGTGCGCAGCTATCCGCTGGCCGAACGTTACGGCTTGCTCTGGATCTGGATGGGCGAGCCCGAACAGGCCGATCCCGCGACGATCGTGCAGATCGACGAATGGGGCGACCCGGCGTGGGGCATGAATCGCGGCGATGCAATGACGGTGGACTGCCACTACCTCTACGTCACCGACAATCTGCTGGACCCCTCGCACGTTGCATGGGTGCATCGCTCGTCGTTCGGCAACGCGGCCTGCGAAGCCGAGCCGCTGAAGACCGAGGTGGCGGCGCACGGCGTGACCGTGTCGCGCTGGATGCGCGATGTGGAGGTGGCGCCGTTCTACGCGCAGTTCGTGCGCTTCGCAGGGCGTTGCGATCGCAAGCAGCATTACGAGGTGCGGTTTCCTTCGCACGCGATCATCAAGGCTGTTTTCACGCCGGCAGGCACGGGCGGCGACGATGCAACGCCTCATGCCGATGTGTTCCTGATGAACTCCTATAACTTCATGACGCCGGTGGACGCATCGCATACGCGCTACTACTGGTTCCAGACGCGCAATTTCTCCCCCGACGATGAACAGGTGTCGCGCCAGTTCGACGAGGATGTGCGGCACGCATTCGAAGAAGACCGCGCGGTGTTGACGGCCGTGCACGCGGGCATGCAGAACGCGCGCACGCCGAACATCGACCTCGCCATCGACGCGGGACCGCTGCGCTTCCGGCGCGCGCTTGCGCAGATGATCGAGCGCGAACAGCAGACAGAAAAGCCCGCGCTTTCTCCGATTCACGTCGTGCAACGCGAGCGCGTGGAGCCCTGAAATGAGTGACGCTGGCAAGACGGCAACGGAATTGGCGAGTCGTGGGGCAACGGGCTTTCGTCGCTTGCGCGTGAGCGCGCGCACGCGCGAAAGCGCCACGATCGTCTCGTTCGAACTCGTGCCCGCCGATGGCGAGGCCTTGCCGCTGTTCATGGCGGGGCAGTTCGTGGCACTGCGTTTGCCCCTGCCGGGCGGCGAGCGGTTGTTGCGCACGTACAGCCTCTCGGGCGACCCAGCCGACACGGCGCGCTGGCGGATTTCCGTCAAGCGCGAACCGGCTCCGGCGGGGCGCGAGGACATCGAGCCAGGGCGCGGCTCGTCGTATCTGCACGATGCGGTGCAGGTTGGCGACGACACCACGCGGCCCGTCGTGCTGATGAGCGGCGGGGTGGGTTTGACGCCGCTTGTCAGCATGCTGCATCGGCTTCGGGCGATGGAGGGCGCGCGCGACCGGCGCGTGTATTTCATTCACGCGTGCGAGAACGGCGCAGTGCATGCGTTCGGCAACGAAGTGGCCGCACTGGCGGCCGAATGTCCGAACGTGCGCGTGCACGTCTGCTACCGGCAGCCTGATGCGCAAGACCGGCAGGCGCAGGCCTTCGACAGCGAGGGACTCATCACGCGTGAAACGCTGCAAGGCTTGCTGCCGCTCGACGACTATGAAGTGTATCTATGCGGGCCGCCCGCGTTCATGCAGGCCAACTGGCGGCTGCTGCGCAGTCTCGGCGTGGCGCGCGAGCGCATCCACTATGAGTTCTTCGGCCCTGCAACGGTGCTTGAGGCCGATGCAGAACCCGCGCGAGAAGTATCGTCTGATGTAACTTCGCGTGCGGAGATAAAGCAGGAAATCGATGCGCACGCAACTACAGTGCGCTTTCATCCGGAGGCTGCTCCCGTGGCATGGGATGATCGCTGCGAGTCGCTGCTCGAACTGGCGGAGCAGCATGGCTATGCCGTGCCGTTCAGTTGCCGTATCGGCATCTGCAATACTTGCGTGACGCCGCTGGCGCAAGGCAACATCGAGTACGCTACCGAGCCGCTCGACCCACCCGCTGAAGGCACCGTGCTGCTCTGCTGTGCAAAGCCCGCAGGCCACGTTACGCTGGCGTTGAGCGAGGCGACCGCGCGAAGCGGCGCGGCGCGCTCCCCACAACCCGCTTGATGACCCGCAGAGGAATTCATGAAGATCGGCTTTCCCGTCGAACCCGATTTCGCCGCCCAGCGCCAGCATTTTCTGCACGCCGCACAACTGGCGGGCGCAACGGTTACTAGCTACGCGCATCCGCTCAAGGGTCCCAAAGGCGAGGCGCTCGCGACTGACGTCGCCTGGCTCGGCAATGCCGCCGCACGCCGCGTGCTAGTGGCCGTTTCGGGCACGCACGGGGTGGAAGGCTACTACGGCTCGACGTGCCAGGCGCAATGGCTGCATGAACTGGCCGCGCGAAGCCTGCCCGACGATGTCGCGGTGATGATGGTGCACCTGATCAATCCGTGGGGCACCGCGTGGGTCAGGCGCGTGAACGAAGACAATGTCGATCTGAATCGCAACTACGTCGACTTTGGCGCGCCGTTGCCGCTCAATCCGCGCTACGAGGAACTGCACGAAATCTACGCGTGCCCCGATATCGACGGCCCGCAGCGGCACTACGCCGATACGTTGCTGGAGCGGCAAGTGGAATCGCTCGGCTGGTCGGGCGTGCAGGCGATCGTGGGCGCGGGCCAGTATCGCCACGCGGACGGACTCTTCTACGGCGGCCAGGCCGCCACCTGGTCCAACCGGACCCTGCACGAAATTGCGCAGCGCTTTCTCAAGCCAGCCCAGGTGGCCATTTCGTTCGATCTGCACACGGGGGCGGGCGCGTTCGGCCACCCGATGCTGATGGCGATTGCGCAATCGGCCTATCCTGCGCTGGCCGACGCGCAGCACCTTTACGGCCCCTGGCTCTACACGCTGCTCACGCATGCGGATGCTGCCATCAGCGAAACCGGCGTGGTCGCAAGGGCGACGGGTTATGCCTCGCAGGCGCTGCTGGATGCGTTGCCGGACACGCACCTGATGCAGCTTGTGATCGAATGCGGCACGTACCCGGAAGCGCCCATGCACACGGCCTTGCGCGACGACCACTGGTTGCACCTCTATGGCGATCCGCGCGACGCGCGAGGCCGCGCGATCAGCCGCGCGCTGTTCGAATCGTTCCTGCCCGCCGACGCCGATTGGCGCGAACTCGTGTGGCTGCGCACACGGCAGATCTGGGAGCGCGCGCTGGCCGCGCTGCCGGGCATCGCGCCTGCTGGAGCGCCATGAAACGCGGTGTGATCTGCTAGTATCGCCGCGTGAACGTCCATGCCCGCTCTATTCGCTACTTCGACATGATTTGCCGCTGCGGCTCCATTCGTGAGGCCGCGCGGCGCTTGCATGTGGACGGCTCGGCCGTCAACCGCCAACTGCTCAATCTGGAAGAAGAGGTGGGCGCGACACTGTTCGAGCGCCTGCCCGGCGGCCTGCGTCTCACCGAGGCGGGCCGGCTGTTCGCGCAGCACGTGGTCACCGTGCTTCAGGACGAGCAGCGCGTGCTGGCGGAAATCGAACGGCTCCAGGGGCTCGAACGCGGCGAGGTGTATCTGGCCGCCGCCGAAAGCCTTAGCGCGGGCTTGCTGCCCGCCGTGCTCGACCGCATGGCGAACCAGCACCCCAACGTGGCGCTGCATGTTTCCATGCTCGGCTCCGGGTCCATCGCGCAGCGCGTGGCGTCGGGCGACGTCGATATTGGCGCGGCATTCGCCATGAGCGAGCATCCCGATCTGACCTGTGTGGCGAGCGGCGAATTCAGGCTGGGCGCGGTGATGGCGCCGGACCATCCACTCGCATCGCGCCGGCGTGTGAGGTTCGATGAATGCGCCGAGTACGGTCTCATCATGCCGAACCCGGATGTGGCCGTGCACGCGATCCTCGCGCCGCTCGTGGCGCGCGCGCGGCGGCCGCTGCGCGCCGTGGTCCATAGCGGCACCATCGAATTGATGCGCCAGCTCGCCGTGCGCGGGACCGGCATCGGCTTCCAGACGCGCATCGGCCTGGACGAGGTGTGCGCGGCTGGGCGGCTCGCTTTCGTGCCGCTCGACGAGACCGAGCAGGCGGTTGCGCGCCTCGGTTTTTATGTGCGCGCGACGCGCGCGCTGCCGCCGGCCGTGAGCGCCATGCTCGCGATGCTCGGCGAGTCGCTCGACAATCTGCTCGAAGCGGAAGCGCGCACGGCCTGATACGGGCTGCGCTGGCGTGCGCGCTGCAAATAATGCAGCGGGGCGCTGTTTAATCGCCGCTACGCGCACGCGAAGGATCTTCCTATACTCAGTTCCAGAACAACGATCTGGGACACACCCGAGCCGCTTCAATACCGCAACGCCGAATTTGCATTCATTTCGCGCTGATGCCGTATTGATGTTGCATTGACGTCCTTCGGCCCGTAGTCCCCAACCCACCGGATGCCTGTTCGCACGGCGGCGCGCCTCGCGCCTCGCCGGGGGCACGCTCGCGTCCGCATCAGGAGAGCACGAGATGACTCACACGCAGCATTCCCCCCCTGACGCGCGCTGGCCGCTCGAACTCGAAGTCGTCGCGAGCGAGCCGCTTACGAACGCGATTCGCGGCCTGACATTCAAGTCCGCTGGCGGCGGCGCGTTGCCTGGTTTTACGGCCGGCGCGCATATCCGTATCCAGACAGCCGCCTCGCCCGATGACGAACGCAGCTACTCGCTGATCAATAGCGCCAATCAGTCGGGGCACTACGAAATCGCCGTCAAGCTGGAGCCGAACGGGCGTGGCGGGTCGCGCCGCATGCATGCGCTGCAGCCCGGCGAGCGCTTGCGTGCGAGCCTGCCGAAAAACGATTTCCCGCTACACGGCGTACCGCACGAGGCCGTGCTGATCGCGGGCGGCATCGGCATCACGCCGATTCTCTCGATGGCGCGCACGCTTGCGGCCTCCGGCGCGCGCTTCCAGTTGCACTACGCGTGCCGCACGCCCGGGGACGCCGCGTTTCGCGAAGAGGTCGCACAATCGTGCGGCGCGCATGCGCATCTGTACTTCGATCATGGCGATCCGTCGCGCGGCATGCCGCTCGCGCAGGTGATCGGCGGGTACTACGCCTCCGGCGCGAAACGGCACTTGTATGTTTGCGGGCCGCGTCCGCTCATCGACGCCGTGATCGCCACGGCGCGCGCGCTGCACTGGCCCGCCGATCACGTGCACTTCGAGTTGTTCGGCGCGCCTTCCGCTGCACCCGGCGACCGCGCATGCCGCGTCGAACTGCGGCGCAGCGGGCGCACGCTCGACGTCGGGCCGCAGCAGTCCATCCTCGACGCGATGATCGACGCGGGCCTGGACCCGCTCTTCGATTGCCGGCGCGGCGAGTGCGGCGTGTGCGCACTGCGCGTGCTCGAAGGCACGCCCGAGCACCGCGATTACGCGCTGGGCGACGAGGAACGCGAACAGCAGATGTGCATCTGCGTTTCGCGCGCGCGCAGCGAATCGCTCGTGCTCGATGCCTGAATAAACACTTTGCATTCCTGCCGATTGAAAATGCCGATTAAAAACGGAGACACCATGAGCACATTCGTCAAAAACGCGTGGTACGTGGCGGCCTGGAGCCGCGAGGTGGGCCGCACGCTGCTCTCGCGCACGCTGCTGGGCGAGCAGGTATTGCTGTATCGCCGCGAGGACGGCACGCCCGTCGCGCTGGTCGACCGCTGCCCGCACAAGCTCGCGCCGCTTTCGCTGGGCGAGCTCAAGGGCGACCACGTGCAATGCGGCTATCACGGCATGACGTTCGACTGCACGGGAACCTGCGTGCGCGTGCCGGGCCAGCAGAACATTCCGCCCACCGCACGCGTGACCGCATTTCCGCTCGTCGAACGCTACGGCGCGGTGTGGATCTGGATGGGCGACCCCGCGTGCGCGGACATCGGCACGATCGTCGACGTGCCGCACTACGGCGACCCGGACTGGGGCCTCGTGGACAATCAGTACCTGCACTTCCGCTCGAACTATCTGAACATCACCGACAATCTCGTCGATCCGGCCCACACGACTTACGTGCACAAGAACACCATCGGCAACGCGGCGGGCGAGGACGTTGGCGTGAAGGTCGAGCAGGGCGATGCGCACGTGCTCGCGTACCGCTGGATCCGCAATGCGCCGCCCGTGCCGCTGGTCCAGAAGATGGCCAACTTCAGCGGCATGACCGACCGCTGGCAGTATTACTACCTGCATCTGCCCTCTACGTCGTATGTCGATTTCGGCTGCATCGAGAGTGGCACGGAGCCGACCGAGGACAACAAGGACCGCGGCTTCCGCTCGTTCAGCTTCAACTTCCTGACGCCCGAAACCGAAACCACCACGCATTACTTCTGGCTGCATCTGCGCAATTACCACGCGCACGACAGCGCCGTGTCGGCCGATGTCGAGCGGCTCATGACGCTCACGTTCGAAGAAGACGCCGTGCTGCTCGCGTACGTGCAGCGCGAGCAGGAGCGCACCGGCGTGCGCGAGTACACGCGGCTTGGCATCGACAACGCGCCGGCGCGCATCCGGCGCATGGTGGAGCGGCTGATCGCGCAGGAAGCGCCGCTGGCGGACAAGCAAGGCGACGCGCGCACGACGGCCGATGCATGTGGCGCCTGACCCTCTCGTCACCCGCTTTCATGGAATTAATCAGGAGAACAGAGTCATGACGTTTTCGATCGGCTGCAATGGCCGGGGTGTACAGCACACGCGGCCCGTCTCGGTGGACGAGCAGTTCAGGATGATCAAGGAGTCACGCGTTTTCGACCATTTCGACCGCATGCCGCAGCCCGGCGAGGAACGCGAGTACCTGCGCGCCGCCGATCGCCACGGCATTCCGATTCGCACGGGACTGTGGTCGTACACGGCGGGCCGCGACGAAGCCGCGCTCGAACGCAACCTGCGCATCTGCAAGGAAGCGGGCGGCGAGTTCCACAACATCATGCTGTATCGCCAGCACGCTAGCGGCCAGGAAGTCAGCGACCAGCAGATCGTGGACTTCTACCTGCTTGCGCACGAGTTGGGGCAGAAGCTCGGCATCGAGATCGGTTTTGAAGTGCATATCTACATGTGGTCCGAAGACCTGCGCCGCATTTCGCCGGTGGCGCGGCAGGTGCGGGCGCGCGGCGTGCCGTTCAACTTCGTGCTCGATCATTCGCACGTCCTGCTGAAAGTGGAAAACCCTGAAGAACAGGACGTGAGCGGCATTCGCGAGGACGTGGAGGCAGGGCGCTTCGTGATCGACCCGTACGAGCCCGGCAACGTGATCGACGAATGGATCGGCATGAACATGACCCACTGGTTGCAGATTCGCCCGGTCTCGCCGAACGGGCCGAAGAATCCGTGGCAGTTGAAGGACGGCGGCACCTATGGACGCGCGTGCCAGTACCCGTTTTTCCGGCCCGCGCCGGGCGAGTGGCATTTGCCGTGGCATGCGTGGCGCGTGGAGCCCTGCAAGGAGATCGTGCGCCGCGTGCTGCGCCATCACCGCGATACGCTCACCAGTCCGCTGCGTTACATCACCACCGACATGATCGACATGCCCGACTACGGCGGCGGCGTGAAGTACTCGCTGTTCGAGCAGAACGTGGCGATTGCCGAGTGGTTCCGCAGCACGTGGCAGTCGATCGAAGCCGGACTCGACACGTGATTGAGGCGGCGGAGCCGATGCACGCTCCGCCGCTGGCACACTTCAATGCAACTTGATTGAAGGCCGGTTGTAACGCTGCAGAAACTGGCCCAGCGTCTGGAGCAGCGTATGGCGGGTGCCATGCACGCCCAAAAGGTGCTTGCGATACAGCAGCCGGTATAACCCCGAAGCAGCCAGTCCGTCGACGATCACGGAGCGATCGCGCACTCGCAGGTCCGCTTGGTAAAGCGCGCCGGACTCGCCGAGCGAGACCACCGTGCCGGAGTCGCGAAACACGAAGCCCGCGACCGGCTTGCCCGCAATGCGCCGTGCGAATGCCTGGCTCAGGTAGACCGCCTGCTGGTGGGCGACCTGGGCGCGCGGCGGCAGGTAACGGCTCGAACCGCCCGCCGGGCAGGCCGCGCAGTCGCCGAACGCGAACACGTGCGGATCGTCAGGCGTTTGCAAGGTATCCGTCACGATGACCTGATTCGACGCGCTCAGCGCCAGGCCTTCGATCGTACGCAGCATCGCGGGCCCGGCCACGCCAGCGGCCCAGATCGTCATATCGGCGGGCAGAACTGCACCGGTCGAAGTCACGATGGCATCTTCCTCGACGCTCGCCACGCGGGTGTCGGTCAGCACCTCGATATGCAGGCGTTCGAGCTGCGCCCGGGTGCGCGCCGAAATGCGCGGATCGAGCACCGGCAGCACACGCGCCGTGCCTTCAATCAGACGAATCTGGACGTCGCGGTCGGGATCGAGCGCCCGGAAGCGGTACGCCGCGAGTTGCCCCACCGCGTGCCGCAGCGCCGCTGCGAGCTCCACGCCGGTCGCGCCGGCGCCGATCACGTTGATGCACACCGGCCGCACCAGCGGCGCGCCAGGTGCATCGGCGAGGTGATTGATCTTCGCGCAGGCCGCGAGAAACCGCTTGCGGAAATCCTCGGCGTGCCCAACGTGCTCGAGCGGCAGCGCGTGACGCGCCGCGCCCGGCACGTTGAAGAAGTTGGTCACGCTGCCCACGGCCAGCACGAGGTCGTGATACGGCACTTCCCGTTGCGGCACGATCTGCGTGCCGTCGTTATCGAGCACCGCGCCGATGGTGGCGACACGGCGCGCGCGATCGACCGACTTCAATTCGCCCTGCACGAATTCGAAACCGTATCGCTTGGCCTGCGCCGCATATTCGATCGTGTGCGAAGCGGGATCGCGGTGGCCCGATGCCGCTTCGTGCAGAAGCGGCTTCCAGAAGTGCGTCGGCAAGCGGTCGACGAGCACGATGTGCGCCTGTCCGCGGCGGCCGAGCGTGCTGCCCAGACGCGTAGCGAGTTGCAGGCCGCCGGCGCCGCCGCCGACAATCAGGATGCGCGGCAGGCTTGCCGTGCGCGCCTTTGCGAGAATGCCAGGGATGAGTGCCATTGTTGTTTTCCAGAATGAAATCGGTTTGAATATCGCGCGACTGGATTTCACGATATCGTTTCATGAATCCAAGAACAATTTAATGTTTATAGGCGACTCATATGCTTTCACTAATAGGAAAGGCGGCCACGTTCCGGCAACTCAAGGCGCTCGACATGGTCATGCGTATGGGGAGCGTGTCGCGCGCGGCGCAGGAACTGCATCTGACGCAGCCCGCTGTCTCGCTGCAGATCCGCCTGCTGGAGGAAGCGGTGGGCGCGGCGTTGCTGCAACGGGTGGGCCGGGGCGTGGAGCTGACCACGGCCGGCGAAATCGTGGGCCGCTATGCGCGCGAGATCCTGCATCTCTGGCGAGAAGCGAGCGACGAAGTAGCGGCCTTGAAGGGGGATTTGGGCGGAACCTTGCGCATTGGCGCGATCACGACCGCCGAATATCTGATTCCGCCGCTGCTGGTCCGATTCACGGCGACGCGTCCGCATGTAAAGACCTACTTCAAGGTCGGCAATCGCGAGGAAATCATTCGCATGCTCGCCACGCATGAAATCGACCTCGCGGTCATGGGCAGCCCGCCCAAGGAACTGCGCACTCACGCCGCCGAATTCGCGAAGCATCCGATGGTGTTCGTCGCCGCGCCCGAGCATCCGCTCATGCAGCGCAAGCGCATTTCAATGAAGGATCTGGAGTCGGCGCACCTGCTGGTGCGCGAGCGCGGTGCGGGCACGAGAACGACGGTCGAAAGTCTCTTCAAGACCTCGGGTCATCGATTTCATGTGGGGTCCGAATTATCGAGCAACGAGGCCATCAAGCAGATGGCCGAAGCCGGGCTCGGCGTGGCGTTTCTATCGCGTCATGCGTGTGCGCTGGAGTTGCGCGCCGGGCTGCTGAAGGAGCTGCCGTTCGCGGGCAACCCGGTTGAACGCGAATGGTATGTGGTGACGCTGGCCGACCGGCGCATTTCGCAGGTGACTGGCTTGTTTCGCGATTTCCTGATCGAGCAGGGCGCGCCGGTGATCGATCTCGCGATGTTGGCCTCCTCCGGCGCGCGGCGGCGAAAGTAGGGATGCGCAATCGCGAGCCGGCGGCCGACGCCGCTGGCCGGCTCAAATATCGAGCTCCAGCACGGCGCTCAATGAACGGGAGCAGCACGGCGTCATCTGCTTTCCGGCCGCCCGCTCCGCTTCGGACAGGTAGACGTCGCGATGATCGGGCTGTCCGGCCAGCACGTGCGTGAGGCAGGTGCCGCAAACGCCTTGCTCACACGAGACCTCGACTTCTATGCCGTGCCGGCGCAAGGCGCCTACGATGCTTTCACCCGGGGCCACGCCGCAGCGCACGCCGCTTCGCGCGGCAATCACTTCGAAAAAGGCATCGCCGGTGGTCTCGCTCGCGGGCGCGGAAAAATGCTCGACGTGGAACTGAGTCGAGGGCAATCGATCGTCGATACAGGTTTGAACCATCGACATGAAAGGCGCCGGGCCGCACGCGTAGACGTGCGACGAAGGATCGATGCCGTGCAGCGCGGTGGAGATAGCCTGCGCCGTTCCCTCGACCGATGCGCCGGTGTGGATGTGCAAGGCGCCGGCCATCGACTCCAGCGCCTGGAGCTGCCCGGAAAACGCAATATGCTCGGGCGAGCGCGTGAAGTAATGGAGGCTGAAGGCGCGGCGCTCCTGCAAGAGCGCCTGCGCCATGGCGAGCAATGGCGTAATGCCAATGCCGGCCGCGAACAACACCGCTCGCGAGGCATCGCCATGAAGCGCGAAGTGATTCTTCGGCGAGCTGATCTGGAGCGTTTGTCCTTCGTGAACTTCCGCGTGGACCGCGCTCGACCCACCCCGCGAGTCGGGCTCGCGCTTCACGCCGAGAATGTAGCGGTCGGTTTCACCGGGCGCGTTGCACAGCGAATACTGCCGCACGAAATCTCGACCGGCTTGACGGGACGGAATATGCACATCGATATGCGCACCGGGCGTGAACGGCGGCAGTGGCTTGCCATGCGCGTCAGCGAGTTCGAGTGCAACGATATCGGCGGCAACAGGCCACTTCTTGCGCACGACAACAGGAATCGTACTCATGATCGGGTATCTCTTGATGTTATGGACAGGAACGGGTTGCGAGACGGAATCAGTGGGACGTGTTCGCGCCTTCCTTTAGCGTGGTTTCGACGGCGGCGAGCGGCTCGGCGCCGTTCGCAAAGTAATTGAGGACGATGGCGGACACGGCGCACAGCGCGATGCTGCTGTTGAGCAGCGTGCCGATATCGGCGGGGAACATGGCGAAGTACTTGTCGTCGACCATGGGAATCATGCCCACGCCGAGGCTCACCGCGACAATCATCAGGTTGTGGCGATTGCTGCGGAAGTCCACCGACTGCAGGATGCGCACGCCATTCGCGGCGACCATGCCGAACATCACGAAAGCCGCTCCACCCAGCACGAAGTGAGGGATCGAAGCCACAATGAACGCGACTTTCGGCACGAAGCCCAGTAGGATCATGAGCACGCCGGCGGCCACGCAAACGTAGCGGCTGCGTACGCCGCTCACGTGCACGAGGCCGATGTTCTGCGAGTAGCTCGTGTACGGAAAGGTGTTGAAGATGCCGCCCACGATCGCCCCGAGGCCGTCGGTTCTCAGCCCGAGAACGATATCGGCACGCGTCGGCTTTTTGTCGATGATGTCGGCGAGCGCGAAGATGCCGCCCATCGACTCGATCAGCGTGACGAGCATCACGAGCGACATGGACACGCACGCAACCAAGTCGAAGCGCGGCCAGCCGAACTGGAACGGCCGGATCATCGCGAACCACGGGGCGCTCGCCAGTCCGTCGAGCTTGACGAATCCCGCCGCCGCCGAAAGACCGAAGCCCAGCACGATGCCAAGGAGTACCGATATATTGGCGACGAACCCGCTCGCGTAGCGGCTGATGGCCACGATCGCCACGAGCACGAAAGCCGCAATGCCGATATACGCGGGCCGGCCGAAGTCGGGTATGCCGTAGCCGCCGCCAGAGTAGTGAATGCCCACGCTCATGAGCGACACGCCAATCACGAGAATGACCGAGCCGGTGACCACGGGTGGAAAGAAACGCAGCAGACGCGCCATCAACGGTGCGACCAGCAAGCCAACGATGCCCGCCACGATTACGGAGCCGAAGATGCCCTGCAAACCCAGTGAGGGATTCATGCCGATGGCGATCATCGGCCCGATGGCGACGAAGGTGACGCCCATCATCATCGGGTAGCGGATGCCGAAGATGCCGAGACCGAGCGATTGCACGATCGAAACCAGACCGCCGGCGATCAGGTCCGCGTTGATCAGCGCCACCGTGGCTTCCTTGCTTAACCCCAGGGCGCCGGCGAGCACGAGGGGGACCGTGACCGCGCCGGCGTACATCGCGAGCAGATGCTGAAGACCGAGAATACTGAGGCGCGAGAGCGGCAGCTTCTCGTCGACCGGATGAATCGTGTCGTTCATGGGAGACTCCAAAGGGCTTGACCTGTGATGGAAGCGGGACCGGCATGGCGCTCGCGACGCGGGCGACAGCGTGCCCGCGTGCGGCGATGGGCACGCTGGAAGTCAGCGGGACGCGATCAGTTCAGGGGCGCGGGACAGCGGTGGGCGTCGACCCATTCCTGCGCGGACGAGGCCAGGCGACGCGACTCGAAGATGGCCGCGCGCTCGGCATAAAGCGTGCGAACCGCGCGCGCCACCGCGCAACTATCGGCGAACATGTCGTATTTCCAGCCGACGCCATAGGCGGACAGATTGATGTTGTCGATGGTCATGATCCGCATGGCGTCGTCGTCGGTGCTCAGGTAGTGGTCGATGACCTTGCGCACGACTTCCATGGTGCAGGCGAGCTTGTGCGCATGCCACATGTCGGTATGCCATTCGCCCGGCGCGGGGCGCCTGAACGGATACTGGATGCCGCGTCCGGGCCGCTCGCAGGCCATGCCGTCGAATGGGCCGCTCTCGAAGGCCCACCAGTTGCGGGGGCCATTGGGCGCGGCGGGGCGCACCTGGGTCCAGCGGACCATGTTGCGTTCGAGCCAGCGGTCGCAGTAGCTATCCGGATCGAACGGATCGAGCCGCTGAATCTCGCCGGGATTGCCGCGAATGCCCGAGACGGCCTGCTCCACTTCGTTCTCGATCTTGAAGATGCAATGGCTATAGTCCATGCAGAAGCGAAACGGCACGCCGCGAGACTCGACCGCGTCGGCCACTTCCTCGACGCGCGGAAATTGTTCGGACCACATATCGACGTGCACCTCATAGGTGATGTCGATTCCGAATTTATCGGCGAGATCGAATGCGCGCAGGTACGAATCCACGACTTCGTCGTTGGTGATCAGATGCCCGTCGTGATGGCGGGCCCAGACCATCAGGTTGTGATACTTCGCACCAATGCGCTGGCTGCGCCTGAGATTCGCTTCGATCACCGGCTCGTCGCGGCCCAGTTGATAAGTCCAGCTGCCGGAGAGCACGGGAATACCGTATTTCTCGATCGCGCGTTCATAGTCGGCGAACTGATGATCCTCGGGAATGCGATCGAAGAAGTCCCACAATCCCGATTCGGCCACGAGCCGAAACTGCTCCATGATGGGCAATTCCTGCTCGCTCACAGGAGCGCTCATCGACGAGGGCTGAACGCCTCGTCCGGCGCAGGCGAGGGGAAACATTTTCTTCATTGGGCCTGCTCCTGTGCATTCAGCCGAAGGTCGGCGTGCGCCACGGGCGCGGGGCGACGGTCGATCACGTCGGTGTGCAGGCAGGCATCGAACGAGGCAGCGCCCGTTTGCGCCGCCGACGCCAGCTCGCGCAGCCACTTGCGGTACTGGATCGAGACCTTGTCGGTCACCACCGACACCTCTTCGGCGATAGGGCCGGCCGGCGTCTGGGATTCGATGACTGGCTGGTCTTCGCCAAGCACCTGCTTCTGGAACGCCAGATGCACGGCATCTTCCGCTTCCGGGTCGGCTTCGTCCGCGCTCGAGCGCGCGACGATCATGAAGTTGCGGCAGGTGGCGTCGTCGACGGGACACGACGTGGTCCACAGGACGTAGCGCCCAGGGCGTCGGTAGAGTTCGATTTCGAGGTTGATTGTGAACGGCATCGTGCAGCGATAAACGAATGTGCCGAGCGGGGAATTATCGGGCAGGCTCGCGAGCATTTCGCGTGCGGGCTCGATTTCGAAGCACAACTCACCATTGCTGCGGTCGACCGGCACAACAGGCGGGCGCGCATAGGCGGCGTCGTACAGCGTGCCTGGATGCACGAATGCGAAGTGGGAGAAGTCGGTGAAATTTTCCCAGCGGCGCTCGGCCGAGGTCTGCCAGACGTAGGAGTCGGCCACGATCACGCGCATGCCCTCACGCTCCCAGTCGGAAAAGCGCGGGATTTCCGTGCAGCCATAACTGCTGTCGAGCCGGACCCAGACCATCCCATACCTGACTTCGCATTCGAACGCGGGCGTGCGCGCCTTGCCTGGAATCGGCAGATCCGGACACGCCGGGATATGCCGGCAAGCCCCCGATGCATCGTACGACCAGCCGTGATAAGGGCAGGTCAGACGATCGTGCTCCACCTTGCCCTTCGACAGTTTGGCGCAGCGATGTGCGCAGCGGTCGGCCATCGCCGTCACGCGTTCGCCAAGACGCGCTACCACGAGATCTTCACCGAGCAGGCGCACCGCCATCGGACCGTTGCCCGAAGGGTCGGCGGCCGCGAGCTCGCGCTCGGTGCAGACGGGGTGCCAGAAATGCCTGAGATAAGTCCTGTCGCGAGTAATCGGGGTTTCTGTCATCGTGCCTCCTGTGAAATTGTCAGATTCGCATGCGATGACGAATTATTGTATGCAATCTATTGAAATAGGAAACATGGTATACCCCTACGTATGCCATGGGTGCTAATATGCGAACCATCTTGGTAGAGATGGCGCATGGGAGAGGGCTGCCGCAATGAAGGAAACGTCGACACAGGCCGTGATTGACGCGATCACGGACGCGATCTTGCTGCAGCGTCTTTCGCCGGGCACGCGACTAGGCGAGACCGAACTGGCTGCAATCTTTGGTGTGGGCAGAACGGTGATCCGCCAGGCGTTGATCCGTCTCTCGCAAAGCAAGCTCGTGCGCATCGAGCACAATCGCGGCGCGTCGGTTGCGCAGCCCACCGAGTTCGAGATTCACGAGACGTTCGAAGCGCTGGCGATGATCGAATGCGCGGCCATGGAGAAGTTCGCCGGCACGATGACGGCGGCGGATGTGCAGCGTTTGCGGCAGCATGTGAGCGAGCAACGCGTCGCGCACCAGCGCGAGAACGTGGACCTCGAATACCGCCTGGGGCCCGATTTCCATCTGCTGATCGTGCAGATGGCCGGCAACCGGACCCTCGAAGGCATCCATGCCAGCCTGATCGCCCAGGAGCGCCTGTTCACCTCGTTTCATTACGATGGTTTCGATCATGGCCATCTGTGCCGCGATCACGAGGAAATCATCGACTTGATGCAGGCGGGCGCGGTGCAGCGGGCGCAGGCACTCATGAAAGGCCATTACCGCACGCTGGAAGGTTTCTGTCTTGGCAACAGGGAGCGCCGCCAGGGGCTTGCGCTGCGCGAGGCGCTGCAGCCGCTGGCCAAGCCGGAGGCGCCGCCTCCGGCGCCCACGGGGCAGGTGGTTCGCATCAAGTAAGCGGGGGCAAGCCTCAACCCGCCTGAAACACCCCCGCTTCCCACGCAAACGGCTTCGCGAGCCGGTTCCACGTGTTGATCTGCGCAACTGCCAGCGTCAGGTTCGCGAGTTCGTTGCGGTCGAAATGTTCGTAAGTCGCCTTGACGAGTTCTTCGTCGATGGCGTTCTCGCTGATCAGCGTGAGCGCCTCGGCCCAGCGCAGCGCAGCCTGCTCTTTCGCGCTGTAGAAGTGCGGGGTCTCATGCCAGACCGGCAGCAGATTGAAGCGCAGCGGATCCTCCCCCGCATGAACCCCTTCCTTGATATGGCGGTCGAGGCAATACGCGCAGCCGTTGAGTTGCGAAACGCGCGCGCGGACCAGCTCCAGAAGCTTGAAGTCGAGGCCTGCGGTGTTCACATACTGCTCGACGCCCAGCACGGTTTCGAGCATGCGAGTAGGTAGTTGTCCAAACGAAATACGTTCCGGCATGAAGGCTCCATTTCGGAGAGTGGGTAAGGTAAAACGGTTGTGCGGCGAGGCCAGGCGCTCAAATGCCCCGTGGCTGCCTGCGTTTGAGCGCGACAATATTCGCGTCGATCCAGCGGCGCGCGCTGGCGAGCATGATGGCTTGCTGCTCGGGGCCGTTTCTGATGCCTTCGACGGTGACGAACTCGACATTGCGTATGCCGATGGTCCCGAACACCGCGCGAATGTAGCCCGTGAGATAGTCGGGCTGGCGCGCGGCGCCGCCCCAGGTGAAGAGCCCGCCCGAGGAGACCGCGACCATCACGGGGCGGTCCCTGAGCAAGCCGATCTTGCCCTGCGCGGTCATGGTGAAGGTGCGCCCGAGGCGCATGACGTGATCGAACCAGGCTTTCAGCCCCGAAGGCGCGCCGTAGTTGTGCATGGGCGTGCCCATCACGACCACGTCGGCCAATTCGAGTTCGGCGATCAATTTTTCCGAAAGCGCGAGGGCGTCGTGTTGCGCGGCGTTGCGCGCATGGGGCGCGATCAGCATGGCGTCGACGAATTCCGCGCTCAGGTGTGGCGGCGGCGCGTTGCCGAGATCGCGCCGCAGCACGCGTGCGTCGGGGTTTTCGCCCAGCAGCGACTCGACGGCGTAGCGCGTCACCTGGCTACTGACCGAGGCGTCGCCGCGCGGGCTGCACTCGATATGCAAGATCTGGTTCACGCTTCGACGGCCTCCGGTTTCATGCACCGATCCAATCCGGGAACGTTCGTAAAGATCGATGTTCGCGAGGCGAGTGCGGTTTGTGCGCTATATGCGTTAAGGACCGATCCTATCAAGCCGTGTGCGCGGCGGCACCATCGCGCCGCGCATGTCGTTCATACAACCGCGCTGATAAGCCTTGCCATCGAGCGCGGCCCGCCTGCCGGGGGCGCCGGACTTCAGGTCGCCGGTGCGCTCAGCGACGTGTTGTACGTCGTGCCGGCGATCACCACATTGGTCAGCGTGATTCCGCTCACATTGCTCGCGAAGACCGGACCCGGCGCGGCCGCCGCGGACGTTGAAGGGGTGGTCGGCACCGCGCCCGTGCATACCGGGTTGCCCAGGTTGCAGTTCGAGATCGTGACGCCGCTGATCGGACTCACGCTCGGCATTGGCTGCGGGCCGTTGTAGTCGACCGCCTCCGGGCCTTGCATGACGATGGCCTGGAAGCAGGAGTTCGATCCGGCGATGAACCCCGATGGCATCGAATACGACACCGCGCCCGACACGTTGCTTGCAGTCACGTTCGTGATGTTGATGTTGCTGATGACCGAAGGCGTCCAGCGCACCGCATCGCCGGCCGGGCTGTAGTCGCAGTCGAACGTGATCACGCCGCCCTGGCCGGTGGACGGATTTTTCGCGAGACCCGTGGTGCCCTGGCCGGTGATCGGACTGATCGCGGCGCCGAGCGCGCCGCCGCCGTACTTGCCGGCGAGGTTTACGCCGTTGGCCAGCGTCACGCCATTGATCCAGACGTTGGTGATGTATCCGCCGCGGTTCATGTTGGACTTGAACCGCAGCGCGATATTCAGCGGATTGGTCGCCCAGTTCTTGTTCTCCATGGTCAGATTGCGGGCGTAGACGTTGCGCACGCCCGCACTCATTTCGCTGCCGATCGTCAGGCCGCCGTGGCCGCTTTGCATCGTGCAGTTCTGTACGACGATGTTCTGCATCGGGCCGTACTGGGTGTCGAGGTACTTGCCCGATTTGATCGCGATGCAGTCGTCGCCGGTATTGAACTGAACGTTTTGCACCAGCACATGGTCGCACGCGTCCGGATCGAAACCGTCGTTATTCGGGCCCACGCTGTCCGCGAACACGCCGTCGATCACCACGTTTGTGCAGTTGGTGGGATGGTGCTGCCAGAACGGCGTGTTTTGCGTGTGGTAGTTCTGCATCAGCACGTTCTTGCAGCCAATGAACTCGACCATGCACGGGCGCAAGTAGTGGCCGTTGCCGAAGATGCGGTTCTCGACCGGCACGCGCAACTCGGAGAGCGCGGGCAGATAGTTCTGGTCCTGGTTCCAGCCCGTGCCCGTCAGCAGGTCCATCAGCGAAGTCGTCATGCCAGCCGGATTCGTGAAGTTCACGTTCGCCTGGGGATTCTGGATCAGGGACGCAGGGAGGCTGGTCAGTGCGACGTTGTTTGGATTCGCATAAGCCTGCGACGGCGTCGATGAACCGGCGCAGCCATACGTGTTGCTGCTGCCCTTGTAGGTCCACCAGCATGAGGTGGGGGGCTGGCTGCTCAACTGCATCGGTGTCATCGCCTGACCGTTCAGGACGCAGGTGTTGTCGTCAGCGGTCAGGGCAATGTTGGTCTGGCCGAAGGCATAGACCGGCGAACCGAAATTCAGGCAATCGTTGGCCTGCCAGCGCGTGTGATACAGATTGCCGTTCGCCGTTTTGTACGGGCCGTGTTTGGCGTAATCGGCCGGGTTCGGGCTGAAATAAATCGTACAGCCCGATTCCAGGTGGAAGTTCACATGGCTCAAGAGCACGATTGGACCGCCGCAATACCAGTTGCCCGCCGGCACCACCACACGGCCGCCGCCGGCGCGATTCGCGTCGACGATCGCGGCATTGAACGCGGCGCACGAGTCGTACTGCGTGCCCGTGTAGTCGCACGGCACCATCACGCCCGAGCCGGGACTTTGAAGGTCGCTGGTCGGGTGCGCGGCTTGCTCGGTGCCGCCGGTCACCCATGGAATCTTGCCGCCCGGCCACGCGGTCGATGCAAGCAACGCGGTGGCGGGGAGCGTGCGCGCGCCATAGCTCATGACGTGAAATTCGGCGTGGGGGAACAGCGCGCGATCGACGTGGCCCAGCCTTTTCATGATGACCGTGGCCTGGCCGCCCGGGCCCCAGATCGGGTCTTGCGCGGCAGGGTGGCCGGGGTTTGCCGAAGACAGGCCTGGCGGAGTGGACGCGATCGAAAGCATGGAGTTCGCCGCCGCCCCGCGACTGACCGCCAGGAGGCTGGCGCCCGCTGATGCGCCCGCGAAGGCCATGAATGCGCGGCGGCCGGGGGAGGCGGGCGCAGCGGTGCGGGCCATGGGGAGCGGGGTGTCCTCTTGATCGTGCGTTGCCATTGAGTTTGTACTCCTTATTGTATTGCTGGGAGGGCGGCTGGATTCCTGGCGGCCATGGACCGCGAGGCGGCGCTGGTGCGAACGGGAGGTGCGCGGTTTTGCGACGGACCGATCAGTCGATCGGTCCGTCGCGGCCGGCTCGATCGCGCTTGTTATTGTTGTCAGACGACATAGGACTCGTCAATCAGATTTATCTAGGTGATGTTCCTGGGTGGGCCGGTTTAATCACCATTCCTATCCCTTCAATAAGCTTTCGATTGAATAATTTGTTAGACGAGCGTGCGTTGCCTGCATCGTTGCAGGAGGTATCCGGACACGCGTTCTGCGGGCCGTCGCCGCGTTCTTGTCGTCGAGCAATGAGCGCGCAATGTTCGAGCGCCGGTGATCGAGTTCGTCATATCACGCAAGATCGGTTTGACTCGACGGAGCGACGCAAACATGCGAATCTGAATGCTTCGAAAGCCCCGGATCGCAACGTAGACCCCATGGATCACCTCTACACAGACGACGATACAGGTAACCTGGTACTGCTCGAGCACGTCAATCTCCGGGTTCCCGACCCGCTTCTCGCCACCGCCTTTTACGTCAGCGGACTTGGGCTCACGCGCGACCCGTTCATGATGACCGGTGTCGACAATATGTGGATCAATATCGGTCGATCGCAGATTCATTTGCCGACTGGAAAAGCGCAGCGTCTACGCGGCAGTGTCGGTATCGTGGTCGGCGAGCGGGATGCGCTCGTCGCGCGATTGCAGGCGGTTGCGCCCCTGCTCGGCAATA
Source organism: Paraburkholderia caffeinitolerans (assembly GCF_902859945.1). Taxonomy (GTDB): domain Bacteria; phylum Pseudomonadota; class Gammaproteobacteria; order Burkholderiales; family Burkholderiaceae; genus Paraburkholderia; species Paraburkholderia caffeinitolerans. Next base: position 42,848 of record NZ_CADIKL010000011.1, on the reverse strand, counting down.
CCCGGTTCGGCTGGACCGAACACACGGACCACGTCGAAGTGACCTGTCCGTGGGGGAATCGCTATCACTGCCTCGACCCCCAGCGCCGGCCGGCCTCGGCGCCCTGGTCGAAAATCGATCTGGGAATGGCGTTCGTCAAGCTCGACGTTCCGGTCGGCAGTGCTGCCGGGATTGCCGGCTTCTATCACGATGTTTTCGGCACGCCCGTGGACGTGAAGGACCACGGCGGACTGCCGTGCGCGGTGATCGACATCGGCACGCATCAGCAACTGCTATATGCGGAAACGCAGGACGCAATTCCGGAATACGACGGGCATCACATCGCTATTTATGCCGCTCGCTTTTCCGGGCCGTATGCGCGTCTGGCCGCGCACGGCGTGGCTTATCGCGAAGAACCGCACCAGTTCCGCTTTGCCAGCATCGTGAATCCGGAGTCCGGTGCGCGCTGTTTCGAACTCGAACACGAAGTGCGGAGTCTGCATCATCCGCTTTACGCGCGACCTCTGGTGAACCGCAATCCGCAACAGACCAACCGTCATTATCAAAAGGGCGCCGATTCGCGCAGCGGCGCGTTTTGAAGCGAGGCGGCTTCGCGGGCGTCGTGGTCTGAAAGCTTCCTGTTTGCAGGTTCACTAGAACGGCAAGGCGCCGGTAACGCTCGCTTTGCTGCGACAGCATGCGCAAGATCAGGTAGGTCCACGACGTCGCGGCCGCCGAGATCAGCGCGCCGCGCGCGCCTCACCCGAAGCGGCCGGCTCTTGCGAAGCGTCTTGCAGATCATCGAGGTCGCGGCCGCGCGTTTCCGGCGTGTGGAAGGTTGTCCACACACCGATCAGGCTGAGGACCGCCACATACGCCGCAAGCGGAATCCACGCCAGAATCGTGCCTTGCGCGCCACCCCAATGCGCGGTCGCCCAAGCGATGATCGATGCGCCGATGAGCGGCGCCACACCGCCAGCGATGACCGCCGACATTTCGCGGCCCACCGCGACGCCGGCGTAACGGTGTTGTGCGCCGAAGAGTTCCGGAAGCAGCGCACCCTGAGTCGCGAACATGCCCCAGACACCGGCCAGCGTGACGCAAAGCATCGCGATGCTTGCGGTGGCATTGCCGAGGCTCAGCACCCACCAGGTCGGGAAGGCCAGCACGAGTTGATAGACAGCGAAGGCGCGGTAGACTGGCACGCGTCCGAACCGGTCGCTCAGCATGCCGGCGAACGGAATGACGAGCGCGCCCGAAATGCCCGCGAGCAGCAGCGCCACCGGCCCGATCGGTCCTTTGAGCCCGGTTGCCGTCACCATGTAGCTGATGGCGAGCGACTGATAGATCGACGACCCGCCGTTTTCCGCCATCCGCAGGCCGATCACCTTGAGGAGCGCCGGCTTCGAATGTTTGACGAGATGCTTCAACGGGCTGTCCTTGACCTGCTTGCGCGCTTCGAGTCTCGCGAAAGACGGCGACTCCTTGAGCTTCAGGCGAATCCAGACCGCCACTGCAATGATGACGGCGCTGAGCAGAAACGGCACGCGCCAGAGCCAGCTCTGCGAAAGGTCCTCGACGCGTACCAGCGCGAAGTAGATCGCGGCCGCCATCACCGTGCCGAGCAGCACGCCCATGAACGGCAAGGCCGCGAAGTACCCGCGACGTTGCGCAGGCGCGTACTCGGCCATCAGCACCGCGGCTCCTGCTTGCTCCGCGCCCGCTCCGAGTCCCTGCAACAAGCGGCAGCCAACCAGCAGGATAGGCGCCCAGATGCCGGCGCTGGCATAGGTGGGAAGCAGGCCGATCAGCGTGCTTGCAAGACCCATCAAAAGGATCGTCGCCGTGAGGACGAACTTGCGCCCATAGCGATCCCCGAGCGCGCCGAAGATGATGCCGCCCACCGGGCGGATGGCGAAACCGAGGAAGTACGCGCCGAAGCTTGCGATCAGTCCGATGCCGGGATCGCTCGTCGGGAAGAACAGCGGCCCGAAGATCAGCGCCGAAGCGAGGTTATACAGCGCGAAGTCGTAGTACTCGAGCGCGCTGCCAAGGGATGCGGCCCATGCCGCGCGGTACAGGTCGGCGGTGCTGACCGCCTGGCGGGGCAGGTCGGCGTGCTTCTGGCCGAAGCTCGGGGCAGCGGCGATGGTATGGGGGTGCTTCATCTCGTCTCCTCCAGATTGGGTGCTGCTTCGGAGCAGGTCATGATCCGCCCTCGTCTTGATGCGAGGTGCTGGATCTCTGGCTCCGTCTTGCTGCTTCGTTACGCGACGCCCCGGCTAGCCGACCCGGGCGATTTCGTCGAGCAAGGCGGCGCTCATCGCGTCGATGGGCGCCTGCTTGCCGGTATAGAGTTCGACCTGGCCGCAGAACTGATGCAACAGCATGCGCGTTCCATCGACCACCCGGCAGCCGATGGCGGCGGCATCGCGTATCAGCTTCGTACGCACGGGGATAAAGGCCGCATCCATCACGAACAGATGCGGTGCAAGTTGTTGCGCATGCAACGGATTGACATCCGGCGCGCGAAAGCCCGCTGCAGTCGCATTGACCACGCCATCGAAGCCGGCGGGATCGAACGCGCCCAGATCGCCGCCGCAGGTCAGGCCGAAGTCCTCGGCCAGCGCGCGGGCGCGCGACACAGTGCGATTGAATACGGTCACGTGCGCGCCAGCGCGTTGCACGCCCCACGCGATCGCGCGGGCGGCTCCGCCCGCACCGAGCAGCGCGATGCGGCGGCCGGCCAGCGACGTGACTTCTTCGAGCGCGCGCACGGCGCCCTCGCAGTCCGTGTTGTAGCCGGTGAGCCGCCCGTCGCGATTGTCGATGGTGTTCACCGCGCCGATTGCGCGCGCGGTCTCGTCGAGCGCATCGAGATGGGCCATCACGGTTTGCTTATGCGGCATCGTGACGTTCAGCCCGCGAATGCCGAGCGTGCGCATCGCGTTGACCGCGCCCGCAATGTCCTCGACGCCGAAGCTGACAAACGTATAGTCCACGCCTAGCACGCGATAGGCGGCGTTGTGCACCTTGACGTTGAACGTGAATGGCTGGCCGGCAAGCGATCCGCACAGCGCTGGAATGGAATGGGGCATGGTCGGGTTAAATCGTTGAAAGGTCGAATGCGGAGATGGCCGCTTCGCCATCGAGCACGCGCAGCAGGTTCTCGGTCGCAAGCTCGGCCATCGCGCGGCGCGTTTCGTGCGTTGCCGAGCCGATGTGCGGCAACGGCGTGACTCGCGGATGCGTGCGCAGCGGCGAATCCTGCGCCAGCGGTTCGACGGCGAACACGTCGAGTCCGGCGGCGCGCAGGTGGCCGCTGTCGAGCGCGGCAAGGAGCGCGTCCTCGCGCACGATCGCGCCACGCGAGCCGTTCACGAAAATCGCGCCCCGCTTCATCGACGCAAATGCGTTGGCGTCCATCAGGCCGCGTGTTTCGTCGCAAAGCGGCAGGGTCAGCGCGACGATGTCCGCTTGCTCGAGCACGGCTTCGAACGAGGCGCGCACCGCGTGCCCCGCGAGCGCTTGCGGCACGCGCACGTCGAACGGATCGTGGAACACCACCGGCATGCCGAACCCGAGCGCGGCGCGGCGCGCCACCGCCTGACCAATGCGGCCGAAGCCGAGCACGCCGAGCGTCTTGCCGTGGACGTCCCAGCCGAACAGGTCTTCGCCGATGTTGCGGGTCCACTTGCCGTCGCGCACGTGGTTAGACAGTTCGACCAGACGCCGCGAGGTGGCCATGATCAGCGCGAAAACAGTATCCGCCGTGGTCTCAGTCAACACGCCGGGGGTATGGCACAGCGTGATGCCGCGCTGCTTGAGGCCAGTGAGGTCGTAGTTGTCGACGCCGACCGAAATGCTCGAAATCACCTGCAAACGCGGCGCGCGCGCCAGATCTTCCGCGCCCAGTTTGAAGCTCGATCCGATCAGTCCGTCCGCGTCCCGCAGCAGCTCGCGAAAGCGCGGCAACTCGTCGGCGCGCCGCGGGTCGGCAACGCTCACCTCGTGCCGCGTCTGGATGCGTTCGAGCAGGTCATCCGGAAGCTTGCGAAAAGCCACGACGTTCCTGCGTACGTTGCCCGGTGTTGCCATGTTCGTGTTCCTCGTTTCGAATGATCTGCTTGCGAATGATTTGATTGCCAGCGGGAGAAAATCGGGCGAAATCGCCACGCCCGCCGGCAGTGATGGCATCGTGAAGTGCCGGAATTGAGCGCGCGGCCAGTCTCACACCACGCTGCTCACGCCACGCTGGTCACACCACGCTGGTCAGGCCGCCGTCGACAAAGAGCGTTTGCCCGTTGACGAAGTCCGACGCGGGCGACGCCAGAAACACCGCGGCCCCACACAGTTCCTCGACCCGGCCCCAGCGGCCCGCTGGCGTGCGCTTGCAAAGCCAGTCAGAGAAGTCGGGGTCGTCGATGAGCGCGCGGTTCAGTTCGGTCTCGAAGTAGCCGGGCGCGAGCGCGTTGGCCTGAATGCCGCGGCCGCCCCAGTCCGCGCACATGCCCCTCGTGAGCATGCGGATGGCGCCCTTGGACGCCGCATACGGCGCGATGCCGGGCCGCGCCAACTCGCCCTGTACCGAACAGATGTTGATGATCTTCCCGCGCCCGCGCGGCAACATGTGGCGCGCGACCGCCTGCGAAACGTGAAACGCGCCGTCCAGATTGACGCGCAGCAGCTCGCTCCAATCGTCGGCCGCGAAGGTGTCGAGCGGAGCCCTGCGCTGGACGCCGGCATTGTTCACAAGAATATCGATCGCGCCGATGCGCTGCTCGATCGCGTCGACCGCCGCTGAAACGGCTTCGCGACTTGTCACATCAAAAACCGAGATATCGGCGTCGAGGCCTTCATCGCGCAGTTGCGCCGCGACGGTGGCGGCCTTGCGCTCGACCCGGTCATTGATGACGACAGCGGCGCCGGCGCGCGCCAGCCCGCGTGCCAGCGCCAGGCCGATGCCGCGCCCGGAGCCGGTGATCAGGGCGCGCCGTCCGTTCAGGCTGAAATGCTTCAATACTTCGCTCATGGCTTTTGGCGCGTACCGCGCGCACCTGTGTTGTCTCCGATATGCGTAGTTCACTCGAACCGCGGCAATCGCGCCAATGGTCTTTCATGACACTGTTATCATGATTCGTGATAACCGCGTTGACGCGCCCGCGGGCAGGAGAGTGGCCATGGAACTGAAGCATCTGCGAGCCTTCGTTGTGCTCGCCGAGGAACTGCATTTCGGCAGGGCGGCGCAGCGCCTGTGCATCGTGCAGTCCGCACTGAGCATGCAGATCAAGGCGCTAGAAGACGAACTCGAAGTCCGGTTGCTCGAGCGTGACCGCCACAAGGTTGCCCTGAGCGAAACCGGCAGGCTCTTTCTTCCGGAGGCCCGCGCCACGCTGCATCAAGCATTGCGTGCCGAGCAGACCGCGAGGCAGTCGGCGCGCGGGGAAATCGGCACGCTGCGGATCGCCTTCGTGTCGTCGGTGCTGCCGAAGCTTTTGCCCATGCTGGTTCGCACCATGCACGAGCGGTACCCGCTAGTGACGCTCGAACTGAAAGACATGCCGACGCCCGACCAGGTCGCCGGCCTTCACGAAAACAAGCTCGACTTCGGGCTGATACGGCTGCCCGTGGCGAGTGCGGGCCTTGAAATTCAGGTGGTTCTCGAGGAGTCCTTTGTCGTCGCATTTCCGGACGACCATCCTCTGGCGGCGCAAGCCCTGATCCAGCCGGCGGAGCTTCAAGGCTGTCCCGCTTTCGTGCTCGCGCGCCGGTATGCCCCCGGTTTTCACGACGAATTGCTCGTTGCGTTAAAGCTCGGCGGCGCCGATCTCACGGTCGTTCAGGAACTGGGCGAATTCACGACCATGCTGGCATTGGTTGCGGCGGGCATGGGTATCGGCGTGATCCCGGCCGAGGCGGCCATGGCCTTGCCGGCGAAAGTCGTGGCGCGTCCACTCGATCTGCGCGATCACCGGGCCGGCATCGGGCTCGCCTACACCGACCTCGATAATCCGGCCAAGCGCGCGCTTATCGAGGCGATGCGGGATTGCTGAACAGACGTGATGGCATAGACTACTTTCGCTCCGGCCGCCATTGCAGCAGCCGGAGCGAAACCGCGCGTCAGCGCGGCTGTTTCGGTGCAGAGGACGTGTGCTCCAGGAAGGTATGATCGGGGCCGTAAACGGAATTTGAAATTGACGCAGCTTCCTTGGGTGCTACGGGGTTACCGTTATCGTCCATGGAAACCGTTACCACTTCCACGACGGGTACACACCATGCCGCCTGATGTCGCGACGTTGGATTTCCATCCTTGTCGTAACAACGGAAGGTGAAGGATTCCGGGAGTTTCGAAGCCTCCCAATACTCAACTGAATTGTTCCAGGCAAACCTGGCTGTGATCGTGCCGGGGTGAGGGCGCGATGGATCTTGCGCACCGTGAATTTTGTTACTCATATTGCCGGCTCCAGTATTTTGAGTGTTGGTGCACGCGCCGAGTATGAAAGACAACGCTAATGCAATACGCTTTAGTCGCTTCATTTTGTTATTGAATCAAAATAAGCATATCGGGCCGGATAGCGTTTGCGGCCTTCTGCTTCGCAGGGCGTTCCTTTGCTTGACCAGTACATGTTCGATGTCTCCGCAAAGTCCTCGTTCGCATTGCTGCGCGCGTAGTCCGAAGGCGCCCGACCATCGCTCGCAATCGCGTCGAGCCATTGCTGTTTCTTTGTTTGGTCGGCCCATAATGCTTCGCTCCATAGGTGCCCGGTTTCGTGGAGCATCGTACTGTCTATGTACTGCTGGGGGATTGTGGTCCATCCCCTCCACGGATAGAAGGCTATTCCCTGATTGATGCTCGCGGTAGCGGCTGACAAAAAATCGGGCTTGTTGTAGATTTTTTGCCATAGTGCATCTTGCGGATTTGCTTCCGGATTGACGGAAACATTGCTGAGATTTTGAAGCTGTCGAGATGGAATGGTTTCCAGCGACTTGGCAATTGCCGTGCCGTCCGGAACGGAAAAACCGTCTGCGGGGCCGTGCACTGGCGTGTAGATATCGAGAGAGTGCCCGTCAACCGTCGTTTGGTACAGCGTTGCAGGACCTGCACCACCCCCAGGGAAATCGAAAGTGGTGGGCTTGCCTGCCGAAACAACTACGTTGTTGGTGTGCCTGTAAAAGTCGGCCGGCGCATCGATTCGGCCCTTGGTTCCGTCCAGATACGAACAATCGGCAGGCTGCACATTGTTGGTGGCAGCAGCTGGGTACGGAGATTCGTCTTCGTTCCCATCAAGGCGACCAGTTGGACTTGCCCGAAAAAGAGCGGCACCGTTTTGCGCCGTGGCGCTCGCAGTCCGGCTCTCGCCGTAGTTCTCTACCTCTTCATCGGTGAACGTATGCCATGCAGTGTCTTGCGACGCCAGGCATACGGGCGGCGGGTCACACTTGCAGATGCAGATATCGCCGTCCAGTGCCTGCTGCTTGCCCATCATGATTGAAGTTCGATGAGGGCCCCTCCAGCCAATCACCCCCTCAGTCTTGCAGACTGGACACCATATCCTCGCACCGATAAATGTCTTCGCTACACCTTGGTGGGAGCAACGATCAATTCCCTCAAGCACATGACCCCCGGCCGTTGTCGTGTCTCCCAGCCTCAAAATGGCTCGCTTCATTTCGACCACCGTGCGCCATATTCCTGCCTCTTCGACATTTCCATACCTCTCATGAAGTAGACGAAAACGATCAGCCCCGGTAACACGACCGGTGCAACAAAGCTGGCTAAATGCAGCCCAACCAAGCGATGCTCGGGGCGATTGGTGAGAGGAGGAACCGGAATTATCCGAAAAGCGGCGCGCCCAATGCGCAGTGCATCGGGCGTTTATATCGGTTTGACTTTCGGCAAATTGCTTCGACGTTCAGGACATCGAACACTACGGCCCACGCTGCACACACTCCGGCCGCCATTGCAGCAGCCGGAGCGAAACCGCGCGTCAGCGCGGCGGCCAGGCCTTGGCCGGCATGCCGAGCACGGGCTCGCCGAGCAGCGGCGTCGAAAGCGCATAAGCGCCGTTTTCCGTAAAGGCCCAGATGATATTGCGGTCGTACTCGGTGTAAATCGCGAAGACACCCTTGCCGAGCGTGTAGTTGGGCAGTTGCGATTCGTCCGCGAGCGCCGGCACGAAGTACCCGGCAATCTTCGGATGTGCAGGATCCTTCACGTCGAAGAGCTGCACGCCCGCGTTGTAGTACGAGTACGCCACGAGGCCCTGTCTCCAGCCGCCCGGTTGCCCGATCGCGTTGGCGCGCTTGGGCCCGAAGTTGCCGCCGCGCTGGCAGAAGTCGGTGAACGGCGCGCCTTCGGGCACTTCGGGGCGCGGCAGCGCGGTAGCCACTTTCAGGTGCGCGGGGTCGCGCGCGTCGATCACGTAGATGTCCTTGAACGGTTCGTAGCAATCGCGGTTCATCGGGTAGCCGTTGCTGAACACGTAGCCGGTGCGCGCGTACTGGCTCACGTCGGCGTTGTCGAACTCGGTGCCGGCGTAGCTCGGCGGCGTGTTCACGCTGCCAAGGATTTTCGGTTTGGCCGGGTTCGACAGATCGAACGAATAGAAGCCGAGGCCCCCCATCGCGCCGAAGCCGATCTTGCCGCCGTTTTCGAGCGGCTTGGGCAGGAAGATCGGATTGCGCGAGCCCATCCACGAGGTGCGGTTGCCCGCGCGCGGGTTCATTAGATACGCGTCTTCATCGGCCTTGTTGCCGAGCACCTGGCCCGGCACCGAGATCTGCGTGAGGAACTTGGGGCTCGCGGGATCGGACATGTCCCAGACCTGGTAGCCCGGCGAATACAGATAGTTCGGATATTCGGTGAGCGCGTAGCTGTCGTCGGGCGCCGACGACACGATCATGTATTTGCCGCCGTAGTATTCGGGCGCGTCGAGCGAGCCGGAACCCTGCTGCTGGCCGATGGGCGCATCGGGATGGCGGAAGTCGGTCGTGCGCGTGGCGATGAGCTTCCATTGGTCCGGCAGCGGGCCGTCCATCTCGAACACGCGGAAGCCCTTGAGCGAGTTGTAATGGCGTTGCGCGGCGACCTTGTCGGGCTGATCCATCTTCTCGGTCATGAGCCCGTAGCGGCCGATCTCGAACGACGCCACCAGCACCGGCTTGCCGAGCTTCTTGCTCCACGCGATGGTCGCGCCGCCGAGGTAGCCGTGGACGTTGTTGGCGTCGAAGTGTTCGCTCGACCCCTTCGGCCCCCACACGCCGCCGCGCGAGTACACGACCTTGCCATGCGCGGGATCGGTCACGTCCATGATGCGCAGATAGTCGCGGTCGTGGACGTAGAGATAGCGATGCCCGTCGAAGTCGATGATGTTATTCCACGCGTGAAAGGGCGAATCCACACCGGGATAGAACGCCAGCACTTTCATGTTCTTCGTGTAGCTGTTCTTGTCCCACGTGGTCATCTCGCCAGGGAAATGCTGACCCTGGTGCACCTCGGGCGTTGCTTTCGGCCACACGAATTTGCCGGTGGCCGGGTCCATGCCGTAGTCGACGCCGGGTTTCTGCGGCACGGGGCGGCGATCGGGCGTGAGGCGCAGCCAGCCAGCAATGTAGGGATCCTTAGCATCGGGTTCGCCGGGCGTGCGATTAGCCTGTGGCGCGCTCGCCGCCGGAGCTTCGGCGGCCGCCGTGGTTGTGGCGGTCGCGTGGCTGGCGGCGTTCGGGTTGGCGCAGGCGGCCAGCATGCCTGCGGCGAGCGTCGCGAACACGGCGGCTGCCGCGCGCGTGAGTGCGGGTCCTTTTCGATGTCGATGTTCAATACGTTGCATGAATGCTCCTTTGTTATGGGGCGCTGCGCTTGAAGCAGCGCGCTGAATCAGAATGCGTGACGAATGCCCATCTGGAAGCCGGTCGGACTCTGGCCTGCGTTCGGGTAGACCTGGAATGTGACCGGATACGGAATGGACACGTTGTGGTTGTTCCAGACGTGCGCGACCGTCGCGTACAGGTCGGTGCGCTTCGAGACGCCGTAGATGTAGCCGATCACGCCGCCCGTCGCGGTGCCGATTTTCACGTTGTTATCGTCGTGGCGGTGGACCACGCTCGCATACAGGCGGTTGCGTCCGTCGATATTCCAGCGCGCGCCCACCTGCACGTCCCAGCCCTGCGAATTGAACGCGACATACGGCGGATACGCGTAATAGCCGTTGTACGTGTGATAGATCACCGTGGGCTCGAAGCCGCCATAGCGGTAGACCGCCGAGAAGTAGTTGTCGCGCGACGAATGAATCTGCGAGGCGTGGAAGATGTCGCGCGTGTACTGCAATTCACTCACCGCGCCGAGGAAGATCGGGCCGTTGCGATAGTCCACGCCGGTGCTGAGGAAGCGGCCCGCGCGCGTGCTGTCGCCCACGCCCGTGGTGTACATGAAGCGGCCCGTGAAGCCGTAGAGCGAGGGCGTTTTGTACTGGATCGCATTGTCCACGCGATACGACGCGTAGAAGAACTCCATGTTGTTGACCATACTGAAGTCGGCGGCCCAGCTTGGGTCGGCGTAGCCCGCGATCCAGTACGAAGGCGTGAACTGGCGGCCTAGCGTGACTTCGCCCCAGTTGCCCTTGAGCCCCACGAACGACTGGCGGAACTGCGCGGACTGCACACCGGTATTCGCGGAGAACATCGGCTCGATGGTGAACACGGCCTTGTTGCCGCCGCCCAGGTCTTCCACGCCGCTCAGGTTGAAGCGCGAGTTGTTCAGGCCGCCGCTCGACATGCGCCACACGTTGCCGCCGGAACCGGAGGAAATCAAATGCTCGATGTTCAGGTCGACGTAGCCGGACAGCCAGATGGCCGACTGGGCGTACGCGCCGGCGCTGGCACAGAGTGCGACGCCCGCCACGAATACCTTCTTTTTCATTCGATCTCCAGATGATTGTCGTTTTATGTGTGTGCACCGCGGCGTTCCGGCTCGCGTCCGCTCGTGTATACACAAGCGTGGAAAAATTATACGTATAGAAAAAAAGAAATTTGTAGCGTTATTTTTTTATACAAACCGGCGATTTCGTTATAGCGGGTTCACCCTGATAAGCCGCGCACGGGCGCGTGGCTTGCGCAGTGCGCCCGCACGGCTCGCGCCGCGCTGGGCCGCAATGGCGCGCGCGTGGCGAACCGCCGGATCGTGATGGGAAAAGCCGGCATGACGCGGACGCGTCAGCCCGTTTCAACGCACGGATACCGCTCGCTCGACACGCTCGCCGCCAAAATGCTGTGCGAGGCTCGCGAGCAGCGCGTCGCGCTGCGCCAGCCACGAGGCGGGCGAACGGCCCGCCATGTGAGGCGTGACCAGCACGTCTGGATGCGCGAGCAGCGCGGGTGGCGCGTTGGGTTCGTCCTCGATGACGTCGAGGCCCGCGCCCGCAATCTCGCGCGCCTCCAATGCGTCGAGCAGCGCGGACGTATCGATCACCGAGCCGCGCGCGACGTTGATCACATAGCCGTGCGGCCCGAGCGCGCGCAGCACCGCACGGTCGACCAGATGCCGTGTGGCCGGCCCGCCGTTGCAGGCGAGCACCAAAAAGTCGCTGGCGTGGGCGAGTTCGACGAGGCTCGCGTGGTAGCGGCCTGGCGCATCGGCATGCGGCGCGCGCCCGTGATAGCCGATCGACATCTGGAAGCCCTGTGCGCGCGTAGCGATCAGCCGTCCGATCCGCCCCATCCCGACGATGCCCAGCGCCGCGCCCGTGAGCGTGGGCCGCGCGCCGCGCGAGGCCGGCCATTGCCCGCGCCGCACGGCTTCGGTGAGCGGGGCATAGCCGCGGGCGAGTGCGAGCATGAGGCCGAACGCGTGATCGGCGACGGTGGCCGCGTTGGTGCCCGGTGCATGCGTCACGACGATGCCGCGCCGCGCGGCCGCTGCGGTATCGACGTTCTCGTAGCCCGCGCCGAACGCGCAGACGATCTCCAGCGCCGGCAATGCGGCCATGCGCGCTTCGTCCAGCCCCGTCGAGCCGTTGGTCACGACCGCGCGCACGGTGCTCAACATGCTTGCCGCGTCGTCGCCATCGGGCAGGCTGCCGTCGGGGCGATAGTCGCGCGTGCAGTCAAACCCGTAGTGGTTGCGCAGCGCCTCCAGCGTCGCGTCCGGCAGCGCAATCAGCGCGAGAACCCTGGGTTGCGCGCTCACGGCTGCGCGCCGTCCGGCACGACCTCCTTGACCGCGCCCTTCCAGCCGTTCGCCGTGATGTCGAACACGGTACCGTCCGGCATGCGGTACTTCACTTCGTAGAACACGTTGGGGTCCTGCTCGTGACGGCCGGTCAGATACGTGCCGCCCGCGGCCACGACGCGCTCGGCCGTGGCCTCCACGTCGTCGACCCACATGCCGAAGTGGATCACCCCGCGCACGTCCTTGAGGCCCGCGTAGCCGGGCACCGTCTCGTCCTTGAAGTTCAGCAGCGCGACGTTCATCGTGCCGTCCGTCATGTAGATCCCGCGCATGGCGTTGCCCGCGCGGCGCATGCCGAAGGCTTGCTCGAAGAAGCGCGCGGCCGCCTCCGGATCCTCGACCGAAAGCGCGATGTGACGAAGCTTGTCCATGAAAAATCCTCGTGAAAGAAGAAGGGCGGCGCAGGCCGCCAAGGGTATTGGCGTGACTGTGGCGTAATTCGACGTAAAATTTCATTGGGTATACTACGTACGTATCGTGTATACACAAAAGAGTTTTTCTATACCAGAATGGCTTCCGTTAGCCGATCGACGGCGATGCAACGGAGGGGTCTGGGATGCGCGCAGTGCAAGAGCCGCTAGGCAATTTGTCTGGGGAGACGCGGGAACACTTCGCGCGGATCGGGCCCGTCTGGGGCAGCGATATCAATGCGCATCGCGATTTCGTGGTGCAGGCGTACACCCCGCTCGTGGCGGCGGCGAGCGCGGCGGATCCCGCGTGCGAGATCGAGCGCGACCTGGCTTACGGCTCGCACGAACGCCAGCGTCTGGACGTGTTCGTGCAACCCGAAACGCGCGCGAAAGGCGGCGCCGATGTCGTGCTGTTCGTGCATGGCGGCGCGTTTGTGCGGGGCCGCAAGAGTGTGAACGGGTTCATTTACGACAACGTGCCGCGCTGGTTCGCGCGCCAGGGCTGCGTGGCCATCAACGTGGAATACCGGCTCGCGCCCGAAGCGCCCTATCCGGCGGGCGCGGAGGACGTGGCCGCCGCGCTCGCGTGGGCGCGCGAGCACGTGGCGCGGTTCGGCGGTGACGCGCGGCGGATCTTTCTGGTCGGCCATTCGGCGGGCGGCGCGCATGTCGCCGCTGCGCTCGGCGATCCGCTGCTGGTACCGCTTTCGGCTGCGCCGTTCGCCTCTCCACTGGATGCATCGCCCGCGCCTCCCGCGGGCGCGGTGCTGATCAGCGCGCGCCTCGTGGCCGACGTCCTGCCCGACAACCCGAACGCCCCCGGCGTGCGCGCGTACTTCGGCGCGGACGAAGCGCAGTATGCGCAGCGCTCGCCGCTCGCGCACGCCGAGCGCATCGACGTGCCGCTCATGGTCGTCGTGGCCGAATTCGAGAACCCGTATCTGGACGCCTATGGCGCGGCTTTCTTTGCGCGCGTGGCCGAGGCGCGCCAGCGCGCCGCGAGCGCTGGAGAACGCACCCAGCCGCTGCGCTTCATGCAGATGGCGCGTCACAACCACACCTCGGTGGTCGCGCATTTCGACTCCGGCGAAACGTTGCTCGGCGACGCGATCCTCGCGTTCTTCCGCGCGTGAGTGGCCGGCTTTCAGGTTTCATCCTCAGGAGAACAGAATGTCCGCCTTTGCCGTGCCGCGCGTGTTCACGCCGGTTCTCACGCCGTTCAACGCCGAACTGGCCGTCGATATCCCGCAACTGCTCGCGTTCTGCCGCTGGCTGGTCGGGCAGGGCGCGGGCCTCGCGCTGTTCGGCACCAATAGCGAGGCCAATTCGCTGAGTCTCGCCGAGCGGCGCGCCGTGCTCGACCACGTGTGCGCTGCCGATATCGATCCGGCTCACTTGCTGCCGGGCACCGGCGCGTGCGCGCTGCCCGACGCGATCGAGCTCACGCGCCACGCCGCCCGCGCGGGCTGCGCGGGCGTGCTGATGCTGCCGCCGTTCTATTACCGGAACGTGAGCGACGACGGGCTCTTTGCGTACTACTCGGAAGTGATCGAGGCGGTGGGTTCGAACGATCTGCGCGTGCTGCTCTATCACATCCCGCAGCTTTCGGGCGTGCCGATCTCGTTCGCGCTGATCGAACGGCTGCGCGCCGCGTACCCGCATACGGTGGTGGGGATCAAGGACAGTTCGGGCGACTGGTCGAACACGGCGGAGCTGCTCGCGCGCTTTCCGGGCTTCAAGGTGTTTCCCGCCTCGGAGGCGCTGCTGGGCCTCGCGCTGCCGCTGGGCGCGGCGGGCTGCATCTCGGCCACGGCGAATTTGCAGCCCGCCGCCATCGCGAGCGTGCTTGCGGCGACCACGCTGGAGACGCGCAGCGCCTGCGTCGAGCGGGTGTCGACGCTCAGGCTGGCGGTGCAGTCACTGCCGATGATCCCGGCCTTGAAGGCCGTGGTGGCGCATTACGCGGGCCAGGCGGGCTGGGCGCGCGTGCGGCCGCCGCTCGTGCCGTACCGCGCGCCCGAAGCGCATGCGCTGCTGACGCAGCTGGATGCGCTCGGTTTCGCGATGCCCGGGCTCGCGCAGATGGCCGCGCGCTGAGGGAGCGATGAAGGACCTCAGGACAGCGCGCGAGGGCGCGATGCACGCGCCGTCCGCACCGCCCGCACGCGGCGCGGCGTCAGCCGCGCTCGCGCTCGCTGCGCTGGCGCTTGAGCCGCCCGAGCACGACGATCGAAAGCCGCGCGGTGTGGTCGCGCATCGCGTTATAGGCGCGCTCGGGGTTCGAATCGAGGATCGCGGCGACGATCTCGCGGTGCTCGCCGATAGCCGCCTCGAAGCGCGAGGGCGAGGCGGGCTGCGCCGCGCGAAAGCCCGCGAGCCGCTGGCGCTGCACCGCGATGATCGACGCGAGCGACTTGCTCTGCGCGCCCTTGCAGATCAGCTCGTGGAATTCGCGGTTCAACTGGAGGTAGGCGGCTTCGTCGCCGTGCGAGATGGCGGCGTTCATCTCCGTTTCCAGTTCCTCGAGCTGCTTTTTCTCCACGAGGCTCATGCGCTGCGCGCTCAGGCGGCAGCACAGCGCTTCGAGTTCGCACATGGCTTCGAGCATGTCGGCGAGCTCGTCGAGGCTGAACTGCGCCACCACCACGCCTTTGCGCGGCGTGAGCTCGACCATGCCGCGAGCGGCCAGCTCGCGCAGCGCCTCGCGGATCGGCGTGCGCGAGGCGTTCAGGCGCTCGGCAAGCACGGCTTCTTCGAGCTTCTGGCCCGGCTCGAGCGTGCCGTCGATGATTTCGTCGAACAGCAGGCGGTAAATCTTGGAAGAAAGCGTCGTCATCGTGTTGTCGTGGGTTGGGCGCGGCGGGCTTCGGGAGCCGGAACATTATGCGCCAGCCGCTGCGGCGGCTCAATCGGGCTGACCCATTAGGGCTGGTCCATGTGGGCTGGCCGCGCGGCCAGGTGTGCCGGTGCTGTCCAGTGTACGCAGCAGCGTAAATAGCCCCGATTGGTGTATACGTGAATTTATTAAAAAATACACGATGTCATGATTGTATACGAGAAGCGATAAATCAAAGAGCAGACTGAAAAAGCGAGGACACAAGTGATCTGGTACGCGATTGCAACGTATGAACGGGATGGCCGGGTGGCCGCGGGCATCGTGGTGGACGGCGCGCTGTACGACGCGCAGGCGCTGCTCGCGCACACCGGCGGCGAGCACGCGCCGCTCGATGTCGACGCGCTGGTTGCCAACTGGGACGCGGCGGGCGCGGGCACGCTCGAGGAGCTGGAGCGCGCCGCGCGCGCCGTCGCGCAGGGCGAGGCGCAAGCGGCCGGCATTGCGCCGCTGGAGGGCTACCGGCTACGCGTGCCGTTCACGCCCCGGCGCATTTTTGCGGCGGCGTCGAACTACTACGAGCACGCGCGGGAAATGGGCACGGAGCTCGCGCCGCGCGAGGAAAGCACGCCGTACATGTTCATGAAAGCCGAAACGAGCGTGGTGCCCACGCTGGCCGAAGTCGTGATGCCGGCCGAGGCGCAGCGCGTGGACTGGGAGGTGGAGCTGGCGGTGGTGATCGGCCGGGCCGGCCGCCACATCGCCGTGGCCGACGCCTTCGAGCACGTCGCGGGCTACACGGTGCTCAACGACGTGAGCGCGCGCGACCTGAACCGGCGCACCGACTATCCGTTCAAACACGACTGGTTTCGCGGCAAGAGTTTCGATACCTTCGGTCCCTTCGGCCCTTGGCTCGTGCCGCGCGCGTGCATTGCCGAGCCGCAGAACCTGCGCATGCGCCTCGCCGTGAACGGCGAGATGATGCAGGACGGCAGCACGTCGGAAATGATCTTCAGCATTGCCGAGCAGATTCACTATCTCTCGTCGATCCTGACGCTCCAGCCCGGCGACGTGATCGCAACCGGCACGCCCACGGGCGTCGGCATGGGTCGCGGCATCTATCTGCAGCCGGGCGACGTGATGGTGGCGTCGATCGACGGCATCGGCTCGATCGAGAACGCGCTCGTGCGCGCCTGAGGCGCGCACGAAAGCGCCTCAAGCGGCAGACAGAGAGCGGTTCCATGGAGGCAAGACATGTGGGTTAAGCGGTTAGGCGCGTGCCTGCGCGCGCTAACGCTGGCGGCGGCAGCGCTTGCGGGCGCGGCGGGAACGGCGGGCGCGGCGTATGCGACGGATACGGTGCGCGTGAATCTCGGCTGGCTGCCGCAGGGCAGCACGGGCGGCATCCTGCTTGCACAGGCGAAGGGTTATTACCGCGACGCCGGGCTCGACGTGAGCATCATGCGCGGCTATGGCGGCCAGCGTACCGTCAACGAAGTCGACGAAGGGCTGTTCGAGTTCGGCTACGGCGACCCCGTGAGCGTGACGCTGAACCGCGCGCAGGGCGGCCATGCGGTGCTCGTTGGCGCGGTGAACACGCGCTGGCCCGGCGCGATCTGCTATCTGGAACGGCCCGGCTTCAAGGTGGCAACGCCCAAGGATCTCGCCGGGCTCACGCTCGGCGGCGGCGGCGCCTCGGCGGTGCAGAACATCGTGCCGGCGTGGCTCAAGCAAAATGGCATGGCGCCCGGCGCCATCAAGCTCGTGCGGCTCGACCCGGCGGTGATCAACACGGCGCTGCTGCAAAAGCGCATTGACCTTTCGGAATGCTGGGAGGGCGCGAGCCTGCCCGTGCAGGCCACCATCGCGCAGCGCGCCGGCCAGCATGTCGGCAAGCTGCTGTACCGCGACTTCGGCCTCGACATGATGGGCAGCGGGCTCGTGACCACCGATGCGTACATGGCGCGCCATCCCGACGTGGTCAAGCGTTTCGTCGAGGCGACCTATCGCGGCTATGCGCTCATGCGCGACCAGCCGCAGGCTGCCGCCGACGCCATCGCCGCGCAGTATCCGATGCTCGACCGCGCGATCCTGCTGCAGCAGATTCAGGAGAGCAACGCGCTGATCGCCGACGACCCCGCGCATCACCCCATGGGCTGGCTGCGGCCCGAGCGCATGGACGCGACCGTGCGTTTCGTCTCGCAGGCGTTCGGCCTGAACGGCAAGGTCAAGGCGTCCGACCTCTACACCAACCGTTTCGTGCAGTGACCGATTTTCGGGCGCGCCTCGCGCGCCTCACAGGAGAGTAGCTATGAACAGCTTGCGCCCCCGTCGTCTCGGGCACATGGTGCTGATGGTGCGGGACATTCAGCGTTCCGCGAAGTTTTACACCGAGGTGCTCGGCCTCAAAGTGTCCGACTGGATCGGCGACCAGATGGTGTTCCTGCGCGCGGGCGCCGATCATCACGACCTCGCGCTTTCGCAACTGCCCAAGGACAGCCCCGACTTCAACGACCTGCCGCGCTACTCGCGCCCGGGCCTCGAACATTTCTCGTATCTGGTGGAAAGCTACGAGGAGATGGAGCGCTCGGTGAAGGTGCTGCAGGAGCACGGCGTGGAGATCGTGCGCGGGATCGGGCGGCACGGCCCCGGCAACAATCTGTTCCTCGTTTTCAAGGACCCCGATGGCAACAACGTCGAGATCTACTGCGAGATGACGCAGATTGGCGAGCGCGACCCGCACGAGCCGCAGGTGTGGGAGCGCACGATCGAATCGTTCGACCAGTACCGGTTCGAGCGCTTCGTGGTGCCGCCGCCGCCGCATCTCGTTGCGCAGAAGATGGGCGAAACGGCGAAAGCCGAAAAGCCGGACGCAGACCGCGACGCCGAAGACTAAACCGGAGCGCCCATGAAAAAGCTCTTTGAAACGCTGGCGTTCTGGGTCGTGCTCGGTCTCGTCTGGGAGTTCGGCGTGCGCTGGAGCGGGACGCGCGAGTATGTGCTGCCGCCGCTTTCGGCGGTGTTCGCGGCGGGCTGGGCCATGCGCGCGCAACTGCTGGCCGATACGCTCACAACCGCGTGGGAAGTGTTAGCGGGCTTCGCGCTCGCGCTCGCGGGCGGCCTCGCGCTGGGCCTGCTCGCGAGTCTCTCGACGCTCGCGCGCCGCACGCTGCTGCCGTTCGTGACCGCGCTGCAAAGCATGCCGAAGATCGCGCTCGCGCCGCTGCTGGTGGTGTGGTTCGGCTATGGCTTCGCGTCGAAGCTTGCGGCTGCCGTGCTGTTCGCGTTCTTCCCGGTCGTGATCGCCACCATGGGCGGTCTCGCGAGCGTGCCGCTGAATCTGGACGAGCATCTGCGCGCACTGGGCGCATCGCCGGCGCGTACGTTCTGGCATCTGCGCCTGCCCGCCGCACTGCCCGCGCTGATGGACGGCTTGAAGATTGCCATGCCGCTCGCGGTGATCGGCGCGATCGTGGGCGAGTTCATCGGCGCGGAAGATGGGCTTGGCCATTTGATCGTGTTCGCGACATCGAATGCACAAACGGCGCTCTCGTTCGCGGCGATTCTGGTGGTCACGGTTCTCGCGATGGCGTTTTACGGCGCTGTCGATCTCGTGTCGCGTGCAGTCTGGTGGAGAGGAGTCACGGTTTGATGGCACTCGTCAATCTGTTGCGCGCCGGCTGGCGCGCGAGCGCGGCCGAAGCCGCGAGTTCAAGCGTGCACGTTACCCAAGGCACGCACAGTGCGCACGGCGCAGGCCCTGCCGCGCTCATCGAAGTCCGCCATGCGGGCAAGCATTATTCGGCGCGCGGCGGCGCGCAGGCGTTCAGCGCGCTCGAAGATGTTTCGCTCGACGTGGGCCAGCGCGAATTCGTTTCGATCCTCGGGCCGAGCGGCTGCGGCAAGAGCACGTTGCTGCGCATGATCGCGGGCCTCGCGCCTTGCGACGCGGGCAGCATCCACGTGGGCGGGCGGCGCGTGACCAAGCCCGGCGACGATATCGGCGTGGTGTTCCAGACCAGCAACATGCTGCCGTGGCTTACCGTAGGCGCGAATATCCGGCTCGGCGCGAAGCTGCGCAATCTGCCGCGCGACCTGGTGGAAGCGCGCCTGCCCGCGCTACTCGACACGCTCGGTCTCGCGCAGTTCGTCGACCGCTATCCGCACGAGCTTTCCGGCGGCATGCGCCAGCGCGCGGCGATCGGCCAGATCCTGCTGCTCGAGCCGCGCGTGATGCTGATGGACGAGCCGTTCGGCGCGCTCGACGCGCTCACGCGCGACCGCCTGAATGTCGAGTTGCTGCGCATCTGGCAGCAAAGCACGCTCACGGTGCTGCTCGTCACGCACAGCATTCAGGAGGCCGTGTTTCTCTCGGACCGCGTGCTGGTGATGTCGGCGCGCCCGGGCCGCGTGGAGCACGACGTGAAGATCGATCTGCCGCGCCCGCGCCAACCCGACGAAACGCGCAGCGACCCGCGCTACGGCCGCTACGTGACCGAACTCTCGAAGATGATGGGCGTGTTCTGAGCGCGGTGCGCCGGCGCAATAACCGAAGTTGATGCAAGCATGCAAGCGAACCCTCTGAGCGAAATCTCCCTGATCCGCCGGCTCAAGCTGAGCCAGTTGATGGTCTTCGAGCGCGTGCTCGAAACCGGCTCGGTCGTGCGCGCCGCGAACGAGATGCGGCTCACGCAGCCCGCCGTGACGAAGGTGATTCACGAACTCGAATCGTGTTTCGACGGCGAGCTGTTCTCGCGCTCCAATCGCGGCGTCGTGCCCACCGAGCTCGGGCTGTTGCTCGGCCAGCGCGTGAAGTCGTTGATGGCCGAACTGCGCTACATGACCGACGAGCTGAACGATTTTCGTCTTGGCACGAGCGGGCATGTGATTGTCGGCACGCTGATCTCGGCTTCGGCGCGGCTGTTGCCGCAGGCCATCGCCAAGCTCAAGGCGCGCGCGCCGAACGTGCTGGTCACGGTGCGCGAGGGCACGCCCGCGCATCTGTTTCCGGCGCTGGCGACCGGCGACGTCGATATCGTGGTGGGCCGCCTGCCCGAGCGCGAACTGCCGATTGCAAGCGCATTCCCGCTCACGCACGAAGCGCTGTTCGACGAGTCGCTGTGTGCGGTGATAGGCGGCAAGGGCGGCGCGCCGGTGCCCGAGGGCGTCGTGCATCTGGACGCGCTGGTGGACCTGCCGTGGATTCTGCCCACGCCCGATTCGCCCGCGCGCCTGGCCGCCGAGCACCTGTTCCGTGCGGCGGGGCTGCCGTTGCCGACCGACATCGTCGAGTCGCTTTCGCTGCTCACGAATATCGGTCTGCTGCTGGAGACGCCGCGCATTGCGCTGATGCCGCGCGTGGCCGCGCGCCAGTTCGCGGACGCGGGCCTGCTGCGCATTCTCGATCTGCCGGAGACCGGCTCGTTCGGCACGATCGGTTTCTCGGTGCGTTCGAACAAGGTCCAGAGCGCCGCGTGCCGCGGCTTTGTGGAGTGCCTGCGCGAGGCCGCAGGAGCCGCCGGAGCAAGCTGAAACCCGCTTGGCGCGGCGCGCATGCCGGTATTCCAGTTTGGCATATCGCGCGCCGAATGTTTGATTGTCGCGAGTCGCGCGACTTCCCTAGACTGGTGTGAACACATCAATCGAGCAGGAGGCGTTGTGATTCAAGAGGCATCGCGGCTATTGCGGCACTATATCGACGGCGAATTTGTTGCCAGCGCAACGACATTCGACGACCTGAGTCCGGTGGACGGCACGCTTGTCGCGCGCGTATGCGAAGCCGACGAAGCCACCGTCGACCGCGCGGTGCAGGCGGCGCGTGCGGCGCAGCGCGCGGGCTGGGGCGAGACCACGCCCGCCGGGCGCGCAGCGTGGCTCACGCGCATCGCTGACGGCATCGAAGCGCGCTTCGAGGAGTTCGTGGCGGCGGAAGTGGCCGATACGGGCCGCCCGCTGGCGCAGGCGCGCGCGCTCGACGTCGCGCGCGGCATCGCGAACTTCCGTACCTTCGCAGAGTTGATTCGCGGCGCGCACAGCGAATGCTTCGAGACTCACACGGCGGACGGCGGCCAGTACTTGAACTACGTGACGCGCAAGCCGCTCGGCGTGGTGGGCATCATCTCTCCCTGGAATCTGCCGCTGCTGCTGTTCACGTGGAAGGTCGCGCCCGCGCTTGCAATGGGCAATTGCGTGATCGCGAAGCCTTCGGAGGAAACGCCGGGCACGGCCACGCTGCTGGCCGAGGTGATCCACGCAGCGGGCCTGCCTAAAGGCGTGTTCAACCTGATTCACGGTCACGGCCAGAATTCGGCTGGCGAATTTCTCACGCGCCATCCCGGCATTTCCGCGATCACGTTCACCGGCGAATCGCGCACGGGCAGCGCGATCATGAAAGCCGTTGCGGACGGCGTGAAAGAGGTTTCGTTCGAACTGGGCGGCAAGAACGCGGCGGTCGTGTTCGCCGATGCGGACTTCGATGCGGCCGTGGAAGGCGTGCTCAAGTCGAGCTTCACGAACGCGGGCCAGGTGTGTCTGTGCAGCGAGCGCGTGTACGTCGAGCGGCCGATCTTCGAGCGCTTCGTCGCGGCGCTCAAGGCGCGCACCGAAACGCTGCGCGTGGGCGCGCCGAGCGACCCCGCGACCACGATGGGGCCGTTGATCTCGCGCGGACACCGCGACAAGGTGCTTTCGTACTTCCGCCTCGCGCTGGAGGAGGGTGCGAACGTGGTGACGGGCGGCGGCGTGCCCGCGTTCGGCGACGCGCGCGATGCCGGCGCGTTCGTGCAGCCGACCATCTGGACCGGCCTGCCCGACACGGCGCGCTGCATGCGCGAGGAAATTTTCGGGCCAGTCTGCCATATCGCGCCATTCGATACGGAGGACGAAGTGATTGCGCGCGTGAACGACAGCGCTTATGGGCTGGCGGCCAGCGTCTGGACCACCCACCTCGCGCGCGGGCATCGCGTGGCGAAGCGCATCGAGACCGGCATCGTCTGGCTCAACGCGTGGTTCGTGCGCGACCTGCGCACGCCGTTCGGCGGCACCAAGCTCTCGGGCATCGGCCGCGAGGGCGGGCGTCATTCGCTCGACTTCTATTCGGAATTGACCAACGTGTGCGTGAGGGTGGCATGAGCACAATCGACCTGAACGCCGCGCAAGCCATCGCGCGCCGGCTGCGCGAAGCCGAGGCGTCCGGCGTGCCCTGCGCGCCCGTGCGCGGCGATATCGAAGCACTTGGCGGCGACTCGCTCGCAGCCGCGTATGCGGTGCAGCGCATCAACACCGAGCATCGGCTCGCGGCGGGCCGCCGGCTCGTGGGCCGCAAGATCGGCCTCACTTCGCCGGCCGTGCAGGCGCAGCTAGGGGTGGCGCAACCCGACTTCGGCATGTTGTTCGACGACATGGCGCTGGCCGACGGCGAACCCATCGCGCTCTCGCGCACGCAGCAGCCGAAGGTGGAGGCCGAGATCGCGCTCGTGCTCGCCCACGACCTGCCGCACGAGCGCCACACCATTGCCGATCTGCTGCGCGCGACGGCCTATGCGCTGCCCGCCATCGAAATCGTCGGCAGCCGCATCGCGGGCTGGGACATCCGCCTCACCGACACGGTGGCCGACAACGCCTCCAGCGGCTTGTTCGTGCTCGGCAACCGGCCCGTGAAGCTCGACGCCTTCGACGCCGCTTTCGACCCGATTGCGTGCGGCATGGTGCTCGAGCGACGCGGCGAGCCGGTGAGCGTGGGGGCGGGCGCGGCCTGCCTCGGCAACCCGCTCTACGCGGCGCTCTGGCTTGCCGACACCATGGTGCGCGTGGGCGCGCCGCTCGCGGCGGGCGACATCGTGCTCACGGGCGCGCTCGGCCCCATGGTGGCGGTCGCGCCCGGCGACGTGTTCAACGCGCATATCGAAGGCCTCGGCAGTGTGAGCGCTTCCTTTTCCCTGCAACCGGAATCCGCGCCATGAAAGATAACGACAAGCTCGGCGTCGCCATCATCGGCTCCGGCAATATCGGCACCGATCTGATGATCAAGGTGCTGCGCAACGCAAAGCATCTGACTATGTCCGCGATGGTGGGCATCGACCCGGACTCGGACGGCCTCGCGCGCGCCGCGCGCCTGGGCGTGCCCACCACGGCGCAAGGCATCGAAGGGCTCGTGGCGATGCCCAATTTCGGCGAGATCCGCATCGCCTTCGACGCGACCTCGGCCGGCGCGCATGCGCATCACGCGCAAGTGCTGCGCCAGCACGGCGTGCGCATGATCGATCTCACGCCCGCCGCAACTGGACCGTTCGTTGTGCCGGTGGTGAACCTGTTCGAGCATCTCGACGCGCCCGATATCAACATGGTCACGTGCGGCGGCCAGGCGACCATTCCCGTCGTGCATGCCATCTCGCGCGTGGCGCCGGTGCGCTACGCCGAGATCGTGGCGTCCATCGCGAGCCGTTCGGCGGGACCGGGCACGCGCGCCAACATCGACGAGTTCACGCAGACCACGGCGCGCGCGCTGGAGACCGTGGGCGGCGCGGCGCGCGGCAAGGCGATCATCGTGCTCAATCCGGCCGAGCCGCCGCTCATGATGCGCGACACCATCTACTGCCTCACCGACGAAGACGCCGACACCGAAGCTATCGAGCGCTCGGTGCGCACGATGGTGGCGGCGGTGGCGAGCTACGTGCCGGGATACCGGCTCAAGCAGGCCGTGCAGTTCGACCGGTACACGGCGGCGAACCCGCTCGCGATTCACGCGAACGAGCGGCGCGCGGGCCTGAAGGTAAGCGTTTTTATCGAAGTGGAGGGTTCGGCGCATTACTTGCCGAGCTATGCGGGCAATCTCGACATCATGACCTCGGCGGCGCTGGCTGCCGCCGAGCAGATCGCGGCAAGCCGCGTGGCGGCATGAAGGGGACCACGGCCATGACCGGAAACACCAAGAAAATCTATGTCTCGGACGTGACGTTGCGTGACGGCATGCATGCGATCCGCCATCAGTATTCGCTCGACCAGGCGGTTGCGATCGCGCGCGCGCTCGACGCGGCGGGTGTGGACAGCATCGAAGTCGCGCACGGCGACGGTCTTTCGGGATCGAGCTTCAACTACGGCTTTGGCGCGCATACCGATCTCGAATGGATTGAGGCCGTAGCGGGTGCGGTCGAACGCGCGAGCGTGGCCACGCTGCTCCTGCCCGGCATCGGCACGGTGCACGATTTGCGCGCCGCGTGGGATGCGGGCGCGCGCATTGTGCGCATCGCCACGCATTGCACGGAGGCCGACGTCGCGAAGCAGCATATCGAATATGCCCGCGAGCTCGGCATGGACACAGTAGGATTCCTGATGATGTCGCACATGACGACGCCCGACGCACTCGCGGCACAGGCGAAGCTCATGGAAAGCTACGGCGCGCTATGCGTGTACGTGGTCGATTCGGGCGGCGCGCTCAATATGCGCGACGTGGCCGAGCGCTTCGACGCGATGAAGGCCGTGCTCGATCCCGCCACGCTGACGGGCATGCATGCGCACAACAATCTGTCGCTCGGCGTGGCGAATTCGATCGTCGCGCTCGAACATGGTTGCGACCGCATCGATGCATCGCTCACGGGCATGGGCGCGGGCGCGGGCAACGCGCCGCTCGAAGTGTTCGTTGCAGCCGTGGATCGCATGAAGCTCAACCACGGCTGCGATGTGAAAAAACTCATCGACGCCGCGGACGACATCGTGCGCCCGTTGCAGGAGCGGCCCGTGCGCGTGGACCGAGAAACGCTCGCGCTCGGCTATGCGGGCGTCTATTCGAGCTTCCTGCGCCATGCGGAGGCGGCGGCTGCGAAGTACGGGCTCTCG
Source organism: Paraburkholderia caffeinitolerans (assembly GCF_902859945.1). Taxonomy (GTDB): domain Bacteria; phylum Pseudomonadota; class Gammaproteobacteria; order Burkholderiales; family Burkholderiaceae; genus Paraburkholderia; species Paraburkholderia caffeinitolerans. The sequence continues at coordinate 17,569 of NZ_CADIKL010000011.1, read as the reverse complement.
GCGTTCGAGATTCTCGTCGAGCTGGGCCGCCGCCGCATGGTGGGCGGCCAGGAGGACATGATCGTCGACGTCGCGCTCGATCTCGTCAATGCGCGCGCCGCTGCGAAGGAGGCCGCATGACCGACCTCGACGTCATCGCCGGCCGTCTCGATGCCGCTGCGTGCGACGCCGCGCCGATTGCGCAACTCGCGCTCGGCGCGACGCTCTCGCTCGATGAAGCGTATGTCGTGCAGCGCGCCTCGATCGAGCGGCGCATCGATCGCGGCGAGAGCGCGGTGGGCGTGAAGCTCGGCTTCACGAGCCGCGCGAAGATGGTCCAGATGGGCGTGGACAGCCTGATCTGGGGCTGGCTCACCGACGCGATGCTCGAAGAAGACGGCGGCCATGTCGCGCTCGGGCGCTTCATCCATCCGCGCGTGGAGCCCGAAGTGTGCTTCCTCACGAGCCGCGACATCGACCGGCCGCTCACGCTGCTCGAAGCCGCGCAGTATCTGGACGCGGTTGCCCCGGCGCTGGAGATCATCGACTCGCGCTACCGCGATTTCAAGTTCTCGCTCGAAGACGTGGTGGCCGACAACTGTTCGTCGGCGGGGCTCACGATCGGGCCGTGGACGCGCCGCTTCGATGCGCTCGCCAATGCGGGCGTGGTGATGCGCATGAATGGGCGCGTCGTGCAGGCGGGCTCCACTGCCGCGATTCTCGGCCATCCGCTGCGCTCGGTCGTGCAGGCCTCGCGCCTCGTCGCGCATAGCGGGCTCGTGCTGCCGGCCGGCTCGCTGATCATGGCCGGCGCGGCGACGGCGGCGCATGCCCTGGCGCCCGACACGCATGTCCACTGCTTCGTCAACGGACTCGGCAGCACCGAATTCATCACACAACACAGCGCACAGAAACTTTCATGATGAACGAAACGACACCTCAAGCCCGCGTCGTGCCCGGCAAGGCCAAACCGCGCGGGCGCTTCCCGCACATCACGCGCGCGGGCGACTTCCTGTTCGTCTCGGGCACCAGTTCGCGGCGTCCTGACAACAGCATCGCGGGCGCATCGGCCGACGAACTCGGCGCGGTGACGCTCGACATCCGTGAGCAAACGCGCGTGGTGATCGAGAACATTCGCGACATTCTTCGCAGCGAGGGCGCGGACCTTTCGAACCTCGTCGAGGTCTCGTCGTTCCTCGTCAGCATGAACGACTTCGTTGGTTACAACGAGATCTACGGCGAGTACTTCGACGAAACCGGCCCCACGCGCACGACGGTGGCCGTGCATCAACTGCCGCATCCGCATCTGCTGATCGAGATGAAAGCGGTGGCGTACGCGCCGAAACGATAAACCCGCTGCGTGGAGCAAAAAACCATGTTGACCTATGGCCGGCCGTTCAATTTCCAGCGCTGGATCGACGAGCATGCGCACTTGCTCAAGCCGCCCGTCGGCAACCAGCAGGTCTGGCAGGACAGCGATTTCATCGTGACCGTGGTGGGCGGGCCCAATCATCGCACCGATTATCACGACGATCCGCACGAGGAATTCTTCTACCAGTTGCGTGGCAACGCGTATCTGAACTTGTGGATCGATTCGCGCAAAGAACGCGTGGACCTGCGCGAGGGCGATGTGTTCCTGCTGCCGCCGCACGTGCGCCACTCGCCGCAGCGGCCAGAGGCTGGCAGCGCCTGTCTCGTGATCGAGCGGCAGCGCGCGCCGGGCGTGGTAGACGGCTTCGAGTGGTACTGCGATCACTGTGGCCATCTCGTGCATCGCGTGGAGGTGCAGTTGAAGAGCATCGTGAACGACCTGCCGCCGCTGTTCGAAGCGTTCTACGCGAGCGAGGCGCAGCGCCGCTGCCCGCAGTGCGGCCAGACCCATCCGGGCAAGGCTGGGTGAAATGTAATCGACCATCAGACCATGACACTTCGAATCGACATGCACTCGCATTTCTTCCCGCCCGTGACGCGGGAAGAGGCCGCCGCACTAGACGCCGGGCAAGCGCCGTGGCTGCGCATCGACGCGGACGGCGAACGCGGCACCATCATGACGGGTGAGCGCGCATTTCGCCCCGTGCATCGGGCCTTGTGGGACCCGGCGGCGCGAATCGCCGAACTGGACGCGCTGGGCGTGGACCAGCAACTGATCTGCGCGACGCCCGTGATGTTCGGCTATCGCAACGACGCGACCAGCGCGCACGAGTGGGCCATGCGCATGAACGAGCGCGCGCTTGAGCAATGCGCATACGCGCCCGCGCGATTGAAGCCGCTCGCGCAAGTGCCGCTGCAAGACGTCGACCTTGCGTGCCGGGAAGCGACGCGTGCGTACCGCTCGGGCCATCACGGCGTGCAGATTGGCAATCACCTGGGGCCGCGCGATCTCGACGATGCCCACCTCGTGACCTTTCTCACGCATTGCGCGAACGAAGGGATCCCGGTGCTCGTGCATCCGTGGGACATGATGACCGACGGGCGCATGAAGAAGTGGATGCTGCCGTGGCTCGTTGCGATGCCGGCGGAGACGCAACTGAGCATCGTCTCGCTGATTCTTTCAGGCGCGTTCGAGCGCATTCCGAAGTCGCTGAAGCTGTGCTTCGCGCATGGCGGCGGCAGCTTCGCGTTCCTGCTCGGGCGCGTGCAGAACGCGTGGGAGCAGCGCGACATCGTGCGCGAAGATTGCCCACATCCGCCCATTTCCTATGTCGAGCGCTTTTATGTCGACAGCGCGGTGTTCGACCCGCGCGCGTTGCAACTGCTCGTGGACACGATGGGCGAGGACCGCGTGATGCTCGGTTCCGACTACCCGTTCCCGCTGGGCGAGCAAAGAATCGGCGACCTCGTGGCGGACCATCCCACGCTGGGCGCGAGCGCCAAGACAAAAATTCTCGGCGCCAATGCACAACGCTTTTTCGGTTTGACGGAGACAAAATGATTACACGTGAACACTGCGCCATACTCGACGCGGGCGATCCCCTCGCGCATTGCCGCGCGCGCTTCGACCTGCCGCCCGAGACGATTTATCTCGACGGCAACTCGCTCGGCGCGATGCCCGCCAACGTGCCCGCGCGCATGAAGATCGCGCTGGAGGAGGAGTGGGCGCAGGGCCTCATCCGCTCGTGGAACGACGCCGACTGGTACCCCGCGCCGCAGCGCACCGGCAACAAGATCGCGAAGCTGATTGGCGCGGGGCAGGACGAAGTCATCGTGGCCGACTCGACCTCGGTGAACCTGTTCAAGGTGCTGGTGGCCGCGACGCGCATGCGCGAGGGCCGCCGCGTGATTCTGGCCGAGCGCACCAACTTTCCCACCGATGTCTATATCGCATCGAGCGTCGCGCAGATGACGGGATGCGAGTTGCGCTGCGTCGACCCCGACGAGGTGCTCGCGAGCATCGACGAAACGGTGGCGATCGTTTCGCTCACGCACGTGAACTACAAGAGCGGCAAGCGCTACGACATGGAGGCCGTGACGCGCAAGGCGCACGAAAAGGGCGCACTGGTGGTCTGGGATCTGTGCCACTCGGCGGGCGCGATGCCCGTGCATCTGAACCGCTGCGAAGCGGACTTCGCGGTGGGCTGCGGCTATAAGTATCTGAACGGCGGCCCGGGCGCCCCCGCATTCGTGTTCGTCGCGAAGCGCCATCTGCCGGACATGCGCCAGCCGCTCACGGGCTGGCACGGCCACGCGAAGCCGTTCGAGTTCACGCACGATTACGCGCCGCACGCGGGCATCGACCGCATGCTCACGGGTACCGCGCCGCAACTGGGCGTGATCGCGCTGGAGGCGGCGCTGGAAGCGTTCGAGGGCGTCGATCTCGAAGTGCTGCGTGCGAAAAGCGTGGCGCTCGGCAACCTGATGATCGATCTGGCCGACCAGCAACTCGCGGGTCTCGGCTGCACGCTCGCCTCGCCGCGCGATGCCAGCCAGCGCGGCAGCCAGGTCTCGCTCGCGCACGAGCAGGGCTATGCGGTCATGCAGGCGCTCATCGCGCGCAACGTGATCGGCGATTTTCGGGCGCCGGACATTCTGCGTTTCGGCTTCGCGCCGCTCTACGTGCGCTATATCGACATCTGGAACACGGTTGCGGAGCTCAAGAACATTCTGGAAACGCGTGCCTGGGATAACGAAACATTTCTCACGCGCAAATCGGTAACCTGACCGACGTACGGACGGACTACGGGAAGGAATACGGCAGGACGACAGAGGAGACACATGATGACGCAACAACGCAGCTTCGACGCCATCGTCGAGCGGGAGAAAGGATTGCGGCGCGGCTTGTCGACGGCGCAGCTTTCGATGATCGCCATTGGCGGAGCAATCGGCACCGGGCTCTTTCTCGGCAGCGGTTTCGCCATCGGCTTCGCGGGCCCGAGCGTGCTCGTGAGCTACGCGATCGGCGCGCTGATCGCGCTGCTGCTGATGGGCTGCCTCGCCGAAATGACGGTGGCGCATCCCACCTCCGGCTCGTTCGGCGCATACGCCGAGCACTATATCGGGCCGCTGGCCGGCTTCCTCGTGCGCTATGCGTACTGGTCGTCGATCGTGTTCGCGGTGGGCACCGAAGTCACCGCCATCGCGGTGTACATGAAGTACTGGTTCCCGGCGATCCCGGGCTGGTACTGGATCGTGGGCTTCTCGGCGGCGCTGATCGGCGTGAACGTGGTGAGCGTGAAGGTGTTCGGCGTGGTCGAGTATGTGTTCTCGATGCTCAAGATCGCCGCCATCGTGGCGTTCATCGTGCTGGGCGCGTGGGTCGTGTTTGGTGCGCCGTCGGGCTCGGGCATCGGCTTTGCGAATTACACCTCGCACGGCGGCTTCTTTCCGAAGGGCGTGTGGGGCATGTGGGTGGCCGTGATCGTCTCCATCTTCAGCTACTTGAGCATCGAGATGATCGCGGTGGCGGCGGGCGAGGCGCACGATCCGCACAAGGCTGTTACGCGCGCGTTTCGCGCGACCATGCTGAGGCTGGTGTTCTTCTATCTGCTCACACTCGCGCTGATGCTCGCGATCGTGCCGTGGACGGCTGCCGGCACCAACGGAAGCCCGTTCGTGAAAGTCATGGCGGCGACGCACGTGCCGGGCGCGGCCGGCGTGATCAACTTCGTGATTCTGGTGGCCGCGCTGTCGGCGATGAATAGCCAGCTCTATATCACCACGCGGATGATGTTCAGCCTTTCGCGCGCGGGCTATGCGCCGAAGCGCCTCGGACAGCTCAATGCGCAGGGCGTGCCGGTGGCTGCGCTGCTGCTCTCGGCGATTGGCATTGCGCTCGCCACCGTGCTCAACGTGCTGTATCCCGATGCATCGTTCATGCTGATGATGTCGGTGTCGATGTTCGGCGCGATGTTTACGTGGCTCATGATCTTCGTGACGCATGTGTTCTTTCGTCGTCAACACGCCGGTCGCACGCTGGCGTTCCGGATGTGGGGGTATCCGGTGACTTCGCTGCTGGGGGCGGGGCTCATGACCGCCGCGCTCTTGACGACCTTTGTGACGCGCGAATTCCGCATGACCTTGCTGTGCGGCGTGCCGTTTCTGGTGGCGCTCACGCTGGCTTACTGGTTCTGGTATCGCGGACGGGCGCAGGAGGCGGGCGCCGAGGCGGTGCATGCGCCGGGGCATTGATTGGGTATGTGACGCGGGAGCCATTTTCAACCGCGAGCGTTTTGACCGGGTCGACATTTGCACAGGTGATTTCCGGCACGTCTGCGAAAGTTTTCTCGAGTGGAAGTATGAGCAGCTCATCTATCGCAAGGGACACACGATGTTTGAGGGGCGGGATGAAGTTCACAGGCTGTCGAAGCGACGCTACGAAGACGCGAGCAGGCACGCAAAGCGCTACAGAATGAATGTCGTCCAGAGGATCCGTATGCCTTGGCTGCCGAAGTGAGTGACGGCGCGAATGACATATGGATCGTGACGGCGGCTTACGAAGGATAGTTCAACGCCGAGACCCGGGACGGCTGCTTCACTGCTGAATTGCCGTGCCACAGGATCGTTCAGGCGACTGGGTTATGAGATCAATTGCAGCGGCGGCTCCGCTAGATCGGAAAGGGATGAGGCGATCGCGATCAATTCACTATGGATGGCTAAATATTGGCGTGCAATGTGCGTTTATATCCGCGCTTGTGGCATGCTCGGCCGTGCCTTTGCAACCGTCTGCCGGTCCCATGGTTTCGACGGTTGTCGTTGCAAGGCGTGGGTGGCATACCGATGTATGCGTTCGAAGCGAAGACGCGGGTCAGTTAGCGTCGTCGCTCGCAACGGAGTTCAATGGGGCACGCTATCTATGTTTTGGCTTTGGCGAACGGCAATATGTCGTCATGCGCACCCAAAACCCGTTGACGGCGCTGCGTGCGCTGTTTCCCAGCCGGGCGGCTGTGTTGATGACGGTGTTGCGCGATGCTCCGGCGGAGGCATTTGGCGTATCCAATGTGGCCGCGCTTGAGGTCACCCGCGCGGGTTTGAGCGGACTCGAAGCGTTTCTGCAACGGTCGATACAGAACGATGCCTCGGGAGGACCCATGCGGCTTGGCGAAGGTCCATATCCGGGCAGTGAATTTTTCGCCGCGACCGGGACATATGATGCCTTCTATACATGCAACAGCTGGACAGCGGATGCGTTGCGATCGGCGGGGTTGCCGGTGGATGGTGCCGTATTGTTAGCTGGCGATCTGATGCACCGAGTGAGGCGACTTGCGGATCATCAGCAACTTGCCGCCGCTCTGCGGGCGGGTCGCTCACCGTAGGGGCGGAGCACTAGTCACAGGGAGCGGGACTGCAGGTTGTTGTCGTGCCCTGCTGCGGAATCACGACCGTTGTCTTGTTCGGCGGCGGCGGATTGCTGCTGCTAAACGACAGGCAGCCAGTCAGGAGAAGTGGGAGGAGCAAGATGAGCCAGATTCGTTGCATGATGGTTTCCCCTTGCTGACAGGGTGAGCACGACAGGCACACAGAGTATCGCGTACCGTCGCAGGGCGAGGACAGGGCGACGGTTGGCTTCGGAAGCCGCCGCGATCACCCTTGAGCAAACGTCGCGCAAATTGGGTTCCTGACTCGTCTACCTAGCAAGCGGTCCTGAAAGTGTGTCTCATGGGCGCCTGCGCTCGCCACAGCGGGTTTAGCGCGTTTTTCCTCCGCCATCCAGTCCCGCGCCCTTGCGCCAGACTTCCTTGCCGCGCTCGGAGAGTTCTCCACTGCTGTGGTTGCGGTCCGGTTCGGTATCGGGCACGGCCATCTCACCTGGCGTTGCATCGCGTGTACCCGGCGCCAACGGGCATGCCCGTTGCGGAGCGTCGAGCAGAGGGCCATGGTCTCGCGGGGCGTGGCGACAAGCGACCGGCTCATCTTCACAGGCGATGCGTCGTGGACGAACTGCTGCTGGATTCCGTTGAATTCACTTTTTTCGTGATCGGGTTCGAACACGCCGAGATAGCGTATCGCGCCATGTTCATCGGGACGCTTGCCCTGCCGGTTGTCGTGATCTTCAGATCGGACGGAGGACAGTCCGCGAGGATTGCGTTCGACGTGCATCGCGACATCGCGCAAGCCAAGCACTACATCAACCATGCCGACGTGGTGCGAGACGCGATCGGCCAGGCCACGCGAGATGGTCTGTTCGACCACCCGCCGAAAGGAACGGTGTGCCTCGACGGCGATGCGCAACGATGGGCCGGGGATCTGAAGCTTTCTCAACGATGACATAACGACGGACCGCATGGAGGGCTTCAAGCTGTCGCTGGCTTGCGGGCTTCCGTTGAGGTTGTGTGGGGTTGCGCCTGGCGTGTTGCATTCAGGCATCCTATGCATGAATACGATTGATTCTGAGGTTGCCACATTGCGCGTTCCGCGATTTTTGCGGGGCGCGTGTCGACCTGCGGTGACCGAACCCGGAAGCGGTCGTTGCGCGAAAATCCACGCCGGCTGAATCCCGTGTTGCTCACGCATCGAGCGTCGGACCCAGTTTGTAGCCATTACGCGTAACGCTTGAAACGCATCATTCGGGTGTGCGAGGCACGGCGTGACGTTCGGCCGGCGTGGCGTTCGGCGCGCGCAAGCGAGTGCAAGCGCGCCGGCGCAGCGGGGTGTCTTTGAGGAACGGGCGGCACGGGTATTGCGTAGCTTGGGGCGTAACCGTGTGGAGCGCGGGTTCGCGCGCCCTGGCAGCGACTTTTGCGTTCCGGGTGTCGTGGCCCGCACCGTTCAGGAGCCGACAATGCTTTACTACTCCGTCGTGTTTTTCATCATCGCCGTGGTCGCGGCTGTCTTGGGGTTTGGCGGCATCGCTGCTGGCGCGGCGAGCATTGCCAAGGTCCTCTTTATAATCTTCGTTGTCCTGTTTATTGGCAGTCTGCTATTCGGCGCTTTGACGCGTAGATGATGCCCCGCTCTGGAAGCATCATGGATCTCAACGTCACGCAGAAGCCCATCCATTCCAACCTCGTGCACGGCCGGATGTCGCGCTGTCAGGCACGCAACGTTCAGTCAACTGTTTCGAACGTCGCAATCGCCCTTTCCGCAGCGGGAGACAGCGTACGGTGCGCAAGGTAAGCGATCGAATATTGCACGCGCAGTTCCCGAAGGTCGTCGACACGCAATTGAACCAGCTCGCCCGATTCGAGCTCGCGTGTCAGTGCGCGGTTCGGTGCGATAAGCACCACGTCGTCGTGGCTGGCGAGCTCCGCCAAAACGCGGAAATCATTGCTCTCGACGCGCGGCAGAACGTCTTCTCCGGGTCTGCATCGCAGCAACGTGCGCCAGAGTTCGTGTGCAGTGGAGGGTAGCGGTACGGTGGCCAATCTGGCGTCGCGAATCTGCGCGAGGCTGACCGGACTGCCGCACAGCGGATGGGTGGGCCGCACGAAAAGCGCAATCGGGTCGGGCTTCAATGAGCGGACTTCCATCTCGACGGTAAGCGGCATCGTTCGCTCAGCAGCCACAACGAAATCCAGTTGCTCCGCCTGCAACGCCGCGAACAGGGCCTCGCCGCTGTTGACTTCGGCACTGACGCGCAGCTTCGGCCAGTCGCGCTGCATGACCCGCAGCACCGGCGACAGGAACATCGCGCCCGCAAACGGGCCGAGCCCGAATCGCACGCTTCCCATTTCGTTTTGCTGGACGAGTTGAAGATCCCGCTCGAGACAGCTCGCCTCAAACAGAATGCGCCTTGCCCGCTCCAGCACCATCTGGCCCGTGGACGTCAGCGTGACGCCGCGCGCCGCGCGGTCGAACAGCGGAAGGCCGGCTTCGTCCTCGAGCGTCTGGATACTGCGCGTCAAGGCCGGCTGGGTGCGGTTGACGCGCCGCGCGGCGGCGGCAAAGGTGCCTTCCTCCACCAGCGCCACCAGATGTTCCAGTCGCTTCAGGTTCACGGACTAACCTTTTTTGCATGGATCGTATCAAAAGTTCTCATTTGAATTATACGGTCGTTGAGGCTGAAATAACCCTCGTTGCCCCTCTCAGCCTTGCAGGCGGCATGGCTGTTTTCGGGTATTGATCAGACTAAACGGGCTGGCACCGTTACAACGCGGTCGGAATTCAAACCATGTCGCAAATTCATCAAGATCAAGCTGTCGAACCCCGGCAGATCGAACGCGGCGCCACGCCGGCAACGGTATTGGCGCACGAACAGGCCATTCGCGGGCTGCCCCCGGAAGATCATCTCGACGAAGAGGAGGCCCGGCGGGGCTTCATCGGCACCGTGCCCGACGCGGAGGTTCGCGATGCTTACGGCAGGCTCGTATGGGGCCTCGGAGACTACGCATTCCTGAATGATCCGGTGGCGCCCGCTACGGCGCATCCCGCGCTGTGGCGCCAAGCCCGGCTGAATCTGATTCACGGCCTCTTCAAGGTGACCGAGCGCATTTACCAGGTCCGCGGCTTTGATCTGGCCAACATGACGATCATCGAAGGCGATTCGGGGCTCATCATCATCGACCCGCTGACTTGCCGCGAAACGGCGGAAGCGGCGCTGAATCTGTATTTGAGCCATCGCCCGGTAAAGCCGGTGGTCGCCGTGATCTACAGCCACAGTCATGCCGATCACTTCGGCGGCGTGAAGGGCGTCACGAGCGAAGCGGACGTGCGCGCAGGCAAGGTCAGCGTGATCGCGCCCGAAGGCTTCATGGAGGAAGCCGTTTCCGAGAACGTCATGGCGGGCGCCGTCATGTGGCGTCGTGCGCAGTTTCAGGGCGGCACCTCGCTCGCGCGCAACGCCTGTTGCCAGATCGATGCCGGGCTCGGCAAGACGGGGCCGCGCGGCACCATCACGCTGATCGAGCCGACCCAGCTGATTCGGCAAGAAACCGAAACGCACGTGATCGACGGAATCGAAATCGTCTTCCAGTTGACGCCCGAGAGCGAGGCGCCCGCTGAAATGCACTTCTTCTTTCCTCAACTTCGTGCCTTGAATCTGGCCGAGAATGGCACGCGCACGTTGCACAATCTCTGCCCGTTGCGCGGCGCGCAGGTTCGCAATGCGCGTTTGTGGTCGCGCTATCTGAATGACTCGCTGGAACGCTACGCGCCTCACGCCGACGTCGTGTTCGCTCAGCATCACTGGCCCACCTGGGGCCGCGCGCGCCTTACCGCCTTTATCGAGCAGCAACGCGACCTGTACAAGTTCCTGCATGACCAGACTGTGAGAATGATGAATCACGGCCTGAGCGGCATTGAGATTGCGGAGCGGATGCAACTGCCCGAAAGCCTCGCTTCGCAATGGCACACGCGCGGCTATTACGGAACGGTGTCGCATAACGTCAAGGCGATCTACCAGTTTTACCTCAGTTGGTACGACGGCAATCCCAGCAACCTGCATGCGCTGCCGCCGGAAATGTCGGGCCCGCGTTACGTCGAATACATGGGCGGCGCGCAGGCCATGATCGAGCGGGCGCGCCAGGACTTCGAGCGCGGCGAGTACCGTTGGGTTGCGCAGGTGATGAATCACCTCGTATTCGCCGAGCCGGGGAACACAGCGGCGCGCGAACTGGGCGCGGCGGCGCTCGAGCAGATGGGGTTTCAGACCGAATCGGCTACATGGCGCAACGCGTTTTTGCTCGGTGCGCGTGAGTTGCGCGAGGGGCGTGGGAGCACGGCCGCGGTGGGGGGGCGTAGCGCCGATATGGTCTGCGCCATCAGCGACGCATTGTTTTTCGACTATCTCGCCATACGCGTCGACGGCTTGAAGGCGCAATCCCTGCACTCGCGCTTTGCGTGGCATTTCACCGACACGGGCAAACGCTACGCACTGAATCTGCAAAACGGCGCCTTGACGTGCTCGGAGATGCCGCTTGCAACGACTCGTGCAACGCCGCCCCACGTGACGGTCTCGATGTCGCGCGCCACGCTCAACCGGATCATGCTGGCTGAAACGACCTTTCCGGAGGCCATTGAGCAAGGGCACATCGTGCTTGAAGGCGAAGCGGATCGATTCACGGCGTTGCTGCAAACGCTGGATCGCTTCACGGGGGATTTCAATGTCGTCGAACCTTGATTGACGCTCGCGGCTGACGGCAGGCGCATCACGGCCTGCCCCTCAGATTGCGCGATACCAGGCGACGCCGTCGTCGTCCTCGTGGCGGCGCGCCATGCCCCGCTTCACCAGATAATTCAGGTGCGCGATGCTTTCGCCGGTCGCGAGGCCATAGGTCGACGCATCCTCTTGTGCGATTGCGCGGCCGAACAGCGTAGTGAACGTGTCGATGGCGCGCTTCGGCTCCCGCAAGGCGGCGTGCAGGCGTTCGAGCGCGTTCCGTTGGCTGGTTTCCAGGCGCGTGAGACGGGCGTGAAGCCCTGTGAACGGTTCGTTGTGCGCGGGCAGCACCAGTACGTCGTCGGGCACGCGCCGGCGCAGTGCGTCGAGCGAATCGAGCCAGGCGGCCATGGGGTCCGCGTCGGGCTCGCTCGGCAGCACGGAGATATTCGACGAGATGCGCGGCAGCACCTGATCCCCCGAGATGAACAGCTTCAGCGACGGGCAGTAGAGGCATGCATGCTCCGGCGTGTGCCCCGCGCCGACGACCACGTGCCACTCGTGCTCGCCGATCGCGATGACTTCCCCGTCGTGCATGCGCCGGTAGCTCGCGGGCAGCGGCGAAAGGAGCCGGCCAAAGCTGCCGAAGCGCTTGCGATACGCGTCGATGGCGGGTTTGTCCCAGCCCGCGCGCCGATAAAACGCAACGGCGTCGTCCGGCGCTGCCTGGCCGGTATCGCCGGCCAGCATCCGGCATTGCAGATACTCGGTGCGCGTCATCCACAGGCGGCACCTGTGCTCGCGCGTGAGCCAGCCGGCCATGCCGACATGGTCGGGATGCAGGTGCGTGACAATCACGCGCGCGACGCCAGCCGAGAGCGGCCCCGCGAGCAGCGCGCGCCAGTTCTCGATGGTCTCCTCGTTGCCGAGGCCGGTATCGACGAGCGTGTGCCTCCCGCCGTCTTCGATGGCCCAGACGTTGATGTGCGCGAGCGACATGGGTAGCGGGAGGCGCATCCAGCGCACGCCGGGCGCGATTTCGTGCGCTTCGCCGCGCTCGGGCGGCGCGCCGCAGGGATAGGCGAGACCATGGCCTGCCGTGTCGCTGTGATTCCCATCGTTCATTGCTGCGTGCCCCCTCTGCTGGAATGGTTCGATAGTCGCGTAGTTTTTACTTGTACAACGCTTTTCCCGCGCGGTCACCGCTCGTTTGGAGGGGGGAGGGGTACCGGCAGCGTGCGCCCGCCGGTTCAGTCCGTCTTGACGTCGTGCAGCGTCGCCATGTCGATGACGAAGCGGTATTTCACGTCATTAGCCTGCATCCGGGTGAATGCCGTGTTGATCTCGTGTACATCAACGATCTCGCAGTCGGGCAGCACGTTGTGTTCGGCGCAGAAGTCGAGCAACTCCTGGGTTGCCGGCAGGCCGCCGATCAGCGAACCGGCGATCGACCGGTTGTTGATCACCAGCAGCGCGCCGTGCACGGCTTCGAGCGGTTCGAGCGCGCCCACCAGCACGAGCACGCCATTGCGGCCGAGCAGCATCAGATAGGGGTTGACGTTGTGCCTGGTCGGGATCGTGTCGAGGATGAAGTCGAAGCGATTGGCCGCGGCCTGCATCGCCTTCGGGTCTTTCGAGAGCAGGACGTCCGATGCGCCGAGCGCGCGCGCGTCGTCGGCCTTGCTGGCCGACGTGGTGATGACTGTCACCTCGGCGCCGAGCGCGACGGCGAGCTTCACGGCCATGTGTCCGAGGCCGCCGAGCCCGACGACGGCAATCTTCGAACCCTCGCCGACGCCATAACGGCGCAGCGGCGTCCAGACGGTAATGCCGGCGCACAGCAGCGGACCGGCGTAGCGTACGTCGAGAGCGTCGGGCACGCGCAGCACGAACTGCTCGCGCACGACGATGCGCTCCGAATAGCCGCCGAGCGTCGTTTCTCCGGTGTGCCGATCCTTGCCGTTGTAGGTCGCGGTGGGGCCCTTCGCGCAGTTCTGTTCCTGTCCGCCTTCGCAGGACGGGCAGGCCTGGCAGCTGTCCACCAGACATCCCACCGCGACGCGGTCACCCGGCTTGTAACGGGTGACATGGGCGCCCACCGCGCTCACGCGTCCGACGATCTCGTGGCCCGGCACGCAAGGGTAGACCGTGGTGCCCCAGTCGTTGTGGACGGCATGCGCGTCGGAATGGCAGATGCCGCAATAGTCGATGTCGATGGCGACGTCGTGCTCGCGCAGGGCACGCCGTTCGATGTGCATGGGGGTGAGGTCGGCGTGCGCCTCGCAGGCGCCAAAGGCTTTGCAGGTAGTCATGGATGATGGTGTGAAAGTTCGTGCCGCACGCCGTGAAAGTTCGGTGGCGTGCGACGGGATTGAGAAGGTGGGGCTTACGCCTCGATGGAGGGCCGCATCCACGGCGCGGCCGATGTTTCGGGCGTGGCAATCTGGTTCGAGATCCATTTGCCCATGCGGCGCAGCGGCTCGATGGCGTCTTGCGGCGCGGCCCATTTCATCGCTGCGGCGTAGCCGAGCGAGACAATGCGTTGCGCGCCGTAGAGCGGCAGCCTGTCCTTCAACTCGTCCTTGAGGCTCTCTGGGTAGATGCCGACGGTTTGCGTATAGGCGTCGACGGCGGCCATGACTTCGTCCAGCGAATCAACAGGCACGAGGTTGGCGGTGCGGTCGTCGAGCGACGCGGCAAAGGCGACAGGCTCGGGAAGCTGCGAGCAGATGATCGCGCCTTCGCCGTCTTTGCCGCCGATGACCTTGTACCAATCGTCGTCGAGTCGCAGAGCGTCAACTTCGGCCTTCAGCGCCGGGTCGTAGCGTTTGGGCGCGGTCGAAAGCGTGTTGGGCAACCCGAGCATGGCTTCGTACACGTACTGGCCGAGCCGGTTGAGCCTGGCGAGTCCCTCCGCGTCCGTGCCGCTCTGCACGTACACGACGCGCGCGCACACGCAGCCTTTCTGGTTCAGCGCGCCGATGTCGCTGGCGAGCCGCAGCGCCGCTTCGCGCATCGACGCATCGCTTTCGAACGTGTCGCGGCCGATGATGCTGGCGCTGCGCTTGGGGTCGAGCGAGATCAACTCGAGGCCGGGCTGAATATAGCGGGTGACGTGCTTCATCGACGCATAGCCGCCCCACGCAACGATCTTCTCGAGGTTTTGCGGCTGATACAGGCGCTCCTCGAACGCGGTGTCGCCGCCCTTCCAGTAGGCGACGCTCAGATGGCGCGTCAACGGGTGATCGGGCGCCATGTCGATCATCGTGCGTGCGATGGCGAGGGCAGTGAACGGGTCGTTGGAGGGCGCCTTGATGATGGCGTCGCTGCGCAGCACCATGTTGCGAATGATCGTCAGCAAAGACAGGCTCGTCGCATTGCCGGCTACGATGTGCAGCGTGCGCGCACCGAAGCAGCGCACTTCGAGTTCGGTGCCGTCGATGAGCCTCTGCTTGACCCAGCCTTCGAGGTGTTTGATGCCCACCGTGCTTTCCACGGCCTCCGTGATCGCGGCGCGGGAGAGCATGTTGCGCAGGCCCAGGTAGCTGCCCTTGACCATCGTCGGCGTGACGGGCGCGGTCCGGTACGACAGCTCGCAGGCTTGATGCAAATGCGGATTGGTCGCCAGATCCAGGCGCTCGCCGAGCGCTTCGGCATAGTCGAGGATGTCGGCGAAGCTCAGTGCGTACAGGTCGGCGAGCCGCGCCGGGTTGCCTAGCGGCAGTTTGTCGAGGTATCGATGCGCGTCGGGCGTGAGAAAGGTCAGGTCGCCGCCACGGCCGCCGACTTCGATCAGATTGTCGGTGATGACGTTGCCGCGTATGACCATCGGGGCGATGGGAAGACTCATGGTGTCAGGTCTCGATTCAGGTTTTTGATTCAAAAATTCGATCGGGTTAGCGTCATTCCACGCTGTTCAGGAAGTCCATTGCTTCGCGATGCGAACCTTCCGTGGCCGCGCAGGTGATCTTGTCGTCGCCGCCGTTTTTCTCGCTGTAGCGCTGGATCGCGCCCGTGATGTAGCGGCTTGGGCGGCCGCAAGCGCACGGCTTGTCCCATTCCACAGTGACTTCGTCGCCGGTGATGAAGCCGCCCCAGTGAACATCGGCGCCGAGGTCGTAGAAGGCGGCGCGGCCGGTTACGCGTCCCGCGCGCGGCAGCGGCCGGCTGGTCTCGGGGTCGAGTACGAACGGGATTACGGTGTGCGCGAAGTGGTAATTGCCGTGTTCGCAGCGCGGGCTCGATCCACTCACGAGTTCGGACATCGCGTAGGTCTCGTTCAATTGCTTCGCGCCCGTGAAGCGCAGCACATCCTCGCGCCATCCTTCTGGCTGCGTCACGCCTTTCGCACCACCCGTGGTGGATATATAGGAATCCGGATGGAATACGGATTCGAGGCCCCGTTCGAGCCCTGCCTTTGCCATGCCGTGCAGCAGATTCCACGTGGCGCCGATATAGACGCGCTTGCCACGCAATTTCGTCGCCATTTCCTCGAAGAAGGTCGAGAGATGGGCCGGCATGTCGGCCTGCTGCTGGTCGAAAATTTTCTTTTTGGCGAGCAGCTCGGGGCTGATCTCGAGCCGGTCCAGTGTGCCTTTCGCACGGGCGGCGCGCAGCCGCGCACCCAGATGCAGCACGTCGGTCGAAAGCGTCGCTGGGTAGGCGGCGTGAAAGTGGCCGGCGTCCGGCAGCAGCGCGCGGATGAAAAATTCGTTCGCGCGCACATGGCTCAGGTAGCCCTTGCGAAAGTAGGGGTACACCGTGTGCAGGTCCGGGTCTGCCATGTCCGGACCCGTCTGGGCCCAGACGTAGAGCTTGCGCACGTCGCAGGCCTTTTCCCATTCCCGCACGCTGTTGGGCAAGAAGGACAGCGTGCCGGAGGTTCCGGACGTATGACTCACGCGCAATTCGGGTACGGCATCGTCCATCGTGTCGAACCACTCGTCGAGGCCTTTGCAGCCGCTCACGTCCGCGGCGGCAATGCGGGCCGCCAATTCGGGCGTCACGAGCTTGCCGAGCCATCGGTTGATGTGAGCGAACTGCTTCTTTTCAAGCAATGAAGGTGGGTAGGACTTGAAGACGGTGTGTTCGAAAAGCAGCGGTACGACGTCGTTTAGTGCGTTGACATTCGTTACGCCCTCGGCATCGGCGAGTTTCGAAAGCACCGGCACGCGGTTGCGTAGCTGTGCAAAGCGATGCTTGAGTGCGTGTAGCTGAATGGCGTCGATGTCGGCGCGCGGCAAGTGCTGCCAGGCGTGGCAATTATGGCCCGCGAGCGCGGCGGGATTATTCAGTAGCAGTTCGGTCTTGTGTTCGAGGGCCAGTTCGCTGGGGGGCGTTTCGCCAGGTGTCATGGATCGACTCGCAGATAAAGATGAATAAGCAAACTTGCGTCGTTTGTCCGAGGGTCAGTATAGGCATGCGGCCTGGGGTTTCGACTCCGGATTCCAGTGCTTCGGATTGTGTTGTAAATCACTGATTTAAATGAGGAAATGCGTATTTCATGAGGCGGTGGCTCCGTCTTTTTGCGTGAAGGCTTCGCCCACGGGCAGCGGAATCCGTAAGAAAAGGGCGGTTGGGCCCGGATGCTTGCACACCCCCTCAATTGGGTGGGGGCGCATGCGTCAGTCGCGGCGTATTCTTCGCTCACAACGGGATATCGGCGCGGCTTGCGTCAACGGCGCGCCCAGACAGGAGAGTTTCGTGAAGGTACTGGTAGCAGTGAAACGAGTGACGGATGCCAACGTGAAAGTTGGCGTGAAGTCGGATGGCACGGGCGTCGATATCGCTAACGTGAAAATGTCGATGAATCCGTTCGACGAAATCGCTGTTGAAGAGGCGGTTCGTCTGAAGGAAGCCGGTGTGGCGACGGAAGTGATCGCCGTGTCCGCCGGTGTCGCGCAAGCGCAGGAAACGCTGCGCACGGCGCTGGCGATCGGCGCAGACCGCGCGATCCTCATCGAGTCGAATGAAGACCTGCAGCCGCTCGCCGTCGCGAAGCTTTTAAAGGCCCTCGTCGACAAGGAGCAGCCGCAACTGGTGATCCTCGGCAAGCAGGCCATCGACGACGATTCGAACCAGACCGGCCAGATGCTCGCCGCGCTGGCGAACCTGCCGCAA
>NZ_CADIKL010000010.1 GCF_902859945.1 Paraburkholderia caffeinitolerans | reverse complement strand
GATCGCGAGCTGCTCGACGACATCCACGTACTCGCAGCCGCCGTAGTAGCGCTTGCCGGGATAGCCTTCGGCGTACTTGTTGGTGAGCTGCGAACCCTGCGCGGCCATCACAGCCGGCGACGTGTAGTTCTCCGACGCGATGAGCTCGATGTGCTCTTCCTGGCGGCGGTTCTCGAGTTCGATCGCCTTGAAGAGTTCGGGATCGACATTCTCGACGGTTGAGGTGGCGCGATTGAACATATTCATTCCCGTTGTGGTTTGACAATGCGGCTATTTGAACGCACCCGGCATCGGCACGATAGAACGTTTGCGACAAGCGACGGGACTTGCGGTACACGCGAGCCGCAAGTCCGCGTCATGCGTTAAATTCGGCTGGCTGATGGGCATGCGCTCGCGTGATGCGGTACGCACTGGGCGCTTCGTTGAATTCCTTGCGGAACTCTCTGCCGAGATGCGACGCGTCGGAGAATCCACACGACATGGCAATATCGGCAACGGTCCGGTCGGAGCCGGTCAGCATCCAGGCGGCCATGCGCACGCGCATCTGGCGGCAGTACACGTTGGGCGACTTGCCGATCTCGGCAATAAACAGTCTTTCGAGTTGCCGCACCGAAGTGTCCACGCGCCGGGCGAGTTCCGTGAGCGCGAGTGGGCTCCCGATGTGCTGTTCCATGACGAGGATGGCGCGACGCACCTTGGGATGCGAAGCGGGGTCGAGGCCAGGCGGGTAGGGCTGGGGAGCGTTGCCGCGCTGCGCGTCGTCGACGATCAGAATGCGCTGCGCCTTCTGCACGATGCCGGCATCCAGATGCCTTAGCAGGATGGCGGCGGCGACGTCGATGGACGCCCGTCCACCCGAACAGGTAATGCGCCTGCGATCGATCACGAAGAGCCGGTCGGCGATCAGACTCGATTCGGGAAGCGCGGGGAAGCGCTCGACGAAATCCCAGTAGTGAAACCAGCTCACGCAAATGCGGTAGCCGTCCATCACGCCGGCGCGGGCCAGCGCAAATGCGCCCGTGCAGATGCCGACGATGGTCGCCGGGCTCGCCGCTATGGCGCGGATGAAGCGCAGCGTCGCGTCGCTGGCCGATGGCCCGGAATGGAGCAGCCCGCCCACGACCACGAGGTAGTCGAACGCGCCGGCCTCGTCGAACGTCACCCACGGCGTGACCTGAATCCCGCAGCTTGCGCGAACCGGAACGCGCGATTCGGCGAGGATCGTCCACGTGCAGCGGACCGGGCGGCTCATATCGCCGTCGTCGCTGGCGAGACGAAGCAGATCGACGAAGCCCGAAAAGGCGGTCAAGGTGAAGTTCGGCAGCAGGACGATGCCGAAGCGAATGGGCCGTGGTCGTCCTGCCTGGTCATCCGCCGAACCGAATATCGTGCGGCTACTCACTCACGTATTCGCCATGTTGTGCGCGAACAGTTCCGATGCAGCCGCGCCGCATCCTCCCGCGCCGCCGCCGGTGATGGCCACTTTGCCGGTGAGCCGGCCGTCGAGTCGAGCAGTCATGATTCGTTATCCTGATGAATGAAGCTGCGGCGCAGCGCTTTAGAGAGGTATTGTGTCATTCGTTCCCTAGTCAGGCTCAACCACGTGTGCCGTGCTTTGCGCGCCGGCGATTCGGAGACCGCGCGTCGATGCAAACGCGGCTGAGCGAGGCTCAGCCGCGGGTCAGCCGCACTGATGGGATCAGGCCAAACTCAGCGGCACTTCGAGTCCCTCGGGGATTGCATAGTCCGTCATATGACGGCGTGAAAGCTCCCAATGCGCCTTCACGAGATCGGCGGCCCGCTCGGTGTCGCGGCGTTCAATGGCGTCGATGATTTCGTCGTGCTGATTCGCCGCCTGGTTCATTTCGTGCTGCATGTTGTCGGTGGCGGGATAGCGGTAGAAAGTCTTGCCAAGCCGTGCGTGGTCGATCAAAAGGCGGCGCAGGCTAGGCATCAGGTATTCGTTGTGCGCCATCCTGCCGATCTCGAGATGGAACTGGTCGTTGTGGAAAACCCGATTTTCCACATCGTGTTCCTCGATTGCCTGCCGAAACCGCTTCTGGATTTCCCTGAGCTTTGCGATGTCCGCGGGGGTGGCGTTTGCCGCAGCGAGTTGCGTGGTCGCGACGTAAATCAGCGGCGCGGCCAGAAAGAAGCTGCGCAGCGACTGGTAATTCATCGACGAAACCCGGGCCGCGCGGTTGGCCTCGAGTTCGATATAGCCTTCGGCGGCCATCTGGCGCATGAGTTCGCGCACGGGCGGCCGCGAGAGGCCGAACTCGTCGCATAGGGCGAGTTCGTCCACTACCGCGCCGGGTGGCAATTCCAGGCTGACGATGCGGCGGCGCAGCGTTTCCGCCAGCACCGCCTTGCGGTCTCCGGGGACGGTCGTATCGATTGGGGGTTCGGCGGGGCTTGTTTTCATCGGGATTCTCTGTCTACCTTTTGTGTACTATAAATCGCCGAACAGAAAATCGCCATACGGCTCAACCTGCCCCAATTTTCACGATGTCGATGTCGCGTGGCGCGGGCGTGTCGCGCGCCAGCAGAGCATCGAGCCGCCGCAAACCATCAATGCGCCGTGCCAGAACGGGTCGGGCAGCGGGGCGTGCAGGAGCATCGCTGCGAGGGCCGCGGAGAGCACGGGAATGAAATACGACGCGCCCGCCAGGACGGTGGCGTGGCCGTGCAGAATCCCGATGTTCCATGCCGCGTAGCCGAAGCCCATCGCAGCGGCGGCCAGAAGCAGATAGACGATCGCGTGCACATCGATCGCTATGGTGCTGACGCCGTCGACCGCATACTTGGCCCAAAGCACGATGGACACCAGGATGAAGAACGGCGTGACGCCGTTCTTGCCGTTCGCCATGCGTGCGGTCACCGTGCAATAGGCCGCCCAGATCAATGCGCCGCAAAACGCCAGGCCGTAGCTCAGCGGGTTGTCCCTGACGTTCCCCAGCATGCCGGACAGGTCGATGCCCTGGTCGCCGCCGAGCACCCAGCCTATCCCTGCCATTGACAGCACAAAACCCGGCACGACGAGCAGGGTGGCCCGCTGCTTGTTGAACACGATCGCCGACACCATCGTGAAAGTCGGCCACAGATAATTGATCATGCCGACTTCAATGGCTTGCCTGCCGTTGTCGGCGTAACCGATCGACAGTGACAGGCATAACTCATAGGCCACGAATAGCGTGCTTCCCCAGATCAGGTAATTGCGCGGAAATTGCCTGAGATTGGGGAAGCCGACGGTCACTGCGAGAAAGACCGAGGCGATCGTGTACATCATGGCGGCGCCTCCGGTGACGCCGAGGCTTTCGCTGACACCCCGAATCAGGGCGACGACCGACGCCCACAACATAATCGCGACGAGCCCTATCAGTGTGGCCGTGTCCTTGCTTTTCATACTCGCTGACCCTATGCGTTTGCCGCGGGCACGTCGATCCAGATGGTCTTGATCTCGGTGTACTGGTCGTGCGCCCAGATGGACTTGTCGCGCCCGCCAAACCCCGATTCCTTGTAGCCGCCGAACGGTGTCGTGACATCGCCTTCGCCGAAGCAGTTGACGGTCACGACGCCCGCGCGAATTTCGCGCGACAGGCGGATCGCGTGGTTCAGGTTGCTGGTGTAGACCGACGCGGCGAGACCATAGACCGAGTCGTTGGCCAGTTCGATGGCTTCATCGATGTCGTCGAACGTCGTCACGGCAAGCACCGGGCCGAAGATCTCTTCCCGGAACAGGCGACTGTTCTGCCCGACGCCGTCGACCACGGTCGGTTCGACGAAAATGCCGTGCTCCGTGTCGCCGCCGAACGCTACGTGCAATTGCTCTGCGTGGGCGTGGTCGAGATACGAGCGGACCTTTTCGAAATGGGCTTTGCTGACCATGGCGCCGATTCGGTGTTCCGGATCGAGCGGATTGCCCATCTTCCATTCACGCATGTGAACACCGATGCGTTCGAGGAGTTTGTCCTTGATGTCGGCATCGACGATGAGGCGCGACGACGCCGAGCAGTTTTCGCCCATGTTCCAGAACGCGCCGTTGACCACGTGCTGCGCGACTGCGTCCAGGTCGTCCGCATCGCGCAGCACCACCGCGGGATTCTTGCCGCCGCACTCGAGCACGATGCGCTTGAGATTGGACTCGGCCGCATAGTGCAGGAAGCGCCGGCCGGTCTCGGTGGAGCCGGTGAAGCTGACCATATCGACATCGGGGTGCCGCCCCAGCGGCTCGCCCACTTCTTTGCCGCCGCCGGGCAGGACATTGAAGACGCCGGCCGGCACGCCCGCTTCGTGCGCGAGCGCGGCCACGCGCAGCGCCGTTAGCGTAGTTTCCTTGGCGGGCTTCACGACGATCGAGCAGCCCGCCGCGAGCGACGGACCGATTTTCCACGCGAGCATCAGCAGCGGGAAATTCCAGGGCAGCACGAGGCCGACCACGCCGATTGGTTCGCGCACGACCAGCGAAAGCGCGCCAGCGCCTGACGGAGCGGTGGAGTCGTAGATCTTGTCGATTAATTCGGCATGCCAACGGATTGTGTGAATCGTCTCGGGAACGTCGGTGTTCTGGCATTCGCGAATCGGTTTGCCGCTGTCGAGGCTCTCCATCGTCGCGAGCTCGTGCGCGTGTTGCTCGAGCAGATCCGCGAACCGGAGCAGGATCGTCTTGCGCTGCGAAGGCGGCAGGTTGCGCCAGCGGCCGTCCTTGAACGCCGCCTTGGCCTTCGCGACCGCGAGATCGACGTCGGCAGCGTTGCATGCGGCGATATCCGCCAGGACCGCGTCGGTGGCCGGGTTAGTGGTCTGGAACGTCGCGCCGGAACTCGAAGGCTGGAATGCGCCGTCGATGAACGCCTGGTTCGGGAACTGAAGCCGCGCAGCTAGCGCGGCGTATTCCGCTGCGTTGAGCAGACTCGTCATCAGGCTTGACCTCCGACAGCGGCTGCGACTTCGCGCTTGAGTTCGGCGACGACGGCTTGCAGCTGCTGCTTTTCTTCCTCGTTCAGCGCTTTGAGCGGTGCGCGCACGCCGCCACTACGCAGACCCGCGATTTCGCAGCCGTACTTGATGGACTGCACGAACTTGCCTGCTTCCAGGAAGTCCATCAGCGGCAACATGGCGGACATGATGCGGCGGCCCTTGTCGAAATCCTTTTCCACCGCGCAGGCCTGGTACAGCGCGATGTGCTCGCGCGGCAGGAAGTTCGAACCGGCGCAAACCCAGCTACGCGCGCCCCACGCGAAAAATTCCAGCGCCTGGTCGTCCCAGCCGCACGACACGCTGAGGTTCGGGAATTCGCGCGCCAGCATATGCAGTTGGCTCGTCTGCCCCGAGCTTTCCTTGATCGCGACGAAATTCTTCGACGCCGCGCACACGGTGCGGAAATACTCGCGGCCCATCGAGATGCTCATCCGGCCGGGATAGTTGTAGAGCATGATCGGCAGGTCCGCCGCGCGATCGATCGCGAGCGCGTGTTCGGCGTTTTCCTGCTCCGTCGGCAGTGCGTAGGGCGGCGAGCCGACCAGAATCGCATCCGCGTGGATGGCCTTCGCGGCCTTCGCATATTCGACGGAATCTTCGGTGCGCACGGCGCCGGTGCCGATGATCAGCGGCACGCGCGAGCCGATGACTTCCTTGGCCAGGCTGCCGAGATCGAAGCGCTCCTGTGCGGTGTGCGCATAGTATTCGCCCGTCGAGCCGCCGATGATGATGCCGTGCACGCCGGCGTCAATCAGCGATTCGAGCACTTCTGCAAAGGCTTTTTTGTCGATCTCGCCGGCTTGATCGAGCGGCGTGATGGCGGGAGTGTAGATGCCTTCGAATTTCATGATGTCGTTTCCTTAACGGTAGGAATGTGTGTGTTGACGCGATGGTCAGTGATTCAGCGAAGCGGCTTCCTGCAAGCTGAGCGAGCGCGTTTCGGGCGCGAGGAGAATCGACGCGGCCAGACCGACGAACGAAACCGCTGCCGCTGCGTACATGGTGTTGCCGATACCGATGCTATTGAGGGCGATAGGTACCGCCCAGGTCCCGATGGCCGCGCCGATGCGCGAGAGCGAAGCGCCCATGCCCACTGCGAAGGCGCGGACCTCGGTCGGGAAAATCTCGTTCGGGTACACGAGCTGCAGCACCTGCGCGCCGCCAATGAGCACTGCATACGCTCCGAACAGAACCAGAATGAGCCACGCGGAGCCGTTCGAGCATGCGCCCAGCGCCAGCAGCGCCAGTGCGGACCACAGGAAGCTGTGAATCACCATCGCGCGGCGGCCGAGCACGTTGATGATGCGTGTGGCGATGATGCAGCCGACCACGAACAGCAGGGTGATCGCGACCGAACCGAACGACTCCCATTTGCCGGTCAGATTGAGCGCTTCGAGCACGCGCGGCGCGAACGAGTAGACCGCGAACACGGGAATCACCGAGCAGCTCCAGAACAGCGAAACGAACAACATGCGCTTGCCATAACCGGAGTGGAGCAGGGCCCACAGCGAGATCTTCTTCTCGGTCTTTTCTTCCGGCAGATTCTTTAGCGAGAACGACGGACCGTAGACTTTCTTGATGACCGCTTCGGCCTCTGCACTGCGGCCCTTGCTGAGCAACCAGCGCGGCGATTCAGGCGTGCCGATGCGCACGAGGAACAATACGATGCCGATCACTGCCGGGCTGGCCAACACCCAGCGCCACGCATCGGGTGCGCCGGTGCTGAGAAGCAGATTGCCGACGATATAAGCGAGCGCCGCACCGAGGAACCAGATAATCGTCAGCATGGCCAGGCGGGGGCCACGGTATTTGCGCGGCATGAATTCGACCAGCAACGAACCGGCGACGGGATATTCGATGCCCACGCCGATGCCGATCAGAAATCGCAGCCAGAACAGCGCCTCGCCGGACTGCACCCAGAGCTGCGCGAGCGAGCAGACGAAGAAGATGACGGGCCCGAAGAAATAAGGCTTCTGTCGCCCGAGCCGATCGGACAGCCAGCCGCCCGCGAAGCCGCCGACGAAGATGCCGATGAGCGCCGATGCGGCCACCATGCCTTCCCAGAAACTGGTCAGGCCGAGCGCCGCGGAAAACTGCACCATGGCAACGCCGATGATGCTCAGGACATATCCATCCATGAGCCAGCCCCCGCTCGAGCGGATGGTGAGCAACTGATGGAATCCATTGAGAGGAACGTCCTCGATGGACACGTGATGATTCGACATTGCCAGTCTCCTTCCATGAAATTGGACGCAAGATTTCCTGGCGTGAGCCATGGCTGCTGCGTCCTGTACTTCGTTTAAAGGGGGGAATCGGTCTGTGTGAAAAACTGCCGATTTATCGTTGTCCATCGTGCTCGCCCTTGCGCACACAGTCGCTCCGGCGGCGCCGTGCACTCAGCTTTCGAGCCCTGCCTTGCGTTGTCCCCACCAGAGGGTCGCGTTGACGCCGAGCGAGAGGAACGGCTCGGGTGGCGCCTTGTTCGGCCCCGACGTCTCAAGCAGGAAATCGATCAATGGGTTCGGCTTGCCCGCGAGCCAGTCGGCGAGCAGCGTGCCCGTTACCGTGCCGCGCGTGATGCCGAGGCCGTTGCAGCACAGCGCGCCATAGACGTTCGGCGCGAGTTGTCCGAAAAATCCCTTGTGGTTTTGCGAGAGCGCGAGCGAACCGCTCCACGTGTATTCGAAATCGACCTTGGGGAGCATCGGGAAGCGCCGCTCGAACGACAGACGATGCCGCTGCGCGAAGCGAGGGAGGTAGTGCTCCTTGGGGCGGCCGTCGGGATTGAACGAAAAGCTGTTGCGCACCAGGATGCGGTTATCGTGCGTGCGGCGCAGCGTGCTGCCGAACGGGTCGGCGGGAATGACGCCCCAGAACGGCTTGCCGCCCAGTTCCGCCTGCTCCGCGGGGGTGAGCGGCCGCGTCAGGCTCGCATAGAGAAACACGGGCAGCATCGTGCGCTCGAGAAAACCGAAGCGCATGCCGAACGCGTTGTTTGCCAGCACCAGCTTGTCGGCGGTGATGCGGCCGTTGCGATGAGCCAGCACGATCTTGTCGCCGTATTCCACTTCGGTCACGGGCGTGTGCTCGTACAGCGTGACATTGGGCGGCAGGCAGTCGGCGAGCCCCTTGACGAGCGCCGAAGGCTGCACGAGCACCGTGCCGGGCGTGAACAGCGCCTGGCGATAGAACGACGTGCCGATGTGCTTGGGCAGCGCCTTGCCGTCGATCACTTCATAGGACTGGCCCAGTTTGTCGAGCCCGCGCCGATACGCCTCGAGCACGGCCACGCCGCGCTCTCCCACCGCTGCTTGATATTTGCCGGACGCATTCATATGGCAGTCGATGCCGTGCGCCGCAACGAGTTCGCGCAGGATCGTCTGCCCTAGCAGGTTGAGCTTGAGCGTGGTCTTGGCGGTCGCGATATCGCCGATGTAGTCGTCCGCGCCGATGTCGTGCGGCAGATCGATCGCAAACCCCGCGTTGCGTCCCGATGTGCCGAAGCCGACTTCCTGCGCTTCGATGAGCACGACCTCGTCGTCGGGGAAATTCAGGGCCAGCTGCCGTGCGGCGGCAAGGCCGGTGAAGCCGGCGCCAATGACCGCCCAGCGAGCCTTCGATTCCCCCGTGTGAGCCGCCTTGGGGGTGCGCGACCGACTCGTGTGATACCAGCCGCACATTTTGTCGTCGGCGGGGAGCGAGGTAACTGTTTGCATGGCTGATTCCAATATCGCGTTTGACTCGCGTAGCGCCTTCGGTGGGAAGGCGCGCCAATGCCGTGCGTTAGCGCGCCGGCAATGTCTTCAAATGTTCATCTTCATTGTCTACAAATTGTAGACGCAGTATAGGTTTGAAGTAGACATCATAAAAATAAGGGTTTACACGCGACGAACCGGCGCGGCCGCATGGCTGGCGGTCGGCTTTTTGCAGGGGTTTACCCTTATCTTTGTGGTGGTTGGACTCGTGCGCAGATTGCGGCACTGGATGAGGAAGAAACCTGTCGCGATCGGTAGGCGGGCGGTCGAAACCGTTCTATGTCGGGCGCTTTGGGGCCCCGGATGATGGATGCGATCGGAAAGGCTTGAAGTCGATAGGGCGATTCGTTGCGTTCGCATCCATCGAGCGGAAACAGCGGCATGGGGTGATGCGCTCGATTGGCGGAAGCATCGGCGCCGGTCTATTGGCGGGATCTGGACACACGATTGCGCAAGCCGGCCCCGCTACAGTGCTGGCCTATGTTTTCGGCAGCCCGCTGGCGGCGGCGCCGCGCATCGTCGCGGCATAGCCGGTCAGGCCCAGTAGCGGACCCGGCACGAGCAGCCAGGTTGCATCCACGCCGATATAGCCGAATAGCGCGGTGGTGGCGGCGATCGAGACCACCGTGATCGCAAAGCCGATGGAGTTCTGGATGGCCAGCGCGCCCCCTACGCCGCCGGGAGGGCACGCTTTTGCCGTGAGCGCCGAGAATTGCGGCGAGTCGGCGATCACGGACGCGCCCCACAGCAGCAGCAACACCGCGAGCGCCGGGGGCGAAAGCTGCCGCCACGCGATGGAGAAGGTCAGTGCGCACAGACCCGACATTGCGAGCGCGCCCAACGCGACCCTGGCGCTGCCGATGCGTTGCGACAACGCACCGCCGATCAGCGAACCGAGCGCGCCCACGCCGATGAAGCAGAACGCAAGACCCGACACGCCCATGCGCGGAAAAGCACTCAGGAGCGCGGTGCGCGAGATCAGCAGCGGCACCGTGGTCCAGAACGCGTAGAGCTCCCACATATGGCCGAAGTAGCCGAAGGCCGCCGCGCGAAATGCGCGAATGCGGAATGTCGCCCAAGTGCTTGCCGTTGCCTGTGCGCCGCCGGCCGGAGAGCGTGCCGTGCGAGCGTGCGGCCCGTCGCCGAGTGCGCCGACGAGCACCGCCCCAAGCAGCGCGAGCACCGACGAGGCGGTAATCACGAGTTGCCACGGAAAGCCCATGCCAACGAGACGCATCGCGTGCGGCAGCGCGGTGCCGAGCGTGAGCATGGCGACGAGTTGCGCGAGCGCCTGACCGGTTCGCTCGGGCGCCCAGCCGACGATCAGCTTCATCCCCATCGGATAGATGCCGGCTAGACACACGCCCACGCAAAAGCGCAGCACGGCGCCGCTGACGAGGCCACTCGCGAGCCACGCGAAACCCAGGTTGAAGAGCGCGCCCGCCACTGCGCTCAACACGAAAATCCGGCTTGCGGCGTAGCGGTCCGCCATGCCGCTCGACGAGATATAGAGCGTGCCGAGAATGAAGCCCATCTGCACGGCGCTGGTGAGCCAGCCGATGTCCGCAGCCGTGGCGTGCCAGACGCGCATCAGGTCGGCGGCCGTGCTGTTCGCGCTGAACCACAGCGAGGTGCCGAACAGTTGCGCAATGGCGATGGTGCCGCTCGCGCCGGGCACGCGCTGCCGAAGGCCTGGGCGTTTGCGCGCGGTGGTGGAGTTCATGACGTGTTTAGTTCCGAGGAATAGCGTGCTGCCACGCTTCCCGGGTCACGCAGGGAATGAACCTCCATCATAACGATAGGGATGACGAAGCAATATGCGCATTTGCACCGCGCACCTTTGGGACGTGCTCAAACTTCGCGACTGAACGTCCAGAGAATCCGCATCTGCGCGCGCATGGCCTGCTCGTCCACGGGCACGAGGCAGTACGCGAGTCCAATGCGGCTGACGAGAGCGATGACGTCGTCGAGCGCGGGGACCCGCGGGCCGCGCGCGGCGGCGTAGTGGCCATACGGTTTCTCGAGCACACGCCGCCACATTGGCGCGATGTTCTCGATGATGTAGCCGAACACCTCAGTCGATAAGCCCGTGGCCAGGTAGTTGTGGTGAAAGCCGCCGTGATGGCGATCCCGGTAACGTACCGCGAAACACACGCATTCCTCGCAGTAGGCCTCGAAGTCGTGCTCGAACCCGGCAAGGCGGCTTTGCATGACCTCGAAGAACGCGGCGTTCTCGACGCTGATCACGCCCTGGATCAGCTCTTTTTTGGTGCCGAAATACCGGTACAGCGTCCGCCGTGAAATGTTGGCGCGACGCGCGACGTCGTCGATCGACAGGCCGTCGATCCCGTGCTCGATCATCGCGTCGAGCGCCGCGCGCAGGATCGCGCTGCGCCCGTCATTGACGCTGTCCATTCTGCTGGCGTCGCCCCAGCGCAGTTGCCGATCCATATTTCTCCCCCATGCCGCGGCGCGTTCCGTCCCAACGACCGCATTCCACTGCCATCGATTTTCGCACACGTTGGCACAAAAATTAAATTTGTGACATTATTTGTCTCAAATCTACATTAATGTGACATAGCAGGTACGGGAACCCCGCAGCGTTCCACACCTGACCGGAGGAGACAATCAATGACGGATCGACACGTACCTGCCTGGGACGCCACGTACGACGTGGTGGTGGTCGGCTCCGGCGCCGGCGCGATGACGGCGGCGCTGCGCGCGTTCGATCAGGGCCTGTCGGTCCTGATCGTGGAGAAGAGCAGCGTGTACGGCGGCACGTCAGCCGTGTCCGGAGGCGGCATCTGGATTCCGTGCAACGACCAGATCGCCGGGCTCGGTGGAAATGATTCGTATGACGAAGCAATTACGTATCTGCGCGATGTCGTCGGCGAGGATTTCGATCCTCAACGGATCGATGCGTATCTCGAGAACGGTCCGAGAATGGTCGCCTGGCTCGCGCAGCACGCGCAGACCCATTTTCATGCGGTGCCGCGCTACCCCGACTACTATCCGGACCGCAAGGGCGGCAAGCCCGGCTATCGGACGATGGAACCGGCGGCGTTCGACGCTTCGCGTCTTGGCGCGCATTTCGACGAACTGCGGGCACCGTCGCCGGCCACGCTGATTGGCGGCCGCATTGCGATGACGCAGATCGAAGCGCACACCATCCTGACCAAACAGCGCGGGTGGCTGCGGCTCACCGCACGCCTGATGCTGCGCTACGCGACCGATTTTTCGTGGCGCAGGCGAACCTCGCGCGACCGCCGGCTGACGCTCGGCAATGCGCTTATTGCGAGTCTGCGAGCAGCGCTTGCGCAGCGCGGCATCGAACTTTGGCTCGACACGCCGATGCACTCGCTGCATACCGATGGCGCGCGCGTGGACGGGCTGATGGTGGAGCGCGCCGGCCGCCCGTTCGGGATTCGTGCGAGGCGCGCCGTGGTGCTCGCATGCGGCGGCTTTGAAGCGAATCAGGCGATGCGCGAACAGTATCTGCCCAAGCCCACGCGCGCCGAGTGGAGCGCCGCGCCGCCGATCAACACGGGCGATGGCATTCGCGCAGGACTGGCGCTGGGCGCCGGCGTCGCGCTGATGGATTTCGTGTGGGGTGTGCCGACAGTGCATGTGCCTGGCGAAGAGAAGCAGCGGGGACTGTTCGTCGAGCGCTCGGCGCCGCGCTGCGTGATGGTCAACGGTCTCGGGCGGCGCTTCGTCAATGAATCGGCGCCCTATCCGGACGTGATCCACGCCATGTACGCAGACCATGCCCAGACGAAGGCGAACGTGCCTGCGTGGATGATCTTCGACGCCGAGTACCGCAAGCGTTACCCGTGCGGCGTGCTGCTGCCCGGCAGCGTGCAGCCCGACAGCAAGATTCCGGACGGCTGGCTCGACACCGTCATTTATCGCGCGCCAACGCTGGCCGAATTGGCCGCGAAGATCGGCGTCGATGCCGACGGCCTTGCGCGCACCGTCGCGCAGATGAACGGCTATGCCGCCGCCGGCGTCGATCCCGAATTCGGAAAAGGGGGCAACGTCTTCGACCGTTATTACGGCGATTCGTCGTCGAAGCCCAATCCCTGTCTCGGGCCGATCGAGCGCGCGCCGTTCTATGCGTTGCGCCTCGACCCCGGCGAGATCGGCACGAAAGGCGGGCTGCGCACCGATGCCCACGCCCGCGTGCTGCGTCCCGATGAGTCCGTGATCGAGGGGCTCTACGCGATCGGCAACACGTCGGCGGCGGTGATGGGCAAGACCTATCCGGGACCCGGATCGACCATTGGACCGGCCATGACGTTTGGCTTCGTCGCGGCCAATCACATTGCGGCCGCTTGCGCCGAGACGGAAACCGTCGGCTTGCAGGACACGGCGTGATCGGCCTGAGCAGCCGGCCCGTCTATATCACTGAGGAAGCCTTATGAATACACAGACGTTCGGCACCATCGACCAGATCGGCTATCTCGTCGACGATCTGGACCAGAGCATCAGCCGCTGGGTTGCACATACCGGCGTCGGACCGTGGACCGTGTTTCGCGGCGTTAGCCTGGAGGGCCGATATCGCGGCAAGCCGGTCACGGTGACGATGGATGTCGCACTCGGCTACCAGGGCGATACGCAGATCGAGTTGATCAAGGCGACGAACGACGCCCCGTCGCCTTATCGCCAAGCGGACGGTCGACCCGTGCTTGGCATGCATCACATTGCGTGGGTCGTCGACGATATCGATGCTGCCGTTGCCCGCCTGACCTCCAATGGGTTGACGGTCGTGTTCGAGGCCGAGAACCCGGCAACGCGAGTGGCGTACCTCGCGCACGACCATGAGCCGGGCGTGCTTTACGAAGTGATCGAGGGCGCCGGGATGCGCGAACTGATCCGCAGCGGCATCGCGGCGGCGCGTGCGTGGGACGGCAGCAATCCGGTCACGACTTACGAAGCAGTCGCATGACGGGCGGTCCCGCTCAACTACAAGGTAGAACGATGGCGAACACGATACGGCAAGCGCGGCTGCACGGTCCCGGCGATATGCGAATCGACGAGGTGCCGTTTCCGGCGATGCACGACGAAGACGTGCTGATCGAGGTGGCGGCGTGCGGCATTTGCGGCAGCGATCTCGGCTTTCATCGCAACGGCGGGATTCGTCCCGATCGCGAACCGATGGCGATGGGGCACGAGTTTTCCGGCGTGATCAGCGCAGTGGGTCCGCGCGTCGAGCGGTACGCGCCCGGCATGCGCGTCGTCGTCAATCCGATGGCGAACGGCGCGATGATCGGCTGCGGCAGCGACGACGGTGCATTTGCGCGCACCATTCGCGTACGCGACGTCAACCGCGCGCCGATTCTTCACGAAGTCGCCGCGCACGTGCCTATGGACGTCGCGGCGCTGGCTGAACCGCTGGCCGTCTCGCTGCATGCGGTCAACCGGTCCCGCGCGGTCGAAGGCGAGACAGCGCTCGTGCTTGGCGCGGGGGCGATCGGACTGGGCATCGTCGCCATGCTCAAGCAGCGTGGCGTCAAGCACGTGGCGGTGGCGGACATGTCTGAACGGCGTCTCGCGATTGCGGCGACGCTCGGAGCGGATCTCGTCATCAATCCCGCGCGCGACGATGTGTGGGAAACGCTCGCACGTGTGCACGGCAGCGTCCCGACGTTCTTCGGAACCCGCGCAGCCGCCACCCAACTGATTTTTGAAAATACCGGCGTGCCGTCCGTACTTCAGGACGCGGTCGCGCACGCGAGGGATACCGCAAGAATCACCGTGGCCAGCGTGTACAAGGAGCCGATGTTGTTCGACTTTACGTTGCTTCAGGTGAAGGAAATCGAACTGATCGGCACGATGTGTTATCCGCGTGAATTCCCGGACGCCGTGGCCTGGCTCGCGTCCCGAACAGCCGAGGCGGCGGCAATGATCAGCCACCGTTTCGCACTCGACGAGATCGACGCGGCGTT
The DNA here is from genome assembly GCF_902859945.1 of Paraburkholderia caffeinitolerans. GTDB lineage: Bacteria > Pseudomonadota > Gammaproteobacteria > Burkholderiales > Burkholderiaceae > Paraburkholderia > Paraburkholderia caffeinitolerans. The sequence goes on along the minus strand of NZ_CADIKL010000010.1, from coordinate 205,040 downwards.
GCGCACCGCCGCGGATGCGACTGCGTCCGCGAAGGTGATGATCATGCCGGGCTAGGGCCGCGTTCGCTAATCAATTCTCGCGCGGCGCATTAAATCGCTCTAGCAGCGCGCTGAGCAAATCGATCGGCAACGGAAACACAATGGTCGAGTTCTTGTCGGCGGCAATGGTGGTGAGCGTCTGTAGATAACGCAACTGCATGGCCTGCGGCTGCAGTGCGAGCCGCTGCGCGGCTTGCAGCAATTTTTCGGACGCTTGCAGTTCGCCTTCCGCATGAATCACTTTCGCGCGGCGCTCGCGTTCTGCTTCGGCCTGGCGCGCAATGGCGCGGATCATCGTCTCGTTGAGGTCCACGTGCTTGATTTCGACCGTGGAGACTTTGATGCCCCACGCGTCGGTTTGCGAGTCGAGCGTCTTTTGAATATCGGCGTTCAATTGCTCGCGCTCCGCAAGCAACGCGTCGAGTTCATGCTTGCCTAATACCGCGCGCAGCGTGGTTTGCGCGAGCTGGCTGGTGGCCTCGAAAAAGCGTGCGACCTGAATCACGGCCTTTTCCGGATCGACCACGCGGAAGTAGACCACGGCATTGACCTTCACCGAGACGTTGTCGCGCGTGATCACGTCCTGCGCGGGCACGTCGAACACGACAGTACGTAAATCGATGCGCACCGCCTGTTGCACGACGGGAATGATGAGCACGAGCCCGGGCCCCTTGACCTTCCAGAAGCGGCCGAGCATGAACACCACGCCGCGCTCGTACTCCCTGAAGATGCGAATGGCCGAAACGGCGAGCAGGATGGCCAGAACGATCAAGAGACTCGTGAAGCCGAAGGTGTAGCCGATCATGAATGTCCTCCTTGATTTGCCTCGTGCAGCGGTGCTCCGTGTAGTGGCGCCACGCTCAACAGCAGGCCGTTGCGACCCGTCACGCGCACCTGGCTGCCCGTGGCGAGCGGCACCGCGCAAGTCACGCGCCAGCGTTCGCCATGCACGCGCGCCCAGCCCGAGGCGCATGCGTGATCGGGCGACAAACCATCGTCGATGATCTCGCCGATGCTGCCGACCATCGCTTCCGACCCGCTCACCACGGGGCGGCGCCGCGCGCGCAGCGCCACGCTGGAAACCGCCGCGACGAACGCCGCGCCGCCGAGCGCGAGGCCCGCGATCAGCGGCAGTGGAATGCCGTAGCCGGGCACGTCGGTGTTGATCAGCATGAGCGCGCCCACGGCAAACGCGACGATGCCGCCAAAGCCAAGCACGCCGAACGTGGGCAGGAAGGCTTCAGCAATCAGGCACGCGAGCCCCAGCATCACGAGGCCGAGCCCCGCGTAGTTGATGGGCAGAAGCTGCATCGCGAACAGGCCGACCAGCAGGCAGATTCCGCCGGCCACGCCGGGCAGCACGAAGCCTGGATTCGCAAACTCGAAGAAGAGGCCGTAGATGCCGATCGTCAGCAGGATCAATGCGACGTTCGGATCGGCCACGATGGAGAGAAAGCGATTGCGCCAGTCGGGCACGACGTACACGAGCGGCGCGTGCGCGGTCGCGATGCGCACCGTGCCGGCCGCCGTGGTGATGGCGCGGCCGTCGAGCTGGCGTGCGAGATCGGCGGGGTCTTGCGCGATGAGATCGATTACGTGCTGGTCGAGCGCCTCGCTGGCGGACAGGCTCACCGCTTCGCGCACCGCGCGTTCCGCCCACGCGGCGTTGCGCCCGCGCAGTTGCGCGAGGCCGCGAATGTAGGCGGCGGCATCGTGCATGACCTTGCGCGCCTCGGTGGAGGCGTTGTCGGTGGCTTCGTTGCTGGTTTTGTCGCTGGCTTTGTCATTGGCCTGCCCGCCCGAGGCCCCTCCTGCCGAGCCTGGCGCGCCGGGCGGGTTCGGCGCGCCGCCCATGCCGCCGATCCCGATCTGCACCGGCGAGGCCGCGCCCAAATTGGTGCCGGGCGCCATGGCGGCGACATGGCTCGCGTAGACGATATAGGTGCCCGCGCTCGCGGCGCGCGCGCCGCCGGGCGCGACGAACGCGGCCACCGGCACGGGCGAGCTGAGGATCGCCTTGATGATCTGGCGCATCGAGGTGTCGAGTCCGCCAGGCGTGTCGAGCTGGAGGATCGCGAGCTGTGCGTGCTGTTGCGCGGCGCGCGCGAGCGTGCGGACGATGAAGTCCGCGCTGGCGGGGCCGATCGCGCCGTTGACGGTCATCACGACGACCGGGCGCTGATCCGCCGCCGGAGCGCGTTGCGCCTGAGCCATGGCGCTAAGCGCCGCCACCGCCGCGCAAACCACCAGCAGCGCCGCAAAAAGCGCGGCGCGCGCGAGCCGCGCCGGCAACGGATGGCGTGGCTGGCGAGCATGGGGCGGAGGCGCGTCGTGCTCCGCCGCCCGGGTGGGGCGATGAGCGCGCATCGGAACGTCCGGACGGGCAAATGGAAGTGGCCCGATATTTAAGAGTAGGTGGTTTTTGAGGGAAGGGGGAATGTTGCGGTGCAGCGGGAAAATGCGATCCTGCTGGGCTTTCTTGCGCCAGGTCGAAACAGATAGCTATTCGAGAAACCCGGCGGACGCTATTGCTATCGCCTTGGGGTTCTGCTTTCATAAATGGCTTCCCGCGTCGTTGCTGTTGCAATAATCGGATGCCTTCAAGTTAAAAGTTAGCAATCAATATAATTTCTTGGCGCGGAAGATATAAAAGTCAAGAATCCATACTCTCGCGGTTTCGAGGGGGAAACGATGAGAAATCAATTCTTTAGAACAGGGCGACTTGTGCTGGGCAGAGGCCCGACATCGCACGAAGTGTTCTACCGCATGGCGAGACAAGGGAGTGTGGACATGCTAGATCAGTTCCCCGATGTCGACGTGCCGATGACCATCGTGGGCGAGACCGGCGTGCAACTGTTCGATTGGAATACCACGATGGAGGGTTTGCTTCTGGGGCAAAGCGCCAAAGCACTCAACCTGATAGGCACGAAAGGAGAATCCCTGACGGGAAAGTTTGCAAAAGTCAAAGACCTCCAGGACACGATGACGTGGCAGAAACATACCGCGCTTGAGTTATCGGAGGGGGTGGAGATCCGCGGGCGGGTGAAGATGCTCAAGAAGTACAACCGCAACGAAATTCTCGCGGTGGTTGAGTTGCCCAATGGAACCTCGGTGGAAATTCTCGCAGGGGAGGTCATTGCAGCGCTTGGCGCGGGAAAGGAGCGCTTGTTGGACGTGCAGACCCAAAAGCGGTATTCGAGCCTCGAGCGTCCGTTTGGCGAGTACATCACGGGCTCGCAGGCTGTGTCGACCGGCTTGGCTATTGAAAGCGGCTGTGCGGTCCTGGTTGCGGGGGACGGGCCGACGGCGCTCTGGGCCGCGGAAGTCTGCATGGGCTACGGCGCTATCCCTTATGTCGTGGGACCCAATAGTGGGTTCGCATTCAGCAACGCAAACCCCGGGGGACGCAACAGCAAAACATTGAAACGGCTGCTCGAAAACGGCCTTATTTATACCGGCGATATCGCGGGATTCGAGGAGCGCGACCAATTCCACGATTTCAGCGACATGCGTGAGGCCGGCATAGTGACGCACTTCAAAAATGTCACCAACCTTTCAAGCGGCGCATTCAGATCGACGACGGCTTTGCCGGTGTGCAGGGTTGTGAGCGCAATCGGGTCGATGCCCTCGTCGATGTCGCTGTTCGACTCGTATACCGTCAACGACTTTGGGCCGATCGTGGTGGAGGGGTTGGAAGGGCGGGCCGCAGTGGGCATTGCAACGACCGACCGGGACATCATGCTCGTAGGCGCACAGGCCCATTCGATTGGAGTCGGCATGGGATTCAAAGCGCTGTTCGACGCGCAGGGTTCGCGGGTCGAACAGCCTGGGCCGGGTATTGTGACCAATCGGGCGAACGTTCGCGCAATGTTGCGCGAGCGCGGGCGGGTCAAACTGGGCGCGCAGGCGAGCGAGATGGATACAATTCAGGCGCTGTTCATCCATGACGAACTGGATGTGATGACGGCGAATCAAGCGGAACTGAGCCATTTCCTGCAAATCAGTGCCGGGGTGCCCAAACTGGCGGCCGGCGAGATAGCCGCGAAAGTGATCGAAGAGCGTAAGCGCTATTTCAGGGAGAACCGCGATTTCACCCCGCTGGATTTTGTGGAGGAGTTGAGGAAGATGGAAGTCAGAATGTAAGGGAGAAACGAGGGACGCACAGGAAGCAGAATTTTATTTAGTTAGATATCCTGTGCGGTGGATGGGGTGGCGAGAATTTCAGGCGCAGGTGTCCACCTCAAAACAGGGTGGACACCTGCGCCAATTGTTCAGCACTCCGACTCAAGGCAACTTGCCGAGCACGGCGCCGAACTCGTCCTTGCTCATCGCGCGCAGCGTTTGCGTGCGGATATTGCCGAGCGATCCGAGCGCAAGGCCGAACGCCATGAAGCTTTGTTCATCCGGCGCTTCGATGATCGTGACGATGTCGTATTTCCCCAGCGTCCAATAAATTTCCTTCATTTCGCAACCGAAGGTCTTGGCCATTTCCGCGGCCTGGCCGGCGCGCTGTGCGCTGTTCCGGACGGTGCGAATGCCCTGGTCGGTAAACTGCGCAAGAACCACATAGGTCGACATGACGATTCCTTTTGCGTTGACATCGGGTTTGGGATACGCACGCGCATGACCGTTCCGGCCAGGCGCGTGCGTGGGTGGTGTGTCTTCGAGTCAACTGCCCGCTGCCTGCGGGGCTTCGGGCAGGATGTTCTGGTTGCATCGGAAGAGGTTGTCCGGGTCGTAGCGCGTCTTGATGGCGACGAGACGCTCCATGTTCGGCCCGTAAGCCGCCTCGACGCGCGCGCGTTCGTCTTCGGTCAGGAAGTTCACGTACACGCTGCCAAGCGCATAAGGCTTCGACGCTTCGAAAAAACCGCGTGCCCAGGCAACGCAGCGGGCGTCGTCTTCGGGTTCGGTCCAGCGGCCATGCACGTTCATGACGTAGAGCGCGTCGCGGTTGGGATAGGCCATCGCGTCGGCGGCGACACGTTGTGTCGCCCCGCCGATTTGCCCGAAGAATATCTCGCACTGGGGCGAGGGCAGCGTGGCGATAGCGTCGGTCAGCGTGTCGATGAGGCCGTCCGGCAAGGCGGCGAGATTGTGCGATTTCCAGTAGTTGCGCGCGCCCGGCGTGAGCAACGGATCGAACGCCTTTTGCCACGCGGCGTAGGGCATCGGCCCAAGGTGCTCGCCATAGGGCTGGCCGAAGCCGCGCACCGGCGCTACCGCGCTCGGCCCGTCCTCCAGTGCGCCTGTGTAGCACACCGCGAACGCGATAATCGGCTTGCCGTGCACCTCCGGCGGCAGGAAGGGCAACGGCGGCGCGAGACGCGACACGCTCCAGACCGTGAGCGTTTCCGGCATCGCCGCAGCCGCTTCGCGATACTTCACGAGCGCTTCTTTTGCCGCTTCGAACGGCAGCACAACGAGTCCGCCATAGACTTCCGGGCCCAAGGGATGCAGCGCGAACTCGAACATCGTGACCACGCCGAAATTGCCGCCACCGCCGCGAATCGCCCAGAACAGGTCGGCGTTTTCATCGGCGCTCGCGTGCAGCAAATTGCCATCGGCAGTCACGACGTCGGCGGCGACGAGGTTGTCGACCGACATGCCGAAGCGCCGGCTCAGCCAGCCGAATCCACCGCCGAGCGTGAGCCCGGCCACGCCCGTGGTCGAGTTGATGCCAAGCGGCGTGGCGAGGCCGAACGCCTGCGCTTCGTGATCGAAGTCGCCCAGCGTCGCGCCGGGTTCGACATACGCGCGGCGCGTGGCGGGCTCCACTCTGACCGACTTCATTGGCGAAAGATCGATCACGAGACCGTCGTCGCACAACGCGCTGCCGGCGATATTGTGGCCGCCGCCGCGTACCGCGAGCGGCAGCCCCATTTCGCGCGCAAACGCCACCGCGCGCCGCACGTCGGCGCAGCCCTGGCAGCGCACGATTAGCGCGGGACGTCGTTCGATCATGGCGTTCCAGATGCGCCGCGCTTCGTCGTAGCCCGCGTCGCCCGGCTGCAGCACCTGGCCGCGAAGCGCGCCTTTTAGTGTTTCGATGGAGTCGCTAGACAGACTGGGCATGGCACACCTCTCATTCAACGGATCGGGAAAACGCGCGCGACTGGACACATCGCGCGTTAGCATGGACTGGCTGAACTTCTCGCGACCGATTCAGTGTGTCGAATCAAGGCGGATGTCGCACGCGCGGATCAATGCGTGCATTCGGTCGGGAAAGCGTGAAAGACGGGCTTTCGGAATGGCGGCGGGCGCAGCCTGGCTGGCCGGGACGTAGAGACCCAGCCGATGAGCGCTTCGCGAAACGGCTCGTACCCCGGCAGCCGGCGAGGCTCGAAGATAAATTAGCTAACCTGAATTATCAAATTCAATAAATAATATTTGTGCTATTAAATCTCGTATTTCATTTGCCTGATTAGACCGCGCAGTTAAATCATATTATTATCTTGCGCGGATTCATTTTAATAGTTTAGCAAACGCATTGCGCGGATTCTATAATTTTCACGCATACGCGGGCTGCTCGCGAATGCGTGCGTCGTATAGCGCTGTTAACCCGCCAACGAGGAGTCTCGCCATGACTCGAAAGTACATTGATTGCAGAGAGTTCCCCAGCGAGATGAACTGCTCGGTTGCGATTTCGGCGGATTCGGACTCGGAGCTTCTGGAGGCCGCCGTCCAGCACGCGGTGAGCGTGCACCATCACACCGATTCACCGGAGCTGCGCGCACAGATTAGCCAGCTCTTTCACGAAGGCTCGCCGCCGGTAGCGTCGCCGCGCGCGGCATGAGCAAGAACAGGGAGCCGGCATGCAACGTGCCGGCCTGGGCGTTTCGACGGGGGAGCGAATGCAACGCCACGGCGCGCGAGGGCAGCGATTTGCCCTGCACGCCGTGACGATTGCATGCGTTAGTCGTTGTAGTGAACCACGGTGCGGATCGACTTGCCTTCGTGCATCAGATCGAAGGCCTCGTTGATGCCCGTGAGCGGCATCGTGTGCGTGACGAACGGTGCGAGCTGGATCTTGCCCGACATGGCGTCTTGCACCATGCCCGGCAGCTCCGAGCGGCCCTTCACGCCGCCGAATGCCGTGCCCAGCCAGCGGCGGCCCGTCACCAGCTGGAACGGGCGGGTGGAGATCTCCTGGCCCGCGCCAGCCACACCGATCACGACCGACTGGCCCCAGCCGCGGTGTGCGCATTCGAGCGCCGCGCGCATCACGTTGACATTGCCGATGCATTCGAAGCTATGGTCCACGCCCCAGCCCGTCATCTCGACGATCACCTGCTGGATGGGCTTTTCGTGGTCCTTGGGGTTGACGCAGTCGGTGGCCCCGAAGGCGCGCGCCAGATCGAACTTGCCGGGGTTGGTGTCGACGGCGATGATGCGGCCCGCCTTGGCAATCTTCGCGCCCTGGATCACGGCGAGGCCAATGCCGCCGAGACCGAACACTGCAACCGTGTCGCCTTCCTGCACCTTGGCCGTATTCTTCACTGCGCCGAGGCCCGTGGTCACGCCGCAGCCCAGCAGGCAGACCTGTTCCGGATTGGCTTGCGGGTCGATCTTCGCGAGCGACACTTCGGCCACCACGGTGTATTCGCTGAACGTGGAGCAGCCCATGTAGTGATAGATGGGCTGGCCGTTGTAGCTGAAGCGGGTAGTGCCGTCGGGCATCACGCCCTTGCCCTGGGTGGCGCGCACGGCCACGCACAGGTTGGTCTTGCCGCTCTTGCAGAACAGGCACTCGCCGCATTCGGCGGTGTAGAGCGGAATCACATGGTCACCGGGCTTCACGCTGGTCACGCCTTCGCCCACTTCCACGACAATGCCGGCGCCTTCGTGGCCCAGCACCACGGGGAAGAGGCCTTCCGGATCGTCGCCGGAGAGCGTGAAGGCGTCGGTGTGGCAGACGCCCGTGTGCGTGATCTTCACCAGCACTTCGCCCTTGCGGGGCGGTTCGACATCGATCTCGACGATCTGGAGCGGCTTGCCCGCCTCGAATGCGACTGCGGCACGTGATTTCATAGCAATCCTTAAGAATAGTGGTCGAACGGCTGCGGGCGGAGATCCTAGCGCAAATAGGTTCGGACGAGGCTCACGACATCGTCGATCGAACCGGACGCGGACTCCGTGATTCCAGTCAGTTGGGTGAACTCTTCGCGCAGATGGCTTTCGAGCACGCCGGCCATGACCCCATTGATTGCGCCGCGAATGGCAGCGAGTTGCTGCAGCACGGGCGCGCAATCGGCGCCTTCCTCGAGCGCGCGCTCGAGCGCGTCCAGTTGCCCGCGCACTTTGCGCACGCGCGTGAGGACGCGTTTCTTTTCTTCAGGGGAATGGGGCATGGCGTTACCGGAATGGTGATACTGGGAGAGAGTATAGGTGAATACTGCTGGGGAGTATAGGGGGCGCGAGGCCGCTGCCGCGCTCAATGCTTCAGAAGCCACAGCAGCAAGGACACCACGGCCGAAACCAGGATGCCGGTGACGATGGGGAAATAGAAGTCGAAGCCTTCCGTGACGATATGAATGTCGCCGGGCAGCCGGCCGAACGGGATGCGCAGGATCCAGCGCCACCCCATGCCGGCGAGGATGCAGGCGATGCCGACGACAATCAGGAAACGGTTCATGCGGCGCGCTCCCGAGCGATGGGGGATCAGATCATGATAGGCCGATGGCGGAAGTTGTGCGGGGCGCACGCGGTGACGCGCGCCTTTTAGGGGCGGTTCACGAACCGGTAGCGCCCCCGGCACTCAGGGCATAATTCCGTACGCGAACTACCTGTAATAATTGAAAGCCCCCCATGGCATTGCACCGACTTTCCGCTTTCGCGCGCCAAATCGCGCGAATTGCGCTGATCGCGCTTTTGTCGCCGCTTTTGTCGCTCGCCCTGGTTGCCCCTGCGCTGGCCTTTCCGGCTGTCACTATCGCAACCGTCGCGACCGCAAGCAGCGTGGACGCGACGCCGCCCGCGATTTCGCTGACCGAGGCGCTTGCGCAGCTCAAGCAGATGCAGGTCAAACAGGACAGCATCAAGCAGCAGACCTCGACCGCGACCGGCGGCAAGGATCTCGATGCGCTCTCCGACGCCACCCAGCAACTGAGCGCCGACGTCGATAAACTGCGCAGCCAGATCGTGCCGCTGCGCGCGCAGGTCCAGGCTCAGCTCGATGTGCTCGGGCCGGCGCCGACTTCCGGCGAGACACCGGGCACCCAGGCGGTGGCCCGCCAGCGCGCCAGCCTGAACGCGCGCAAGGATCAGATCGACGCCGTACTGAAACTGGCCGACGACCAGAAAAGCAATCTCGGCATTCTGTCCGCGCAGTTCGCGAAGCTGCATCGTGGCTTGCTGAAGAACCAGCTTGCGCTGCGCTCGAGCGGCATCTTCAGTGCGCAATTCTGGGTGCCGCTGCTGCGACAGCCTCCCGAAGACGGGCAGCGTCTCGGCGCGTTCGACGCACAGGTGCGCGAGATGGTGCGCTCGGTCTGGGAGCCTGGGCAGCGCTTCCTGACATCGGTGCTGTTGATCGCCGCGCTCGCGATCTGGCTTGGCGGCCGCAAGCTCGTGCAGCGCTCGCTCGCGTGGTTCTGCCTGCATCGCTTGCCCGCGACGCGTCTGCGCCGCAGCGCGCTTGCGCTGTCGACGGCCATCTCCACGCTGCTTGCAGCGTCGGTTGCGCTACAGGTGCTCTATCTGGCGCTCGCGCGCCGCGTCGATCTCACCCCCGCGCTGAGCGACCTGTGGGGCGAGTTCACGAAGCTCACGCTGACTTGCGCGCTGATCTCGGGGCTCGGCCGCGCGCTGTTGTGCACCAATCATCCGTCGTGGCGGCTGCCTGCGCTGGCCGATCCGGTGGCGCGCGCGCTGCGGCCGTTTCCGAGCACGCTCGCGATGCTGCTGTTCGTCTCCGGCGCGGTCGAGGCGATCAACCGCATCGTCGACACGAGCCTTTCGGTCACGCTGCTCGGGCGCGGCATCGTTTCGCTCGTCACGGTGCTGACCATCGGCGCGGGGCTGCTGCGCGCGAACCGCGTGCGCGCCGCGATGGCCGCAGCCGGCGAGGCGCCCGAATCGCACTCCACGGTGGCGGGGCTGATTCACGCGGGCACTGCGCTGGCGATCATTGCGTCGCTGATCGCGCTGGTGATCGGCTACATCTCGGTCGCGCGCTTCATTACCTACGAGCTGGTGTGGTTCGAAATCGTGTTGTGCAGCATCTACGTGCTCACGAAGCTGAACCGCGATATTTGCGCGAGCGTGTTCAGTCCGAACCTGGCGGCGGGCAAGCAACTGAAAAATCTGCTCGGGCTCGACGACAAGCATCTCGATCAGGTACAGGCCGTGGTCTCGGGCATCGGCACCAGTCTCCTGATGCTGCTCGCCGTGGTGGCGCTGCTGACAGGTGGCTTCGGCACGACGCCGGCGGACCTGCTCAACAGCCTCATCAGCATCATTGGCGGGCAGCGGCTGAAGAGCCTCGACATCATGCCCGCGCATATCGTGAACGCCGTAATCGGGTTCGCGGTCGGTCTTTACCTGCTGCGCGCGGTGCGCCGCTGGCTCGACCAGGAATTCATGCCGGCGCTGGGCATGGACCCCGGCATGCGCATGTCGCTCATCACGCTATTCACGAACGTGGGCTACGTGCTGCTGGTGCTGATGACGTTCTCGCTGCTAGGCGTGCGCTGGGACAGCCTCGCGTGGATCGTGAGCGCGCTCTCGGTCGGTATTGGCTTCGGCCTCCAGGAGATCGTGAAGAATTTCGTCTCGGGCCTGATCTTGCTGACCGAGCGGCCCGTGAAGGTGGGCGACAGAATCAGTATTGCGGATATGGAAGGCGACATTCGCCGCATCAACGTGCGCGCGACCGAAATCCAGTTGCTCGACCGCTCGACGATGATCGTGCCCAATTCGCAGCTGATTTCGCAGAACGTGCGCAACGTCACCATGGGCGACAGCACCCAGGGCGTCGCCACGCTGGTCTTGACGTTCCCGCTGGATACCGACCCGGAGCAGGTGCGCGACCTGTTGCTCGAGGTGTATCACGAGCATCCCGACGTGCTGGACGAGCCCGAGCCATCGGTGCTGTTCAGCCAGCTCACACCCCAGGGCATCACGCTCAGCGTGACGGGTTACGTCAACAGCCCGCGCATCGCCGCCAAGACCAAGAGCGATCTTCTTTTCGCCATCCTCAAGCAATTGCGGGCCGCCGGGATCACACTGTTGAATCCACACAAGGTGATGGTGCAGAACTGGCCGACGCAGGACTCCGCACAGACTTAGATCGCAATAAATTGGTTCATCGAGGGATTCGCGATGCTGCATACCATTTCGGAGTCAGTCGTCGTTCTGGTCGACTTGCAGACAAGACTGCTGCCGGCGATTCACGAAGGGGCATTAGTCGTGGCTCAGGCGGTTCGGCTCGGACGGATTGCGCAAGGCCTGGATGTTCCGGTCATCGGAACAGAGCAGACTCCAGGCGCGCTTGGCGAAAACGCGACGGAAATAAAAGAACTGTGCTCAAGCACGGTCGTCAAGCATCATTTCGACGCCATCGCCGATGGTCTGATAGACGCGCTGCCTCAAGGACGAAAGAGAGCGATCGTGGCGGGATGCGAGGCGCATGTCTGCGTACTGCAGACGGTAATCGGTTTGCTCGATCGCGGTTTTGCAGTCACTATCGTCACCGATGCAATGGGTTCGCGCAAAGTCGTAGACAGAGACGCGGCAATTGCGCGGCTCGGCAAAGCGGGCGCTGAAGTGGCAACAGTCGAAATGGTGGCGTTCGAATGGTTGCGCTCGAGTCAGCACCCGCGGTTCCGCGACATCCTGAAGTTGGTCAAGTAAGAGACATTTGACTACTTGCCACAAAGCAGCAGCAGGCGCTCCTGGTCCGTACATGGCCGGCCGGTGACTTTCTGCTCGGCCGTGGGAGCTTGCGGCATCGCCGTCTGCATCGCGGCGCGGCGCGCGATACAAGCTTTCAGGCGCTGCTCGACGGGCGGATAGTATTGCCATCCTTTGCCAAGGCCCGGCAGTTCGAGTTTCACCTGCTTCCATTTCGGGTGGCCTTGGCTCTGCAGATTGTTGAAGTTCTGGCAGAGCGAATCGGCAAATCGTTTCAGGTTGCCAACGGTGTCGCGCAGATTGTAGTCATAGGTCACGAGAAAGGCCTTGACCGTCCATGTCGGCACATCTTCTTTCAGCCAGTTCGGGTAGCTCGATGCATGAATGGTCGCGGGGAAATACGTTTGCTTCGCGCGGGCCGTTTCCGGGGCGTTCGGGTCGACGCGCAGGAAGCGGATTTGCTGCAGCAACTCGGGATTCATATCGGTGAAGAGCTTCGCAGGTTGCCCCGCGACGATAATCGCCACGTCGATCTTCTTCACGATCAGCGCGGCCAGCGCATCTTCGTTGCTTAGATTCTGTACGTTCTGATCGGGAATCGGCTGGCCGAACATGAGGCGGTACAGTGTCGTACCCGATTGCGCGGTTCCGCTGCCGATCAGTCCCACGCTGATGACCTTGTCCTTGATCTCATTGATCGTCTTCATCGGCGAATCGTTTCTAACGACGAAATAAATTTCCTCGTCATAGAGCGGCATGATGAGCCGCAACGGGCGAATCGTCGTACCGGCCTCTTCGTTGCCCGCCTTCGCCATATCGACATAGGCTTGATAGACGTCCGATTGGACGAGTGCGAGTTTTACGCCCGGTTCGAAGCGCAGACGCTGCACGTTTTCCGCCGACCCTTTCGAAGGGAGCACGGTGAGGTCGATGCCGGCGGGTTGCGCAACCCATTTTGCCAGGTCCTGGCCGATCTGGATGTAGGTGCCGCGCTCCTGGCCCGTCACGATCTTATAGTGTGCGTCTGCGGCTGCCGTACCGCCGGCGGCGAACGTGGAAAAAAACAGGGCAAACAAGCCCGCCAGGGCCGCCAAGGTCGTTTTCAGCATGGTCTCTCTCCCGTATGGAATCTAATGACCAACAGACATCCAATATGATATGGAATCCTGCTCAATGTCCTGCATTTCCCGGTGATGGCTGCTTCCAGCCGCCTTCCACAATCGCTCGCTCCTGCGCATCGACGCTGTTGCCGTTGCTGGCCGGACTGGCCGCATGGGGGGGAGCGGCTTGATTCGCTGGCGCATTCATGGTGCTCGGCAGAGGGGGCGCCGCCACGGCTGGTTGCGCAGCGCGATTGAGCGCACCCGGCGGATTCGGCGAGCTCAGCGGCGTCCAGCCCGTGGCAACGATGGCGCGCTCCATCAACGCTCGCGCTTGCTTGCTGCCTGAATCGATCGCGAGCGCCTCCGATGCCTTTTGCTGTACGCAACCCCAGACATGCTCTGACGCACATTGCTCGGCGATCCGCAGCGCACTGTCGAGCTGCTGTGCGCGCGGATTATCGGACATGTCCGTGGTTGGTGGCATGACTTGCGGTTTTGTCGTGGCGGGTTGCGATCCCGTATCGGCAACCGTGGGCCTCACGCTCGCTTGTTGCCCGGCTGCATCGTGAGCAATCGAGCCGCCCGAAGTGTGTGTGATTTGCTCGTCGTCGGCACTAGAGGGCTTGCGGACTTCGACGAACAGTAGATGCGCCGCGTACGCGATGGTGAGAAATATCCCGGCGATCAACAAGCCTTTTGTAAAGATCCATCGCGGCGAGAGCCTGGATGGCGCCTCATGTTCGAGCGGCCCGTCCTGGTATTGGGGCTTTACCGTTTCAGGAACGGGGGCAGGCACGCTCGCAGGCGATAGCTTCGCGGCCGCAGGCGCGGGAGGACCCGCCGCCATAGGGCCAAGGGGTCCCGGCACGATTCTCGAGTGAACGCTGTCGAACGGATGGTTCGCGCCGCAGTACGGGCAAACATCGACGTCATCGTGGAGCACGCCGCCACAGCGCTTGCACGCCCGGGGGGAGCTCTGGTCACGAGTATTTTGAGTGGACATGTTAATGCTCCACCGAAATGCCGATGCCATTCGGCAGGCTAAGAATCGTCGTCGAAGCGATCGGCGAGACGCCGCTGATACTTACGATATGCATGTGCGAGAGAGCGGCGACGTTGGTCCGTGCGCCGCCGCTGGTGAGGAAAATATGGGTGATTTCCCACATAGAGTCAACCGCCGCTGTTACCTACCGCACATATGCCTTTTGGAACATTTATTTGAATGGTTGCGTAACGCGTATTTAGTATGTATGTGCCGTACCCATGTTTGGGAACAATCTCGCGAATCCCGGAAACCTTACGGTTAAAAGCTATGTAATTTATCAAGCAGTAGGGGCGGATTTTGACGAGGCTTATCGCTTGGCGTTTGCCTCTTGTGCTTCGAGCGCCGCCACCATTTCCTGCGCGGCGCGCTGCAGTTCGGGCACGAAGCGCCGCACCGCCTCGGCCGGGTTGATGGCCTGCTCCAGGTAGATCACATTGAGGCTCGCGAGCACACGCCCATGCGCCTCGATTGCCGTGGCGAGTGCGCCGATCTTGCGCTGGTCCGCCCAGTCGCCGTGATTCGAGCCAAAACCATCCGCGCGCGTCTGGCGCACGAGATTGCGGACGAAAGCCTTGTCCGCCGCGAGCGTTTGCTGCTGCTCGCCGCCCGCGCCCGTGCGCAATAGCTCCAGAATCTCTTCGCGCTCCGTCTCGGGGCACATCGCGAAGTACACGCGCCCCGCGGCCGTGAGCAGGATGGGCAGGCGGCGGCCCACCATCGCGCGGTGAAACGAGAGCGGGCTGAAGCGGTGCGTGGTCTCGCGAATCACCATTGAGTCGCCGTCGGGTGTCGTGAGGTCCGAAGGCCACACCGTGCGTTGGAGCATCTGCGCCATGATCGGCGGCGCGATGGTCGCGATCAGCTCGTCGTCGGTGAACCCTTCGCTCAGGCCGCGCACGTTTATCGTCAGACGAAAGCTGTCGTCCGAAGCGCTGCGGCGCACGAACTTCTCCTCTACCAGGGTTTCCAGCAGGCGCCGCACTGTCGTGCGGTGCAGGCCTGTGGCCTCGCTCAACTGCTGGCTCGTCGCGCGGCCGTTCTCCATGGCGTTAAGCGCCTGGAGCACCTCGAGGCCGCGCGCCAAGCCCCGCACGTTTGCATACTTCGTCATTGGAAAATGCCTTAAAAATCAATCATGTGCATTCTATGCACATTTCTCAAAAAATGTTGAGCGCGCAACTAGTAGAACCTAGACTCGCTTCCATTCACCGGGCTTCGACAACACGTTCAACCGGGTAATCCGCTTTCAGGCACGGCCTGCCAGCATCCGCAGCGACCGCACAAGTCGCGCGAGAAGGAGACACATGAACACCCCCCTCGCCCAGCAGGCGGATGCCATCCGCCCCCGCCAGATTGCCACCGACGTCGCCATCATCGGCGCAGGTCCGGTGGGGCTCACGATCGCGAACATTCTCGGCCTGCAAGGCGTGCGTGTCACGCTCGTCGAGAAGCTCGACCAGATCATCGACTACCCGCGTGCCATTGGTCTGGATGACGAAGCATTGCGCGTGTTCCAGTCGATTGGCCTGGCGCAAGCGCTGCTGCCGCACACCACGCCCGATCACTGGATGCGCTTCGTCACGAAAGACGGCCACTGTTTCGCGTCAATCGAGCCGCGCACCGACGAATTCGGCTGGCCGCGCCGCAACGCGTTCATTCAGCCGCTCGCGGACCGCGTGCTTTACGAAGGCCTCGATCGTTTCGAGCACGTGGAAGTGCTGTTTGGCCACTCCGTCAATGCGTTCGAACAGGACGCGCAGGGCGTGACGATCGACGTGAGCGACGCGAACGGCGAGCGTCGTACGATCCGGGCGGCCTACATGGTGGGCGCCGACGGCGGCAACAGTTTCGTGCGCCGCGCGCTGAACGTGCCTTTTGAAGGCCGCACGAAGCCGAATCAATGGATCGTGGTGGATGTGCGCAACGACCCGATCGGCTCGCCGCACGTCTACATGCATTGCGATCATCGGCGCCCCTACGTTTCGGCTGCGCTGCCGCACGGCATTCGCCGCTTCGAATTCATGGTGATGCCGGGCGAGACCGAGGAAGCGCTTTCGAAGCCCGAGAACATGGCGGCGCTGATCCGCAAGGTGGTGGCCGATCCCGACAAGGTCGACTACATCCGCAAGCGCGTGTACACGCACAACGCGCGTCTGGCGGAAACGTTTCGCGTGGACCGCGTGCTGCTCGCGGGCGACGCGGCGCACATCATGCCCGTGTGGCAGGGGCAGGGCTACAACAGCGGCATTCGTGACGCGAACAACCTGGGCTGGAAGCTCGCGATGGTCGCGAAGGGCCAGGCCGATGGCCGCCTGCTCGACAGCTATACCGTGGAGCGCCGCGCGCATGCGCGCTCGATGATTCACCTCTCCGAAGTCGCGGGCGACATCTTCGCACCGACCACGCGCTTTGGCGCACGCTTTCGCGACACGTTTGTGCGCGGCATGAACGTGTTCCCTTCGGTGAAGCGCTACTTCGTGGAGATGCGCTTCAAGCCGATGCCGCGTTATGAAGCGGGCGTCGTGCTCCTGCCGCCTGTGCAAAAAACGGGCGGCTGGTTCGCGAGCTTGCTGGAGCGCTCGGGCAACTCGGCGCCGGGTCGCCTGCTCGGCTTGATGAGCCAGAAGCGCGACTCGCTGATCGGCCGCCTCGCCTATGGCCGCGATCCGCTCGCGGCTTCCCCGGTGGGCCGCATGTTCATTCAGCCGCGCGTGCGTCTTGCCGATGGCCGTGTGGTCCGCCTCGACGATGCGATCGGCAATGGCTTCGCGGTGCTCGCGTGGGGCGCGGACCCGACCTTCGGCCTCACGCCGCAAGCGCGCACGCTGTGTGAGCGACTGGGTGCTCGCTTCATCTTCGCGAAGCCCGACGTGCAACTCGAATACCCCGACGACGTGCCCCAAGACGTGCTCGCACTCGGCGACGTGCAGGGACGGCTGAAAGAGTGGTTCGGCCGCCTGCCGGAGTCTGTTGTGCTGCTGCGTCCAGACAGGTTTGTCGCGGGTGTTTGCACGCCGCAACAGGTGTCCGACGCGATCGTCGAACTCGCGGGCAAGCTCGGCATGACCGATACCGCTGAAGCCGGGCTGCGCGAAGCGAGTGCAGCAGTCCCGCAAAACCGTCCCGTTCGCGGCGTTGCCGTCGCGCGCGCCGCAGGAGCATGAGCATGCCGATTCACCTCGAATGTCTGTCGCACACGCCGTTGCACGGTTATTTCGATCCCGCGCCTGAAGTCGTGGCCGAGGTCGAGCGTGTGTGCGGCGCCGCGCGCGAACGCGTGGCGGCGTTCAGACCCGATCTGATCGTTGCGTTCGCACCCGATCACTTCAACGGCTTCTTCTATGACGTGATGCCGCCGTTCTGCATCGGCGCACGTGCCGAGGCCATCGGCGACTTCAAGAGCCTGGCCGGTACGCTGCCGGTGCCAGAGGAACTCGCGCGTACGCTCGCGGAAAACGTGCTCGACGCCGATGTCGACGTGGCGCTTTCGTATCGCATGCAGGTCGATCACGGTTGCGCGCAGGCGCTCGAATTGCTCACCGGCGGCCTTGACCGCTACCCGGTGGTTCCGGTGTTCATCAATTCCGTTGCGCCGCCCATGGCGACGCTGCGCCGCGCGCGCCTGCTGGGCGATGCAATTGGCCGGTTCTTCTCGCGTAGCGACAAGCGGGTACTCGTGGTGGGCTCGGGCGGCATCTCGCACGAACCGCCGGTGCCGGAACTCTTTGGAGCGACGCCCGATGTGGCCGAACGGTTGATCGCGGGCCGTAACCCTGCGCCCGACGCACGCGCAGCGCGCCAGGCACGCACGGTGGCCGCCGCGAAGTCGTTCACGGCCGGTGACAGCCCTTTGCATCCGCTTAATCCGGAATGGGACCGCGCATTCCTTGAGCGTCTCGCCTCCGGTGAACTGACCTCCGTCGACGGCATGACCAATGCCGCCATCACGCGCGACGGCGGCAAGTCGGCGCATGAAATTCGCACGTGGGTCGCGGCGTTCGGGGCGCTGGCCGCTTATGGCCCGTATCGCGCAACGCTTGACTACTACCGCGAGATTCCCGAATGGATCGCGGGTTTCGCCACCATGCACGCCACGTCCAACGTGGCTTGACGGAACATACGTACTCCGGAGCATTGCCATGTCAGATTCGAAACAAGTCGCGGCGCTGGCCGCGCGGCTGCGCGAAGCCGAAGCGTCGCGCAATGTGATTGAGCCGGTTCGCGGCGAGATCGCTTCCGGCGGCGTTGCGCTGGACGATATCGCCACCGCTTACGCGATTCAGCAGGCCAACGTCGATCTGCGCGTCGCCAATGGCGAGCGCATCGTGGGCCGCAAGATCGGCCTCACGTCGCTCGCGGTGCAAAAGCAACTAGGCGTCGATCAGCCCGACTTCGGCGCGCTCTTCGCTTCGATGGCCTACGGCGACGCAGAAGCCATTGCGCTCTCGCAACTGATCCAGCCGAAGGTGGAAGCGGAAATCGCGCTGGTGCTGGAGCATGACCTCACGCACGAGAAGCACACCTTTGTCGACATTCTGCGCGCCAGTGCGTATGCACTCGCAGCGATCGAAGTGGTGGACAGCCGCATTCAGCACTGGGATATCCGCTTTGTCGACACCGTGGCCGACAACGCGTCGAGCGCCCGCTTCGTGGTGGGCAGTCGCCCGCTGCCGCTCTCGCAGATCGATCTCACGGCCTGCGCGATGGAACTGTCGCGCGAGGGCGTCGTGCTTTCGCGCGGCCATGGCGCGGCTTGCCTCGGCAATCCGCTCAACGCCGCTGTGTGGCTCGCGGATCGCATGGTTCAACTTGGCACGCCGCTGCGTGCGGGCGACGTGGTGCTCACGGGCGCGCTTGGGCCCATGGTCGCCGTGAAGGAACCCGGCACTTATACCGCGCAGATCGACGGCCTCGGCAGCGTTCGCGCGACTTTCTCCGCCTGACGCAGGAATTCATATGGCTTCCGAAAAACTCAAGGCCGCGATCATCGGCTCCGGCAACATCGGCACCGATCTGATGATCAAGATCATGCGTAACAGCCAGCATCTGGAAATGGCAGCGATGGTCGGCATCGACCCGAACTCGGATGGTCTTGCGCGCGCCGCGCGCCTGGGTGTCGCTACCACGCATGAAGGCGTGGTCGGCCTTACGCGTCTGCCCGTGTTCAACGACATCGACTTCGTTTTCGACGCGACCTCTGCCGGCGCGCACGTAAAGAACGATGCGCTGCTGCGTGCGCTCAAGCCCAGCATTCGCGTGATCGACCTGACGCCCGCGGCCATCGGCCCGTACTGCGTGCCGGTCGTGAACGTCGACGCCCATATCGACGCGCTCAACGTCAACATGGTCACGTGCGGCGGTCAGGCCACGATTCCGGTCGTTGCTGCGGTATCGCGCGTGGCGAAGGTGCACTACGCGGAGATTGTCGCGTCGATGCATCGCTCGCCGGCATGGGCGCGGGTGCGGGCAACGCGCCGCTCGAAGTGTTCATCGGCGCGGCGGAGTGCATGGGATGGAACCACGGCGCCGACCTCTACACGCTGATGGACGCCGCCGACGACATCGTGCGTCCGCTGCAGGACCGCCCGGTACGGGTGGACCGTGAAACGCTCGCGCTCGGTTATGCAGGGGTCTATTCGAGTTTCCTGCGCCACTCGGAAGTGGCCGCGAAAAAGTATGACCTGAAGACGGTGGACATTCTCGTCGAACTGGGCAAGCGCCGGATGGTGGGCGGCCAGGAAGACATGATCGTCGACGTAGCGCTCGATTTGAGAAGCCACCAGAAAGCATTGGAATCCTGATTAAGTGCGTCGCCCATCGCCTTCTGGTGATGGGCGACATTTCCGTGGATAGCCGCCGGAAAGAGCGGCTCATATATCGATATGGAGACTTTTATGACGTTGCGAAACACGAGTGCTGGAGGAAGCGGAACGAGCGGCCGGGCAACCATTGCCCTGTGTCTGGCGATTGCGCTGCTGGAAGGATTGGACCTGCAATCGGCGGGCGTGGCCGGGCCGCGCATGGCGAAGGAATTTCATCTCGCCGTGGCGCAAATGGGCTGGGCGTTCAGCGCGGGCGCCATCGGTCTGCTGCCGGGCGCGGCGTTGGGCGGGCGGCTTGCCGACCGCTTTGGCCGCAAGCGCGTGCTCATGTGGTCCGTGACGCTGTTTGGGCTCTTCTCGCTCGGCACGACCATAGTGTGGAACTTCGAGAGTCTGCTGGTCGCGCGTCTGCTCACGGGCCTGGGGCTCGGTGCCGCCATGCCGAACCTGATCGCGCTGTGCTCGGAGGCGGCGGGCCCAGACATGCGCAGCACGGCGGTAGGCGCGATGTACTGCGGCATGCCGTTCGGCGCTGCGATTGCGGCCGTGATCGGTATGTTGGGAACGGGCGATGCGAGCTGGCGTCACGTGTTCTACGTTGGCGGCCTCGGCCCGATCGTGATGGTGCCGCTGCTCGGCTTGTTCCTGCACGAGTCACAGCAGTTCGTGGCCGCGCAAGCTTCGAAAGTAGCGAAGGAAGGCGCGCCGACCGTGGCGCAAGCGCTCTGGCAAGCGGGCCGGGCGCGCACGACCATTGCGCTGTGGATCAGCTACCTCGGCACGCTGATCGTGCTGTACTTCCTGATGAACTGGCTGCCTTCGATGGTGCTCGCGCGCGGCCTGACTCGCGTGGAGTCGAATCTCGTGCTGATGCTGTTCAACATCGGCGGCGGTGTCGGTGCCGTTGCGATCGCAACCATCATGGATCGCTTTGGCCGACGTGGCACGGTAGTCGGCATGTATGTGGGTATCGTGGCCGCGCTCACCGTGCTCGCGAGTGCGGGCGGCGCAAGCGCCACGGCTTTCGGCGGCCTGCTGTGCGGCTTTTTTATCGTGGGCAGCCAGTCGGTGCTTTACGCACTTGCAGGCCATGCGTATCCCACGGAAGTGCGCGGCACGGGCGTGGGCGCAGCAGTGGCGGTGGGTCGCCTCGGCTCGATTCTCGGGCCGCTCGTGGCGGGCCAGTTGTTCGCGCTCGGCCAGAGCCCGTCGATGCTCGTGGGCTCGAGCATTCCACTTGTCGTGATTGCGGCGCTCGCGGCGCTCAGCGTGGTGGGTGCATTCAGGCAGCGCGGCGCGCCGGGCACGCAGCGCGCGTGACATTAAAGGGGAGAAGGCACGCGCCTTCTCCGGCATGGGCTATTACGCTTTAAAGGATGATCATCATGACGGGTACGGCACAAGCAATCACCGAAGCCTCGACAAGCAAGTTCGCTCGCGTCAAGGACGGCGAGGTCGAGTTCCAGATTCACTACAACGACGCAGGCGTTGGCGCCGAAACTGTCGTGATGCTGCACGGCTCGGGACCGGGCGCGAGCGGCTGGGCCAATTTCAACCGCAATGTCGAGCCGCTTGTCGCGGCCGGCTACCGTGTGATCCTGATGGACTGTCCGGGCTGGAGCAAGAGCGACCCGGTCGTCTGCACGAGTTCGCGCTCGGACCTGAACGCACGCGTGCTCAAGGGTCTGCTCGACGTGCTCGACATCGAGCGCGTGCATATTCTCGGCAACTCGATGGGCGGTCATAGCGCCGTTGCGTTCGCACTGGCGAACCCGCAGCGCGTGGGCAAGCTCGTGCTGATGGGCGGCGGCACCGGCGGCCCGAGCAGTTTTGTGCCCATGCCCACCGAAGGCATCAAGCTGCTGCAAGGTCTCTATCGCGATCCGACGATCGAAAACCTCAAGCGCATGATGAACGTGTTTGTCTACGATACGAGCGCGCTCACCGACGAACTGATGCAGACTCGCCTCGAAAACATGCTCGCACGGCGCGATCACCTGGAGAATTTCGTCAAGAGCCTCGCCGCGTTCCCGAAGCAGTTCAGCGACTACGGCCCGCGCCTTGGCGAAATTGCTGCACCTGCGCTCGTGATCTGGGGCCGCGACGACCGTTTCGTGCCGATGGATATCGGCTTGCGTCTGCTGGCGGGCATGCAGAACGCGCAACTGCACGTATTCAACCGTTGTGGCCACTGGGCGCAATGGGAGCACGCACAGGCGTTCAACCGCATGGTGATCGACTTCCTGAAGCACTGAACATAAATCGGGAACAGCGCTTCGGTTCGCGACATCTATTGCCTCGAAAGCCGGGAAAGTCCCGGCTATTCCCCAATTTCGAGGAGAGACACATGAAAACCGCAGGCAGGCTGTTGTGCGCCGGGTTCGCGCTGGCACTCTCGTGCGCGCCCGCGCTGGTCCGGGCGCAGAGCGCGGGCCCGACCGATCCCCAGATTGCCGCTATCGTGGTGGCCGCGAATCAGGCCGATATCGACGC
This sequence comes from Paraburkholderia caffeinitolerans, assembly GCF_902859945.1. Lineage (GTDB taxonomy): Bacteria > Pseudomonadota > Gammaproteobacteria > Burkholderiales > Burkholderiaceae > Paraburkholderia > Paraburkholderia caffeinitolerans. The sequence continues at coordinate 182,685 of NZ_CADIKL010000010.1, read as the reverse complement.
GGGCAAGCTCGCCGAATCGAAAACCCATTCGAAGGATATTCAGGCGTTCGCGCAGCGCATGGTTGCCGACCACACGAGCGTGAACCAGGCGGCCGTCAACCTCGTGCACAAGCTCGGCGTGACGCCGCAAGACAATCCGACCAGTGACAGCCTCAAGCAGGGCGGCAAGGCCAATATCGCGAACCTTCGGTCGTTGCAGGGCGCGCAATTCGACCGTGCCTATATCGACCATGAGGTCAGCTATCACGAGCAGGTGATCGACGCGCTCGACAAGACGCTCATTCCCAGCGCACAAAACGCCGACTTGAAGGCGCTGCTGGTGAAGGTCAGGCCCGCGTTCGTCGCGCACCTCGACCACGCGAAGCGCGTGCAGGCCATGCTAGCGAATGCGCAATGAGCCGCCTGTCTCCCGTGCGCCGGTTTGCCCAAGCCGGCGCTTGCGGAATTTGCGCGCTCGCGCTGATGGCCTTCGCCGGACGCGCCGCCGCAGGCGATCATGTGGTGACGATCGCGCAAATGCGCTTTAGCCCGCCAACCGTGAAAGTGCATCGCGGCGAGCGCATCGTGTGGGTCAACCAGGACCTCGTCGCCCATACGGTGAGCGCGCAGGCGAAGACCTTCGATTCGGGCAGCATCGCGCCGGGCGCATCATGGCGATACGTTGCAAACACGCCCGGCTCGTATTCATACCAGTGCCTGTTTCATCCGGCGATGCGTGGCACACTGATTGTGGAGCCGAAACCATGATGGAACGAGGAACGGCAATGGCCGACCCCAACGTGAGCGATTTGAGCGCATTGAGCGCACTGACCGATGCGGACGCGGATATTGTGCGCCGCGTCGTGGCGGGCGATCTCGCGGCCTTCGAGTTGTTGATGCGCCGCCATAACCGCCGCCTGTTCCGGCTCGCGCGCGCGACGCTGCGCAACGACGCCGAAGCGGAAGATGCATTGCAGGACGCGTATCTGAAGGCGTTCAGGGCACTCGGGCAGTTTCGCGGCGATGCGGCGCTCGCGACGTGGCTTTCGCGCCTCGTGCTCAACGAATGCTTCGCGAGGATGCGTCGCGAGGCCCGCCGCCAGAACCTGATGCCGACGCTTGTGCATTGCGTCGACGACGAGCAGATGGCTTTCGACATGGACCCGATCACCGCTCACGACGATGTTGCCCCCGACCAGGCGGCCTCCCGCGCCGAGATTCGCGCGCTGCTCGAACGCAAGCTCGACGCGCTGCCGGTGGGGTTTCGCACGGTCTTCGTGCTGCGCTCGGTCGAGGAGATGAGCATCGAGGAAACGGCGCAGTGCCTGGGCATTCCCGAGGCCACGGTGCGCAGCCGCCATTTCCGGGCCCGCCAGATGTTGCGCGATGCGCTGGCGGAGGAGGCCGATCGTCTGGGGCCGGCGCTGTTCGAGTTTGGCGGCTCGTGCTGCGACCGCATCGTCGCGGCCGTGCTCGCGCGGCTGCGCGGGACTTAGCGGGATAGTGGCGTTGAAGTGTGCGTTCTCGAACACGCACGCTTGATCGATGAGCGTCCGCGTCTGCGAAAATCGACGGAGAATCCCCACGTGCGCGCCAACCGGCCCGCGTCATGCCTTTCTCTCCCGCGAGGTTCGCGATGATCTTTCGCCAGCTATTCGACTCCGTCTCGTCTACCTATACCTATCTGCTCGGTGATGTCGAAAGCGGCGAGGCGCTGCTGATCGACCCGGTCTACGAGCAGGTGCCGCGCGATCTCGCGCTGTTGCAGGAGCTGGGCCTGCGCTTGCAGGCAACGCTCGACACCCACGTGCACGCCGACCACGTGACCGGCGCGTGGCGCATGCGCCAGCGCTGCGGCAGCGAGATCGCGCTCGCGGCCACGGTGCATGCCGAGGGCGTGAACCGTCCGTTGCAGCACGGCGACCGCGTGGCGTTCGGCAAGCGCTATCTGGGCGTGCGCGCGACGCCGGGGCATACGAGCGGCTGCCTGACCTATGTGCTCGACGACGAGAGCATGGCCTTCACCGGCGACAGCCTGTTGATTCGCGGCTGTGGCCGCACCGATTTCCAGGGCGGCAGTCCGCAGCAACTGTTTGCGTCGGTGCGCGAGCAGATCCTGACGCTGCCCGCCGACTGCCTGCTTTATCCGGCGCACGATTATCGCGGCATCACGGTCACGAGCGTGGCCGAGGAGCGGCGCTTCAATCCGCGCCTGGGCGGCGACGTGGATCTCGGCGATTTCGCGGGCTACATGGACAACCTGAATTTGCCACACCCCAAGCAGATGGCCGTGGCGGTGCCCGCCAACCTGCGCTGCGGCAAGCCGGAGGGCGAGGCGCAGGTGGCGGTGGAGACGCCCGACTGGGCACCGCTGACCTTGCGCTTTAGCGGCGTATGGGAAATCGAGCCCATGGCGCTGCTCGAACATGCGGCCGATTTCCAGATCGTCGACGTGCGCGAGGCGCCGGAGTTCATCGATCGCCTGGGCCACCTGCAAGGCGCCACGCTGGTGCCGCTTTCGCAATTGATGGCCCGGCTCGACGAACTCGACCGCGAGCGGCCAGTGGTGGCGGTGTGCCGCTCGGGCGTGCGCTCGGCGCAGGCGAGCGTGCTGCTGGGCAAGGCCGGCTTTGGCAAGGTCGCCAACCTCGCGGGCGGCATGCTGCGCTGGAAGGCCGAAGGTTTGCCGGTGGCGACGGATAGCATTTAAGCAGCGCCTCGCTGCCCTGGCTTCGCCTTAATGGCCCAGCCCCGATTTGGCAATCTGCTGCTCGACGAATTGCGCGAAGAGCGCGTGCATATGCGTGGTCGGATGGAGATCGTCGGCGAACATATAGGTCTGGTCCGCGTTGGGCGTGACATAGGTGGGCGGCGAGCATAGCAGCGAGGTGTCGTCAGGCGTTTTCGAAGGGTCGCAGGCCTGGGCGGTGTTGGACACCGTGAAGCCGTTCGCCTGGTAATTGGCGATCAGCTGCGTGGCCCACGTGTACGAATCGATCTCGATGACCTTGCCTTGCAGGCCATTGCTTTGCAGCGCGGCATTCAATGTGGTGTTGAAGCGTTGCGACAACTGGGTGAGGTTCGCGCCGTGGTCGGCCTCGGCGATGCCCTTGGGCGAGAGGCCCACGTTCGGCACATTGATCACCACGACGTGGGTGGCGCCGTCCTGGACGATCTGCGCGACGCTCTGGGCGAGCGTGCTGGCCGCCTGATCCACGGTCGTATTGGCGGCGGGCGGCGTGCCGGCGCGCAGCACGTCGTTCGAACCGGCCCAGACCAGCACCAGTTGATTGGCGTTGAAGCTCCCATGCGCGGACACGTAGTTCGAAAGCTGCTGAGTCACGGGCATTTCGACGTTGCCGATCACGTCGGAGAGAAAGTCGTACTGGTTGGCCGGCGTGGCCACGGTGGAGCCGCCCTCCGCGTAACCCAAGCCGCTTTGCGCGCTGAGCCGGTGGTCGATGCCGATCGTGAACGCGGCGCTCAGGGTGTCGCCGTAATACTGCGCGATGTCTTGCGTCCACACCTGGCCGGGATTGGTCGTGAAGCGCCCGCCGCCCACCGCGCTGGCCAGCGGTGCATAGGTGCCGACATCGGAAAGGCTGTCGCCGAAAGAGACGATTTGCAGATGCACGCCGCCCGGCGGGGTGGTTGCGCTGGGGCTTGTGCCGTTGCTGCTGCTGCCGCCGCCACCACCGCCGCACGCCGAAAGCAGTGCAAACAGGATTGCAGAAGTTACACCGCGCAGGCTGTTGCCGATTCCTCGCATCGCGCCTCCTCGCCGCTCAAGGCGGCCATGCCCGCATGGCGGACTCGTGCAAGGAGAAGAGGCAAAAAGGGTGCCCGCCTCGGGTTAATGTCGAACGCGTTTCAAGGTTTCGCTAGGTATTTCGCCAAATGCCTGCCGGTAGTATTGCGAGAACCTGGGCATATGGCGAAAGCCCCATTTCGCGGCTACGGTGGCAACCGTGCAGGCGGGGGCGGCGCTCAGCAGGTCGCGCAACGCGCCGTTGAGCCGTGCGTTCATAAACCACCTGCCCGGCGTCATACCCACGCTGTTTTTGAAAATCATTTGGAGCGAGCGCTGGGTATAACCGCTGCGCCGCGCGATATCGGCGAGCGAAAAGTCCGCCATCTCCCCGGAGAGCACCAGGCGCTCGCACGCCAGGATCAGGCGATGATGGCGCTCCTCGGCGGGCGTGCGCCCGGATTTGCCGGCCGGTGCGGCATCGCAGAGCGCGTCCACATAGGCGTCGACCAGCGACTGGCCAATCGTGTCAGCCAATTCCGTGGCGATGTCACCCGTGCTCGCGAGGCGTTCCGCGAGACCTAATGCGTCGGTGGTCAGCACGGTGAGCGTGGCGCGGCTGCGCGGCGGCAGGCGCAAGGAGGTCATTGCGCGCCGCGGCAATTCCAGCGTCTGCCCCATGCGGCGCAGCGCGGTTTTCTGCACCTGCTCTTCAGGCACCAAAAAATTGACCCAGCGCGAGGAGCCCGCCGCATGGTAAAGCAGATCGACACCCGCCGGATAAATCTGGATGTCATCGTCTCCCATCGCGGTCGTGTTGCAGCGCGTGGTGATCCCCCCTTCGGCCATGAAGCCAAGGCAAAGCGCTTCGCGCGGCATGCTGCCTCGCGCGATCACCGGAAAATCGTAGCAGCCTGTTTCGAGCCGCAAGTCGCCGAGCGCAAGGCGCTGATGCGCCATTGCACTGCTTCGGGCAGTCAGCAAGCGATGTTCGATATGGCCGCCATAAACGACGTCGAACGCCTGCTGCAATTCAAAGCCCGAATAGTTCTGTCGCCAATAAATCGGCGGAAACGACACGTCGTACACTCCTGGAGGATTTCGCTTTTTGGATAACGCATTTTATCCACCTCGATTATTTTACGTCCGTGTGATGTAACGACGTTGGGACGAAGGGGGAATAAGGTTGTGAGCGAATCTGGCAAGGCGACAATTCACGTGGTCGAAGACGACGAAGGCCTGCGCGATGCCTTGGCTGTGCAGTTGCGCTGCGCGGGCTATGTAGTCCGCACCTATGCGTCGGCGGGCGAGTTTCTCGTGAGTCCGCCGCCCACGGGCAATAGCTGCGCGCTGATCGATCTGGTGCTGCCAGGGCCTGGTGGTTTGTCACTCCAGCAGGCGTTGCTGCGCGACGGCGACACGTTGCCTATCGTGTTCATGAGTGGGCACAACGATGTGGCGTCCGCCGTAAAGGCGATGAAGGCGGGCGCGGTGGACTTTCTGGTCAAGCCATTCGGCATCGATGTGCTGGTGGGCGCATTGGAAGCGGCGCTATCGTCGCGTGCCAATCAGGCGTCGGCGCCGCGTACGCCATCAATTGAGTTGAGCGAACGCGAGCGCTTTGTCCTGACCGCTATCGTGGGCGGATCGAAAAACAAGGACATTGCGCGCGAGTTGCGCTTGTCCGAACGGACCATCAAGCATTGCCGCGCCGCACTGATGCAGCGCTTCGAAGCGACGTCGTTCGCCGATCTGCTGCGCCGCGCCGCCCCGATGGTCGAGGAGGCGCTTTAAACGCATTGCCGGTTTCATGCCGTTTCAGGGCAACTGTCCCAGCGACTGCTGCAGGCTGATCATATTGATGGGCACCACGCGAATCAGGCCGCCGCGCGGGCTGTCGATATCGGCGATCAACGAAAGCGAAAGCGCCACGGTCACCGGCAGCACGAACATCAGCACGCGCCGGCCGGTCGTGCCGCGCGCGCCGTAGCCCTGCATGAGGTTGCTGAAAAACGCGATCGCCATCATCAAGCCCCACGCCGAGACCGGAATGCGATTAAGCCAGGCCGCCTGAGTATAGCCTTGCGTATTCAGCACGTCGTTCATGCCGGCCACCACCAGCGCCGTAATCGGGTTGGGCCGCTCCACCGCCGCGCCGCGCACGCTCTCCCACAATTGCGCCTGGAGCGCGGTGGTTTTGTTATTGATCGCTTCGAGTTTTTGCGAATCGCGGGTTTTGTAGTTTTCGATGCGCAGTTCCAGATATTGGGCCAGCAGCGCTTTGACTTTGGGCGCGTCCGCGGCGCCCAGAAGGTCGGCGCGCACATATTCCGTGCCAATAGCGTTGGCTTCCTCTTCCTCATAGTTTTTGCGCTGGTCATAACGGCTTACCGCCATCGAGAGCGTAAATCCGATCAGCAGCGCGAGCAGCGTGAGGGTGGCGCCTTGCACCACGTTGTAATTGTCCCGCGCATCGTCGGAGAGTGGAAAGACGCGTTGCATGAAAAGCGTGCCGCAGGCGGCGGCCGCGCTAAGCAACACGATCAGCGCGACGAACAGGTAAGCGGGGTGATGAACGAGCTGGGCCATTTCTTCAATTCCTCGAGCTTTATCTAGTAGTAGGGGCCGGGCGTCAGGATTTTACGGTAACTGGCTCGTTTCGGGATATCGCTTCGTTATCTGGAATACGATCGTTTCGAATGGAATATCAGGCCGGCTTTTTCCATTGGGAGTTGCCCCGAGGGGCAATAATTTTTCCCCCAATACCTATGGCGGGTTTTTGCCGAATTACGAAAACTTACATACAGAGGCAAAAGGTCGATTTTGAGCGGTCGCGCCTTGCGTCCGTTATGTGCCTGGCCTTTATGCCGTGTCGATATTGCTCTTTCCCTGTATACGTTGGGCGATGCCATGAATCACATTTACCGTTTGTGCTGGAATCGTTCGCTTAGACAATGGGTGGTCGCGTCGGAGCTTGCGACGCGGCGTTCGGGCAGAGGCGCCAGCCGAACCGGCAAGGGCTTCCGGCGCGTCGTGGCGCTGGTCTTCGCAGCGGGCATGCCCTTCGTGCTGATCGGCCCCGCGCTTGCCGCGGGCGCGCCCACCGGCGGCCAGATCGTTTCGGGCGTGGGCTCGATCAGCCAGGCGGGCGCGGTCACCACCATTCAGCAGGGCAGCCAGACGCTGCAGCTGAACTGGCAGAGCTTTAACGTCGGCGCGAGCAATACGGTCAATTTCGTGCAGCCGGGCGCGAGCTCGCTGGCGGTCAACCGCATCCTCGGCAGTACGCCGAGCGCCGTGCTCGGCAACCTCAACGCCAACGGCCAGGTCTGGCTCATCAACCCCAATGGCGTGATGTTCGGGCCGTCGGCGCGCGTGAACGTCGGCGGCATCGTGGCTTCCACGCTCGATGTCGATCCGAACAGCCTCGGCAGCAGCAAACGTCGCTTCAGCGGCAACGGGCAGGGCAGCGTGATTAACCAGGGCACGATCACGGCGGCCGATGGCGGCTATGTCGCGCTGATTGGCAATCGCGTTTCGAACCAGGGCCTCATTAGCGCGCGGCTCGGCACCATCGCGCTGGCGGGCGGCAGCGCGGCCACGCTCACGTTCGACGGCTCGCGCCTTGTGCATATCCAGGTCGATGCGAGCACGCTCAACAATCTCGCCGAGAACAATCAATTGATGGTCGCCGACGGCGGCCAGGTGATCATGACCGCGGGCGCGAAGGACGCGCTGCTCGCGAGCGCCGTGAACAACACGGGCAAGATCCGCGCGCAGACCGTCGAGAACCACGATGGCTCGATCGTGCTGCTGGGCGGCATGGAGTCGGGCACGGTCAATGTGGGCGGCACGCTGGACGCGAGCGCGCCCAACGGCGGCAACGGCGGCTTCATTGAAACCTCAGCGGCGCATTTCAATCTCGCGCCGGGCACGCAGATCACGGCGGCGGCGCCGCTTGGGCGGGCCGGCACGTGGCTCGTGGACCCGACCGACTTGACCATCGACGCCACGGCAGCCAGCACCATTTCGGGCACGCTCAACGGCGGCACGAACGTGGTCGAGCAGACCACGGCATCGGGCGCGAGCGGCGCCGGCGTGCAGACTCCGGGCGGCAATGGCGACATCATCGTCGCCGCGCCCATCAGTTGGACCAATGCGGCCGCGAGCCTGACGCTCGATGCGTACAACGCCATCAACGTGAACGCGGGCGTGAACGGCGCGGGTGGCGTGACCATGCTGGCGCGCGGAGCCAACCTCACGATTGGCGCGGGCGGGTCGATCACGGGCGGCACGGGCGTGACGCTGTCCACGACCGGCAACTTCGTGAACAACGCGGGCGCCGCGGCTGTGAGCACGGGCACCGCCGCGCCGTGGCTGATCTATTCGACCAATCCGACGAAGGACGCCACCGGTGGCCTCACGCCTTCGTACATTCAGTACAACGCGCCTTATGGCACGACCCCGGCGGCCTCGGGCAACGGCTTTCTCTACAGCCTCGCGCCCACCATCACGCTGACCGGGCTGACCGGCAGCGTGACCAAGGTCTACGACGGCACCACCACCGCGAACCTGACCAACGCGAACCTGCAGACGACGGGCCTCGTGAACGGCGACGTCATCGCCAGCGCAACGGGCAGCTATGCCACGTCCAACGCGGGCACGGGCATCACGGTGAACTCGCCCACCACGTTCGCGGGCGTGAAGGTCACCACGGCGGGAGGCATCCCGGCCTACGGCTACCAGGCAACGGGCAGGGCCTCGGCCGACATCGGCACCATCACGCCCGCGCCGCTCACGGCCGCCATCGTCAACAACCCGACCACGGTGTACGACGGCACCACGTCGGCAACGCTCACGGCCAGCAACTACAGTTTTACGGGCTTCGTGCAGGGACAGGGCGCCACTGTGAACCAGGCCAGTTCGGTGGCGTACGCGAGCCCCAACGCCGGCACGGGCATCCCCGTCAACGCGACCTTCACGTCGACCAATTTCGTCGCCAACAGCGGCACGAATCTCGCGAACTACACGCTGCCGACCACGGCGACCGGCACCGGCACCATCACGCCCGCGCCGTTGAACATCACCGGCCTCATCGCCAATAACAAGGTCTACGACGGCACGCGGGCCGCCACGCTCAACACGGGCGGTGCGGCGATCTTCGGCGTCATCAGTTCGGACAATGGGCAGGTTTCGCTGAGCACCGCCGGAGCAACCGGCACGTTCGCCACGCCCAACGTGGGCAACGGCATTGCCGTGGCGGCCACGGGCTTCACGCTCACGGGCGCCAAGGCCGGCAACTATACGATCTCGCCGCCGCTCTATCTGGCCGCCAACATCACGCCGAAGTCGCTGACGATCACGGGCATCACGGCGAGCGACAAGGTGTACGACGCCACGACGGCGGCGGCGCTGAACCTCAGCAATGCCACGATCACGGGCCTCGTGCCCTCGGACACCGGCAACGTCACGCTCTCGACGAGCGGCGCCACGGGCGCGTTCAGCCAGTCGAACGTGGGCAACAACCTGGCTGTCTCGGTCAACGGCGTGACGCTGGCCGGATCGGCGGCCAGCAATTACAGCGTGACCGCCATCGCCAGCGGCCTCACCGCGAACATCACGCCGGCGCCGCTCACGATCACCCTGGTCGGCTCGCCGACCAAGGTCTACGACGGCACCAATCATGTCGTGCTGGGCCAATCGAACTACACGATCACGGGCTTCGTGGGCGGGCAGAGCGCGACCATCGGCCAGGTGTCGGGGGCCTATGCCACGTCGCATGCGGGCACCAACATTCCGATTAACGCGTCGCTCACGCCGTCCGATTTCGTGCCGGCGGCCGGCACGGCGATGTCGAACTACACGTTCTCGCCTTCGATAAGCGCATCGAGCGGGATCATTACGCCCGCGCCCGTTACCGTCAGCATCATCAACAACCCGACCAAGACCTACGACGGCAACGACACGGCCACGCTCGGGGCCAACAATTACCAGGTGGCCGGCGCGATTCCCGGCGAGTCCATCACCTTGAATCCCTACCCGCCGACGGGCACCTATGCCTCGTCCAACGTCGGCTATTGGAACGTGAGCGCGACCATTCCGTCCGGCGACTACCAGGCCGGCCCGAACACGCTGCTCTCCGACTACGCATTGCCGACCCTCGCGACGGGCATGGGCACGATCGTGAGGCGGCAGATCGGCCCCGGCTCGCTGACGGCGTCGATTACGGATAACCCGACGAAGACCTACGACGGCAACACGACTGCCACGATTCCCGCAGACGGTTTTACGTTTAGCGGCTTCGTCAACGGCCAGGGCGCGACGGTCAACCAGACCATCACCGGGCAGTACGCGGGGAAGGACGCCGGGTCCCAGCCAGTGACGGCGAGTCTCACGCAGTCCGAACTGACGCCGAACGCGGGAACCGACCTCAATAACTATACGTTCCCGGTCGCCGCCTATGGTATGGGCACCATTCTTCAGGCGCCGCTGACGGTCTATGTCTCCGGGCTGCCCAGGAAGGTCTACAACGGCGACACGGTCGCACCCGTGACCGGCAGCAACTTGACGGTCGCCGGCTTCGTGAGCGGCGAGGGCGGCAGCGTGACACCGACCTCGCAGTTCAATTACGCGAGGGCGGGCGCGGGCACCTGGATCGTCAGCGGATCGCTCGTGCCGGGCAACTACACCGCCAACAGCGGCACGCTGCTCAGCAATTACCTGTTGCCCCTCACCGCCTCGGGGCCGGGGATCATCACCCCCGCGCCGCTGTACGTCATCAACGCCTACGCAACCAACAAGGTCTACGACACCACCACGGCCGACACGCTCAATGTCAGCAGCGCGGCGCTCTCGGGCCTCGTGCCGTCCGACGCGGGCAACGTCACGCTCAACACGTCCACCAGCGGCACGTTCGCCCAGTCGAATGTGGGCAACGGCATTGCCGTGACGGCGAACGGCTTCAGCATTTCGGGCAGCGCAGCGGGCAACTACTCGCTGCAGCCGCTTACCGGGCTGGCCGCGAACATCACGCCCGCGCCGCTCACGGTGACTGGCGCAGTGGCGAACAACAAGGTCTACGACGCCACGACCGCCGCCACCATCAACACCAGCGTCGCCACGCTTTCGGGGGTGCTCGGCAGCGACAACGTCACGCTTTCGTCGGGCAGCGCCACCGGCCAGTTCATCACGGCGAACGTAGGCAACAACCTGCCGGTCGCGGCCAGCGGTTTTACCATCAGCGGTGCGCAGGCGGGCAACTACACTGTGTCGCAGCCGTCGGGCCTGTTCGCCAACATCACGCCTGCGCCGCTCACGGTTACGATCACCGGCAACCCGATCAAGCAGTATGACGGCACGACCTCGGTGAGCCTTGGCGCGTCCGACTTCACGATCTCGGGCTTTGTCGGGAACCAGAGCGCGCAGGTCACGCAGACCGCATCGAGCGGCTACCACTCGCCCAATGTGGGCACGAACGTCGGGATCAGCGCGACGCTCGAGCCGTCGGATTACTCGGCGGCGGTGGGCACGAACCTGTCGAACTACAGTCTGCCGACCCAGGCCACCGGCACGCTCGGCGAGATCACGGCGAAGATCATTAACCTGACCGGCCAGCGCGTCTATGACGCCACGACCGGCGCCAACGCAAGCCTGTTCTTGACGAGCAACGGCGTGATCGACGGCGTCAACGGCGAGACACTGGGCTTGACCGGCTCCGGCGTGCTGACCACCAAGAACGTGGGCAATCGGCAACCGTTCGTTGCCGGCGCCCCTGGCCTCAACACGCTGACGCTGGTCGACGGCAGCGGCCTCGCGAGCAACTACACGCTCTTGGGCGGCGTGGACTGGGTGACCATTACGCCCGCGCAGCTCACGGTGCTCAATACGACCGCGGCCGACAAGGTCTACGACGGCAACCGGAACGCAGCGCTGAGCAATGCGCTGTTGAGCGGCGTGCTCGGCACTGACAGCGTGGTGCTCGGCAACGATACGACCGGCCTGTTCAACACCAAGAACGTGGGCACCAACAAGCCGGTGTCCACGAGCATGACGATCTCGGGCACCGATGCGGGCAATTACACGCTCGTGCAGCCCACGGGTATTACCGCGAACATCACGCCGCTGAATGGCGCGCTGATCACGGCCACGGGCCAGGACAAGCAGTACGACGGCACGACTGCCGCGCAGGTTGGATTGAGCAGCACCTCCGTGGTGGCGGGCGATCAGGTGACTTTCTCCGATACGGCGGCCAACTTCTCGCAATCGGACGTGGGCAACAACCTCGCGGTGCACGTGAGCGGCATTACCGCTAGCGGCGCCGACGCGGGCAACTACGTGTTCACCAACACGACTGCGGACACCACCGCGAACATCACGCAGCGCATCCTGAATCTGCAGGGCTCGCGCGTCTACGACACCACGGCCAACGCCGTCTCGACGCTGTTCGGCAGCAGTGGCGTGCTTCAGGGGCAGAACGGAGAGACGCTCACGCTTTCGGGCACCGGCACGCTGGTGGACAAGAACGTGGGCAACCAGAAGGCGTTCTCGACCTCGCCGGACGGCCTTGCGGGCTTCACGCTGACCGGCAACGGCACGGCCAAGGCGAGCAACTATACGCTCGTGGGCGGAACCGACTGGGTCACGATCACGCCCGCGCAACTGGATGTAATCAATACCGTGGCCCACGACAAGGTATACGACGGCAACGCCAATGCGGTGCTGACCGGCGCGACGCTCAGAGGCGTGCTGGGCACGGATAGCGTGACCTTGGGCAACACGGACCAGGGCCAGTTCAACGATAAGAACGTGGGCACCAACAAGCCGGTGACCGCGAGCATGACGATCTCGGGCACCGATGCGGGCAATTACACGCTCACTCAGCCCCAGGACCTCGCTGCGGACATCACGGCGCTCAGCGTCAACGTGGTGGCGACGGCCGACAACAAGGTCTATGACGGCAACACGAACGCAACCGTCCACCTGAGCAGCCCGGGTGTCATTGCGGGCGACAACGTGACCTTCAGCAATACATCGGCCAATTTCGGCACGAAGGACGTGGGCACGGGCAAGCTCGTGACGGTGCTGGGCATCACCGAAGGCGGCACCGACGCGGGCAACTACACGTTCTCGAACACCAGCACCACGACCACGGCCGATATCACGCCCTACGTGCTGAACCTGATCGGCACGCGCGTGTATAACGCCACGACCAGCGCCGACGCAAATCTGTTCAACGGCGGCACGCTCGCCGGCGTGGGCAACGAGACGGTCACCCTGAGCGGTTCAGGAGTGCTGAACGACAAGAACGTCGGCACCCAGAAGCCGTTTGGGCTCGGCACGCTCGCCCTCGGCAACGGCAGCAACGGTGGTCTCGCGGGCAACTACACGCTCGCAGGCGGCACCGACCAGCTGACGGTGACGCCCGCCGCGTTGAGCGTGACCGGCACCACCGCCGACAACAAGGTCTACGACGCCACCACCAACGCGACCCTGCACAATTCGGCGCTCAACGGCGTCTTCAGCGGCGACGTGGTCACGCTGACCAACACCGCCAATGGCACGTTCGCCAGCCCGAACGTCAACGACGGCATTGCCGTCTCCACCAGCTTTGGACTGAGCGGCGCGGATGCAGGCAACTACACCTTGACGCAGCCCACGGGCGTCACGGCGAACATCACACCCTATGTGCTGAACCTGCAGGGCACGCGCGTGTACGACGGGACCGTCGTCGCCGCTCCCACGCTGTTCGGCAACAACGGCGTGCTCACCGGCGTGGCCGGCGAAACGCTCACGCTCTCCGGCTCCGGCGTGCTTTCCTCGCCGAATGTCGGCACCCAGGTGCCGTTCGGCGTGAACGGTACCACGGGCTACATCCTCACTGGCAACGGCAGTGCGCTCGCGGGCAACTACACGCTTGCTGGCGGCACGGATTGGGTGACCATCACGCCCTACGTGCTGAACCTGATCGGCACGCGCGTGTATAACGCCACGACCAGCGCCGACGCAAATCTGTTCAACGGCGGCACGCTCGCCGGCGTGGGCAACGAGACGGTCACCCTGAGCGGTTCAGGAGTGCTGAACGACAAGAACGTCGGCACCCAGAAGCCGTTTGGGCTCGGCACGCTCGCCCTCGGCAACGGCAGCAACGGTGGTCTCGCGGGCAACTACACGCTCGCAGGCGGCACCGACCAGCTGACGGTCACGCCCGCCGCGTTGAGCGTGACCGGCACCACTGCCGACAACAAGGTCTACGACGCCACCACCAACGCGACCCTGCACAATTCGGCGCTCAACGGCGTCTTCAGCGGCGACGCGGTCACGCTGACCAACACCGCCAATGGCACGTTCGCCAGCCCGAACGCCAACAACGGCATTGCCGTCTCCACCAACTTCGGACTGAGCGGCACGGATGCGGGCAACTACACCTTGACGCAGCCCACGGGCGTCACGGCGAACATCACGCCCTATACGCTGGTCCTGCAGGGCACGCGCGTGTACGACGGCACGACCGGCGCCGATGCCCAGCTGTTCGGCGCGAGCGGCGTGCTCACCGGCGTGGCCGGCGAAACGCTCACGCTCACTGGCACTGGCACGCTCGCGAGCAAGAACGTGAATGTGCAGCCGTTTGCCACGATCAACGGCCTTTCGGGCTTCACGCTCGCGGGCAACGGCAGCGCGCTGGCGAGCAACTACACGCTCGGCACCGGCGCGGGCGACTGGGTCAACATCACGCCGAAGGCGCTGACGATCACGGCCGTGGGCCAGAACAAGGTGTACGACGCCACCACGGCCGCCACGCTCAGCAGTTTCACCGTGAACGGCATCGTGGCGGGCGACAACGCAGCCGTCTTTTACAACTCGCCGACCTTCGCCCAGGCCAACGTCGGCACGGGCATTAACATCTCGGTCAGCCTGTACGCCGACGGCACGGACATCCGCAACTACTCGTTCGGCAGCCAGGTGGTGACGACGCAAGCGGACATCACGCCGCGTCCGCTGACGATCACGGCCAGCGCGAACAACAAGACCTACGACGCCACCACCACGGCCACGCTCAATGGTCTGAGCGTGAGCGGCTTCGTGCCGGGCGAGACCGGCACCTTCACGGCCGCCGGCGCGAATTTCGTGACGCCGAACGCGGGCAACGGCATCGAGGTCGACGTGACTGGCATCACGGGCAGCGGCAGCACGCTCTCGAACTACACGTTCGCCAACACCGCGACGACCACGGCGGACATCCTTCCATACGTGCTGAGCCTGCAGGGCACCCGCGTCTACGACGGCACCGTGGGCGCCTCGGCAGGTCTGTTCGGCGCCAATGGGACGCTCACGGGCGTGAATGGCCAGACGGTGTTGCTCACGGGCTCGGGCAATTTGCAGAACAAGAATGTGGGCGACCAGAAGCCGTTCGCCGACTTCGGCTCGCTCGCGCTCGGCAACGGCACGGGCCTCGCCAGCAATTACACGCTGGCTGGCGGCACCGACTGGGTCACCGTCACGCCGAAGGCGCTGACGATCACGGCCACCGGCAACAACAAGGTCTACGACGGCACGACAGTCGCGACGCTCGGCACCTTCAGTGTCACTGGCCTCATTCAGGGCGACAACGCTCAGATCGGCTACGATTCGGCCAACTTCACCACGCCCAACGTCGGCACGAGTATTCCGATCATCGTTGGCCTCACCGGCAGCGGCACGGACCTCAGCAACTACTCGTTCGGGCGTTCGGTGGTGCTGACCAGCGCGGACATCACGAAGGCGCTCCTGACGATCACGGCCAGCGCGCAGAACAAGGTCTACGACACCACGACCAACGCCACGCTCAATGGCTTGACCGTGACCGGGCTGATCGGCAGCGACACCGCCTCCTTCACGGCCGGCAGCGCGAACTTCGTCACGCCGAACGCCGGCACCGGCATCACGGTGAACGTGGCGGGCATCACGGGCACGGGCAGCGACCTCAACAACTACTCGTTCAACACAACCGCGACCACGACCGCCGACATCACGCCGTACATCCTGAATCTCACGGGCACGCGCGTGTACGACGGCACGAATGTGGCCGGCGCGCATTTGTTCGGCAGGAACGGCGTGCTCGATGGCCTGAACGGCGAGACGCTCACGCTGCTCGGCCAGGGCACGATTGCGAGCCGCAACGTCGGCGACAAACTGCTGCTCACGCCGGGCGACCTGAATCACGCGCTGGTCGGCAACGGCTCGACGCGCGCCAGCAATTACACGCTGGTCGGCGGCATCGACTGGGTGACCATCACGCCGCTCGCGGTCAACGTGAGCGCAACCGGCGTGAACAAGGTCTACGACGGCAACACGGCCGCTTCGGTCGGCCTCGCGAGCAACGGCATCCTGAGCGGCGACAACGTGAGCTTCAGCGCGCAGTCGTCGAACTTCTCGACGCCGAACGTCGGCAACGGCATTGCAGTGGCCGTGAACGGCATCACGGCGAGCGGCGCGGACGCGGGCAACTACACGTTCAACACGGCCGCAAGCACCTCCGCGAACATCACGCCGTACATCCTCAGCCTGACCGGCAGCCGCGTGTACGACGCGACCACGGGCGCATCTGCGGGCCTGTTCGGCAGCAACGGCGTGCTCCAGGGCGCGAACGGCGAAACGCTCACGCTTTCGGGCACCGGCACGCTCGCGGACAAGAACGTGGGCAACCAGAAGTCGTTCGCGGCGAACGGCCTTTCGGGCTACACGCTGACCGGCAACGGCGCGGCGCTTGGCAGCAACTACACGCTCGCGGGCGGCGTGGACTGGGTCACGGTCACGCCCGCGCCGCTCACGGTGGTGAATACGCAGACGACCAACCGGTTCTACGACGGCACCGTGCTCGACCCGCTGTCCGGCGCAACGCTTGCGGGCGTGCTGGGCCAGGACAACGTCGCGCTCGGCAACGACACCGTGGGCTATTTCAACAATCCGGCGATCGGCTTCGGCAAGCCGGTGAGCACGGCGATGACGATCAGCGGCGCGGACGCGGGCAACTACGTGCTCCAGCAGCCGAGCGGCCTCACCGCCAACATCATCGCGCCGGAGTCGCCGATCCCGCTGGGCTCGCTCGCGAACGTGCAGGCGCCGCTCGGGCCGCAGGACGTCTCGACGCCGTACGGCACGGCCTCGGACAGCGCGCAGGGCAATTACGCGGGCAACCAGAAGCAGGAAGACCATCCCAATGAGCGCAATGTGGCGCGCTCGGACTTCCATCCGGGGATGGCGCTCACGGTCCTGAACGGAGGGGTCCGGCTGCCCACGAACTGAGCCAAACCCTGAGCCCTCCGGGTGGAGGAGAAGAACAACGCACGCGCAGTAGCGCGACCCAAGGCGACCCAAGGCATTAGATACCATGATCGAGACTCGCTCGAACCGCTTGCGCAAAACACGAACCTGCCTCGCCATCACGCTCGCCACGACGGCGCTGGCCGCGCACGCTCAGGTGCGCCCACCGGCGGCGCCGAACAGCGGCAGCGGCCAGTTGCTCCAGCAGGTGCCGCAGCCTTCACTGCAGCCGCCTTCCTCGAACCTCGGTCTCACGATCGAGCAGCCGAAGGAGGCACCGGCGGACAACACGAAGACGTTCCCGGTCCAGAAGATCGAGATCACCGGCAACACCGAAATACCCACCGAGACGCTGCGCGAGGTGGTCGCGCCGAGCGAGGGCAAGAACCTCACGCTGGCCGACCTGAACGCGCTGGCCGACCGCATCAGCGACGTGTATCACGAGCACGGCTTCCCGCTCGCAACCGCTTACGTGCCTGCGCAGAAGATCGAGAACGGCGTCGTGCGCATCGACGTGGCCGAGGCGCGCTACGGCGCCATCACGGTGAATAACCCGAACGACATCGCGCCGCGCCCGATCAACAGCACGCTCGCGGCGTTGCAGTCGGGGCAGCCGGTCAGCGAATTCCAGCTCGAGCGCACGCTGCTGCTGATGCAGGACATTCCCGGCGCGGAAGTGAACTCGACGCTGCGGCCCGGTCAGCAGGTGGGCACCTCCGACCTGCTCGTCGACGTGAAGCCGCAGCAGCGCGTGACCGGCGACGCGGGCGTGGACAACTTCGGCGACCCGTATAGCGGACGCGTGCGCGGCAGCGGCAACCTGAACATCAACAACGTGTTCAATCAGGGCGACCTGCTGGACTTCAGCGCGTTGACGACGGGCGAGGGCATGACCTACGGGCGCATGGACTACCGCTACCTGCTCAACGGTCAGGGCACGACGCTCGGGGCCACGGTGTCGGCGCTCGACTATCGCCTCGGCAACGACCTCGAGGCGCTCGATTCGCACGGCTCGGCTTTCACTGCGGGCGCGGTGCTCTCGCATCCGTTCATCCGCAATACGCGCGGCAATCTCTACGGACAACTCGAATACGACTTCCGCAGGCTCAACGACAATATCGACATCATCGGACTGCAGAACGATCGCCACACCAACAGCGTGTCCCCCACGCTCGCGGGCGATGAGCTCGATGCGTACGGCGTGTCGAACGCACGCCTTTCGATGACGTATGGCGTGCTCTCGGCGAACAACTGGCAGACCGACTTTGTCGACCAGCTCGGAGCGGACACGGCGGGCCACTACGTGAAGCTGTCGCTGTCGATGTCGCGCCTGCAGCAGCTCACGCGCAACGACGCGCTGTACTTTGGCTTCTCGGGCCAGACTTCGAGCAAGAACCTCGACACGTCGGAGCAGTTCTACCTGGGCGGTCCCAGCAGCGTGCGCGGCTATGACGTGGGCGTGCTGTCCGGTTCGCGGGGCTATCTGGGGACGGTCGAATACCGGCACGATGCAACGTTCCAGAATATTCCGGGGCTCTGGCAGTTTTCGGCGTTCGTGGATACGGGTTGGATCCAGCAATACAAGAACACCTTCGTGCCCGGACCCAACACGGGGCAGTTGAGCAGCGCCGGCGTTGGCGTGCAATGGAACGGCCCGTACAAGCTGCTGGTGAGCGCCAGCGTGGCGTTCCCATTCGGACGCACGCCGGAAATTCTCAGCTCGCGAGCCAATACCTCCGCTCACTGCTGGCTGCAATTGCGCAAGGCGTATTAAAGACTGCCTCCAGCTTTTTCCCCCATTTAAATTCTCCGCCGAATCGACATGCAAATGTCGTTTCGGCGGCATTGCGCTGCGCGGCATCATCGTGTTGCATTAACCGGGCTGACTCGTTTCCATTAGGGCTAATTGCGCCGCTTTTTTATCCATTTCATTTCATGATGTGAATTTATTGCCCTAAAGGGCAATTTAATTTGCCCCGAATACCTATGTCGATTCCCTACGTTGGAGTGACATTCGCCCTTCTATCGTAAGCTTGCTGTTATATTTCTGCGCCGATCGATATTCAAATGTCGACCGGCGCTATTTTCGTCTGACGCCGTGCATCACCAGAAACCACAAAAAGGAACACTAATAGTGCGTAAAGTTACTTCGGAGTTGTTTGGTCTCGGGATTCTCATGCTGAGCGTTCCCTTCGCTGCTGTTGCTCAACAGGCTGACAACTACTCGTTCACGGCGGATTCCAAGGCCGCGACCAGCTTCACGCGCGACGCAAACAAGGCTGTCTACAACCAGCTCGATTTCAACAACAAGACCGCCTTCGAGGACTCCCGCAAGGGCTTGATCGCACCGCTCGCCAACAACGGCGTCATCGATGGCGGCGTGTTCAACGCCCCCGGCCTGAACTTCATGCAGGACAAGCAGGCGCCCGAATCCGTCAATCCGAGCCTGTGGCGCCATGCCCAACTGGCCAACTACGGCGGCCTGTTCAAGGTCACGGACCACATCTACCAGGTGCGCGGCCAGGATCTCTCGAACCTCACCATCATCGAAACGAAGACCGGCATCGTGCTCTACGACGTCGAGTACTCGCCCAAGGCGCTGGCCGCATCGATCGCGCTGTACGAACAGCATCGCGGCAAGAAGCCCCTGCGCGGCGTAATTATTTCGCATAGCCACGCCGACCACTTCGGCGGCATCGACGGCATCTACGCAGCAGGCCTCGCCAAGCCCGAAGACTTCAAGAGCGGCAAGATTCCGCTGATCGCACCGCAAGGCTTCCTGGAAGAAGCGGTTGCCGAGAACGTGAGCGCCGGCAACATCATGGTCCGCCGTGCCAGCTATCAGTACGGCAACGTGCTCCAGCCGGGCGAGCGCGGCATCATCACCGGCGCGCTGGGACCGGCGCTGGCGAACGACAATTCGGGCCTGCCGATACCCAACAAGTCGATCACTAAGGACGGCGAGAAGGTCACCATCGACGGCGTGGACTTCGTGTTCTACCTCGCGCCGCAATCCGAAGCGCCTTCGGAAATGGTCATGTACATCCCGCAATGGAAGGCGCTCTCGATGGCCGAGGATGTCAACCACCTTCAGCACAACATTTACACGCTGCGCGGTGCGCAAACGCGCGATGCGAAGGTGTGGGCCAAGTACATCGGCGAAGCCGTGGCGCGTTGGGGCGGCGACGCGCAAGTCCAGTTCGGCCCGCACACCTGGCCGGTCTGGGGCAACCAGAACGTGGTCGAGTACCTGAAGAACCAGCGCGACGTGTACCAGTCGCTGTACGACACGACCCTGCGCTATGCCAACTACGGCTATCGCCCGGACGATATCGCCGAGCACGCGCAATTGCCGAAGGCGGTCTTCAACCAGTGGGACAACCGCCCGTACTACGGCAACACGCGCAACAACCTGAAGTCGACCTACGTGCGCAATCTGGGCTGGTACGACGGCAACGCCACGGAGCTCGCGCGCTACCCGGATGCGGAGCGCGGCAAGCGCTATGTCGAAGCGATGGGCGGCGAGCAGAAGGTGCTCGACGCAGCATTGGCGAGCTTCAAGAAGGGCGACTACCGCTTCGCGGTCGACCTGCTCAACAACATCGTTGCCTATGACGGCAACAACAAGGACGCGAACTACCTGATGGCCGACGCGTTCGAGCAGTTGGGCTACCAGGAAGAGAACGCGCTGTACCGTAACTGGTACCTGGGCGCGGCGGTCGAACTGCGCAAGGGCGGCATTACTTCGAACGGCCTGAGCACGACCTCGCCGGAAGTGATCGCGGCGCTGCCGCCCGAGCTGTTCGTCAACTACCTGGGCATGCTGGTCGACCAGATCAAGGCCGAAAAGGCCGGCAACGCGACGATCAACCTGAAGCTCAGCAGCGGCGCGAAGTTCGCACTGGATCTGCATAACGGCGTGCTCAACCGCGTGCCTGACTTCCAGGCGCCGAAGGCCGACGCCACGCTGGAAATTTCGCAGGCGGATCTGCTGGCTTTCGCTTCGGGCAAGTCGTCGCTCGACGAACTGGAAAGCGCGGGCAAGGCGAAGATCACCGGCGACAAGGCCGCTGTTGGCAAGCTCAACGGCATCTTCGCGCTGAATCTGAAGAACAACATGAATCTCGTGTTGCCGCTGCAGCCGGAAAACCGCGTGAAGTAAAGCGTTAAACGTTCGCTAGCTGGCAGCGCGCCAGCGCCGGTTCGGGCCAGCCGAAGCGCTTTGAGTCTTCGGCTGGCCCTTTCGCATTCTGGCTATCAGAGCCGCTTTTCTGCCCGCTTTTTCTCGCGATACGGACTCTTTGCACCAGAGGGCAGCGGGTTTTGCCCCGAACCCCTATGGCGACCCCCCGCCATCGGGACGACACTCGCCCTTAATTCGTAAGCCTGCTTTCAATGAGCGACAGCCAGTCGCCGGCATCGGCTCGCGCGTCACCAGCCCATTCAATGTTGTCCCATTTGTTTCAAGCGTTCGATATCCAGGGGAGTGCCGATTCGGAGGGCATGCTGCATGCAGCGTGAAGCTACCGATACGGCGGGTTCGTACCAGCACGCGTCCCGCATGCTTGCGCAGATTGCCTATGCCGGCTTCGCGCTGGCCATTGCATTTGCCGCTGTCGCCTGCTGGCGCGCCACGCGGGCGGATTTCCGCTGGCTCGCACCGATTGCGGCAGCCGCGCTGAACGTCGCGCTGGTTGCGGCGGGCGCCTGCCGCGATACCGCGCAAGGCGGACGCGCGAGCGCGCAAGCGGGCCCTGTTCTGGAAGGCGATGCCGGGCGCGAGACATGGTGGCGCGCCGCGGGCGGTTTCGCGCTGGCGGGTCTGCTGCGCGGGACATGGTGGCGTACCGTGGGTGGTTTCGCGCTGACGCGCTTGCGTGCGATTCGCTGGTGGCCCTGGTGCGTGCTCGCGGGGGCCGCGCTGTCGCTGCTGCTGTGCGCCGCCACCTGGTTGGTGTTCGACAAGCGTGCGCTTGCGAGCGAGCCGCTGGCCTCGCGCATTGCCGCGCTGGCCTGCGTGGCCACCCTGGTGCTGGCGTTTGTGACGCTCGTGGGCGAGCGCTTTTTCGTTGCGCGTGCAACTGAAAGTCATGCGTACGGCGTGCTGGCCGGCGCATTGCGCGTCGCGCTCGGCACCATGCTCGGCGGCGCGGCGTGCGCCGCGCTCGATGCGTGGGCGCGCGTCGATGCGCGCTGGCTGGCTTTCGCTGCCGCGCTGCTGCCCGCAGCTATTGCGTGCGAGTGGATATTGCGCGTCGTGGTCTCATGGTTCATGCCGCCGCGCGCGCTCGCCGCGCGCACGTGGTTTGTGGACAGCGCGATCGCGCAACTGCTGGTGCGCCCGCCGCTCTCGCCCGCCGAGATCAGCGCTTCGCTGCGCGCGCGTTACGGCATCGACTTGCGCCAGAGCTGGGTGATTCACAGCACGCTGCGCATGCTGCCGCTCTGGTGCGTGGCGGTGGTGACGCTCGCGTGGCTGCTGAGCGGCGTGACGATACTCCAGCCCGACCAGCGCGCGGTGTCGGAGCGCTTCGGCGCGCCGGTCGCGGTGTGGCAGCCCGGTCTTCACGTGGGCTTGCCTTGGCCGTTCGGGCGCGCGCGCGTGATCGACAACGGCGCGGTCCATCAAATCGTGGTGTCCGATGTCACGACCGAGGCGCGCGTTGGTGCAGCGCCGCTCATCGCGGCGGACGCCCGCACGCCCGAGCAGCTCGATCGCCTTTGGGACGTCGCTCACCCGTGGGAAACCAACCAGGTGATCGCGGGCGGCGATGCGCAGCATCAGAACTTCGAAGTCGTCAGTGCCGATGTGCGGCTCGACTACCGCATCGGGCCCGGCGACGCAGCGGCGCGCGCCGCGCTCTACCGCGCGTCCGACGTGGCCGCCACGGTGCGCGCAATCGCCGATCGCGAAGTGGTCCGCTATCTCGCTTCACATACGCTCGATGCGCTCATCGAAGCGCGCCAGACCGTGATTGCCGAGCAGTTGCGCCGCACGGTGCAGCAGCAGCTCGATGCGTTTGGCCTCGGCATCGACGTGGTGGCGGTGGTGATCGAAAGCGTGCATCCGCCTGCTGGAGCCTCGGCGGCGTGGCATGGCGTGCAGGCGGCGCAGATCCGCGCGGCCGCGAGCGTCGCGCAGGCGCGCGGGCTGGCGGCGGGGCTCGTCGGCGAAGCCCAGCAGACGGCGCTGTCCACAGTGGACACAGCCAAAGGTAGCGCCGCCGAAACGTTGTCCGCCGCGCGCGTCCAGCAGACCACCTTTGCCGCCGATGTGTCGGCAGCGCAAGCGGGCGGGCGCGCATTCGCGTTCGAGTATTACCTGCGCAACCTCACGAAGGGGCTGCAGAACGCCAACCTGACGGTCATCGACGACCGCCTCGTGACGGGCAACCGCGCGACCATCGACCTGCGTTCATATAACGCGGGCGATGCGGCGGGCGCAAAGCGGCTGTACTGAGCTGTACTGAAGAACCACGCCAACCCCTGTGGAGCAAACGTTGAGCAGTTCACATCATCATCATCACCACGGTCATGCGGGGCACGCGCACGGTCATCACCACCATCATCACCATGGCGATGAAGGGGCGAGCGGCGATGGCAAGGGATTCGTGCGCCGCGCGGTGCTCGCGGTGCTTTGCGTCGCGATTGCTATCGCGATCGCGAGCTTCGTGCAGGTGCGCGAGGGCGAGGCGGCGGTGGTGACGCGCTTTGGCGAGCCGGTGCGCGTGGTGCTCGACCCGGGGCTCGCGTGGCGGCTGCCCGCGCCCATCGAGGCCACGGTGCCCGTGGACCTGCGCCTGCATACGACGTCGAGCGGCCTGCAGGACGTGGGTACGCGCGACGGGTTGCGGATTCTCGTGCAGGCTTGGGTGGCCTGGCGCGTGCCCGCCGACAAGGCCGACGTGAACCATTTCGTGCGCGCCGTGCGCAACGAGCCCGATGAAGCTGCACGCCAGATCCGCTCGCTGCTCGGCTCCGCGTTGCAGACCACGACCTCGGGCTTCGAGCTTGCCTCGCTCGTCAACACCAACGCCAAGGACGTGAAGATCGAGGCGTACGAAGACGAGTTGCGCAAGCAGATCGACGCCCAGCTTTATGCGACCTATGGCGTGCACGCCGTGCAAGTCGGGCTCGAACGGCTGACGCTGCCGGCGGCCACTTTGTCCGCGACGGTCGAGCGTATGCGCGCCGAGCGCGAGACGGTGGCGGCCGAACGCACCGCCGAAGGCAAGCGCGAGGCTGCGCAGATCCGCTCCGATGCGGATCGCGACGCGCGCATTGCGGTGGCCGACGCCAATGCGCAGGCCGCCGGCATCGAAGCGGATTCGCGCCGCGACGCCGCCGCGATCTACGGCAAGAGCTATGCGGGCAACCCGCAGCTTTATACGATGCTGCGCTCGCTCGATACGCTATCTACTGTCGTGAATGCGAATACGAATCTCATCGTGCGCACCGACGCCGCGCCGTTTCGCGTGCTCGTGCAGGGGCCGGCCGGCCTCGATGCGGGGACCGGGGCGAGCGCCAAATCCGCCTCGCACGCGAGCGCGAAGGCGCACGCCAAGCCATGAGCGCCGCCACGCTTCCTTCCCGGCCCAACCCTACGCCCAGTCCCGGCGTGCAGGCGGTGCGCATCGTGTTCTGGTTCGTGACCGTGCTCGCCGTGGTGGCTGCGGCCGCATGGAGCGTCTCGAACGTCCGCCGTGTGCCGGCGGACAGCCAGGCCGTGGTGATGCGCTTTGGCAAGTTCGTGCGCGTGCATGGTGCGGGCCTGCTGCTCGCGTGGCCGCGCCCGTTCGAAACTGTCGTGCTGCTGCCTGGGTCCGCGCGCGTGCTCGAGCAGCGCATTGCCTCGCTCGATCGCGATGCGCGCGCCCGCGCGCTCGACCCCACCCCCAACGCGCCTTCGGCCGATGCATCGCAGGCCGGCGACGACATGTCGTCGTGGGGCTTTCATCCCGATGCCGCGATGGGCACCAACGGCACGCCGTTCTCGGACGCGCTCGCAGGCTCGGGCTATGTGCTCACGGGCGACGCTGCCGTCGTGCAACTCGCGGCCACGCTGTACTACCGCGTGAGCTCGCCCTATGAATACGCGGTGCAGCAGCCGCTGCTCGCCGCTGCGCTCGAACGCATCACGGCGTCCGCCGTGGCGCAGGTGAGCGCGTCGCGCGACCTCGACGCGATTCTCGTCGCGCGCCCTGAACTGCTGGCAGCGGACGCGCAGATGACCGAGCAGCGCGAGCATCTGCGCGTCGACATCGCGCAAGCGGTGGAGCGCCAGTTGCGCTCGCTCGAAGCGCGTGGCGCGGGCCTCGGCATCGAGGTATCGCGCGTCGATGTGCAGGCCAACGTGCCGGCAGCGGCGGTGGATGCCTTCAACTCGGTGCTGAACGCGTTGCAGAGCGCGCAACGCAATATCGCCGACGCGCGCACCGCCGCCGAGACCACGCGCCAGGATGCGCAGCAGCATGCCGACCAGGTCTTGCAAAACGCAAGAGCCAACGCGACCGAGCGCGTGTCGAAGGCCCAAGAGCAGACGCAAACTATTTCGCAGCTCGAAGCATCGCTCGACGCGAACAGCGACCAAGGGCTGCTCGCGCGCGCATACCGCGACCGCATCGAGCAGATTCTCGCGAAGGCGGGCCGCGTGACCACGATCGACCCCTATGACACGTCGAGTCTCGTACTTCCAGGAAAGGCGCAATGAACGCGAACGCCGATTCGTTCCAGCCGGCTGCCGCTGAGATGCATCACGCCATGCATGCAGGCGATGAAGCCGCCCACGCGCACGATGCGTCGCCGGCGAACCTGGCGCAGGCGCCGGGAATCGCGCTCGCGCCGGACGAGCGCCGCGCCATTTCGCGGCGCATCGTGCTGGCGCTCGCCGCAGCGGCGCTGCTGTTGCTGTCGTGCGGCTGGCGCTTTTTCGCGACCCAGGGCGCCGCGCTGGCCGACGTGCTCGCGGGGCTCGCCTCGCTGCTGGTGGCGGGACCGGTCTTCGCGGGCGCCTGGCACAGCCTGAAGTTCCCGAGCCTGCATGGTGTGACGGACCGGCTGATCGCATTGGCCATGCTCGCGGCGTGGGCCACCGGCGACATGGTGACCGCCGCGCTGCTGCCGGTCGTGATGACCTTCGGCCACGCGCTCGAAGAGCGCAGCGTGCTGGGTTCGCAAGAAGCCATTCGCGCGCTCTCGCGCCTCGCGGCCATTCATGCGAGACGCGTGAAACCGGACGGCACGGTGGAAGACGTGCCGGCCGAAGCGCTCGCGTGCGGGGACTTGCTCGAAGTCGCGGCCGGCGCGCGGATTCCTGCTGACGGCGTGGTCATGTCGGGCCATTCCGCCGTCGACAACAGCCCGATTACCGGCGAGTCGCTGCCCGTGGAAGTCGCCACGGGCGACACGGTCTACGGCGGCGCGATGAACGTCGACGGCGCGCTGCGCGTGGAAGTCACGCGCGTGGGCGAGCAGTCGACGCTGGGCCGCATCGTCGAATTGCTTGCGCATGCCGAGCGGGTCAAGCCGCCTATCACCGAGGCGCTCGAACGCTACATGGGCGGCTATCTCGCACTCGTGCTGCTGGTGGCGGCGCTCGTGTGGTTCACGTCGGCGAATTCGGGGGCCATGCTCGCGGTCATCGTGGCGGCGTGCCCGTGCGCGCTCGTGCTCGCCGCGCCGGCGACAGCCATCGCGGGCATCGCGGTGGGCGCGCGTCACGGCCTGCTGCTGCGCAATGCGGCGTTTCTCGATCGCGTGGCCGATCTCGATGCGCTCGTGGTCGACAAGACCGGCACGCTCACGCATGGCGAACTGCGCGTGGTCGACGTCGTGCTGCGGCCCGGCGCGGATGCCGCGCGTGCCAGCGCGCTCGCCGCGCACTTGAGCCGTGGCAGCGCGCACCCCGTGAGCCGGGCGCTGCAACGCTACGCAGCCGAGCAGGGCGTTCATTCGTCGAGCGAGGAAGCGGTGCGCGAACTGCGCGGGCTCGGCGTGGTGTCGCAGACCGAGCAGGGCTTCGCGGTGCTGGGGCGCGAGGCGCTCCTGCGTGAGCACGTTCAGGATCTTGGCGGCGCGCTGCCCGATCACGACGGACCGCTCGCGGGTGTCGCGCTCGACGGCAAGCTGCTCGCGTGGTTCGCCTTCGCGGATGCGCTGCGCCCCGATGCCGCCGAAGCGCTCGCGCAATTGCGCGAACTGGGGCTTACGCGCCAGACGCTCTTGACCGGCGACCGCGAGGCCGTCGCGCGCAGCGTGGCGGCGGAGCTCGGCATCGAACAGGTGATTGCGGGCGCGCTGCCGCAGGACAAGCTCGCGTTCGTCGAGCAGGAGCTCGCCGCTGGCCGCCGGCCGCTCGTGGTCGGCGACGGCGTGAACGACGTGCTCGCGATCAAGGCGGGCGCGACGAGCATCGCAATCGGCGGACGCGGCGTGGACATTGCGGTGGCCGCCGCCGACGTCGTGCTGCTCGGCGACGACCTGCGCCGCATTCCCGCCTGCCTGAAGCTTGGACGCCGCTGCCGGCGCACGGCCACCGTCAATGCCGTGTTCGGCGTGGCGTGGACCGCCGCCGTGATCGCCATTGCGGCAGTGGGCGCGCTCGACGCGGTGTGGATCGCCGTGTTGCACAACATCGGCACGTTCATCGTGCTTGCCAATGCCGGCAGGCTGCTTCGATTTTCGGAAACGGACAGCGAGCGTTCGGTTGCTTCTCCTGCCGCTCAGCCGGAACTTGTTGGTCGCCCGTAACAGGACTTTAGAAAAACGTCGTTGTTTTTTGCTCAACCCAAGAGGAATACTATGAAATCCCGCCTGCTTATCCCGCTTGCCGCCATTCCCCTTTGCGTCGGCATGGTGTTTGCCGCCGAAGCCACGAAGGATGCCACGCCCACGACGGCCCAGGCCAACGCCGATCTGCTCAAGACGCTGCCGATGAGCGATCGCAAGGACTACGAAGACTCCAAGCGCGGCTTTATCGCCACGCTACCGAACATGAACGTCAAGGGCGCCGACGGCAGGACCGTGTGGACGCTAGATGGCTATCAGTTCCTTCAGGGCAAGGACGCACCGCCCACGGTCAACCCGAGCCTGTGGCGCAACGCGCAGCTCAACATGGACAACGGCCTGTTCAAGGTCACGGACGGCGTTTACCAGATTCGCGGCTTCGACCTGTCTGTCATGTCGATCGTCGAGACGGATCACGGCGTGATCGTGATCGACCCGCTGATCTCCACGGAAATGTCCAAGGCGGGCCTCGACCTTTACTACCAGCATCGCCCGAAGAAGCCCGTGGTTGCCGTGATCTACTCGCATAGCCACATTGACCACTACGGCGGCGTGAGGGGCGTGGTGAACGAAGCCGACGTGAAGTCGGGCAAGGTGAAGATTTACGCGCCGGACGGCTTCCTTGAAGAAGCCGTGAGCGAAAACGTGTTCGCCGGCAACGCCATGAGCCGCCGCGCGATTTACATGTACGGCGCGCTGCTGCCGCGAGACGCGAAGGGGCAGATTGACGGCGGCCTCGGCAAGACCACGTCTCTCGGCACGGTCACGCTGATTCCTCCGACCGACATCATCAAGAAGACCGGCGAGAAGCGCACCATCGACGGGCTCGAAGTGGTGTTCCAGATGGCCCCTGGCACGGAAGCGCCGGCCGAGATGCTGTTCTATTTCCCGAAGTACCACGCGCTGTGCGCGGCGGAAGACGCAACCCACACGCTGCACAACCTCTACACGCTGCGCGGCGCCCAGGTGCGCGACGCGAACAAGTGGTGGCAGGCGCTGAACACGACGATCGACATGTTCGGCCCGCAAGTGCAGGTGGTGTTCGCCTCGCACCACTGGCCGACGTGGGATAACGCGTACATCAACGACTACCTGAAGAAGCAGCGCGACACGTACAAGTACATTCACGACCAGTCGCTGCGCCTGATCAACATGGGTTACACCATGGACGAAATCGGCGACATGGTGAAGCTGCCGAAGAGCCTCGATGACAAGTGGTACAACCATGGCTACTACGGCACCGTGGTTCACGACGCCAAGGCCGTCTATCAGCGCTATATGGGCTGGTACAGCGGCAACCCGGCCGACCTGCACCCGCTGCCGCCGGTGGAAACGGCGAAGAACACGATGGACTTCATGGGCGGCGTGCCGGCCGTCATCAAGAAGTCGCGTGACGCCTATGCCAAGGGCGATTACCGTTGGGTCGCTCAGGTCATGAACATGGCTGTCTATGCCGAACCGAACAACCAGGAAGCCAAGAATCTCGAAGCCGACGCGCTCGAGCAACTCGGCTACCAGTCGGAAGCCGGCCCGTGGCGCGACGTGTACCTGATGGGTGCGTATGAATTGCGCAACGGCATTCCGAAGGCTCCGGCGGTGCAGACGGCGAGCCCGGACACGATCCGCGCCATGACGCCGGAAATGGCGCTGGAGTTCCTCTCCATGCATATCGACGGCGACAAGGCCGACGGCAAGAACATCACGGTCAACTGGGTGTTCCCGGACCTGCACAAGCAATATGCCGTGAGCCTCGAAAATTCGGTGCTCGTCTATAACGAAGGCAAGCTCAATCCGAAGGCCGATGTCACGCTGACCATGCCGAAGGACAGTCTCGACAACATCATGTTGCACACGACGAATCTGGACAAGGAAGTGGCGGCAGGCCGCGCGAAGGTCGATGGCGATCGCGCCAAGATTTCGGAACTGCTTTCGCTGACCGATCAGTTCAACCCGCTGTTCCCGATCGTTACGCCGCGTCCGTAACAGACTGGGTCGGGCATCGGCCGCGTGGTTTGCGGCCGATGCCATTTAGCCGTTAACTGTTGTCGATGTCCGACGGCATCGAATTCGAAGCCACCCGATCGCGGCCCTCCGCCTTCGCGGCATAGAGCGCCTCGTCCGCCTCGCGCATCAATGCGTTGCCGTCGCTGTCCAGCGACGGCACGCGCGTGGCCACGCCGATGCTCACCGTGACTTTGCCGCTGGCATTGTCCGCGTGTGGAATATCGCAACGGCGCACCGCCTCGCCAATCTCCTCTGCTATTTCGATGGCCGCGTGCAACGGCGTGCGTGGCAGCACGGCCATGAAAACCTCGCCGTCGTAGCGGCCCGCCGTGCCGCCGGATTGGCGCAGCGCGCGCGTAATCACGCGGCCGACGGTAGAGAGCGTCTCGTCGCCGGCGAGGCGTCCGTAGCGATCGTGGTAGGCCTCGAAGTAATCCACGTCGATGAAGAGCACCGCGAGTTCGGTATTTTCGCGCGCTGCCTGGGTCCACTCGCTGGCGACCGTGTCGTCGAGCGCGCGACGGTTGGGCAAGTGGGTCAGCGGATCGGTCTTGATGGCGCGCTCCAATTCTTCTTCTGCTTGCACGCGCCTGCGCTGCTGCCGGATCAGCATGACCGCCAGCATGAAACACCCCGCGCCGAAGCCGGCCGTCAGGACGCCAACTTGCATGGCGCGCCGCCGCCAGTCCGCGAACATGTCCATGCCCGAGGCGCTCACGACGATCAATAGCGGTGCTGCCGAGATGAACCGATAGTGGTAGAGCCGCGCGCCCGCGGTTACGTCCGAATAGTCGACGAAATCGCCGCCGGGATGCACGATGAAATGCCGGAACACGTCCGCATGGCCAAAGCCGAGATCTCCGCGGACGAACGCATTGCGCATGATCGGCACGCCGTCGTCGCGCAGCACGGCAATGCCGCCTTGCGTGCCCGGCGCGAGATCGGCGAATAGCTGATTGAAGTAGCCGATGTTGATGGCGACGAGCGCGACGCCGGCGAAACGGCCGTCCGCTGCGGAAAGCCTGCGGCTCAATGCGATGGTTCGCGCGCCATCGAGCAGGCATGAGCGAAATGGCGCGCTTATTTGAACGCTTGGCTGAGGGCTCTTGCTGTGAAGTTTGAAAAAGGGCTCATCGGCGAGGCCGACATGGCAGGCCAGAGAATCGGCCGAGTCTTGCACGATGTTGCCGGCAGCATCCATCACCATCGCTTGCGCGAGCTTGCCCGGTGCGGCGGCGCTTTCTGTCGCGACGAAGCGCGCCAGACAGGTATGCATGGCAGGCGTTTCGATTGCCGGCATGGAGGCGTCGAGCGTTTGCAACGCGCGCGTGCAAGCGGAAATGTCGCGCTCAATAATGCGCGATGCGAGCAACACGAGCGTGCGGTTCGCATCGCGCGCATGCTCGAGCGCGGCGCGGCGGCTCTCGTAAAGCAGTTCGGCGCGCACCGCCACGACGAGCGCCGTGGCGATTGCGGCAGCGAGAAGGGCGGTGGCGGCCATGCCGGACCAGCGCGGTGTCTTCATGCGGAAAAGCGCTTTATCGATGAAGCAAAAAAAAGCCCGCACAAAGCGGGCTAATGGTTCGAGGAGACGCGAGGAGTGCGGAACCACCCTCACGGCAAATCATAGGTTCTGTGTGGAGCGACGCATAGCTATCAATATGGACAGGGAGGAGGGGCGAGTCCATGTGCCGATGCGGGCTAGCGTTGTTCCGGCGCTTATCGGATCGGGCCGAGGAACATCTTCTTGAGCCGGCCCTCGCCCAGCGCCCGCGCGAGTTCCGCGATCACGCAATAGTTGAAGATCAGCACCAGCAGCAGGATCTGCACGGCCCAGAAGCGCGGCCAGTTTATTTCCGTGAGCAGCAGATGATTGGCGGCGGCGAAGCCGTGCGCTTCCTTCCAGTAGTCGTAGAGCCGCTCGAGATAATGGATCACCAGCGCGACGAGCGTGTACATCAGCGTTTTCCAGGAAACGTTCCAGACGAGTGGTTTCTCGGGAAAACGGTTGATGAAAGGCAGCATGTCCGCGAGCAGCACGGCCTTGCCGAGAATCAGCGAGGCCAGCAGGATCGAAGCCGTGGTGGGCAGTTCGATGCCGGTTCCCTTGACCATCAGCGAGCGGATCAGCGAGACGATATGCAGGATGACGAAGAAAAAGATCGTCGGCGGAAGCACCTTCAGGAATTCTTCTTTGATCTTTTCTGTTACATGGCTCATGGTGTGCTCCGTCGGCGGCGATATTCGCAAACGCGCCGTTGCGCGAGCCACGGCCCGCGCAACGGCGTTCACCCGCGCGCGGTGCGCGGGTGGCTACAGGGGCGGGCGATCAGTACGGCGAATTGACCACAACGTACTGCGATCCCTGCGGCTGGTACCAGGTGCTGCCGCATTGCTGGTAGACCATCCCGCCGTAGTTCACCGGCACGCAGTTCGACGGCACCGAGCGGACGATGGAGCCGACCACAGCCGACGTGACGGCGACCGTTGCCGTCACGGCGGCAGCGGTGGCGACCGGGTGATAGTCGTTGTCCCAGCCGCCGTGATAGCCGCCGTTTGCGTTCACGTTGACGTTGCGATTCACGTTCACGTTGTTCACGCTGGTGTTGCGAACGTTGTTCGTGCGTACGTCTGCGCGGCGCGAGTTGTTGTTGACCTGGGCTCGGCCACCACCGCCGCCGCCACCGCCGCGCTGGACATGCGCGCCGCCGCCGCCGCCGGGCCTTGCGTTAGCAAGCGGCGCAACGGTCAGGGCGACGCTCGCTGCGAGCGCCGTGACGAGGAGACGGGAGGGAATTTGCCTGATAGCGTTCTTCATGGGCTTACCCCTTATTCTTGACGGGAACGAGTTCGATCTTCTTCGCCCCTGCCGGCGGCCGGAACGTGAATTCGGCATCCTTGAAGCCGGCGTTCGTCGACCAGTCGAGAACCGAAACGGATTGCGGCCGTGCGTCGTCGTCACGTCGCGTGATCACGATCTTGTACGGCAGCGGCTTCGCGCCCGCGCCGATCCAGACCTGCCAGTCGATGTTCTTCTGGCGGAATGCGTAGTGATCGCACAGCGTGTTGCCGATATAGTCCTGGCCCGCATACATTGCCGATTCGAACTGGTCGGTCGACGCCTTGGGCGTGCCCCACTCGAACAGATCGGACAGCGGGAGTTCCACGCCGTAGTTCTCGCTAAGCTTGCCGATCAGATCGTTGATCGTGCCGTCGAACGCGACCGTCGAGTAGTACTTCTGTGCCGGCGTGTAGAGCGTGACGTCCTTACCGTTGAAGACGATCTCGCGCTCGTTGCGCGCGCTCGACAGATCGGCACGAATCTTGTTCGGGCGGTCGACGTCGATCTCGGCCTTCGCGTTGTGCTGCAGCTTCTGGCCGTCTTCCAGCACGCGCTCGCCGGTGAGGTGGGTCGTGACGCTAAAGCGCTTGAGCGACTGGAGGTAAGCGCCCATCTTCTGCAGCGCGGCGACCGCGTCAGGGTCGACCGGATGGGTGGT
The DNA here is from genome assembly GCF_902859945.1 of Paraburkholderia caffeinitolerans. Taxonomy (GTDB): domain Bacteria; phylum Pseudomonadota; class Gammaproteobacteria; order Burkholderiales; family Burkholderiaceae; genus Paraburkholderia; species Paraburkholderia caffeinitolerans. The sequence goes on along the minus strand of NZ_CADIKL010000010.1, from coordinate 149,370 downwards.
GGCACTAGCCGCGACCGGCGCGGACGCCTGCGCGAAAACATGCGGCGAGACAAGCGTCGCGGCCAGCATGAGCATGCATGAAACTCTTCTCTTCATCGTTATCTCCCGGCGTGTGAACGAGAAGCCTCACAAAAATGTGAAAGCGCTGACGCAGCACGCGCGTAGCGTTATTGAGCAGCGCACTTGCACTGCGTAATGTAATGGCCGTATTAGGGAAAGGGAAGGTGTCTGCCCGATATTGCCCAAAGGGGAAATAAGTTTGCCCCGAATCCCTATGGAGGGAAGCGCGTATCTGCGCCACGCTGAGCGGGATTTAAGCCATCCAGTTCGCGTATTAACAAAATTACTCAAATGCAACTGAATCGCAATTAAAAAGGGGTGAGTGGAATCGGGCGTGCCCGCATGCTTCCTTTTGCCCCTCGGTGACGTCGGGTTTCCCTGACTCCCTATGGCGCTGCGCGCGCATCTGTTCAACACTCATCAAAGAGGCTATGCGGGATCTATGTGGGCAGCGCATGGATGATAAGCGGGAATTGATCGTGATTGTCGAGGACGATTCCGGCCTGCGGCGCGCTGTCGAGCGCTTGCTCCGGCTATCGGGTTTTCGCACGCGCTCGTTCCACAGCGCGGAGGACAGTAATGTCTTCGAATTCGCCAGCGAAGCGCGCTGTCTCGTCATCGACGTGCAGTTGCCCGGCATTTCGGGGCCGGCGTTCTATGGAACCTTGCATTTGCCACGGCCGCCCGCCGTATTCATGACGGCATACGACGGAGTGCGTATGCGCCGCGCCATTGAAAACGCCGGAGCGCATACGGTGCTGACGAAGCCGTTTCTTGGTGATGCGTTGATCAAAGAGATTCTGAAGGCAACCGGATCACCCCATTAAAAATTGGCGCGATGCGCGATGCGCGATGCATGCGATGCGCCGTGAATAACATTGAAATCCCATTCATTCTCTTCGAGGAAGTTCGAATCGAAGAGGATGGCAAGTCAACTTTAATTCGAGCGATACCTAGGGGTAGTGTATGAAATCTGAATCACGGCTGTGGCGGTTCGCCACGAAGCGGGCGCCGTTCGCGCTGGCCGCAGCGGGCCTGCTGGCTTTGGCGATAAACGGCAACGCGCAGAAGGAAACGCAGCAGAACGCGCACCCGAACATCGTGCTGATCGTGGCCGACGATGTGGGCTGGGGCGATATCGGCGTGTATGGCGGCGGCGAAGGGCGCGGCGCGGCAACGCCGAATCTCGACCGCCTGGCCGACGAAGGCATGACCTTCTTCGACTTCTACGGTCAGCCGAGCTGCACGCCGGGTCGCGCCGCGATTCAGACGGGCCGCAATCCGAACCGCAGCGGCATGACCACGGTGGCGTTCCAGGGCCAGGGCGGAGGCTTGCCGCATGCCGAATGGACGCTGGCATCGGTCCTGAAGCAGGCGAAGTACAACACGTACTTCACGGGCAAGTGGCACCTCGGCGAATCGGATTACGCGCTGCCTAATGCGCAAGGCTATGACGACATGAAATATGTCGGCCTGTATCACCTGAACGCCTACACGTACACGGACCCGAAGTGGTTCCCCGACATGGACGACAAGACCCGCGCGATGTTCGCGAAGGTCACGCGAGGCATGCTTTCGGGCAAGGCTGGCCAGAAGCCGCATGAAGACTTCAAGCTCAATGGCGAATATGTGAATACGCCGGAGAAGGGCGTGGTCGGCATTCCGTTCGTGGACCGATACATCGAGAAGGCGGGCCTCGAGGATATCGACGATGCGGCGAAGAAGGGGCAGCCTTTCTTCATCAACATCAACTTCATGAAGGTCCACCAGCCCAACATGCCCGATCCGGATTACATCGGCAAGTCGGAGGCGAAGACCAAGTTTGGCGATTCGATGGTCGAGCTTGACGCGCGCGTCGGGCGCATCATGGCCAAGCTGCGCGAGAAAGGGCTCGACAAGAATACGCTCGTGATCTTCACGACCGATAACGGCGCATGGCAGGACGTTTATCCGGACGCGGGCTACACGCCGTTCCGCGGCACCAAGGGCACCGACCGTGAAGGCGGCGCACGCGTGCCGTGCATTGCCTGGTGGCCGGGCAAGATCAAGCCGCATCAGCGCAACTACGACATTCTCGGCGGCCTTGATTTCATGGCCACGTTCGCCAAGCTCGGCGGCGTTGCGCTGCCGAAGAACGACCGTGAAGGCAAGCCCATTATTTTCGACAGCTACGATATGACGCCGGTGCTGTTCGGCACGGGTAAGGCCGGTCGTAACGAGTGGTTCTACTTCACCGAGAACGAACTCACGCCGGGCGCGGTGCGCATTGGCCGCTTCAAGGCCGTATTCAATTTGCGCGGCGATGGCGGCGAGGCGACGGGCGGTCTCGCAGTGGATTCCAACCTCGGCTGGAAGGGGCCGGATAGCTACGTGGCGACGGTGCCGCAACTGTTCGACCTGTATCAGGATCCGCAGGAGCGCTACGACATCTTCATGAACAACTTCACCGAGCACACCTGGACGCTTCCGGCGTTCGGCGCAGCGGTCAAGGACCTCATGAAGACGTATGTCCAGTATCCGCCGCGCAAGGCTCAGAGCGAAGGATACGCGGGTCCGATCACGCTCACTCAGTACGAGCGTTTCCAGTATATTCGCGACGGTCTCGCGAAGAATGGCTTTAACATTCCCATGCCCAGCGGGAATTGATGCATTGAGCCATAGCGAATTACGCTAAGGTTGCGGACTACCGGACGGTGTCGCTTATGCGGCATGTTCCGGTTGTCCGCATTTTCTTTTGTGTAACCCCGAATAAACGGATTCACGATGCACGACAGTCAGCTTGCTAAACGTTCGCGCGGCACGATGCTGCGCCTGGCAGGAATCGCGCTTAGCGCGTGCTTCGCGCTCGGCGCTTGTGCCAGCCATGAGCCTCAGGCGTCGTCGCAGCCGATTTCAGCCAGTACGCCCACTGCAGCGGCCTTGCCTTCGTGGCAGGACAGCGCGGCGCGCGCCGCCGTGCTCAAGTTCGTCGCCGACGTAACGAAACAGGGCTCGTCCACCTATGTGCCGCCCGAGGCGCGCATCGCCGTGTTCGACAACGACGGCACGCTGTGGAGCGAGCAGCCGATGCCGTTCCAGGTGTTGTTCATGATCGACCAGCTCAAGGCGGCGGCGCCCCATCATCCGGAATGGAAGAACAACCCGGCCTTCAAGGCGCTGATGGCGCACGACAACGCCGCGCTCGCCAAGAATCAGAATGCGCTGCTGCAATTGCTCGAAACGGCCAACAGCGGCATGACCACCGACGAATACGACGAGTCGATCCGCAAGTGGCTCGCGAGCGCGAAGCACCCCACGCTAGGCAAGCCTTATACGGATCTCGTCTATCAGCCTCAACTCGAACTGCTTGACCTGCTGAAGGCGAATGGCTTCACGGTCTGGATCGTGTCGGGCGGCACTGCGGAGTTCATGCGCGTATGGGCGAGCGAGGCCTATGGCATTCCGCCTGAGCACATGGTGGGCACCGAGGAAAAGCTCAAGTACGAAGTGCGTGATGGCAAGCCGGTACTGGTTCGCCAAACTGGCTTCGACTTCATCGACGACAAGGCCGGCAAGCCCGTGGGCATTTTCCGCGCGATCGGCCGCCGTCCGATTCTCGCGTTCGGCAACTCCGATGGCGATCGCGAGATGCTCGAATACACGACCGGAGGCTCCGGTCCTTCGCTCGGCCTGCTGCTTCATCACGACGATGCGGCGCGTGAATTCGCGTACGACCGCAAGGCGGGATCGGCGTCGCTCGACAAAGCCTGGGACGAAGCGCAGGCGCATGGCTGGGTCGTCGTCAGCATGAAGCAGGACTGGAAGACGGTTTATCCCGCACTGAAGACTAGCGGGCAATAAACGTACAGTAATAGGGCAGTAATCGCGGAACACAACCCAGGGTAGCATGACGGCCATTGGCCGAAATGCCCTGGGTGGCGTGCAATGGTATTGAATAGCTGGGGACTTGAGATGCGCGAAAATGGTGAAGCGGCGGTTGAGGTACCTGTGACCTTTTTCGCGGAACATCCAGCCGGGCCCGAACCGGTAGCGCCCGCGCAAAAAGGGCGTTTTCATGCAATGGCCAAGCCGATTGGCTCGACCTGCAATATCGACTGCACGTACTGCTATTACCTGCACAAGGAGCATTTGCTCGAACAGCATCGCGGGCGCCGCATGGGGCCCACGACGCTCGAACGCTATATCCGGCAATACATCGAAGCGCAAAACGGCGACGAGGTTATTTTCTCGTGGCAGGGCGGTGAGCCGACCATGCTCGGCCTCGACTTCTTTCGCGACATCGTCGAGATTCAGAAGCGCTATACGCCGCCGGGCCGGCGCATTTCGAACGATCTCCAGACCAATGGCACGCTGCTGGACGACGCCTGGTGCACGTTCCTGAAGGAAAACGACTTTCTGGTGGGCCTGAGCATCGACGGCCCGCGTGAACTGCACGACGCGATGCGCGTGGACCGCAAGGGCCGCCCGACGTTCGACAATGTGATGCGCGGCGCCGGCCTGTTGCGCCAGCACGGCGTGCAATTCAACACGCTGACGGTCGTGAACCGGATCAACGCGAAACGGCCTGTGGACGTTTATCGTTTCCTGCGCAACGAACTCGGCTCGACCTATATGCAGTTCATTCCTTGCGTCGAGCCCAAGGATTTTCGCAGCGTGGCCCCGCAGCATTGGCCCGAGAACGGCCAGCCCCTGTTGGGAAGTAGCGCGGCGAAACCCGGTAATGACGACTCGGTGGTGACCGATTGGTCGGTCGACCCAGACGACTGGGGCTACTTCCTCTCGCGAACCTTCGACGAGTGGTACAAGAAGGACGTGGGGCGAGTGCTCGTCAATCTGTTCGAGACCGCGGTGGTGCAGACGATGGGCATGCCGGCGCAAACCTGCATTACCGCCGAGTTTTGCGGCAAGGCGCTCGCTATCGAGCACGACGGCGAAGTGTACTCGTGCGATCACTATGTTTACCCCGACTACGCGCTGGGCAACATTGGCGACACGCACCTTGGCGAAATGGCGTTTTCAGCCCGTCAGCAGAAGTTCGGTTACGCCAAGCGCGATGCATTGCCGGCGTATTGCCGCCAATGCAAGCACCTGAAGCTTTGCTGGGGCGAGTGTCCGAAGAACCGCTTCATTCGGAGTCCGGAAGGAGAGCCGGGGCTCAATTATTTGTGCTCGGGCATCCGCCGCTTTCACGATCACGCGGGGCCGACGCTCCGTCAACTGGCCGCGCGTTCGGCCTGAGGCAGGGGAAGTATGAGAGATGCGAGACGCGCGCGGCGTCTCGCATGGAGCCGGTTGAATCGGCCCTTGCGTCTTGCTTCAGACGCGGAAATCCGCAGCCATGTCTTCGTCGCTGCGGGCTTCGAGCTTGCCCGAGCGGCATGCCTTGATGAACGTCTCGTAGTCCTTCTCGTTTTGCGCGGCGTAGTCGAACGCGTACTCGGTAAGCGCTTCGGCAAAGCGGTCGCCGTTGCCGAGATAGGCGGCGATCTCCACCGCCTTGCCGCTTGCCTTCGCATGGGCGCGGGCGAGCGCCCAACCGCACAGGCGCGCGTAGCCTTGCAGGAGGGTGTTGTTCATGCGCTCGACTTCCGCCGAGATCTTCATGTCGCGCAACTGGCGAACGTAGAAGTAGCGCTTCGCGGGCCCGGTGGTCCAGCCGAGGAATGCGTCGCTGGCCGCCTGGAGCAGCCGCTGCCCGGTCACGACGCGCTGGCCCTGGTGCGCGAGTCCGTCGGCGGTGAAGTGCTGTGCGATTACCGACTCGCGCGCTTCCTTCACCTGCAGGAAGAGCGGCTTGCTGTGACTGTCGATGAGCAGCATCACGAGACAGAAGGTCCCCACGCTGCCGACCCCCACGACCTTGAACGCCACGTCCTGCAGCGCGAATTGCCCGGCGAGCGCGCGGCGCTCGGGCGACAGGGTGCCGAGGTAGTCGTCGAATGCGGCGGCGAGCTTGTTTTCCCACGCTTGCGTATTCGACCATGCGTGGTCCTTGCCGAGCAGCGTATTGGGCCCGCCGGGGTGAAACAGCGCCGGCGGGGCGTCTTGCAGAACCCAGTGGCCATCTCGCTGGGCCGCCATTTTCTCCAGCATGCTTTCGCTGGTGCGTCCCTCGGCTTTTTCTCTGGCCTTGATGATTGCGCGCCGTCCTTCCTCGTTATCGGTGCTTTCGATCATGCGCTCGAACGTGACGATCTCGTGCCAGAGATCGAGCGTGCTGTACTCCGAATATTCGCGTATGCGGTCGCAATACTCGTGCACGGCGGTGGCCACGAATTCGCTGATCGGTCCGCGCGCGATGCCCATGTGCTGGCCCGCGATGGCGAGACTCGCCGTGAGCCGTTTCACGTCCCATTCCCACGGGCCGGTCGCGACTTCGTCGAAGTCGTTGAGGTCGAACACGAGTTGCCGCTCGGGCGTGGCGAAGCCGCCGAAATTCATGAGGTGCGCATCGCCGCAAATCGGAAACACAATGCCCGTGTTGGCGGTGCCGGCCAGATCGTGGGCCTGGATAATCGCGCTGCCGCGAAAGAAGGTAAAGGGTGAAACGGACATGCGCCCATAGCGCAGCGGAACCAGCGCCTCCACGCGTCCCGCGCTGTTTTGCTGAAGCAATGCGATGGGGTCCCGGTCGACGTTGCCGACCTTCGCGTGCATCGATCGCTTCGCATTTTCCCGCGCCGCGCGGCCGATTGCCTGCCGCGTTTCCAAACTTTGTATCTCTGCCATGAGAGCACCTTTATGTTGTTGAGTGCGACGAAACGCGAGCGGTGTGGCTGTGCCTCGCGGCACATTCGGTCCCGTGACAGGCTGGACCAATGGCAAGAAGTCTAGCATCGAACCCTTTCATCGTACTGTGGGCGACGGGCGTGCGGGCGCTTCATGGGAAACCCCTGTTGACCTATAAATGGTACTCTGAAGTATCATTTTGATTCGCTGATACCTGCTCAATCGATTTGCTCCCCATGAATATCGTTTCTCTCTTTGACGACAAGGTCCGCGCACATCCGGACAAGCCATTCGTCCGTTACGCGGGCCGCACCTGGACCTATGCCGAGGCCGACGAGCTAGGCCGCCGCGCCGCGCGTGTGTTCGCGCAGCACGGCGTGGGCGCGGGCGACCGGGTCGCGCTGATGTGCTTCAACACGCCGGGCTTCGTGTTCGCCATGCTCGGTGCATGGCGCATGGGCGCGGCCGTGGTACCCGTTAATCACAAGCTGCAGGCACCCGAGGTCGATTACATCCTCGCGCACGCGCGCGTGAGTCTGGCCATTTTCGATGGTGCGCTGCAACCCGTGGTCGAGCGGCTCACGGCGCCGGGCGTACGCCTTGGCACGGATAGCGCGCTGGCGGGGCATGCGTCGTTCGACAAACTGGTCGAAGCCGCTGCGCCTTTCGAAGGCGTGCTTCCCGCCGACGATTCGATTGCCCAGGTGCTTTACACCTCGGGCACAACCGGGCGCCCGAAGGGCTGTCTGATGAGCCACCATGCTGTGTGCAGTGCGGCAGAGGGCGCGGTTGTGGGCTTGGGCATGACGCCGGACGAGCGCACGCTGATTGCAATGCCGTTGTGGCATTCGTCGCCGCTGAACAACTGGATGGTCGGCACGCTTTATGTGGGTGGCACACTCGTGCTGCTGCGCGAATACCATCCGCAGGCTTTTCTGGAAATCGTGCAGGCGGAGCAGGTGACGCTCTATTTCGGTGCGCCGGTGTCCTATCTGCTGCCGTTGCAGATGGGCCTGAAAATCGAGGACTACGCGCTGGATTCCGTGCGCGCGTGGGTATATGGCGGCGGCCCGATTGGCGCCGATACCGCGCGGCGACTCATGGCCGCGTATCGCAGCGAGCGGTTTTACCAGGTGTTCGGCATGACTGAAACGGGGCCGGCCGGCACGGTTCTCGAGCCCCATGAGCAGGTCGCCAAGGCGGGTTCGATCGGCAGCAAGCCCATGAGTGGCGTTCAGATGCGCGTGGTGCGCGAGAACGGGCAAGAGGCGCGCCCGGGCGATGTGGGTGAAATCTGGCTCAAGGCCGCTTCGCTGATGCAGAGCTATCTTTATGCGCCGGAGGCAACCGCCGAGGCGATCGTCGACGGCTGGTACCACACGGGCGACCTCGTGCGCATGGACGAGGACGGCTATCTATTCGTTGTCGACCGCAGCAAGGACATGATCGTGACCGGCGGCGAGAACGTGTATTCGAAGGAAGTCGAGGACGTGCTGATCGCGCATCCTTCGGTGCGCGACGTGGCTGTGGTGGGGCGCCCGCATCCCGAATGGGGCGAAACGGTAGTGGCCTATGTCGTACCGGTTCCGGGCGAACCGCTCGACGAAGTGGCCATTAACGGATTTCTCGCTTCGCAACTCGCGAAGTACAAGATCCCGCGCGAGTACATCGTGCGCGAAACGCTGCCCCGCACGCCAACGGGCAAGCTGGCCAAGGCATCGCTGCGCAGCGATGCGTAAGGGCTGAAATTACCGCTTGTTTCAGTCCTTTCCAGGCCGGGCCAATTAGACCGGTCTTTGCTTTTTAATTCGGTCCGTTAATGGGCTTCTTTGTGCCTTTTACGCAAAAGATTCCGAATTTTCACAATCGGAGTGTACACTTGCGCCGGTGCTTCCTACCTAGGGTAAGAACGAATAGAGAAATGCCAAGCCCGGCATGCAGATTTTGAATTGCTGATATAAATGCGCGTGTAGCGGCGAATGCCGGGTCGATATGACGTTAGCTTACGACCCGCGTGCTTATCGTCTAAGATTGCGGTGGCATCCGGATGAAATCGGTGCGCCGCACGATATTGGAGAGAGCCGTGATCGAGCCTAAAAATACGGTGATTCACGTTGTTGACGACGACGCGTCGATGCGAGTTGCATTAAGACGTCTTCTTCACGGCGCCGGTTATGACGTGCGCGATTATGCGTCCGCGGGCGAGTATCTCGTCAGCGAACCCGACGCGCGCTCGGGTTGCATTCTGCTCGATCTCGAGTTGGGCGGGCCGAGCGGGCTGGAACTCCAGCAGGCGCTGTTGCGCCATCCGCGCGCGCTGCCCGTGGTTTTCATGAGCGCCTATAGCGACGTTCCCAGAACGGTCAAGGCCATGAAGGCGGGCGCCGTTGACTTCCTGCTCAAGCCGTTCGACCGGCGCACGTTGTTCGACGCGCTCGATGCGGCGCTGCACGGGCCGGCGAACGAGATGCCGCCGCCTGTCGAACAGCCCTGCGTCGACCTCGGCGACCGCGAGAAGGCCGTGCTGCGCGGCATCGTCGGCGGGCTGCGCAACAAGCAGATCGCCGCGCAACTCGGGCTCTCCGAGCGTACGATCAAGAGTTGCCGTGCGGGATTGATGCAAAAGTTCGAGGCCACTTCGCTGGCCGAATTGCTGCGCCGCGCCGAATCGGCGGTGAGCATGCCGCTCATGCAATAGCGTCTTTTCGCGCGCGCCGGCGCGCGAATCCGCTTTGTTTTCCGCAGCGCGAGTATTCGCGCTCGATGCGCCGAAAGACTCTCGCCGGCGCGCCGCTAATTGCCATGTGGAATAAGCTATTCGGCAATCATGGAATTGCGGCGAAGTTTCGACTGCTGAAACGAGTATTGGCACGACTTATTCCGGGTATTTCGTTGCTACTAGCCGTTGCCGCGCATTTAGTCAATTAGTCAATTAGTTTGTTTCGTCCCTGGATCGAACTGGACAACGGCCAATATCCAATTAACATTACGCGATCGGCGTGATCGATGCCGATCGCCTCATTTCCGCGCTGCTCCGGCATGGGGCATCACGCAGTTCAGCGCGATTGCCGCCCGCAGTAATAGCCATTACCGTCCGAATGGAAAAAGCCTTCGAATACCCCGTTGAAGCGCTGCGCGTGCCTGGCGTGCGGTGGAGGCTTTACGCATCGGTGCGTGGGGTGGCTGTGCTGCTGGCGAACGCGATCCGTCTGGGGCTTTTGCTCTGCTGTCTGGGCGTAACCACGGCGTCCGTGGCAGCCGAACCCGCTCGCGTGCTGCTTTTGACCGGCGCCGATCCCAGCCAGCCCGCGGTGTTCGTGCAGATCCGGGCCATTCGCAGCGTGCTCGACGCCGAAATGCCCGGCGGCGCCGAGGTCTATCTCGACTCGATCGATGGATTCCGTTTTGGCGACGAGGACCTCACGCAGGAATTCCTCGCGTTGATGCAAAAGAAGTACAAGGGACAGCGCATCGATCTCATTGTCGTGCTCGGCACACATGCCGCCGACTTCGTGTTGCAGCATCGCGCAAAGCTCTGGCCCGGCACGCCTGTTTTGTTTTCGAGCGTGGCGGAAAACTGGATGGTCGGGCGCACGCTGCCCCCGGAAATCGCGGTGATGCCGTTCGGCACCGACGTCGGCAAGACGCTCGCGCTCGCGCGGACGCTCCAGCCTCGGGCGCACCGCCTCGTCGTTGTGGGCGGAGTGACCGACGTGGATACGGAAATGATCGATCGCGTAATCCGCACGGCGAACCGCGAGCCGGGGCGCTGGACCACGGTGGAACGCTGGGAGGGGCTCGGGCTGGGCGAGATGGAGAAGCGGCTCGCGGGACTCGGGAAAGACGACGTGGTGATCTACACGACCGTCTACCGGGACAAGGAAGGCCATCGCTACTTTCCGTATCAGCTTCTGCCGTCCATGGTGCGGGCGAGCCATGCGCCTATCTATGGCTGGTATTCCACTTATATCGAGGGCGGCATTACCGCCGGAGTCGTCTACGATCTGGCCGAAAACGGCACCAATACGGGGAAAACCGCAGTCGCGATCCTGCGCAACGGCGGGAAATTCACGAACGTCGCGCTGCCGCCCATGCCGTCGCACTGCGTGGCTAACGTAGCCGAGTTCGAGCGTTTTGGCTTGTCGGTCGCGAGCCTGCCCGCCGACTGCCAGCTGGTTAATTTCCCGCCGTCGATCTTTCGCGAGTATCGCGGCACGATGCTGACGCTGCTGGCGGTGGTGATCGCGCAGGCGCTCACCATCGTCGCCTTGCTCGCGCAGCGCCGCAAACGGCGCGATGCCGAGGCCGAGGCCGCTGCGCGCAGCAACGAACTCGCGCGCGCGGCCCGCTTTGCCGCCGCGGGCGAGTTGAGCGCTTCGATCGCGCACGAGGTTGGCCAGCCGCTGGGGGCGATCCTGAGCAACGCGGACGCTGCCGAGTTGATCGTGACTTCGCAGCACGCCGACGTGGGCGAACTCCAGGAGATTCTCTCCGACGTCAAACGCGACGCTTTGCGGGCCAACGACGTCGTGCAGCGCCTGCGCGCCTTGCTGCAGAAGCAGAGCATCGTGTTCTCGCCGATCCCGGTCGACGCCACGCTCAAGGACTCGCTGCCGCTGCTCGAGCCCGAAGCGAGGCGGCGCGCGATTCGCATCGATGCGCAATTCGCGGCTGAAGATCTCGAGGTCATGGGCGACCACGTTCAGCTTCAGCAGGTGCTGCTCAATCTCGCAGTGAACGCGATGGACGCCATGCACGATTCGGCCCCTGCCGACCGGGTGCTGACCCTCGTGACGAGACAGGTGGGCAAGGGCGTTGAAATCGCGGTTTCGGATCGCGGCAGTGGTTTTCGCGTCTCCTGCCCCGAGCAGCTGTTCGAGCCGTTCTATACCACCAAGCCGCACGGCATGGGGCTGGGGCTGTCGATCGTGCGCTCCATCGTTGAAGCGCACGACGGGCGCGTGCGCGCCGCGCTGCGCGGAGGCGGAGGTGCCGAGATCGTGGTCTGGCTGCCGCTCGTGGAGGGCAACCATCACACGCCGCCCGAGGGCGACGTGTCAGATACTCCGGCCCCGATGGACGGCGTTGCGCGCTGAGGCGGCACGCAGGCGATCCGCGCGACCGGCGCAATCCGGTCAATTCGTGTAATCAGGTCTTCTTGGAACCCGCGCCCGATGCGCTCTTTTTTGCCGTATCGGCCGCGCTGTTCGCTACGTAAAGCGTCAGCATTTCGGCGAGCGCGTCGGTCATGGCTGCATCGGCGAGGTGTAGCGGCCCCGGATCGTTGAGCGCAGCATTGACCATCGTGGCGATCATTGCCTGGAACGCCATGGGCAAGCGTTCGCCAGCGCGCCTGCTGCGCCGTAGCTCGGGCAAGCGCAGCAGATGCGCGCTCACATCCATCACGAAGCCGCGCCCGAACTCCTTGATGGGTTGCCAACCGTCCGACGTGTGATCGCGCCGCTGCAGCGACGCGCGTATCACCCCACAGTGGCGCAAATGCCACAAACGCATTGCCTCGACCACTTCATGCGCGCGTTCGGCGAGCGTCGCCGGCGTGCCGCCAGCGCATGCCATCGCATCCACCAACTCTTGCTGGACCCGTTGCGCGTCGTCCAGCGCGAGCCGTTGCAAGGCATGAAAAAAAGCATCTTTGCTTTCGAAGCGGCGATAGAACGCGCCCTTGGTGAGATGGGCCTCGCTACATAGATCGTTGATGCTTAGCGCCTCATAGCTGATATCGATAAGCAGCGTGCGTCCGGCCTCCAGCAACGCATCCGCCGAACGCTGGCCGCTGCGGTAGCGCGGTGCGACAAATCCGTCCCCGCTTTCGAGAGCCTCGGACAGCGGTGGATCGGGTTGAGCGATTGGATTCGGCATGGGAAAACCCTTGGTTGACCCACCAAATGATACCCGATAGCATCCTTTGAAACGATACCCGCCGGTATCTTTTAACGCCGGCGAATTGAATCATTCTGGAGAGAGTCATGCAAGCAGTCGGGAACCCCCTTGCTGAAAGCGCTTCGATCGTGCGCTCGAGCGTCCTGAAGACTTCGTTTAGCGTCGAGCCGATCGCGCCCTCGATCGGCGTGGAGATCGGCAACATCGACCTCACCGCACCGCTCGACGACGACCAGTACGCTGCGCTGCGCGCTGCGCTGGTCGAGCACAAGCTGCTGGTGTTCCGCGATCAGGACATCACGGCGGAGCAGCAAGTCGCGCTGGCGCGCCGCTTTGGCGAGCTCGAAGTGCACCCGGTGTTTCCGCATCATCCCGATCATCCGGAGCTGGTCGTGCTCGGCGGCGACGGCAAGATCCCCGGCCGCGAAAATATCTACCACTCCGACGTGAGCTGGCGCGCACGCCCCTCGATGGGCTCGATGCTGCGTTGTATCGAATGCCCCAAGGTCGGCGGCGACACGATCTGGGTGAACATGGCGGCCGCGTATGCGAAGCTGCCCGAAGCCACGCGCGATGCGCTGGAAGGTTTGTTCGCGGTGCATGATCTGCTGCCCGCATTCGGCACGCGCATGACGCCCGAGGAGCGAGACGCGCGTCGTGCCGCTTTCCCGCCCGCGATTCATCCGGTCGTGCGCACCCACCCCGAATCGGGCGAGCGCGTGCTTTACGTGAACGAGGCGTTCACCACCCATCTGGTGAACTACATGGAGAAAAACGAAGTGCGCTTTGGCTTCGACTTCCGCCTCGCCGAAATGGACCTGCTGCAATACCTGTTCCGCCAGGCTGCCGCGCCCGAGTATCAGGTGCGCCTCAAGTGGCGGCCGAACACGATTGCGTTCTGGGACAACCGGTCCACCCAGCATTACGCGATTCAGGACTATTTCCCGGCGCGCCGGCGCATGCTGCGCGCGACGGTCATCGGTGACGTGCCGGTTTAAACGGCATCGATCTTCCGATATACAGTAGAGCGAATCAAATGAAGTTTACAGAGCAAGAATTGCCACACGCAACGCGCGATAGCGACGAGATCGCCAAGCGCTTTTCGGCGATGCGCGCGGCGTTTGCGGAAACGCCTTTTCCCTCGTATGAGCAGCGGCGCAATGCGTTGCGCCGGCTGCGCGAAGGGTTGCGCACGCATGCGCACGCATGCGCGGTAGCGGCGACGCAAGACTTCAGTGTTCGCGCCACCGCCGAAACCATGCTTGTGGATCTGCTGCCTTCGCTGCTCCACATCGACCATTTGCTCAAGCATCTGCGGCGCTGGATGCGGCCTTCGCGCCGCTCCACGGAATTGCTGTTCGCCACGAATCGCGCACGGGTTCAGTATCAGCCCAAGGGCGTGGTCGGGATCGTGGTGCCGTGGAATTTCCCGTTCTATCTCGCGCTAGGTCCGCTCGCAACGGCGCTGGCCGCGGGCAACCGCTGCATGATCAAGACCTCGGAGTACGCGCCGGCGTCGTCGCGCGCGTTGAGCAAGATGTTGGCCGAAGCGCTGGGTGAGAAGTTCGTTTGCGTGGTGGAAGGCGATGCCGAGTGCGCAAAGCGCTTTTGCGCGCTGCCGTTCGACCATCTCGTCTTTACGGGTTCGCCGGCCGTGGGCCGGCATGTGATGCGCGCTGCTGCGGAGAATCTCACGCCCGTCACGCTCGAACTGGGTGGCAAGTCGCCCGCGATCGTTTCGCGTTCGGCCGATCTGCCGCGCGCCGCGCGGAAGATCGTGCACGGCAAGACCGTGAACGCCGGGCAGATCTGCGTTGCGCCCGACTACGCGATGGTGCCGCGCGAACACGTGGGCGCGTTCGTGGCGGCCGCCGCGAGCGCGTACGCGAAACTCGCCGGCGACGGCGCGGACTACACCGCGATGATCGATACGCGCAGCCGCGACCGCATGTACGCGCTGATCGAGGATGCGCGCGCGCTGGGCGCGACGGTCACGGTGTGCGGCTCGTCAGCACAGGGCAAACCCGGCAAACCCGGCAAGCCCGATGGCCGGCAAGTGCCGTTGCACATCATCACGGGCGTTCGCCCGGAGATGCGCATCGCGCGCGAAGAGATCTTCGGCCCGCTGCTGCCCGTGATGGAATACGACACGTTCGACCAAGCGATTGCGTGGGTGCGCAACGGCGAGCGTCCGCTTGCGCTCTACTGGTTCGGCACGGACAGCAGCGAGAGCGAGCGCGTGCTGCGCGAAACGCATGCGGGTGGCGTGACGCTCAATGACTGGGGCTGGCACGCGATGAATCACGACATGCCATTCGGCGGCACCGGCATGTCGGGCATCGGCAATTACCACGGCGAGGAAGGTTTCCGCGAGCTTTCGCATGCGAAGGCCGTGCTATCCGAACACCGCTGGTTCCCCGTCGAGCTGTTTCATCCGCCTTATGGCGGCATTGTGCAAAAAGCGGTGCTGCGCTGGTACTTCGGCGCACGGTCCTGAACCGGGCAACCGGCCTTTCGATATGCGCGGCGGCGCTTTAGCGGCGCGCGCGCCCTGACACGGAAACTCTGGCATGCAACCCACGTATCAACCCGCTCGCGCGTGGTTCATGACGGCGATGTTGTTCTTGCTTATCGCCATCAACTTTATCGACAAGGTCGTGCTCGGTCTCGTGGCCGCGCCGCTGATGAAAGAGCTGGGCCTTTCTCCAGCGCAGTACGGACTGCTTGCCGGCAGCTTCTTCTTCCTGTTCGCGGTGACCGGCGTGGCCGGTGGGTTTCTCTCGAACCGCCTGCCTACGCGCTGGCTGCTGCTGGTCATGGCCTTGCTGTGGGCCGTCGTGCAATTGCCGATTGCGTATGGTTCGTCGCTCGGCATGCTGATTGCGTGCCGGGTGATGCTGGGCGCGGGCGAGGGCCCGGCGCAGCCCATCGCGATTCATGCCTGCTACAAGTGGTTTCCGGACGAGCGTCGCAATCTGCCAGTGTCCGTGTTCCAGCAGGGCGCCGTGCTCGGCATGGTGGTGGCGGGCATTGCCGTGCCGTGGATCGACGCCAAGTGGGGCTGGCGCACCAACTTCATCGTGCTCGCGGCGCTCGGGCTGGCATGGGCGATCCTGTGGCTCGTGGCGGGTCGCGAAGGGCCGCTCGATGCGCGCGCAACGAAATCCACGGATGAGCGCAACGTTGCCGACAGCGGCGCGCGCATCAGCTATCGTGCGCTGCTGGCCGACCGTACGGTCGCCTGCATTATCGCGCTGCACTTCGCGGCGTTCCTGACGCTTGCGCTCGTGCTCACGTGGCTGCCGGCGTATCTGAGCGAAGGTCTCGGCTATGCGCCGCGCCGCGCAGGTCAGTTGTTCGCCGCGCTGCTGGTGGCAAGCGCGCCGGTTGGGATTGTGCTTTCCGCGCTCTCGCAGCGCTTGATGAAGCGCGGCGTGCCCTCGCGTATCGCACGTGGCGCTTTCGTATGCGTTTGCCTCGCTGTGGGTGGCATGCTGCTCGTGGCGACAGCCGTGTGCGATTTCGGCCCGATCATGAAAGTCGTGCTGATCGCGCTGGCGATTTCCACCACGCCGATCATCTACTCGCTCGGCCCGGCGATGGTCGCGCAGATCGTGCCGCCGCAGCAGCGCGGCGCGGCGCTCGCGATCGAGTATTCGGTGGCCTGGATTGCCGGCATTGTTGCGCCGCCGGCGGTGGGCTGGATGATCCGCGCCGCGAACAACAACGTGGCGGCGGGCTTCGAACAAGGGCTGCTGCTGACGGGTGCGCTGCTCATCGTGCTGGGCGTGGGCGGCCTCAAGATACTGAATCCCGAGCGCTCGCTCGAGCGACTGGCGCGTCGCCTGACCGCTTAAAGATACGCATAACCACATTGTCTGGACGCTATTTGCGCTATATGCGTCCAATACGCTATTCCATTTAAATCGGCGCCAGCCAATAATCTCAAAGTCTTGACGGGGAAGAAATGCTTAAAAGAAAAGCACTACGAAATAAATGCCGAACGGCGGCGCGCGTCACGGCTGCCGTGGCGCTCAGCGGGGCAGCGGCTGCAGCCCATGCACAATCGTCGGTTACGCTGTATGGCTTGATCGACACAGCGGTGCGCTATACGACGCATGCGGACACGGCCGGCGACAGCAAGGTCCAGCTTTCCAACGGCGGCCTGAGCGAAAGCAACTGGGGCATGCTTGGCTCCGAAGATCTCGGTGGCGGCAATCGCGCGGTGTTCCAACTCGAAAACCGCTTTTTCCCGAACTCGGGCATGAGCGATCCTGGTTATCCGTTCTTCAACACCGCGTACGTCGGGCTGGTGTCGCCCAACTTCGGGCGTCTCACGATGGGTCGCCAGACCAATCCGCTCGCCGATGCCGTGCTGAAGACCTTCGTGACTTCGCCCTGGCTGCCGACGGTGTATCAGTTCCGCCCCGAAGTCGCGATGGCCGAGGGCGTGTGGTCCAGCAACATGGTCAAGTACATCGCGCGCTGGCGCGACGTGACGGTCGATCTTTCGTATTCGTTCGGCGGCCAGGCGGGCGCGTTCGGCGCGGGCAGCCAGATCGGCGCGTCGCTCACGTACATCCCGGCATTTCCGCTGAAGCTGGCGGCCGGCTATCTGGATACGCGCGATGCCGTGAACAGCTCGGCGCACTTCAAGGCGTGGACGGCGGGCGGTTCGTATACGTTCGCCGATACGACGGCCAGCTTCGGCTGGGCCATGAACCGCCAGGACCAGGGTTTCGTGGGCAACTACCCGAACGGACCGTTCTCGGCGCCTCAGCTGACCGCGCTAAAGTTCAACACGTTCTCGGAGCGTGAGATGTTCTTCGGCGGCATCTCGCACCAGTTCGGCAATAACACGCACGTTGCGGCCAATATGTGGCGCACGCTGCAAGACGGCAAGAATCAGAGCGGCGATGGCAACGCCACGCAGTTCCAGTTGCTGGCCGACTACAACCTGTCGCGTGCCACGGATGTTTATATCGAAGGCGATTACGCCATGTATCGCGGCGGACTGGTTGGGGCGCAGTTGCAGGGCTTCGTGGGCTTGAGCGCCGCGGCGAAGACCACGCAGCTTGGCGTGATGGCGGGCCTGCGGCACATGTTCTGAGTGCCGGGTTGAGCCTGGCCCGGGGCGATGCCGGATGGCGCGGCCCCGGGCAGCATGTGTTGTTTCTTGCAGTGGACGCCGTGCGACGCGGCGCCTGATCTCACTGCGCTCCTTGAAGCTCCCACTCTGCTTGCGTGGTTCGGCAGAACTGCGGGCGCAGCTTGACCGCATGGGGTCCCGCATTGACCGTCACGGCGACGAACCGGCAGGTTCGCCCGTTCTTGATCGAGGTGCCCTCGGGCGTGATGGTTGCGCTCACCTCGGCGCGATCGGCGGTGGCGGGGCGGCTCCATTGAATGGATTCGCCATCGTCTTTCGTGTTCAGCACCACACTCACGGTGCTGTTGAGCGCGGCGATGTCGTTCTTGTCGAGCTGGCTCATTGGCGTGCTTTCGAGGAAGCCGCCGGGTGCCGACCAGGCGGGCGGCGATGCAAGCGCGAGCAACAGCGCGCCGAGGGCGGCGGCCAGGTGAATTTCCCGTCCGGCCTGGCCGGTCGAGTTGTGGTTCGACATGGTGGATTCCAGTCTCTCAAAGCGCGCAGTGCAAGAGCAGTGCGCAGGCGTTGCTACCGGCTTTTTTACCTGCTTCGTAACCTGCTTTGTTAGCGTCAGGCAGGCGACTCCGACCTGATCGTTTTCCTATTGCAACAGTGTATCCATTCGGGCTTGGGGAAGGGGTGTTGCCCTTTCGGGCAACCGCTTTGCCCCGCACCCCTATGGCATCGTGTGGCGGCGCATACGAAACTTCCGGATAAAGGGCTTGGGCGCAGCGCCTTCGCGCGTTTGCGGAACGCCTGCGAATCAGCTGGCCCCGATTCCCGTATGCTGCCAGATTTGCCGCCTCAGCGGCGTTCAACGACTTGAGCAATCACACCTGATATCGGAGAAAAAATGCGCGGACGTCTCTTCATGCTGAAGACCTCGATTGCCCTCGGGGTGCTGGGCACCGTGCTGGCCGGCTGCACGACCACGGGCAGCCAGTCGTCGACGCAGGCTTCCACGGAAGCGCGCCGCCAGTCCATCGACGCGAGCGTCGACGGCACGCTTTCGCGTCTCTATCAAACGGCGCCCGGCTCGCGCGAGCTCGTAGGCAAGGCGCGTGGCGTGCTGGTGTTCCCGCAGGTGATCCAGGCGGGCATCGGCATTGGCGGCGAGCACGGCGACGGCGCACTGCGCGTGGGCGGCAGCACGACGGGCTACTACGGTCTCTCGTCCGCTTCGGTGGGCGCAACCCTCGGCGTGCAGTCGAAGGCCGTGGTCTATCTGTTCATGACGCAGGACGCGCTCGACAAATTCCGCGCCTCCAAGGGCTGGTCGGCGGGCGGCGACGCATCGGTTGCCGTCGTGAAGATGGGCGCCAATGGCCAGATCGACACCACGACCACCACCAAGCCGGTCGAAGTTTTTGTGCTGACGAACAGCGGCTTGATGGGCGACCTCTCGGTCTCCGGCACCAAGATCACCCATTTGGACCTGTAAGGCCGCAATGCGGCGCAGGGGCGGCACCGCCATGTCTTTCGGCTTGAAAGGATGTGGCGCCCGCTTGGGTGTTCAGGGGAGAAAACCATCATGTCCGTGAGGTCGAGACGCGGTTCTCGACAGGCCCGCGCCCGGCGCGGGCGACTGCATGGCGTCCGAGTTGCGGGCGCCGCTCTGCTATTGAGCGCGCTGAGCTTTGCCCCCGTGGCGGCCACGGCGCAAGCGGCGCCGTCGCTGCCGACCTTTACCGGCCCCGACGTGCAAAAGCGCGCCAACGCCGTGCTCGCGCTGCTGAGCTACACGGTCACACCGGATCTGACCGCGAGCTCGCTGGGCATCAACAACGGCAACACGGGCAACCCGGCGCTGAACATGACCCAGCTTGGCGGCGGCTTCACGCTGAGCCAGAGCTTTCCGCTTTATCTGGAAGGCGCGATTGGCGGGTCGCGCTACGACCCGACCTTCCTCGTCTCGGACGGCAAGGAGCAGCGGCAACTGCCGACGCGCTGGACCAACGTGGCCGCGACGGGCGGCATCGGCTGGGATTTCCCGCTCAACGAGAGCAAGACTCTGGTGATCCGGCCGATCTTCAATTTTTCGCTCGGCGAAGTCGTGAGCGATGCATCGGCGGCCCAGTTCCTGATCAACCGGCATATCGACAAGAACATCCAGTTCATCAAGGACGGCTCGCTGAGCGCCTATGGTCTGGGCGGCTCGCTCATGCTCGGCTGGTACCCGCGCAAAGAGCCTTACGAGTTCGATCTCGAACTGCGCTACACGGACATCTATCTGCAGAGCTTCGGCTCGTCGACTGCCGTGCGAGGCGAGGCCAATGCGCAGTCAACCAATCTCTATGCACGCTGGCGCGCGCCAACGGGGCTCCTGGTGCTGCACCGGCCGCTGCGCTACGTGCTCGAACTGTCGCATTCGACCTATCTCGGCAGCCAGGCCGATATTCTCGGCTTCAATCATTTGACTTCGGTCGGCGCCGGTCTCGAGATCGATACAGGGGCCGTGACGAAGCTGTTTTCGCGGCTGCGCATCGTGGGGCGCTACGCATTCGGCCAGAATGTGTCGGGCGCGTCGCTCGGGATCGCGCTCAGTTTCTGATTTGACTTCCGGTCCGCTGCGCATCAAACGGTTACAGCTCCGCACTCCAGCGCTGAACGCGGTTGCGTCCCGCGTGTTTCGCCGCGTATAGCGCGGCGTCGGCGCGCTTGAGCGTGGCTTCGAGACTGTCTTCCGCTGCGTCGTAACGGGCAATGCCGATGCTGAAGGTTTGCGTGAGCGTGTCGCCATTATCGAGGTCGATGGGCGTGTCCTGCAGCGCATGCCGAATCCGCTCGGCCACCATGTGGGCGCGCTCTTCAGGCGTGTCCAGCAAGATCGCGGCGAACTCCTCGCCGCCGATGCGCGCGGCAAGGTCGTCTTCGCGCAGCGCGTTCTCGAACACCTGCGAGGCCACCTTGAGCACGCGGTCGCCAATCGCATGGCCCCACGTGTCGTTCACGCGCTTGAAATAATCCAGGTCGAGCGCCAGCACTGAAAGAGGGCGTTGATGCCGCCGGGCATGCGCCACCGCCTGCCCGGCGGCCTTTTCGAAGTAACGGCGATTGGCGAGCCCCGTGAGCGGGTCGAAGTCCGCATCCGTTTGCAGTTGCTTGAGCAGCAGATGCTGATGGGTGATGTCGGTGAGCACCACGAGTAGCGGATCGCCGTCGCCCGGGTTCTCCAGCGCTGGAAGTCTCGTGCAGTGAACCAGCATGTGGCGAACGCCCGAACGCGTCTGGAACGGCGCGGGCTCCTTGGTGTCCTCGACTTGCATGCGCGCCCAGTTCGCGTCATCGACCAGCAGGCGCGCAAAGGGCTGGCCCTTGTCGGCCAGGGTGCCGAACACGGCGAGCAAGGCGTCATTGCCAAGCAGGATGCGCTGCGACTTTGCATCGACTACGGCAACGGGCGTCGGCATGCTTTCCACGATGGTCGAAATCGTGCTCACATGGCGTTGCACGCGGCTGTTGAGGTCCCTCTGCCGGCCAATCAGGACAAAGCCGCCGGCCAGCATCACGAGCAAGAGCGCCGTGGCGCCAAGATTGATGTAGAAGCTCGCCCAGAGGCTGTCGCGGAAGGTGCTGATGGCATAGCCCAGATCGAGTGTCCAGTACGCCGAGTCCGACCCGAGCCCGATTCTCTGCTGTGCAACGAGACGCTCGGTGTGATCGCGCCGCCACAGTGCATAAAACGTGCCCTCGATCGGGCCAGCACGTGAATTCTCGTCGCGATCGATTTGTTGCCCGACGGCCACCCCTTCCACCTGCGGGATCCGCGCGACGACGCGTAGCGCGTTGTCGCGCAGAAGCAGGGCAGTGCCGGGAATCAGCTTCACATTCTCGAACATGTGCTGTTCGAGCGGCACGAGATGGATGGTGAGCGCATCGAACTGGCCAGCCGCATTGAAGTGCTTTTCGGCGACCACCAGCGCGCCACGGTTGCCCCACACGACTGGCAGCCACAGCCGCGCGGACGCAGCGGCGCGCACCTGCGCGAAGATCGCGTCGAACCCGGGAATCTCGTTGCGCGCGTTGGGGCGGGAAGCGGCCACCACGCGAGCGTTCGCATCGAATACCGCAATCAAGGAGTCGCCCAGTGACATCTTCAACGTTTGCGTGAGATCGCTCAGCGCATCGTTGGTAGCCTTGCCTTCGTCGACGAGCGCCTGGGTAGTCGACATCATGCCGTCGAGATCGTGAAGGCGGTCCTCGATGAGCCGCGCGACCAGCGAGGTTTGCGCGGTGAGTTGTTCGGCGGCCTGCAGGTCCGCGGCGCGAAAGTCGTGCCACGACTGCCACGCGTTAATGAAGGTATTCGCCGCGACCAGCACCGTCAGCAGGGCCAGTAACTTGCGCATCCATAATTCGCGCGTGACTGGACGCAACGTCCAACTGTGATTCGTGGGAGGCGACGAGGGCATGGGGCGTAGGCGCGTTTCGACTTTCTGGCTGATTGAATGCGGGCGTGAATTTCCCCTTGGGATATTCGAATTGCCCCGAACCCGAATGGTTGCGGCTTGAATATTGTACGAGACTTCGCTACCAGTGAAACTGTAAGCAGGTTTGAAGAAATGATGAAGAAAAAAACCGCAGCCCTCATGGTTGCGGCGTTGGCCAGCGCGTCCGCATTTGCACAAAGCGATGAAGATCTTGCCAAGCAGTTGAGTAATCCCGTCGCGGCGTTGATCAGCGCGCCGCTGCAATTCAATTACGATTCGAATATCGGTCCTGCCCGCGACGGCGACAAATACTACGTCAATGTCCAACCGGTCATTCCGTTTCACTTGAACGCGGACTGGAATCTCATTTCCCGCACGATTCTCCCGATGGCGTCCCAGCATGACGTGGTGCCTGGAGCGGGATCGCAGACGGGGCTCGGCGATACGCTGCAAAGCTTCTTTTTCTCGCCGCAAAAGCCGGGGCCGGGCGGCCTGATCTGGGGCGTCGGTCCTGCGCTGCTGGTGCCCACGGCCACGGACAATCTGCTGGGCGGCGGCAAGTGGGGCGCCGGCCCCACGGCGGTGCTGCTGTGGCAGAACCATGGTTGGACCTATGGCGCATTGGCGAATCACGTCTGGTCGTTCGCCGGCGACGGCAACCGGCCCGGTGTGAGCTCGACGTTCATCCAGCCGTTCCTGAACTACACCACGGCCGATGCGTGGACCTTCGGGCTGAATACCGAGTCGAGCTATGACTGGGAGCGTCACCGCTGGTCTACACCCATCAACGGGACTGTGAGCAAGCTGCTGAAGATCGGCGGGCAACCCGTGAGCATTGGCGCGGGCGTGCGGTACTGGGCAGCAAGCCCGGACAGCGGGCCGCATGGCTGGGGCGCGCGCATGATCGTGACGTTCCTGTTCCCCGAAGGCAAACCGCAGCACTGAATGCAACACAGAATCCCGCGCACGGGTCGTCAGCGCCATGCGCTGCCGACCTGGATATAGAACGCGTTCTGGCCGGGGCCGTGCGCGATGTCGATACCCATCGTAAGACCGAGCTTGCGCGCAATCAGGTAGCGAAAACCCGTGCCGACGCCAAAGGCCGTGGGGGCATCGGAAAACGAGTGCAGGTTGCCATAGGCCCGCCCGACACCGCCGAAGCCGAGCACCGACCAGCGCGGCGTGAGGTAATAGCGCAGTTCCAGTTCCGCGGTCAGCTGATTGCTGTCCTGGAACTTGGCCTGCGAAACGCCGCGCAATTTCACGTAGGGCTGTGCGAAGAACGGAATATCGCCTTGCGAGAAGCCCGTGTCGGCGCGCAGCCCGAGCACCCATTTCGACGAGAACGGAATCCAGTGATAGCCCCTCAGGGCTTCCATTTCGAATGAGCGGTCGCTGCCGAGCGCGCCGCGCGCGATCTCGGCTTCGAGTTCCGCATAGGTGCCGCTGCGCGGATAGAAAATATTGTCGCGCGTGTCGTAGTCGACGACGATGCCGCCCTTGCCGACATTCAGGGTGCGCTCGAAATTGCGGATGGTGTCGGGAACGGCGCCATCGAAGCGCGATGTCGCGTTGAAAAAGGTGTAGCGAGGTCCGACGTACCATGGGCTGTCGCCGAGCCGGAACAACAGTTGCTGGACCGTGCCGAGGCCGCTCAACTGGTACGCGTTCGCGTTCTCGCGCGGCCCATAGTAGTTCAGGTGCAAATCGATCTTGCCGAGCACGCCGAGATAACGGATATGGTCATCGTCCCACGTGTGAAAGTGCAGGAGGCCGGCGGCCCAACTGTCGGTATTCGTGTACATGCCGGCCACGCCCGTGATGTTGGGCGGCTTCATCTTATCGGGCTGCGAGTCGGCGGTGTCGTCCGCTTCGCCGGTGTCGGCGCCGGCGGCGCTATCCGTGCCCATGGCCTTTTTTTCGTCCGCCTTGGCGGCGGCCGAGGTGAAATAGAGCAGCCCGAGCCCGAAGCCGTAGCCGATCGCGGGCTCCGTGATGATGGTCGGAACCGGCAGCACGCCCTTGTGGTGCAGAAGCATTTCGCTGAGGTCGAATTGGCCGTCTTCAGGATCGAAGAACCTGGAGCGGAACGTGTCGTCTGCGCCGTGCGCGAGCGTGGCGATGGCGAGCAGCAACGGCGATAGCAGCCGCAGCTTGCGGGAGACGCGCGGATTCCTGGTGGCCAATTTCTGTGTGCTCTTGTCTGGATGCATATTTCGCATGCCATCGCCATGGACGCAAATAATTGGAAAGCGTCGAACGATTGTGCACTGAAACGCCATTGGTATTCGGGGCAATGCGCCCGCCCTTTTGGGCAATGCGTGCTTGCATCGTACACGCGACAAGGCTTTGGCGATCTGGCGGGCGTTCAGGGGTGTTGCATTTTTTTTGGCGGGCCAGTCAAATCGCGCGGTTCATGCTAGCTTCTACGCCTATTTAGGCTCCCGAGAAAGTGGAGCAATGGCAAATGCAATGGGAATGGAGAACGCGGATGGTATTGAAAAGTTGGCTCATTATGACAAGGCGGAGCGTTTCATGAGTCGTACTGCCAACTTGATTGCCGCTTGTTTGATTGGCGGCGTTTGCGCGCCGGCTTTTGCTGCGGATGTGGCTCCGGCAAATCCAGCTTCAGTCAATCCCGCCACGGCGGATTCACTCCCGGCGGCTCCGGCTCCCGCGCCCATCGATGCAGGAACGGGTTGGCAGTTCGCGATTACCCCTTATTTGTGGCTGCCGAACGTGGGCGGCACGATGCGCTTCACGCTGCCTGGCGGCGGCGCCGACGCTTCTACCGGGCCGTATAACTATCTGGAGAACTTGCGCTTCGCGATGTTTTTGCAAGGCGAAGCACGCAAAGGGGAGTGGAGCGTTTTTGGCGACATGATCTTCCTGAAGTTCGGCCAGCATAGGAGCAACGTCAACACGTTCAGCAACTCGCTCGGTTCGGCCGGCACGCAAAGCGACTTCGAAACGAGCCTGAAGGGCCAGTTGATTCAGGTGGGCGGCGGCCGTACCGTGGTGCAGAGGCCGTGGGGCAACATCGACGCCATCGTGGGGATGCGCTATTTAGGCGTGCAGGAGACCCTGGACGGCGGGGCTTCCGGCGACGTGAACGGCGGTTCGGGGGTGGGTACGAGTATTCATGTGTCGCCGAGCCAGGACATCTTCGACGGCTTTGCCGGCGTGCGCGGGCGCGTCTCGCTGAGCAGCGACGGCCGCTGGTTCGTGCCGTACTACCTTGACATCGGCGCCGGCACTTCGCGGTTCACGTGGCAGGCGTCGGGCGGGGTGGGCTACGCATGGAAGTGGGGCGACGCGAGTCTGACCTACCGATATCTGGCCTTCTATGGCTCGGGCGATCAGTTGGTGCAGACGCTGCGCTTTAACGGCCCAAGCGCCAACGTAACGTTCAGGTTCTAAGCGTTCATGCATGCTCTGAGGGGGCGCGGGACGGGCCCTCGATTTCAGCATGGAGTCATCATGTCCGGAAACATCCTGGCAGCGCTGGCGCTGCGCTGTGCGGCTCTGCTCTTCGTGGCGGGGCTATTGCCGTCGTGGGCCACGCCCGCGTTCGCGCAGGGCCACGCGAGCGTCATTCGTCTCTCCGTCGCGGTAATCCCGCCGGGTGTCATCGAACAGCACGGCAAGCTCACGGGCTTCACGATCGACATCTGGAATGCCGTTGCGGCACGCCTGAAAGTCCAGACGCAGTATCAAGTCGTTTCAGGTACGGCGGTGCTGAACGACTGTTTGCAGAACGGCCAATGCGATCTCGCGATGCCCCAGTTCGTCACCTGGGAGCGCGATCAGGCATTCGACTTTTCCACGCCTGTGCTCACCGCGGGGCAGCGGATCTTGGTGCGCGACACCGGCGATACGGCCGATGGCGCCGTGTCGGGTCCAATATTCGCGTTGTTCCATTTGCTGGGATCGACCACGACGCTGGCTTGGCTGGCCACCGGCCTCGTGCTGATTCTGATTCCCGCGCACATTGCCTGGTTTCTCGACCGGGGCGGCGAAGACGGCATCATTTCCAGCAAAAAGTATTTCCCGGGCATTTTCCAGGCGATTTATTGGGCGGCCACCACGCTGCTGACCCAGGCGGAAGAAGCGCCGCGCCAATGGCTCGCTCGACTGACCGCGGTTTTGCTCATGTTCGTGGGTCTCGTGTTTGTCGCGTTTTATACCGCGCAATTGACGACCGATTTAACCGTCCAGAAAATCAAAGGCTCAATCAACGGTCCGGACGATTTGCCGGGCCGACAGGTCGCGACCATAGCCGGATCCATTTCGGTGGATTATCTGCACAATCGCGGCGCGCGCGTGGCGGAATTCCAGCGGCCATCGGAAATGTACGCGGCGCTTGAGAGCGGCAAGGTCGATGCGGTGGTTTTCGCCGGGCCGGCCCTGCTCTACTATGCGAACCACGAAGGCAAGGGTCGCGTGAAAGTCGTTGGCCCCTCGATTAACCGGTCCGATATTGCGTTCGTGTATCCGGTCGATAGCCCGTTGCGCAGAAAGGTCGATAGCGCATTGCTCGAGTTGCGGGAAAACGGCACGTATGACGCTATCTACAGGCGGTGGTTTGGCGAGTAACAGGTGATAAGCAATGCGCAATGGGCAATTGCATGGATTGCCCGATACCCCGATGGTGTACGCCCCATGTCGATGCGACACTGATTCGCCGTTGGCGTGAGCTTATGGGGTGAACAACCATGGTTGAGATTAAATTCGTTACCGCAGTCGAGCACCTGGTCGACTGGGTTACAAACAACGAAGCGGAAATCGCGAAAGGCGTGCTCGCGATTGTGGGCGCAATCGCCATCCTGTTCCTGGGCATGACGCTTGCGCGCGTGGCGGCCGGCATGCTGCGGCGAATACTCCACCGCAAGGCTGTCGACAAGACCGTCATACAGTTTTCGGTCAACCTCCTGCGCTATGTACTGATCGCGTTTACCGTGGTGGCCGCGCTGGGCCGTCTGGGGGTGGAAACCAATTCGATCATTGCGGTCATTGGCGCGGCGGGTCTGGCCATTGGCCTCGCATTGCAAGGATCGCTCTCGAATTTCGCCGCCGGCATTCTGCTGGTTGCGCTGCGCCCGTTCAAGGCCGGCGAGTATGTCGATCTGGGCGGCGCTGCTGGCACAGTCGAAGAGGTCAACATCTTCTCGACCACCATGTGCATGCCTGATAACAAGGTGGTGGTGGTGCCCAACGGCAAGATCATCAGCGGCAACATCGTCAATTACACCCGCCATCCGTACCGCCGCATCGATATTCCGGTGGGCGTTGCCTATAACACCGACGTCAAGCACGTGAAGAGCGTCTTGCAGGCGGTGGTGCAGCGCGATGTACGCATTCTGCATAACCTGGGCAATACGATTCGCTTGATGGAAATGGCGGCACCGTCCCTCAACTATGTGGTGCGCGTATGGGTGAATAACGCGGACTACTGGGATGTTTATTTCGATCTGGTGGAGAACATCAAGTCCGCGCTGGACGAGCATCAGATTGGCGTGCCTTATCCGCAATACGATGTTCGCATTCATCGCACGCAGACCGACCGCGATTTCGCCGCGGACTGAGCAGAAAAAAGCCCGCTCAAGGCGGGCAGAAGTACGAGGAGACCTGATAAGGGCGACGGGGTATGCCCTTGAGACACACTGTAGCGCACCGCGCGCGGTCCGACACCTATCTGAATGAACAGGGGCGGGAGGCACGTTACCCGGCACGCATCGTGTATTCGTGCAATCGGGTCAGCTGGCCTGCTGCCCCTTGATCGTCAGCCGGCACACGGTCGCGAGCGCGAGCAGATTCGGGTCGCGCTCGCGCCGGCGCAGAAAGCTCAGGCCGATGGTCTGCCGCATGTCGTACTCGGCGCAAAGCGGGATCAGCATGATCTTGTGCGCGAACAGGTCGCGCACGCGCCCCGGCAGCAGCGTATAGCCCACGCCGCCGCTGACGAGGTTGATCAGCGAGAAGATGTCGCTGACCTTCATTACGACGTTTGGCGTGAAGTCCGCAATGCGAAACGCTTCAAGAAAGTCCCCGGACGTCGCGAATCCTTCGCTTAACGAAACGAAGGGCTCGTCGCGGCACTGGCGCAGGTCGATCGCGTCGTGTTGGCCGTATGCGGAGCCAATGGGCGCTGCGAAGAAAATTTCGTCCTCGAACAACTCGATCGATTCGATCTCCGAATCATATGAAGGAACCGCCATGAGAGAGGCGTCGATCGCGCCGCGCTTGAGCTTGTCGAGCAGGTCGGCGTTCGAGCCGAGAATCAGTTCCGCCTGCAGATCGGGGCGCCGGCTCTTGATGACCGTGACGATTTCAGGCACGGCGCGGATCGTCAGCGAGTAGAGCGACCCAATCTTCAGATGTTCCGAACCGTACCCAGCGGCTTCGCGCGTCGCGCGGATCCCGTCGATCATCGTCTTGATGACTTCGCCGGCGACCTCGGCGAGCACCTGGGCCGCGTCGGTCGGGGTCAGGCTGCGCCCTTCGTGGCGGAACAGCGTGCAGCGCATGCCTTTCTCGAGCGAGTGCAGCGCGCGATGGACGCTGACCGTGCTGATGTCGAGCGCCTCGGCCGCCTTGGCCAAGTTGCCGCATTGCATGAACGCGAGCAGCACTTCGAGCTTGCGGAAGGTGATCTCTTCGTCGACGCGGGGAGGCATGGTGGCGTGGCTGATCGGGAGGCGGCAGGAAATTTTGCCCCAGAACACGGGCCGTCGCAATTCGGGGCGGACCGGCCGGCGAGTGTATGCACGACCATCGGCGATTCTTCCCGATCATTAGCCTGAGAGTAACGTTCCGGACGCCAGCGTGATTGATGGGGATGGGCTGCGTATCTAATATCGTTCGACATCCAGCTTTCCATACGAGCAAGGTCGCTCTGCGCCGGCAGCCGCCGGAAAGGGCAGATCGTGCCGCCCCCCGAGACAGAAGGAAGGAGGAGCACCATGCAGATCGATTCACGCGGCACGTCCCGCACCCGGCAGGTCGCCGCCGCCGTTGTCGGCAACGCGCTCGAATGGTATGACTTTATCGTCTACGGCTTCTTCGCCGGCATCATCGCGCGGCTCTTCTTTCCTGCCGACAGCGCTTATGCATCGTTGCTGATGTCGCTCGCAACGTTCGGTGTCGGCTTCTTCATGCGGCCGGTTGGCGGGGTGCTCATCGGTCTCTATGCGGACCGTAAGGGTCGTAAGGCGGCGCTACAACTGATCATCGTGCTGATGACGCTGTCCATCGCGCTGATCACCTGCGCGCCGACCTACAAGTCGATCGGCCCGGCCGCGCCGCTGCTGATCCTGGTCGCGCGTCTGCTGCAGGGCTTCGCGACCGGCGGCGAATACGCGAGCTCGACCGCGTTCCTCGTCGAAACTGCGCCGCCGCGCAAGCGCGGGCTGTATGGCTCGTGGCAGATGATCGGGCAGTGTCTCGCCGTGTTCGGTGGAGCGGGGATGGGCGCGCTGATTACGCAAAGCCTGCCGGCGGCCGCCGTCGATAGCTGGGGCTGGCGCGTGCCGTTTGCGATCGGCCTGCTGATCGGCCCGGTCGGATTGTGGATTCGCCGCCATATGGAGGAGACCGAAGCATTCCGCGATGCGAGCCAGCAGGCCGGGCAGGTTCCGGTCAGCCTTGCGCAGGCGCTGCGCGACAATGGCCGCGCCGTGCTCGTGACGATCGGGATGACCATCATCGGCACTGCGGCGTTCTACGTGATGCTCGTGAATATGCCGACGTTCGCGCACAAGGAGTTCGGGCTGCCGCTCGACAAGGTCTTTGCCGTGCAGATGTTCGCGGTCGGGCTGATGACGCTGATGGTGCCGGTCTCGGCGGCGGTGTCCGATCGCATCGGGCGCAAGCCGGTGCTGATCGGCAGCATGCTGGCGCTGCTTCTGATGATCTACCCGACCTTCTCGTGGTTCGCGGCGGCGCCCAGCGTGTCGCGCCTGCTTGCCATGCAGTTGGGCATCTGTGCGATCATCGGCGCGATCTATGGACCGTTGCCCACCGCCACCGCCGAGCAGTTCGTGACGCGCACGCGCTCGACCGGCCTCGCGCTCGCGTACAACCTCGCGGTGATGCTGTTCGGCGGTTTCGCGCCGTTTATCGTGACGTGGCTGACCCGTGCGACCGGCTCGCCGGTGGCGCCCGCCGGCTATGTCGTGTTTGCTTCTGTGATCGGGTTGTTCGCCGTGCTGCTGATGCACGAGGGCGCACCCGCTGTGCTCGAGCGCCGGCGTGGTGCGCAAGTGCTGAGCGCGTAACAGCACGGTAAACCACGAAGCTCACCGATCTCCATTCACCCTCATTCGTTCAAGACAGTCACGCATGAATCAGGCATCGCCTTCTCCCGCCCAGCCCACGCAGGGCGAAATCGTCGCCGCCAGCGCGCTCGAACTCTCGCAATGGATCCGCCTTCGCAAGGTCTCCTGCCGCGAAGTGATGAGCGCCTTCCTCGACCACATCGAGCGCGTGAACACGCCGGCCAATGCGATCGTCTCGTTGCGCGAGCGCGCCACGCTGCTGGCCGAGGCTGGCGAGCGCGATGCGCAACTCGCGCGCGGCGAATACCTCGGCTGGCTGCACGGCATTCCGCAAGCGCCCAAGGACCTCACCGCGACGGCGGGCATTCCCTCCACGCAGTGCTCGCCGATCTTCCGCGACGAAGTGCCGAAGGCCGACGCGCTCGTGGCCGCGCGCATGCGCGCGCAAGGCGCGATCTTTATCGGCAAGACCAATTCGCCGGAGTTCGGCCTGGGCTCGCATACCTACAACCAGGTGTTCGGCACCACGCTCAATGCTTACGACCCCACGCGCAGCGCGGGTGGCAGCAGCGGCGGCACGGCGGTGGCGCTCGCGCTGCGCATGCTGCCGGTGGCGGACGGCAGCGACATGATGGGCTCGCTGCGCAATCCAGCGGGCTGGAACAACATTTTCGGTTTCCGGCCTTCGCAGGGGCGCGTGCCTTCGGTGCCGGCCGTCGACGCGTTTTACAACCAGCTTGGCTGCGCGGGACCGATGGGCCGCAGCGTGCCCGACGTGGCCATGCTGCTTTCCACGCAGGCGGGTTACGACGCACGCGCGCCGCTCTCGATTAGCGAAGATCCGGCGCAATTCACCGCTCCGCTCGCGCGGGAATTTAGTAGCGCGAAAATCGGCTGGCTCGGCAATTACGGCGGCTATCTGCCGATGCAAGACGGCGTGCTCGCCCTGTGCGAAACCGCTCTCAAGGACTTCGAAGCAATTGGCTGCAAGGTCGAGGCCACGCGCCCCGACTATGCGATGGAAAAGCTTTGGGACTGCTGGATCACGCTGCGCCACTTCTCCGTGGCGGGCACGCTGGGCGCGCTATATCGCGATCCGGCGAAGCGCGCGCTGCTCAAGCCCGAGGCGCAATGGGAAGTGGAAGGCGGCTTGAAGCTTTCGGGCGAGGATGTGTGGAACGCCACGGTCGCGCGCACGCAGTGGTACACCGCGCTGCTCGCGCTGTTCGAACGTTACGACTATCTCGTGCTGCCGAGCGCGCAGATCTTCCCGTTCGATGCGAAGGAGCACTGGCCGAAGGCCATCGCGGGCCGCACGATGGACACTTATCACCGCTGGATGGAAGTGGTGATCGGCGGCACGCTCGCGGGCTTGCCGGTGATGTGCGTGCCGGCGGGCTTCAACGCGCAAGGGCTGCCGATGGGCTTGCAGGTGATCGGCAAGCCGCACGCGGACTTCTCCGTGCTGCAACTGGCGCATGCCTACGATCAGGCCACGCAATGGGTGGCGCGGCGGTTGCCTGCGGTGCTCGCTGCTTGAGGGGCTTGGTCACGCCAGGGCCGCGCGAAGCAATGCGCGGTCCGGGCGGTTTGCATCAACGCAATCCCATTTGCCTGTCCGCGAGGCTCACCAGTTGCACGAGTTCCGGACCGAGCGTTTCATGCAGGTCCCTCTCGCTCATGCGCAGGCCGGGAACGGCGCAATTGAACAAAAGCCTTCTCGGCCCGTAATGGATTCGCGACGCTACGCCAACCGCGAGCACGCCGAGGCCCGAGTCGCCCATGTTGATCGCATATCCGCGTTGGGCGTAGCCCGCCACGGCGTCCATCGCGCGCTTGTGGGTGCGGGCATAGCTTTCGGGGCGAAGCTGGCGGGCGTGTTTGAGGAATTCCTGCCGCTCGGGCGCGGCCAATTGCGCTAGCCACGAGCGCCCCATGGCCGTCTCCAGCACGCCGTTCACCGCGCCCACGCCGGGGCGCTTGAGCGTGCCTTCCTCGTAAGCGCAGGTCTCGAGATACACCACGTCCAGATCCATCGTTACGCCAACCGAAACGGCGCCCTCCACACGATCGGCCAGCGCCTGCATGGCCGGGCGCACGAGCGCCAGCATCGGCGTCTTGATCAGATACGGATACGCGAGCGTCACGGCCGCCGGGCCGATGAAATAGCGGTCCAGCCGTTCGTCATGATCGAGAAAGCCCAGCGCATGCAGGGTTCGGCATAGCCTCGAAACCGTCGGGCGTGACAGTCCCAGCCGGGCCGCAAGCTCGCTGTTGGCGTGGGCGCGCGGCTCGCTCACGAAGCACTTCATGATCAGCAGGCCCTTGGCCAGGGTGCCGGCAAAGTACGGGTCGTCTTCCTTCACGCGGCGCAGATCGGTTTCGTCCTGCATCGAATAAGCGTTCAGCGATTTGCGCATACGAATCCCTCGAAGTGGTCCTGACCTGCCCGTTGCAACCGGGTTTCAATATTTGAAATTCTAGTTCATTCCTGGTGCCGCTCACGCGTAGAGTCGCCGCATTGGTCGGGCGCGTCACCGCTGACGCATCCCCTATCACCTGCCAAGACCGGTGAAGCCCGTCCCCATGAAGGAGACATCGTTGAACACCGCAAAACTCGTCGCCGCAACGGACGATGCCCATACGCCCGCCGACGTCGACGCCACCTATCGAAAGATCCTGTTCCGGCTCTTGCCGCTCCTGATTGTTTGTTACGTCTGCGCGTACCTCGATCGCGTGAACATCAGCTTCGCGAAGCTGCAGTTCATGAGCGACCTGGGCTTTAGCGAGGCGGCATACGGACTGGGCGCCGGATTATTTTTTCTCGGCTACGTACTGTTCGAAGTCCCGAGCAATTTGCTGATGCAGCGTATCGGCGCGCGCCGCACTTTGCTGCGCATCATGGTGACGTGGGGCGTGATCTCCAGCGCGACGATGTTCGTGAAGACACCCATGCAGTTCTATGTCCTGCGGGTGCTGCTCGGCGTGGCCGAAGCGGGCTTCTTTCCCGGCGTGCTGTTCTATCTGACGATCTGGTTCCCCTCCGAGCGGCGCGGGCGCGTGACCGGCTATCTGATGGCCTCCACGGCGATCGCCGGCATTGTCGGCGGTCCGGTTTCCGCGTGGATCATGGTGCACATGGCGGGCCTGCTCGGCTTGAAGGGCTGGCAATGGCTGCTGCTGGCCGAGGGACTGCCGTCGTTGCTGCTAGGGGCGCTGGCCTTCCTGATCCTCAGCGACCGTCCGGCCGACGCACGCTGGCTCAACGACAAGGAAAAGGCGATCGTCCTCGACCAGTTGCGCGCCGACGAGGGCAGCGGCACGCGGGGGCATGCGGCGGGGCATGCGGCGGGGCATGGGGTCCTCAAGGTGCTTGGACAACCGAGAATCTATGCTGCGATAGTCGCCTATTTTTGCGTGATCATGCCGTTCAATGCGATCGGTTTCTGGACCCCGACCATCCTCAAGGACATGGGCATCAAGAACCTGATTCACGTGGGCTGGCTCTCGAGTCTGGTGTTCGTTGCCGCCGCAATGGGAACCTGGATTCTGGGCGCGAGTTCGGACCGCTTCAAGGAACGCCGCTGGCACTTGCTGATCAGCAGCGCTGTCATGGCGGTCTGCTTTGGCTTGCTGCCGCTGGCGCTGCATAGCCAGGGCCTCGCCATCGCCATGCTCGGCGTGGCCGCGGCAGCGTCGTACGGAGCGTTCGTGGTGTTCTGGACGATCCCACCGTCGTTCCTCGACGGCGACTCCAAGGCCGGCGGGATTGCCTTGATCACCAGCATCGGCGGCACGGGCGCTTTCGCGAGCCCGACGCTCGTGGGCTGGATCAAAACCAGCACGGGCAGTCTCTACCCGGCGTTGATTGCGCTAGGGCTTATCGCAGTCGCCGGCGCCATCCTTATGATGGTGACGGTACGTCCCGCATCGCCGCGCGCACGAACCTGATTTCACCTTGACGTCTCAATCCCTATTCACGCCTTTCGGGAGTTCGATTCGTGATCCGAAATAATGAAAATCTTGAAACCCTGATTGCCGACGTTCGCGCCTTCGTGCGCGAGCAATGGCACCCCATCGAAGAACAGGTTGCCCGCGACGACGTTGTGCCGCCGGAGATGGTCGATACGCTGCGCCGCAAGGGCTATTTCGGCTGGAGTATCCCGGAGGCCTACGGTGGTCTGGGCCTGACTACGGAAGAACTGGTGCTGTGCGCGATGGAGTTGTCGCAAGCATCCGTGGCGCTGCGCGCCCGCGTCGGCACCAATACCGGCATCGGCTCCGAGGCGCTGGTGGCCGATGGTACCGAAGAGCAAAAACAACGCTGGCTGCCGCGCATGGCGACGGGCGAACTGACGGGCTGCCTCGCCCTGACCGAGCCGGAGGCCGGCTCCGAAGCGAGCAACGTGCAGACCACGGCGCGCAAGGACGGCGATTATTACGTGCTGAACGGCACCAAGTGTTTCATCACGAACGCCCCCGTAGCGAACGTGTTTACGGTAATCGCCCGCACCGAAGAAGGCACGCAGGGCAGCACGGGCCTCTCGGCGTTCCTGGTCGAGCGCAGCGAGGGCCTCACCACGGGCGAGCCTTATCGCAAGATGGGCCAGGCCGGATCGCCGGTGTCCGACGTTTATTTCAAGGACTGCCGCGTGCATGCGAGCCAGTTGATCGGCGGCCGCGAAGGCGTCGGCTTCCAGACCGTGATGAAGGTGCTGAACAAGCAGCGCCTGCATCTTGCGGCACTGTGCACGGGCCCCGCGATGCGCATGCTCGAACTCGCCCTCGGATACGTCACACGCCGCTCGCAATTCGGCCAGCCCGTGGCCAACTTCCAACTGGTCCAGGCGATGATCGCGGACAGCCGCACTGAAATTTTCGCCGCGCGCTCGATGATCGTCGAAGCCGCGCGCGCGCGTGACCGGGGCGAGGACGTCGCACTCTCGGCATCGATGTGCAAATACTTTGCGTCCGAGATGTGCGGGCGGGTTGCCGACCGCGCGGTCCAGATGTTCGGCGGCTCCGGCTATGTCGCGGACTTCAGTCCGATCGAGCGCTACTACCGCGACGTGCGCCTGTTCCGCCTCTACGAAGGCACCAGCCAGATCCACCAGTTGAATATCGCCAAGCTCGTGTTGCGCGGCGAGGGGAAGTAGGGCGATGGAAACCGCACATTACCCGCTGCACGGCGTGCGCATCCTGGACATGGCAACGGTATTCGCCGGTCCATTTTCGGCAACGCTTTGCGGCGACCTGGGCGCGGAAGTGGTCAAGCTGGAATTGCCGGGAGGAGGCGATTCCCTGCGCACGCTGGCGCCGGTGCACGACGGCATTCCGCTTTTCTGGAAGACTGCCAATCGTGGCAAGAAGGGCATTTCGCTCGACGTTCGCAAGCCTGAGGGGCGCGCGCTTTTTTTACGCCTGATTCGCGACTTCGATGTGCTGGTGGAAAATTTTCGCACCGGCACAATGGACAAGTGGGGGCTCGATCTCGCGACGTTGCATGAGCACAACCCGCGCTTGATCGTGCTGCGCATTACGGGCTTCGGGCAAACCGGGCCGTATGCCCGCCGCCCTGGCTTCGCCCGTATTTTCGAATCGATGAGCGGCTTTGCGAACCTGACGGGAGAACCGGATGGTCCGCCGCAGCACATGAATTACCCGCTGGGCGACGCGGTTGCGGGCCTGTTTGGCGCGTTCGCCATCTCTGCCGCGCTGGCCGAGCGCAACGCGTTGCCGGCCGCGCAGCAGAAGGGCGTGGAGATCGACCTGTCCGCTACCGAGGCGATGCTGCGCCTGCTCGACCCGCTGGCGGCCGAACATCGTTATACGGGAGAGGCGCGGACGCGCACGGGATCGCGCGCGACTTATACCGCGCCGTCGAACGTCTATAAGACGGCGGACGGCCATTGGGTCACGCTGGTCGGAACCGGCGATGCTATTTTCGCGCGTGTATGCCGGGCGATGGACCAGCCTGAATTGACACAGGATCCGCGCTTTCTGACCAACACGAACCGGGTTGCGAATCTGGTCGAACTGGATCGCTACGTGGAAACGTGGTTCAGATCCTTGCCGTACCCGGAGATCGCAAAGCGGCTCGAAGAGTGCGAGGTGCCGTTCAGCAAGATCTATACGATTGCCGATGTCGAGGCGGACCCGCATTTTCAGGCGCGTGGCGTACTCGTCGAATTGCAGGACCCTGAATTGGGTACGGTTCCCGCGCCGGCGCCCGTGCCGCGTTACGTGGGAAGAACCCCGGCCGCAATGACGACGGGACCGCAGACAGGGCAGCACAATCGGGAAATCTACGCACGTCTTGGCATGGACGAGGCTCAGCTCGAAGCGTTTCGCGCGGCAGGAATTATTTAAGCCGTGTGAGCTGTGTGGCGCGTTAAAAATAAGCCTTTCACATACTTGAATTCGATCGAAAAAAAGCCCGCATAAGCGGGCAAATTCGCCACTCAGGGATACCGGACCGTGCCAATTGCCCGGCACGAACATCGTAACCCGCGCAGACCCATTGCAGTGCTGCCCCAAACCCTGAGAGATGGAGGGCCCGCGTGCCTTCGCGCTGGATCGGGCCGATTTCAATGCAGCCAGCCATCGGGCACGCCATGGCCAGATTTGTCACTAGACCGGCAGGTTTGGCCAGGCCAGCCATTTCCCTGCGATGCTAGGATCTGCGAGTTTGCCGCCATTGTCTGGACCGGCTCGTAATAAACCGCAAAGCAGCAACGCAGCAACGCGCGACCGTGCGCGCAGGAGAAACTTGCGAATGAAAATCGAAACATTGGGCGTCATCGGCGCTGGAACGATGGGCGCTGGTATTGCCCAGGTCGCCGCTGTCGCGGGCCTCAAGGTCATCATGATCGACGTAACCGATGCGGCCCTGACCAAAGGCGTCGCTGCGCTCAGCAACAGCCTCGGCCGTCTCGTGGCGAAGGGCAAACTGGAGGCGGCCGCGCAAGACGCCGCGCTCGGCCGTATCGAAACGTCCACCGATTATCAGCGTCTCGCGGGCGCGGATCTCGTGATCGAGGCGGCCACCGAGAATCTCGATCTGAAGATTCGCATTCTTAAGCAAATCGAATCGGTTGTGGCGCCCACCGCCATTGTTGCTTCCAATACCTCGTCGATTTCGATCACGACGCTGGGCGCTGCGCTTGCCGACCCGGCGCGTTTCGTCGGAATGCACTTTTTCAACCCGGTTCCGCTCTTGCCGCTGGTCGAAATCATTCGTGGCCTGCAGACCAGCACCGCCACGGAAGAAGCGATTCGCGAACTGACCACGCGGCTCGGCAAGTCGCCCATCAGCGTCAAGAATTCGCCGGGCTTTGTCGTCAACCGCATTCTTGTGCCGATGATCAACGAAGCGTTTTTCCTGCTGGCCGAAGGGGCCGCGACCGCCGAGGAAATCGATGCCGGCATGTGCCTGGGCGCGAATCATCCCATCGGGCCGCTCGCGCTGGCGGATCTCGTTGGTCTCGACGTTTGCCTTTCGGTGATGGACGTCTACCTCAAGGACTTTGGCGATCCTAAGTATCGTGCGTGCCCGCTTCTTCGCGAGCTGGTGTCCGCGGGCCGGCTGGGACGCAAGACCGGCCAGGGTGTTTACAGCTACGCCTGATGACCAGGCTCGGGCACTCCGTACGCTGGTTTGAACTCAGGCGTGGAGTGCCTGCATTTGCTCGCGAGCGTTCGCGAGTCCCGCCTCTACGCCATGGGGCTTGATGTCGAGCCCCTCGGCGTAAACGAACTGCACGTCGGTAATGCCCATCAGGCCCAGCACGGCGCGCAGGTACGGCGTCACGGCGTCGGTGTCCTGACCCACGTGTACGCCGCCGCGCGAACTGAATGCGATGGCCTTCACGCCCTCGACCAGCCCTCTCGGGTAGGTGGCCGTGTACTCGAAGGTCACGCGCGCACGCGCGACCAGATCGAACCAGTTCTTCAACTGGGTCGGCACATTGAGGTTGTACATGGGCGCGCCAATCAGCAACAGGTCGCTGCTCTTGAGCTCCGCCACGAGCGTGTCCGATAACGCCACCACTTTGCTAGCCCGCTCGGTCGGGTTTTCAGCTCCCCGCAAAGCATGAAACAACTCGCTGTCGAGAACCGGCAGGTCGAGACTCGCGAGATCGCGCACGACGATTTCGTCGCGATGGCCCAGCGCCTTGCGCTGCGCGAGGAAGTCGTCGATTAGCGCGCTGGTTTGCGACTTGCCGCTCATGATGCTGGATTTGAGTACGAGAATTCGGGTCATTTCGAGCCTTGGTGCATTGCCATATCGATGAATGGATCCGATCGTAACACCCGCTATTTTTCCCGGAAAGCGATAAAATCGACCATTAATGTGGAATTTATTTCCCGAATTATCCGATCGAGCGGGAGCAATCGGCGATGCGAAATCCCTTGAAGGGCATTGATGTCTTTGTGGCCGTGGTGGAAGCGGGCACCTTCACGCAAGCGGCCGAACGGCTCCATATCACGCGGTCGGCCGTGGGCAAAAGCATCGCTCGTCTGGAAGAGCGGCTGGGCGTGATGCTGTTTCAGCGCACGACGCGCAGCCAAAGCCTGACCGAAGAGGGCGCGCTCTTTTACGAGCACTGCTTGCGCGCTGTCGAGGAGATTCAAACGGGCGAGACGCTGCTCGAAAGCGGAAAATGGCAGATGAGAGGGCGCTTGAAGGTGTCGATGCCGGCGCTCTTCGGCCATTTGTGCGTGGCGCCGCTCCTGATCGAGCTGGCCGAAGCGAACCCCGAGTTGAATCTGGAGCTATCGTTCAGCGACCGGACGGTCGATCTCGTGGAAGAGGGCTTCGACCTGGCGATTCGCATCGGCCTCTTGCCGAACAGCAGCGCGCTCGTAGCTCGGCCGCTGGGCGAGCACAAGATGGCTTTCTGCGCTTCGCCGGCTTATCTGAAACGTTTCGGTATCCCAATCACTATCGAAGACATGGACCGGCATAAGGCACTGGCCTACACGCGTTTTGGCCAGGTGCACCGCTGGCAATTCCTTGTCGACGGCCAGCGCGAGGAGCGGCTACCCGAAGTGCGCCTGCTCTCCGACGACTTGCGCGCGCTAATGGACGCCGCTATGGCTGGGCTGGGCGTGGCCTGGCTGCCGTACTGGCTGGCTCGCGACCTGCTGCGCAGGGGCAAGCTGAAAGAGTTGCTGGCCGATCAGCCGGGCGTGAGCTATGCGATCAACGCCGTGTGGCCATACAACCAGCATCTACCGTTGAAGGTCCGGGCAGCCGTGGATGCGCTGGTGGACAAGCTTCCGGCACGATTGGCCGCGGTCGAGGCGCGCGCTTGACTGCCGCGCGCCCAGCCTACTTTCCGTTGCCAGCCTTTAGCTAGCGTCCGCAAGCGCGTGCCGCAGTTCCTGATAGCTGCGCAGTCCGGCCAGACCGAGCTCGCGCCCGATACCGCTGAGCCCCAGTCCGCCCCAGCAAATTTGCGGGAAGATCAGTTGCGGCGTGTTGATCCACACCAGCCCGGCCCGCAGTTGCGTTTTGTAGCGGCGTGCTGCTTCGCGGTCGGCGGTCACGACGGTCGCGACCAGCCCATAGCGCGTGTCGTTGGCAAGCGCGATGGCTTCTTCATCGCTGCGGAAGGACTTGACGCACGCCACCGGCCCGAATACCTCGTCGGTCCACAGCAGGTTGTCCGCCGGCGGCTCGGCAATCACCACGGGGGCCATGAAAAAGCCATCCGCGCAGGCTTGATCGAGCCTGCCCGAGAACGCGATGGACGCACCGGCTTCCACCCCTTGCTCCACGAGCGACTGCACGCGCGTGCGCTGCGCCGCGCACACGAGCGGTCCCATCGAGACATTCGAAGCTTGCGGCGGTCCGACCACGATGGCGCGCACCGCGGTTTCGAACGCGGCCATGAACTTGCGGTACACGTCGTCGTGCACGAGGATGCGCGCGGTGGCCGAGCACATCTGGCCAGCGTTCGTGAACGCGCCGCTCACGGCGAGCATCACCGCGTGGTCCACGTCGGCGTCGGCGCGCACGATAAGCGCGGACTTGCCGCCGAGCTCCAGCGTGACGCGCTTCATGTCCTGCGCGGCCGTCTGCATCACTTTCTTGCCCGAGGCCGTGCTACCCGTGAACGAGATCTTGTCGACGAGCGGATGCGCGGTGAGCAGCGCGCCCACTTCGCCGCCGCCGTTCACGAGGTTGATGACGCCGTCGGGCACGCCCGCTTCGCTGATGATCGCAGCGATCATATGCTCGACCGGCGACGTGATCTCGGAAGGCTTGAGCACCACCGTGCAGCCGGCGGCCAGCGCGGGCGCGATCTTCCACGCCGTGGTGACCATCGGGAAGTTCCACGGCACGATCAGCGCCGCCACGCCAACGGCTTCATAGAAGCGCTCGCCGGTCACGCTGTCGTCGGGCAGTGCGAGCGTTTCCGGCGCGAAGGCCTTTTCGTCGAGGCACAGATCGGCGTAATAGTTGAACGTGGCTGCCGCGTCGCCCACGTCGATGTCGGCTTCCACAGGCGGCTTGCCGCTCACCTGCATCTGCATCTCGCTCAGGCGTGCGCGGTCCGATTCGATCAGTTCTGCGATCTTTTTCAGCAGCTTGCCGCGCGCGGCAGGCGTGGTGGCGCGCCACGAGGCGAGCGCGGCGTGGGCCGTGCGCACCGCTTTGTCCACGAGCGCTGCATCGGCCTGCTCCTGCCAGCCGATGGTCGCGCCCGTGGAGGCGTTGAAAATGGGCGTCGCGTCAGGCGCACCGTTGCTCACGGGCGCGCCGGCAATGGTCGCGGCCGGCAAGACGAAAGCGTCTTGCTGTTCCGCGGGTGTCGCAATCGAGGGTATCGTAGCCATCGTAAGGTCTCGTTGGATCAGCGGTATGCCACGCCCGGCATGATGCAGAGCATTTCGAACGCGAGGTTTGCGCCCACGAGCGCGGTCGTGCCAGCCTGGTCGTAAGGCGGCGAGACTTCGACGAGGTCGGCGCCCACGACATTGAGGCCCTTCATGCCGCGAATGATTTCAAGGCCCTGCTGCACGGTAAGGCCGCCAATTTCGGGCGTGCCGGTGCCGGGCGCGAACGACGGATCGAGTCCGTCGATAT
The DNA here is from genome assembly GCF_902859945.1 of Paraburkholderia caffeinitolerans. Taxonomy (GTDB): domain Bacteria; phylum Pseudomonadota; class Gammaproteobacteria; order Burkholderiales; family Burkholderiaceae; genus Paraburkholderia; species Paraburkholderia caffeinitolerans. The sequence continues at coordinate 107,730 of NZ_CADIKL010000010.1, read as the reverse complement.
CGAAGCTCAGGTACACGGGGGTATCGCCCACGCGCGCGCGCACTTCCTCCATGAGCGGCGCGAGCGACTTGTTCCAGCAGGCTTCGGCCTGCACCACCGTGAAGCCCTGCTTGCGGCACCAGTCGAAATCCTCGGCGTGATAGCCGGTGCCGCGCAGACCGATCTGCGTGACCTTATCGCACTGGAGCAGGCCATCTTCCACCGCGCGGCGGAACGGCGTGCCGTGCGCGATCTTCTCGCCGAACATGGTGTCGTTCACGTCCGCGTGCGCGTCCACGTGAACCACGGCCACCTTGCCGTACTTCTTGTGCAGCGAGCGCAGGATCGGCCATGCGATCGTGTGATCGCCGCCCAGCGTGATCGGGCGGCAGCCATTGGCGACGATCTCGTCGTAGGCCGCTTCGATCAGGCGGATCGAGTCCGTGAGGTTATAGGGGTTGGTCGCGACGTCGCCAATATCGGCCACTTGCAGCGAATCGAACGGCGCGGCGCGCGTCGCCATGTTGTACGGGCGCAGCAGCACCGACTCCGAGCGGATCTGGCGCGGGCCGAAGCGCGCGCCCGAACGGTTCGAGGTGCCGATGTCGAGCGGCACGCCCACGAAGCAGGCGTCGAGGCCTTCGGTGGAGGTTGCTTGCGGCAGGCGCATCATGGTGGCGATGCCGCCGAAGCGCGGCATCTCGTTGCCGCCGAGCGGCTGATTGAATTCGCTTTGCATGGACCGTGTCTCCGTTTGGTTAATGCGAGTTAATGCGACTTGATGCGGGTTGATGCGATTGCGCCGATGGTAGGCGACACGCCGCCAGTGCAAATAACGAAGTTGAGATGTTTACATCGACGCCGATCGATATTGGCGAGGTGTTACGCCGACGATGAGAGAGGGTATCAGGGATTAACCTGGGGGAATAAGCCAGGGGAATAACCCGGCTGCGCGACTGCAGCGGAGGTGCAGCGGATGTTAGGGCGCTTGCAGACGAGCCGGCGCATCGCCCCATGCAACCAGTTCGCGCTTGGTGCGCACGCCCAGCTTCGCGAATGCGCGCTTCACATAGGTTTCGGCCGTGGCGGCCCGCACGCCAACGATTTCCGCCGCTTCGGGCACGGTCTTGCCCTCGATGAGGTGCGCGCAGATTTCGTATTCGCGTTTCGAGAGCCGCACGCCATCGGCCGCGATGCGCGCGTCGAATTGCGCGAGCGGGTGCAGATACGAGGTGGGATGCGCCACGCGCCGCGCCGCACTGGTCGACGCATGCAGTTCGAGCAGCGGAAACAGGAATTCGCTCACGTTGCGAAACAGGTTCATTTCCGCGAGCGAAAACGGCGGTTCATGAAGCGCGCGCTCGATAGCGATGGAGTGCTGGGCGTGGCGCGTGCCGCGCGCGAGCACGCATTCATGGGCGATAAAGGCTTCGTCGAACAGCCGCTGGCGAAACTCGCCGGGCGGGATCGCGCCGATGTCGCGCACCACGAGCAGGGTGCCGATCTTGCCGCGTATGCCGGCGAACAACGGATCGATTTCATGGAACCGATCGTAGTAGAGCGTCATGACCTCGGAGATCGCGCCGGTGTCCATGCCCACGCCGCTGCTGCCGATCCATTCGCACAGAAAGCCGTTGGGCATGGTGCTGTCCGCGCGCGAGCGCTCGAGATGCACGACGTTCAGCGGGATGACTTCGTTGAGCAGCAGCGTGAGGCGCCGCACGAAATCGGGCGTGCCGACGGCCTCGATAACGTTGCCGAGCGTCTTGAACGACAGCGGGAAATTCGACGGATCGCTGGTGTGGGTGGGGACGGAAATCTGCATGGCGTGCCCCAATTGAAAGGCGAACTCATTATAGCCGAAGCCTTGCGCACCCCCTGAAAGCCGTCAAAACGCATGTTGTCCCCCCTGAGGGAGGGCATACCGGGACGCCGCGAATCGGTAACTTTGGCGCACCGTTTCAATTCAACAAATCAGGACACACATGAGCAAGCTGATTCAAGACATCGTGCAACTGGGCGCAGGCCTGGGCGAATTCACCAAACTCGATTTCGGCATGGACGAAAGCGACTGGCGCGCCGCTGAGGGACAGAGCGGTAAGTACGTGATCGGCTGGTGGGAAGGCAAGGTCGGCTCGGTGGAGTTCCCCGAGACGTCCGCCGACGAAGCCGTGTGGCTCGTCGAAGGCAAGATCGCGCTGACCGACGTAAACGGCGGCCGCAAGGAATTCAAGGCGGGCGAAGGTTATCTGCTGCCGGCGGGCTTTGCCGGCCGCTGGGAAACCCTCGAAGACGCCAAGAAGTTCTACGTTCTGCTCGAAAAGCAATAAGCCCTAAATAGGCTTTAAGCCAGCAATTAAACCCGGAACCGCGTCAAGCCGTGCCGTCCCTTGCGGGGCGGCATCGTCCCCTCACGCCTCAAGCAGTGAAGTCCATCATGAGTAAAAGCGCGCAACTCTACGAAGCCGGCATGCCGGCGCCCGCCGCCGCGCGTCAGGCGGCACGCAAGCCTGACGCGTTGAGCGTCGAAGATGCGCTCTCGCGCACCAAGCTCTCGCCGTACTGGCTCGACAATCCGGACCAGCCGCCGGCCGAGCCCAAACTCACGCGCGACACCAAGGCGGACCTGCTGATCGTGGGCGGCGGCTTCACGGGCTTGTGGGCCGCTGTGCAGGCGAAGGAGCAGATGCCCGAGCTCGACGTGGTGGTGATAGAAGCCGGCCGCGTAGCTCACGGCGCGTCGGGGCGCGCGGGCGGCATCATCTCCACTTCGGTGATGCACGGCCTGCCCAACGCGGTGCGCGTGTTCCCGAACGACATCGACCAGCTCGAGGAATTCGGCCATCGCAATCTGGACGGTTTCGAAGAAACGCTCAAGCGCTACGGCATCGACGCGGACATCGAATGGAACGGCGAAATGACGGTGGCGGTGGACCCCGACCACGTCGAGCATCTGCGCGCCGACTACGATCTGCACAAGCAGCACGGCCACGACGTGGTGCTGCTGGGCGAGCAGGCCACGCGCGAGCAACTGGATTCGCCGTTGTTCGCGGGCGCGCTGTGGTCGCGTAACCGCAGCGGCATCGTGCATCCCGCCAAGCTTGCGTGGGGCCTCAAGCGCGCGGCGCTTGCGCTCGGCGTGCGGCTTTACGAGTACTCGCCGCTCACGAGCGTGAAGGATGAGGGCGAGACCGTCTTCGTCAAAACGCTCGACGGCAGCGTGCGCGCGCCGCGCGTGTTGTTCGGCAGCGGCACGGCCAAGGTCGGCATTCCCGATATCAACCGGCGCGTGCTGCAGGTGCGCGATCACGTGCTCGCCACCGAGCCGCTGACTGAAGAACAGCTTGCGCGGATTGGCTGGAAAAACCGCCAGGGCATTTACGACACGCGCACGCAGCTCAATTATTTCCGCCTCACCAAGAACAACAACATTATCTTCGGCGGTCTCGTGAGCTATCACTTCGATGGCGATCCGAATCCGGCGCAGGACGGGCAGCGCGAAACCTACTACCGGCTCGCGGAAGCGTTCTACAAGACCTTCCCGCAGCTCTCCGACGTGCGCTTCTCGCACGCCTGGGGCGGCCCGATCGACTATTGCTCGCGCGGCTCGGTGTTCGCCAAGCGCTACCTCGGCGGCAAGGGCGTGTTCGTGGCGGGCTACACGGGTTTTGGCGTGGCGGCCAGCCGCTTCGGCGCGTTCATGGGCCTCAATATCCTGTTCGGCCGCAGCAGCCCGGAGCAGGAGCTCGATATCGCCAAGCTGAGCCCGACCTATATTCCGCCCGAGCCGGTGCGCTGGCTGGCGGCGAAGGTCACGTTCCATGCGTTCGATGGCGCCGATGCCGAAGGCGGCTGGAAACGCGCGTGGATCAAGGGCATCAAGGCCATGGGCTTTCCGATGTAAGTCGCGATGTGAGTCGGCATGTTTTCCAATACCTCTGACCTCGACCTGCGCCTCGTGCGGGTCTTCCTCGCGGTGGTGGACGCGCGCGGTATCACCGCCGCCGAAGCCACGCTCGGCGTGCGCCAGTCGACTATCAGCTCGCAGCTTTCCGCGCTCGAGGCGCGCGTAGGCTTCACGCTGTGCGAGCGCGGGCGCGGCGGCTTTCGTCTGACGTCGAAGGGCGAGCGCTTCGTGGCTTCGGCGCGCGCGCTGCTGGCGGCGACTTCGCAATTCGTTGCGCAGGTGCGCGACATCGACCGCAAGCTCGTGGGCACGCTCTCGATCGGCTTGATCGGGCAGGCCTCGCAGGTGGAGAACGCCCGGCTTGCCGAGGCCATCGGCGCATTTCGCAAGCGCGATCAGGCCGTGCGCTTCGCGATGCGGGTCGCGCCGCCGCAGGAACTCGAAGAAAGCCTCGTGAATCAGCAGCTCGATCTCGCGATTGGCTACTTCTGGCACCGCGTGGCCGGGCTCACTTATACCGAGCTATTCAGTGAGCGCCAGGTGATCTGCTGCGGGCGCGGGCATCCGCTCTTTCACGCGGAGCCGCACGTCACGCTCGACGACCTGCGTGCGCACGACTGGATCTGGCGCAGCTACCCGGTGCCCGAAGAGCTTGCGAGCATCGGCGAGCGGCAGGTGACCGCCATCGCGGACAGCATCGACGCCGCCACCGTGCTGATTCTCTCGGGCAGCCATATCGGCTATCTGCCCGAGCATCACGCGCAGAGCTTCGAGCAGCGCGGGCTGATTCGCGTGCTCGGGCGTTCGGCGTTCGGCTTCGACGTGCCGCTGCATCTCGCGATCAAACGCGGCGCGGCGGACAAGCCGATCGTGCGCGCCTTCTGCGACGACCTGCTCAATGTGTACGGCGCGCGCGTCCTGGAGCAAGAGGAACCTGCGTGCGCGTGAAGTGCTCGGCAATACATCGCGCAAGCACGAAGTGAACATTCTAAATACGCAATATGGCGCGCACTCGGCTCATTTAGAGTGACCGCCTGAGACTTGCACCGGCCGGCTCTCGAGCGATCCTCGGGGCGCGGTACCGTGCCGGTGCTCCAAGGAGTGAGACATCATGGCTGAAAATACCAGTATTACGCAGATCGAAGCATTCGGCTTCGAACGCATTCCCGATGCTTCGCGCTATGCGCGCCCCATCGATCTCTTCCGGCTGCTGTTCGGCGGCTGCAATACTTTCTCCACTTCGGTGCTCGGCAGTTTTCCCGTGCTGGTGGGCCTCTCGTTCAAGGCGAGCGTGTGGGCGATCGTGCTGGGCGTGCTCGTGGGTACCTGCATTCTCGCGCCCATGAGTTTGTTCGGGCCGCGCAACGGCACGAGCGATCCGGTTTCCTCGGGCGCGCACTTCGGCATTCACGGACGGATCGTCGGCTCGTTTCTCGCGCTGCTGACTTCGATTGCGTTCTTCTCGCTGGCGGTGTGGAGCTCGGGCGATGCGCTCGTGGGCGGCGCGCACACCCTCGCGGGCGTGCCGGTGAACCGTTGGACGCTCGGCACCGCGTACATGATCTTCGCGGTGCTCGTGCTGGTGGTCTGCATCTACGGGTTCCGCTTCATGCTGTGGGTGAACAAGATTGCCGTGTGGGCCGCGAGCCTCATGTTCATCGTCGGCGCGTTTGCGTTCGCGGGCACGTTCGACATCAACTACGCGGGCACGCTGCAAGAGGGCGGCGCGGGCTTCTGGGCCGCGTTCGTGGGCTCCGTGCTCGTCGCGCTGAGCAACCCGGTTTCGTTCGCTTCGACGCTCGGCGACTGGGCACGCTACATTCCCGAAACCACGCCGCGCCATCGCGTCATGGGCGCCGTATTCGCTGCGCAGATCGCCACCTTCGTGCCGTTCTTCTTCGGCCTCGCCACGGCCACCATCATCGCCACGCACGCGCCCAGCTATATCACCTCGAACGATTATGTGGGCGGGCTGCTCGCGGTTTCGCCGCGCTGGTTCCTGTTGCCGATGTGCCTGATCGCCATCATCGGCGGGATGTCGACGGGCACCACCGCGCTGTACGGCACGGGCCTCGACATGTCGAGCATGTTCCCCAAGCTGCTCGACCGTGTGCGGGCGACGCTGCTGATCGGCACGCTTGCTATCGGCTTCATCTTCGCGGGCCGCTTCGCGTTCAATCTGGTGGAAAGCGTCTCGACGTTCTCGACGCTCATCGACACCTTTAGCTGCCCTTGGATGGCGATCATGGTGATTGGCTTCCTGCAGCGCCGCGGCTTCTATCTCGCCGACGATCTGCAGATCTTCAATCGCGGCGGGAGCGGCGGCCATTACTGGTTCACGCGTGGCTGGAATCTGCGTGCGATGGGCGCGTGGCTGCCGGCTGCGTTTATTGGGCTGTCGTTCGTGAATCTGCCGGGGCAGTTCGTCGGGCCGCTGGGCAACCTCGCGGGCGGCTGTGACCTGAGCGTGCCGGTTTCGCTGATCGTGGGCGGCGCGCTGTATCTGGCGCTGCTGTGGATGTTCCCGGAACCCGATGCGGTGTACGGGCCCAACGGACGCCGCTTCGTGCGCGGCATGCGGGGGCAGGCATTTGCCGCCACGCCCGCACCGGCTGCGGTAAAAGCGCTGGATGAGCGCGATGCGCGCCGCGTGCCTGAATACGCAGGCAATCGCGAGTACGTTGAGGAGTTTGCCGAGTAATAGGACTACTGCGAGGAATACTGCGAGGAATACTGCGTGGTGGCATGGCTGCCCGGCGGCCACGCCATGAGCCATCCCGCGTTCACGCGTTCACGCGTTTTTACGTCAATAGCGCGAAAGCTGGCTGCCATTCACCTGGACGCGGTCGCCGGGGTGCAGGTCACCCGGCGTCGGCACGTCGAACGAGCGCATCGAATTGTCGCTCAGTTGAACGTCGATGCGATAACCCGCGGGCTGACCCATGCGCTGGCCGACCTGGTTGCCCGCATAGGCGCCGCCTAGCGCACCGACAACCGTCGCCACATCGCGACCGTGGCCGCCGCCGAACTGATTGCCCACCACGCCGCCCACCAGCGCGCCCACCACGGTGCCGGCGATGCCCGAAGCGCCCGTGGCGTTGCTGACTGCGCGAATGTTCGTGATGGTGCCGTACTGTGTGCCGTATTGGCCGCCGTTCTGATTGCCATACTGCGAGTCGTACTGGCCGTTGTTTTGTGTGTCGTACGGTTGCTGATACTGCTGCTGTTGCTGTTGATAGGGCTGCTGCTGATACGGCTGTTGCACGGTGCCCGGTTGCGCATAGACCGGCTGGCCCTGGTAGCCTTGCTGCGCGCCGTACGGCGTATAGCCCTGCGGATAACCGGGCGCGACGCACGCCGAAAGCGAAAGGCTGGCGGCGGCAGCAAGGGCGACGATCAGGGTGGACTGGGTAGAGAGCATGGTCATGGGTTTGGTGTGCATCGGCGTCGCATTGGGCGCGGCGAGCATGATCAGGAAGGCAGATGCGCGGGAGTATAAGGAAAGCTCGGCGGTCCGTCCGCTGCCCGCGTGTAACGACGTGTAAAGTTTGTTGCGGCGTGGTTGAGGGTGCGAGTGCGGATGCTCGCGAGCCACTCTGCGCGGGCCCGCTAAAATCCCTGCCGAACGGTTTCGCCCCGCAAGCGGGGCTAGTTCTTCTGCTTGCCGGACGGAGTCGATGCGTGGGGGGAGTGCAGCAAGTTGGCGATTTATGCGTGGGGTGCTCTGGAACTCGTTTTCGCCATCTCAACCGCTGAATCAGTTGCGCTTGCGCGCCGCTGCATCAGATTCACTGATCCGAAGAGTGGCTGGCCGTTCCGCCCTTGATGTCCATGAAAATCCGGCGCTTTTCACGCCAGGCCTTGAGTTCCGCATTGTTTTCCTTGATCTGCTGCCGCATGGCCTCGGTGAACTCCACCCCTTCTCTTGGCTTCTGAGGCGCCCTGGCGAGGTTCGGCAGCAATTCGTTCAGCGCGAGAACTTCCGCTTCCTTTTTACCCACATATTCGTCGACAAGATCGTGACGCTCCTTGAGCTTCATGAAGCCACCGGATTCGATAAAGTTCGTCATCGTGTCGAGATTGCTTTGCTTGCCGGTTTGCGAGCGGTGAAACGCTTCGTCCAGGAAGGCATAGACCTGATAAGCCTTTTTGCGCGACACCAGCATGCACTTTCTGATGAGGACCGTGTAGATCAGGAGTACGCCGGTGCGATGGTTCCCGTCGTCGAAGTATTGCCGGGTCACGATTGCGTGCGCGGCCTGGCAGATGTTGGCAACGTTCGCGCTGATCTCTCCGCCGCCGAAATACGCAGTGAGGTTGTGCTGACCGCGCCGGCTGACACTCAGGTTGCCGTGCCCCGTGATGACGCGATTGCAATCGACGACGTCCTGGTATCCAAATCCCATAAGATTTTTCCTTGTCTCGACGGCGGAAATCCTATCTTAGGTGATCAAGCGGGGAGGGTATCGGGAAGTGAGCAACCTATGCGGGCGAGCACCGCGTTGAGCAGCACATCTGCGCCGCGGGTGCAGTCTTCCGGCAGTGCATCTTCCGCTTCGTTGTGACTCAATCCGTCCACGCACGGAATGAAGATCATCGCGGTCGGGCAATGCTTGGCGACGTGAATGGCATCGTGTCCCGCGCCGCTGACGATACGCTGATTCGGATAGTCGAGCGCCGTGACGGCGTCCTGTACGGCGGCCACGCACACCGCGTCGAACGGCATGGCGGGGCTGACCCAATGCTGCGCAATTTCCACGGCGACGCCGCGGCGTCCGGCGATGGCCTGGAAGCGATCGCGCACGGCCGCTTCCATGGCTTCGATATGGGCGTCTTCATGGTGCCGGAGATCGACGGTGAACGTGAGGTCCGCGGCGATCGTATTGCGCGATGCATTGCGCACGCCGATTTCACCTATGGTCACGAGACCGTTCGGCGCAAACTCTGTCGCGAGCGCTTCGAGCGCGAGCGCCATTTCGCTGGCGGCGAACATCGCGTCGCGCCTGAATCGCATCGGCGTCGTACCGGCGTGCGCTGCCTGACCTTTGACCCGGACATCGAGCCAGCGAATGGCCTGACCGCCTGTGACGACGCCGATCGGCACACCGCTTTCCTCGAGAATCGGCCCCTGTTCGATATGGGCTTCGAAATAGGCATCGAACACGGCGCCCGGCACTTCACGCTCGCCGCAATAGCCGATGGCGCTCAGTGCCTGCGCGACCGACACGCCGCTTGCGTCCTGTGCGGCCAGCGCCTGCTCCAGCGGCATCACGCCGGCGTACGCCGCCGAGCCGAGCATCGCAGGCGTGAAGCGCGCGCCTTCTTCATTCGTCCACACGACGATCTCAAAGGGCTTGTCCGTTTCGATGCCCGCATCGTTCATCGTGCGGACGACTTCCAGTGCGGCCAGCACGCCATAGACGCCGTCGAAGCGACCGCCTTCAGGTTGCGTGTCCAGGTGGCTGCCGCTGGCGACCGGGCTGGCGTTGGCGGATCGCCCGGCCCGGCGGGCGAACAGATTGCCGACCCGGTCGACGCTCAGCGTCATGCCGGCTTCCAGGCACCATTTCGAGAACAACATCCGGCCTGCCGCATCCTCCTCGGTCAGTGCGAGACGGCGCACACCGCCGATTGGCGTGCCGCCTATCCGGGCCATTTCCATCAGCGTCGACCACAACCGGTCGCCGTTCACTTTCAGCATTGCTTGCTCTCCTTGCATGGTCGCGTTCGCCCAATACATTTGGCGAGCAAGCTTTATCCGCTAACAAAAATGCGCCGTCTAATTCCGAATTTTTATTCGACGTATAAATCCGGCGAATGCGGAGCGCGCGGCGACGTACGGCGGCCGATCTTCTTATCGAGCGATGCCCAAGAATAAATCTGCGTTATAGGCCGAATAAGAAAATAGAATTTTACGCAGCTATTTTGACATCAGATAAACAGGCCTTCCCCAATTTTTCGTGGTCATGCCGTCGCGTTGCGCGTCCCATGTCGCGCGTACGGCGAGCGGCATGACCGGCAGCCAGGCCATTCCTGAATCAGGTGCCGCATGTCCCACTCCGAGCAAGCCCAGCAGTCGCAACCTGTGCGGGCGGCAACAGCCGCTTTCATTGGCACGGCCGTCGAATTCTACGATTACTACACGTATGCAACCGCGGCCGCGCTTGTGCTGGGCGAGGTGTTCTTCCCCAGCTCGAACCATTTTCTGAGCACGATGGCATCGTTCGCGACGTTCTTCGTCGGCTTCATCGCACGGCCGCTCAGCGGCGCCGTGTTCGGGCATCTCGGCGACAAGATCGGCCGCAAGAAGATGCTGATCCTGACGATGTTCATGATGGGCGTCGCCACGACGGCGATCGGCTTCCTGCCTGGCTACGCGACAATCGGCGTCTGGGCGCCGATCCTGCTCGTGCTGCTGCGTATCCTGCAGGGCGTCGCGGTTGGCGGCGAGTGGGGCGGCGCGGTGCTGATGGCAAGCGAGCATGCGCCAAAGGGACGAAAAACCTTTTTCGCGTCGCTGCCGCAGATGGGCAGCCCGGCCGGCCTGATCCTGTCGCTGCTGTCGTTCCGGCTGGTCTCGTCGCTCGACCACGAGAGTTTTGTTGCATGGGGATGGCGCCTGCCGTTCCTCGCGAGTTTCATTCTGCTCGTCATCGGCATCGTGATACGTGTCGGTGTGAATGAGTCGCCCGAGTTCGAACGCATGAAGAAGAACCGCGAGGAGGTGAAGTTCCCGGTTGCGGAAGTGCTGCGGACCGCGTGGTATCCGATTCTGCTCGCCGCGATGGCGACCACGATTGGATCGGCGGGCTTTTTCTTCACGAATACCTTCATGATCTCGTACGTCACCACGTACCTTGGCATGTCGAAATCGTTCATTCTCGACTGCCTGTTCGCCGTAACGATCATCCAGCTTCTGTCGCAGCCGGTCTCCGCGCTGCTTGCCGAGCGCCTGGGCGAGACGCGCTTTCTCACGCTTGCCGCGCTGCTGTGCATGGCCGCGCCTTATCCGATGTTCATGCTGGTGCGCACCCAAAGCCCGGTTCTGATCGTCATCGGCATTTCGCTGGCCGTGGTGACGCTGTCCGCGGTCTATGCCGTGATCGCCGGATTCATGACGCCGGCGTTCCCGACACGCGTGCGGTATTCCGGCATCTCGATCGCGTATCAACTCTGCGTGACCATTGCCGGCGGTACCACGCCTCTGATCGGCACGATGGTCGCCGACCGCTACAAGGGCGAATGGCTGCCGCTAGCGGTGTTCTTCACGATCCTCTCGGCGATTTCACTGATCGGCATTGTCGGCCTCGGCCGCTATCGAAACGGCAAGCGTACGGATGAGACGGGCGCGGTGCTGGCGAATTGATCGCCTGTCGGCTGGCACGGCGTTCCTCAACTTCTGGATTATCAAATGACCTTCACGGATACCCTGAATCACGCGAGCGGGCGTACGCCATCGATGACCGATGTGGAATGGCAGGTCCGCTGCGATCTGGCCGCGCTCTATCGTCTCATCGCGCATTTCCGCATGACCGACATGATCGATACGCACATCACCGCGCGTATTCCGGGCGACGAACCGGCGTTCCTGATCAACCGGTACGGCGTGCTGTTTCATGAGATGCGGGCGTCGGACCTCATCAAGATCGACCTGCATGGCAATGTAATTGACGAAAGGGCGGCGGAAGATTCGGAGTACTTTGCGGTGAACGCCGCCGGTTTCACGATTCATTCGGCGGTTCATGCGGCGCGCGACGATATGCACTTCGTCGTTCACACCCACACGGCGGCGGGGTCGGCCGTGTCGGCGCAGGAGCAGGGTCTGCTGCCCATCAGCCAGCATGCGCTGAAGTTCTACGGCAAGCTGGCCTATCACGACTACGAGGGGATCGCGCTCGATCACGGCGAGCGTGAACGGCTGGTGCGGGATCTCGGCACGCACCGGGCCATGATCCTGCGTAATCACGGATTGCTCGCGGGCGGCGAGTCCGCGGCGGCGGCGTTCCATGAGATCTACTTTCTGGAGCGTGCGTGCCAGATTCAGGTTCAGGCGCTGGCCGGTGGCGCGCGCTTGCGGATTCCATCCGATAAGGTATGCGAACTGACCGCGAGTCAATTCAATCGTGAGGAATCGCCGTTGATTGCGGAGCGGGCGTGGCGAGCGGCGCTTCGATTGATTGTGAATGCAGAGTCCGATTATCGGACTTGAGCGCGCTGGAATGCAGTTGAGTTCGGACCGGGCAATGCCCGGTCCTATTTCATTGCGTGACTGTTCTTACTCAGTCACGATCAGTCACGAAGATCGATCCAGGTGGTTTTGAGGTCGCTGTACTTGTCGAGCGCATGCAATGACTTGTCGCGACCGAAGCCCGACTGCTTCACGCCGCCGAACGGCACCGTGATGTCGCCGTCCGCATAGCAGTTCACCCAGACCAGTCCGGCGCGCAACTTGCGCGAGAGCCGGTGCGCACGGCCGACGCTGCGCGTCCACAGGCCCGCGCCCAATCCGTAGACGGAATCGTTCGCGAGCCGGATGGCATCGTCTTCGTTCTGGAAGCGCTGGACCGCGAGCACCGGGCCGAACACTTCCTCGCGCACGATCGACAGATCCTGCGATCCGCATTCGAATACGGTGGGCTCGATGTAGAACCCGCCGCTTTCCGTATTCAGACGCCGGCCGCCGGTGCGCAGCTTCGCGCCTTCATGCGTGGCTGCTTCGATCCGTTGCAAGATCGACGTCATCTGGCGTTCGTCGACGATCGCGCCCATCGGCGCGGCCGGGTCGAGCGGATGGCCGGGCGCCATCGCTTGCGCATGCGTGATCAGCTTGTCCATGAACGCGTCATAGATGCCATCCTGCACATACAGGCGCGAACCCGCGATGCACACCTCGCCCTGATTCGTGAAGATCGCCTGCGCGGCGACCCGCGCGGCGCGATCGAGATCGGGGCAATCGTCGAATACGAGGTGAGGGGATTTGCCGCCGCATTCGAGCCACACGCGTTTCAGATTCGAGTCCGCCGAATAGCGCATGAAGCGCTTGCCGGTTGCCGTCGAGCCGGTGAATGCGATGCAATCGACGTCCGGATGCAGACCGAGCGCCTGGCCCGCGACGGCGCCGGTTCCGGGCAGCACGTTGAAGACGCCCGGCGGGATGCCGGCTTCGTGCGCGAGCGCGGCGAGCCGCAGCGCGCTCAGCGACGCCTGCTCCGCAGGCTTCAGGATCACGCTGTTGCCCATGGCGAGCGCCGGCGCGACCTTCCACGCGGCCATCATCAACGGGAAATTCCACGGGACCACGGCGGCGACCACGCCGACCGGCTCGCGCGTGATGGTCGCGAGCGCGCCGTCGCCGGTGGGCGCGATTTCGTCGTACTGCTTGTCGAGCGCCTCGCCGTACCACGCGTAGCAGTGCGCGGTTTCCGGGATGTCGAACAGCAGTGCGTCGCGCACGGGTTTGCCCATGTCGAGGGACTCGATCAACGCAAGGTCTTCGGCATGCTGCTCGATCAGCGTCGCGAGTCGTTGCAGGCGGCGCTTGCGCTCGCGCGGTGCGAGACCGCGCCAGACGCCGTCGTCGAATGCGCGGCGCGCGGCGCGGACCGCGCGATCGACGTCGGCTTCGCCGCATGCCGCGAGGTCCGCGAGCTTGCGGCCATCGATGGGGCTGAAGCAGGCAAAGGTGGCGCCGTCGGCCGCCGGCGTGAAGCTGCCGTCGATATACGCGAGGCCGTCGAAGCGCAGGCTCGCGGCGCGCGCCTGCCAGTGTTCGTGTGTGTGTTGTGACATGTGGGTACGCAGGTCAGATCAGATCAGGTTCATTCGGCGGCGCTTGCTTGTCGCTGGCGCGCCAGAGCCGCGTCGCGGATCGCGGACAGCGTTTCGCCCGGGGCGATGCCATTGGCGTCGTAGCGCACCTCCAGCAGTGCCGGAAGATTCTCGCGGTTCGCGAATTCGCATGCGCGCGCGAGTGCTGCGGCGAAGTCCTCGGTGCGTTCGACGACTTCGCCCTGGCCGCCGTAGCAGCGCACGAGCGCGGCGAAATTGGGGTTTTCGAAGCTGAGCGCGATGTCGCGGCCGGGGAACTCGCGTTCCTGATGGGCGCGAATCGTGCCGTAGATGCTGTTGTTGAACACGAGCACGACCACGCCGACCCGATACTGGAGCGCGACGCCCAGCTCCTGCAGGTTCATCTGGAAGCAGCCGTCGCCGGCATAGCAGACGACCGTGCGTTCGGGCTGCTCGAGCTTGGCGGAGATCGCCGCGGGCAGACCGTAGCCCATCGAGCCGACGGTCGGCACGAGACTCGTGCCGGGGCCGGTATAGCGGCGATAGCGATGCGGATAGAGCGCGTAATTGCCGGCGCCGACGGTGATGCACGCGTCGTGCGGCAACTGCTCGCTGGCGATCGCGGCGATCGCGTCGAGCGACAGCGGCCCCGGCGACGGCAGCGGTTCAAGGCTCGCGAGATAGTCGGCGTGCGCACGCTCGACCCAAGCCGCGCGTTGCGGATGAACGGCGGGCGATAGCTTCGCCACCGCGCTCGCGAAGCTCGCGACGTCGGCAACGATGGCTTGGGCCGGCGTGAACACGCGTCCCAGCTCGCTCGCCTCCGGATACACATGGATTAGCTTTTGCCGCGGCATCGGGCTTTCGATCACGCTATAGCCTTCCGTGGTCGCCTCGCCGAGCCGCGTGCCGACAGCGAGAATCAGATCCGCGTCGCGCACGCGCTGGCGCAATTCGGCCGTCATCGCCCAGCCGACGTGGCCGGCCGCGTTCGGATGGCGCTGGTCGAAGCATTCGAGACGACGCCACGCAGTGCCGACCGGAATCTGGAAGCGCTCGGCAAAACCCGCGACGTCGCGCATGGCGTCATGGGTCCAACCGGTGCCGCCAACGATCATCAGCGGACGTTCCGCTTGCTCGAGCAGCGCGGTCATGCGCGCGAGATCGGACCCGCCGGGGTGGCTGTGCACGCGCTGGTAGCGCGGCAGGTCGTCGACTTCGGCGGTGCCCCACAGCGTGTCTTCGGGCAGTGCGAGCACGACCGGGCCGGGGCGGCCGCTGGTCGCGACCGTGAACGCGCGTGCAATGTATTCGGGGATCCGGTCGGTGCGGTCGATCTGCGCGACCCACTTCGCCATCTGCCCGAACATCCGCCGATAGTCGATCTCCTGGAATGCCTCGCGCTCGTAGAAGTCGTTGCCGACCTGGCCGATGAACAGAATCATCGGCGTGGAATCCTGGAACGCCGTATGCACGCCGATGCTCGCGTTGGTCGCACCGGGGCCGCGCGTCACGAAGCAGATGCCCGGCTCGCCGGTGAGCTTGCCATACGCCTCGGCCATATAGGCCGCGCCACTTTCCTGACGGCAGACGATGGGTTCGATCGCATCGCGATGTTCGTTGAATGCATCGATGCACGGCAAATAGCTTTCGCCGGGAATCATGAACAGGCGGCGCACGCCATGGATGCGCAGTTGCTGCATCAGGATCTGGCCGCCGTTGCGGCGGGGGCGCGAAATTTCGGTGAGGCTGGACGTCAAGAAAGTTCTCCTTGGGAAGACGCGGACCGAATCGTGTCGGCCCACGCCTGGAATTCGGCGGCGCGCACGAGGCGGCGCCGGGCCGTATGGAAATCGGGGGCATCGATGCGCGGTTCGATGTTCTGTTGCGCGGCCTGGGGTGAGGTCTGGGGTACGGCCTGGAAGCGCGCAACGATGTCGCGCGCTTCGCTTAGCTGCGCTTCGGACGGTGTCAACGCCGCATGGATCGCGTGCACCTGTTCCGGATAGACGGAGCATTTCGCGCGCAATCCGATCCGTCGCGCCCACGCCAGATCGGTGGCCAGGGCGTGGGCGTCGCGGTAGTTGAACGGACAGTCGATCGCGATGCGGCCCGCCGCCGTGCACTCGACGTGGAAGCGCCCGCGCAGGTGCGCGAGCTCCACGCCATCTGGGCCGCGCTCGGCGCCGAGATCGGCGCTCAGGTCCTCGGCGGCCAGCAGGGCGGCGCGAATGCGCGGGCTGGCGGCAAGGATCTCCTGCACGCGCACGAAGCCGAGCGCGGACTCGATCGTCGGCACGATCTCGGTCGAGCCTGGCGGCAGACCGAGCGCGGCCTCCGATTCGTCGAGCGCGTTCGCGAGGTTGACGATGTCGTCGCGGCCTTGCACGTGGGGCAGGAAGATCGCGTCGGGCTGGCCCGGCATGACGCCATGGAGATCCGCGAGACCGTCGTCGGCAAGCCGGTTGATGCGGACCGCGCCTACCGTGCCGGCAGCGCGGCAGCGCGCCATCAGCGCCGCGATGCGCGGCCGCGCGGCCGGACGTACGGCGGCCGGCGTGAACTCCTCGAGATCGGCGACGATGACGTCCGCGCCGCTGTCGAGCGCAGCCTGGTGTGCGTCGTCGTCGTTGCCGGCGGTGAACAGCCAGCTTCGGCGCAGGTGCACGGGGCGGCGAAGGGGGGGCGATGAGGTGGTCGATGCGGTGGTCGATTTCATCGGCTCAACTCCGCGGGTTCGGCGCTTGCGCCGTGCAGCACCGCCGCCGCCGGCTCGCCTTGGCGCAGACGCTCGAGTATCGCGGGCTCCGCGCGATCGGATTCGAGCGCGGCGTCGATCACGCTTGCGAGCGTCGAGGCATCGGTGAACAGCAGGCCGTTGTCGTCGCCGAGCACGATCGCGCCGGGTTCGACCACGACGCCGCCGCATTGCGCCGGCACATCGAACAGGCTCGTGCCGCAATCGAGCCGCTTCGTGGTCAGCACGCTCGTGCCGCGCGCGAACACGGGCAGGCGTGCAGCATGCAACTCGACGAGATCGGTCACGACGCCATCGACGACGATGCCCGCCGCGCCTGCATGCAGCGCGGCGGTGACGGTGACCGCGCCCACCGGCGCATGCTGGTGGTCGCCGCACATGTCGATGACCAGCACGTCGCCCGGTGTCAACCGCGCGAGCGCACGATTGACGGCGATTGCGTCGTGATGCTGAAGCTTCAGCGTGCGCGCGCGGCCGATCATCTTCACGTTCGGCAGCAGTGCGCGCAGCCGATAGTCGGCGAATCCGGTTTCGAGAAAATGGCCGAGCGTGGGGAAGCTGACGGTTTCCAGTTGCCGCGCCAGCACGGGATCGATAGTGTTCGACATCGCATGCTCCTCAGTGCGAGCCGGTGGCCGCGATGTCGGTTTTCATCGTCTCGGTCAGCAGCAGCAAGGCGATTGCCGACACGAGGGCCGAGCCGATCATGTACCACGCGACCGACGAGCCGCGGCCCGTTGCGGACAGCAGGGCGGTCGTGACGATTGGCGTCGCCGCGCTGCCGAGCAGGCCCGACAACATGTAGCTCACAGAAAGACCGGAGTAGCGCACACCCGTGCCGAACAGCTCGGCGAGAAACGTTGCGATGGGGCCGTAGTTGGCGGCGAAGGCCGTCATCATCAGCAGATAGCCGACCAGCGCGAGCGCGAACGACTGGGTATCGAGCAGCCAGAACATCGGAAACGCGAACAGCGCTTCGGCGATGATGCCGCCGACGATCACCGGCTTGCGCCCGATCTTGTCGGACAGCCGGCCGAACAAGGGCAGCAGCGCGATGCAGAGTGCACACGAGATCAGTGCGATGGCGAGCATCGCGGTGCGCGTGAAATGCAGCGTCTGGGTGCCGTAGGTCAGGCCGAACGCGACCATCAGATTGAACGACGTGCCGGTCGACATGGTTGCGATGCCGCCCAGCAGCACTTCCTTCCACGAACGGCGCATCACATCGGCGATGGGCAGCTTCACTTGCGCGGACGTGTTCTTGATCTTCTTGAAGGAAGGCGTTTCGGAGGTATTGAGCCGGATATAGAGGCCCACGCCGACGAGCAGCGCGCTCGCCACGAAGGGGATGCGCCAGCCCCACGACAGCAGGTCGGCCTGCGAGATCACCGCGCTGCACAGCAGGAACACGAGGTTCGCGATCAGCGTGCCGGCCGGAACGCCGATCTGCACCCACGAGCCGTAGAGCCCGCGCTTCGAAGCCGGCGCGTGTTCGACGGCCATCAGCACCGCGCCGCCCCATTCGCCGCCGAGCGCGAGGCCCTGGATAATGCGCAGCGTCAGCAGCAGCACGGGCGCCCACATGCCGATTGCGCCATAGTTCGGCAGCAGGCCGATCGCGAACGTCGCGCAGCCCATCAGGATCAGCGAGAACAGCAGCATGGATTTGCGGCCGAGCCGGTCGCCGAAATGACCGAACAGCGCCGCGCCGACGATCCGCGCGAGATACGCGGACGCGAACGTGCCGAATGCGAGCAGTGTGCCGATCAAGGGTACGAAGCTCGGAAAGAACACCTTGTTGAATACCAGCGCCGAGGCGGTGGCGAACACGAACAGGTCATACCATTCGACGGTGGTGCCGATGACGCTGGCAACCGCGATCTTCCGCATGTCGCTGGAAGCGGCATGATCGTCGCTGGACGCGGTGATGGGGTGTAGGGTGGACATGATGGACTCGGACAGTGGCAAGGGGCCGGGGATTGAATGCCGCGTCGGCTGATGCGGAACAGGTGCCTTTATCCGGTTCCAATAAAGATAAGTAAAATTCTGGTTTCTTATCCCGCGTATTAATTGAATCAATACGCTCGCCGGCGCAAGCCGGATGGGGACTTTACGAAGCATGAACGACGAGACTCGCCATGAACAAAGGTCGAACCGACACCTATCTGAATGACCGTCTCGACTGGAATCTGCTGCGCACGTTTCTCGTCATTGCGCACGAGAAGAGCGTGAGCCGGGCGGCGACGCGCCTGCACCTGACCCAGCCCGCGGTGAGCCAGGCGTTGCGCCGGCTCGAAGATCAGATTGGCGTGCGCCTCGTCGATCGGGGCGGACCGCGCCTCGAGATTACCCCCGCCGGACTCGAAGTCCGGGCGATCGCGGAGGAAATCTATGGGACGATCTCGCGCCTTTCGCTAACGGACGTCGATCACCAGCAGGACGTTGCGGGTCTGGTGCGGATCGGCACGGTGAGCGGCGTGGAATTTCCGGCTTACGACGACTTTCTCGCCGCGTTTCACCGCACGCATCCACGCATCGAGTTCGAGAGCCAGGTGATGCGCAGTGCCGACGTCGTGAACAGTCTGCAGCAAAAGGCCGTGACGATTGGCCTGACGCCGCGGCGCACGCTGCCCAAGCGTATTAATGAACGGATATTTCTGCGCCAGCATTACGCGTTGTTCTGCGGGCGGCATCATCCGCTATTTGGCCGCGAGGACCTGCGAGTCGCGGATCTCGCTGGCGAGTCGTTCGTGTCGTTTGCCGGTGACAAGGTTGGCGATCACTTGTCGCCATTGACGATTTTCCGCGACGAAATGGGCTTCACGGGCCGCGTCGTGGCATCGTCGTCGAATATGGCCGAGATCAAGCGATTCATTTTTGCGGGGCTCGGCATTGGCTGTCTGCCTGAGCACATCGTCAGAGACGACGCGTCCGATGGACGATTTCAACGCCTCCCGCCTGGCGAAGGCGTGGCCGATCTCGACGTTTATCTCATCTGGTCGGAGGACCGCAAACTCAATGCAGCCGAGTCAGCATTTCTGAATGCGCTACACGCATTTCTCGATGCGCAGGACCCGCTTCCGAAAGTGCCGGAGGCACCGTGAAACGTAACCCCCTGCGAATATTAATTGCCGTTGGTGCGGTCCGGCCTTTGGCGGTTTTGCGGCGGGTAGACGCCCGCGAGCCGCGCAATCAAGATGGCGACGAATAGCGCGCCAACGATTTGCTCGACGACGCAAATCCCGCGCGCCGGGCGGCTAAATGGCGTGATGTCGCCGAATCCCGTGCTGGTCAATACCGTGAAGCTGAAATAGACGAGGTCGTAAAATGTGGCCGAGGTCCGGCTGCCAAACAGGAAGAACGAGTCCTTGTAAAAATAATCGACAAGGGAATAGAGATAGGCCC
Source organism: Paraburkholderia caffeinitolerans (assembly GCF_902859945.1). Classification (GTDB taxonomy): domain Bacteria; phylum Pseudomonadota; class Gammaproteobacteria; order Burkholderiales; family Burkholderiaceae; genus Paraburkholderia; species Paraburkholderia caffeinitolerans. Next base: position 87,892 of record NZ_CADIKL010000010.1, on the reverse strand, counting down.
AGAAAAAACCAATGAGCAGATAGGCCGAAGCCGCGCCAAAGAGCTTGTCTGCCGTCATGACCTCTCGCTGGAACACATAGCGCAGCAGGTAGACAATCGTTGCGGCGTAGAGCAGGGCATCAAAACATAGCGACTTGACGAGCGCACCCGGGTCGGCGCCGGATAACGCAAGCCACTGGAATGCCAGCGCCGGAACTGCCAGCACAACGGCAATCGTGAATGGAAGTGTGGAGCGGCCAACCGAGGCTACGGCGGCGACGATAATCAATGTGCTGGCAACGCTGATCGCAAAGCGCCCAATCGCCGTAGGTTCGATGAACGGCACGGCGACGATAAAAAGCATCAGCACCATGAAGAGATAAAAGCAGCGTTGGAAGAAAATTCGCCCAAATGCCGCACCTACATGACGGAGCACCATATTGAAAAGGAAAATAGACCAAGAATGGTGAAGGTGACGCCTGCTTCGATCAGTATATCTTAGCCATCCATTCGACTGCCGCATGGCTCCTTATTTGAACGATCCTCGTGAAAAAACTCAGAAGCGGTTGCCGAGCTGGAAATAGACGTTATAGAACGCGGCGTCGGGCTTGCCGCAGTACGCAACGGGTTCCGGCGTGCGCGATCTGCATATGACGTTCTACGCGTCACACGATTTTTCGAAGCACTGGGTGGGCTCGGTGAATGCGACGCTTGGGCGTTTGCAGCACTATGCCGCCGCCAGCCCAATCACCGAAAGCCGCCGCGAACTGACGACGTTCGCGGCGCTCGACTACCGGCTTTAACGGCTCTAAATTTCTACGCCTGGCTGAATAGCGCCACGGCCTGCGTATTGAACTCGTTGACGAAGCCATGCTCGTTCGCGCCCGGATTCGCACGGAACGGCTTCGCGGCTTCCACCAGCACCTCGTTCGCATCGGTGCCGAGCACGGCCATGGTTTCCGCGATGAAGGCGTCGAGCGGCATCGCCTGCTCGGCCTCGCGGCTGTTCATGAGGTCGGTGCGCACCCAGGGCGGGGCGATCTCCAGCACGCGCACGTTCGTGTCGCGCAGCATGAAGCGTTGCGAAAGAATGTACGAATGCAGCGCCGCCTTGGTCGACGAATACACCGCCGTCACCGCCATCGGAACGAAGGCGAGCACCGAACTCGTATAAGCCACCACGGCGTCGTTTCGTGTCTTGAGATGGTCGATCAGCGCCGATGTCATGCGGATCGGCCCCAGCAAATTCGTGGTGGTGGTGGCGACCAGCAGGGCGTCGTCGATGTGGCCCGCAGCGTTGTCGGGCTCCATGATGCCCGCGTTGTTGATCAGCACGTTCAGATCGGGGTAGTCCGCGATCAGTTGCGCCGCAATGCGCTCGATGCTAGCCGGGTTGGTCATGTCGAGCTCGACGGCGGCCATGCCCGGATTGGCCGCGACCACCGCGTCCAGATGGCTGCGCCGCCGCCCGCTGATGATGACCTTGTTGCCGCGCTGATGGAGCGCTTCGGCGAGTGCGCGGCCAATTCCCGAGGTGCCGCCCGTGATGAAGATCGTGTTGCCGGTGAGTTTCATGATCGTACTCCTGAGTAAATGATGTGAATCAGGCTGCAAGGGTCAGACAGGGAAACGTTCGCCGAACATCGGCAGGCCGCTCGCGGATTCGGCTTGGGTCGCCTCGTCCTGAAGCACGTCCCAATGCTCGGCAAGCTTGCCGTTTTCGAAGCGGACGATGTCGGCCGCGATCCATGCCGCCGGTCTGCCGTGTCCCGAGAAGCGGCCATGAGCAATCACGTAATCGCCTTCGGCCACGATTAGTTGGTTCCGGTAGTTCAACGAGCGAGGCAAGGTGCGCACCAGATCGAACAGGCCGCCGCGTCCCGGGGCGATGTGGGCGCTGTGCTGAATGTAATGCTCGGACCAGAAACGCTCGGCCGCAACGTAGTCGCGTTTATTGAACAAGGTGTCGAATGCTTCCAGCACGAGCGCCTTGTTCTGTTCAGGCGTGGTCTTCGTCATGATGATTCCCTCTTGAAAGGTTCATGCAAGGGCACAAAGCCGGTTATACTCAAGACAATGGTGATCAACATCGTCACTGAGGGCCATTGTGGTCGTGCGCGCCGGTCATGTCAATGGTGATCACCATTGTATTTTTCGATGAATCCGATTGGGATCCGATCAGCGATCAGGCCGATGGCGGCCAGAGAAAGAGGGCAATATGGGCGTTTCCAGAGAACAGGCGGCGGAGAACCGGCGCGCGATCGTGGCCGCCGCCGAGAAGCTGTTTCGCGAGCGCGGCGTCGATGCGGTCGGGCTGGCCGAGTTGATGAAGGCGGCGGGCTTTACCCAGGGCGGTTTCTACAACCACTTCAAATCGAAGGACGCGCTGGTGGCCGCCGTGATGGACAAGGCGCTGGCGGAGGGCGGCGAGACGGTCGCCGCCGTCGTCGATCAGGCAAGGTCGGCGGGCGCCGATGCACCGGGCGTCGATACGCCGGGCGCCGATGCGCTCGAGCAGCACATACGCACGTATCTGTCCCCAGAGCATCGCGCGGATATCGACGCGGGCTGCCCTTTGTCGGGCTTCGCGGGCGACGCGCGCCGGTTGGACGACGAATCGCGCGCGGCCTACGCGGGTGGGCTGGCGGCGTATCTCGACCAGATCGCGACGGTGTTTGAAGCGCGCGGCGAAAAAAGCAGTCGCGCAAAGGCGATTGCGCTGTTCAGCGGGATGGTGGGGACGCTGGTGCTTTCGCGTGCCGTTGCCGATGTCGCGCCCGCGCTCGCCGACGAAATACTCGGCGAAGGGCGCCAGCATCTGCTCGACACCACCGCTTTGCAACAGGGGAAACACGGTCGTGCACGCTCGCGCACACGTTGATTCATCTGCCCCTGAGCAGGCGTACTGTAGGGTTTGAAACTGGGCAAAACCGGCCCGAAACAGCTTTTACAGACGATTACACATCTGACGCGTGCGGGCGAAATCGACGCTCATACAATTCCTCATCGAACAGGATTTTGGGGGAGAAGAAGATGGCAAAAGTACGAGCGATCGTTGTGGTGTCCGCCTTTCTGATGGCTTGCGCAAGTGCGTCGGCATTCGCGAATGCCGGCGGCGGAGGCAATGGTGGGGGTAATGGCGGCGGCAACGGTGGAGGCAATGGCGGCGTGGGCGGCGGCATGGGCGGCGGCCACGCTGCGGGCGGCATATCGGGCGGTCATATGAGCGGCAAGGGCGAGGCCAACACGAACGGCCACATGTCCGCCGATCGCGATTCGGGCCATGAACGCGCCGCCGATCGCGCGAGCATGCACGCGGCCGCGCATCCGGGCAAGCATGATGGCAAGCACGTCGGCAAGCCGGGCAAGCGCGGGGAGAATGGCGAGCACCTCGCTGTCGGCCAGAAGGTCTGAGGCCCAGCACGAACGAAGCCGCGCGCCATCCAGGGCGCACGGCTTCGCGCACGATCCCGTGCGCAATCTCCCGCTTAAGGAAAGGGCGCGGCCTCTTTCCGTCACATCGCACGATAATTTGCATTCCTGATGGAATGCACCACGGGGCTTACTGCACGACCTTCACGTCGTGAACCTTGACCTTCGGCGTGCCGAACATTTCCTTGTCGTACTTGCCCGTGAGTTCGACCGTGGTGGCGTCGTTCACCGGCTGCCCCGATGGCCAGCGTTTGGCGTCGATCTTCACCGGAATCTCGCCGGTGCTGTCCTTGAACGTGTATTTCTCGTCGCCGAGCGATTTCACCACATGACCGCGCAGCACCACGCGCTGGTCGTCCTTGCCCGTGCTGGTCAACTGCTGGACCGTCGTGGCCGCGGGCTGCTCGCCCGGGCCCGTATACTGGGCATGCGCCGCCGCAGCGAAGGTTGCGATCAGGCCGGCGATAATGAGCTTTTTCATCGGTTTTCCTTGTTCAAAGGTGCGGCCCCCGAGGCCGCGACAGGAAACAGTCTACGAAAGCGAGGCTGAAGCCCGCGTGAAGTGGCGGCAGCGGCGCGGTCCATCGCGTTAATGCTCCGTTAACCTGCGCAAAGGTAAGCTCGTGGGCCCTTTTGGGGGAACCGGCCAGAACAGGAGATGACGACGGCATGCGAATACTGCTGGTTGAGGACGACCCGCTGATCGGCAATGGGCTGCGCATCGGCCTGCGCCGGGAGGGCTTTGCCGTGGACTGGGTGCAGGATGGCGACGCCGGTGCGCTGGCGCTGCGCACCACGGACTATGGGCTCGTGCTGCTCGATCTGGGCTTGCCGAACCAGGACGGCATGACGCTGCTTGCCGCCTTGCGCAAGCGCGATGACTCGACTCCCGTGATCGTCATTACCGCGCGCGACAGCGTGCCGGATCGCGTCGCGGGGCTCGATGGCGGCGCCGACGATTATCTCGTCAAGCCGTTCGCTCTGGAGGAACTGCTGGCGCGCATCCGCGTCGCGAACCGCCGCCAGGCCGGGCGTGCCCAGGCCATGCTGACGGCGGGCGCGTTGCGGCTGGATCCGGCCCGGCACCGGTGCTGGCTCCACGACCAGGAGGTTTCCATCACGGCGCGCGAATTCGCGCTGCTCGAAGAGCTGATGCGCGATCCGGGCGCCATCGTCACGCGCGAGCAACTCGAAGAGCGCCTGTATGGCTGGAACGAGGAAATCGAGAGCAACGCCATCCAGGTGCACGTCTACAACCTGCGCCGCAAGCTGGGCTCGGACGCCATCCGCAATGTGCGCGGCGTGGGCTACGGCATCGGGAAGATCGAATGACCACGTTGCGTGCGCGGTCCGCGCGCTGGTTCATGTCGTCGCTGCGTCGGCGTTTGTTGTTGTGGCTGTTGCCGTCCATGCTGCTCGCCGGCGTGCTGGCGAGCGCAGCCACCTGGTGGGGTTCGCTTGGCGAGATCGACGAAATCCTCAACGACCAGATGAAGGCGATCGCGCGGCACGTGGTGGTGGACGGCGACGGTCGGCTCTCGCTTACGGGCACGGACCGCAAGGGCCGGCTCTCGGGCAAGCAATCGCATGGCGTGCTGCTGCAAGTGTGGGAAGACCGCAAACTCGTGTTCAGCAGCGACCCCGACTCCAGGCTGCCCGCGCCGCAAGGCCCGGGCTATGCCGACGTGACCGTCGACGGCCAGGTCTGGCACACCTATGCGAGCACGAGCGGGACCACGCTGGTGCGCGTGGCGCAGGCGCGCCTCGCGCGCTGGGAGGCGCTGGCCGAGGTCTCGATGCATCTGTTCTGGCCGGTGCTCTCGCTGGTGCCGGTGGTCGCGTTGCTGCTGTGGTTCGGGATCGGCTACGGTTTGCGGCCGCTGCGCGAGGTGGCCTCCGGGCTCAAGCGCCGCGACGCGAACAACATGCACACGATAGAAACGTCGCAGATGCCCAACGAAGTCAAGCCGCTCGTGGATGCGCTCAACGACCTGCTGGTGCGGCTCGATCATGCCTTTACGCTGCAGAAGCATTTCATCGCAGACGCCGCGCACGAATTGCGCACACCGATCATGGGGCTTGGTTTGCAGGCCGAACTATTGCCGAAGGCGGAAAGCGTGCAGGAGCGCGATGAAATCGTCATGCAGATCCGCTCGGGCACGGAGCGTCTCGCGCATCTGGTCGCGCAATTGCTCACGCTCGCGCGGCTCGATCCCGATACGGGCCGCGACGCGAGACAGGAGGTGGATCTGACCGCGCTCTCGCGCTCGGTGGTCGCCGAGCGCGTGCGGCTTGCCGAGGCGAGCCAGATCGACCTCGGGCTCGCGAGCGAGCAGGCGGTGAGCGTGAGCGGTTATGGCGAGAACCTGCGCGTGCTGCTCAACAATCTCGTCGATAACGCGATTCGCTATGCCGGCGCGCACGCGCGCGTCGACGTGGTGGTGCGCGAGGAGGGCCCGTGCGCGGTGCTCGAAGTCAGCGACAATGGCCCAGGGATTCCCGAGCGGGATCGCGCGCGTGTATGGGAGCGCTTTTATCGCGGCAGCGGCCATGCGGCCCAGGCGATTTCGGGCAGCGGGCTGGGGCTTTCGATCGTGCGGCGCATTGCTGAGCAGCATCAGGCGAACGTTACGCTCGATAGCGGGTCCGATGGACGAGGCCTCACAGTCCGCGTACGCTTTCCGGCCCGGCAGCGGCTCGCACAGCCGGGCGCGCAAGCAAGCCCCTGTACTTCAACCTGAAATCGACTTACACGACTTTTGCAATGGAATCACTCGAAGCATTGAACCGTTCGCTTTTTCTCGCAATCAACGGCACGCCGGCCACGCCGCACTGGCTCATCAAAACGGCGCTCGTCGTCGCAAACGACTTGATCTTGCTGGTGCCGCTGGCACTGGTGCTGATGTGGCTGTCCGGCGATGCGCGCAAGCGCGCCATCGCACTTCGTGTGTGCGTGGTCACGCTGGTCACGCTGGGCGTCAACCAGGCAATCGGCCTGGCCTGGCCTCATCCGCGGCCATTCGTGATCGGGCTTGGGCACACCTTTTTCGCGCACGCGCCCGACTCGTCGTTTCCGAGCGATCACGGGACCGTATGCTCGGTGTTCGTTCTCACGCTGCTGTTGGGCGGCATGGTGCGGACCGGTCTGGTCGCGCTGGTCGCGGGGGTGGCGATTGCCTGGTCGCGAGTCTTTCTTGGCGTGCACTATCCGTTCGACATGATCGGCGCGCTCGTGGTCTCGTGCCTGGTTTACGCCGTGATTACGCCGGTCTGGAACGCTTGCGGCGCGGCGCTCATGCAGTTTGCCGTCACGCTGTACCGTTCGCTGCTCGCGCTTCCCATTCGCCAGGGTTGGCTGCGCCCCTGAGTCACGCAGGGCATCGAGCCGGCCGCTGAAAGTCACTGAAGATCAGTGGCTAATCAGAAACTTCGTGCGGTCCGGCTCGTCCTTGATCCAGTTCGGCGGCTTGCCGCGCCCCGACCATTCGGCGCCGGTTGCCGGGTCGCGATACTTTGGCGGCGCCTTGTTGGCCTTCGCGGCTTGCGCAGGGCCGCGAATTTCATCGAGCGTGATTCTGTGGAGCTTCATCTTGCGGATGATCTCATCGAGCACGTTCACGCGTTCTTCCTTGAACGCTTCCTGAAGCTGGGCTTCGAGTTGCTCGCGCTGGGCGATCAATTCTTTGTAGCTGGACATCGGTGGGTGGGGTGAGGGTAACGCCCATATTTTAACGCGAGCGGGCGCGTACTCGATTTAATAGCTGCGCACCGTTAATCGAGGGGCGCGTGAAGCTGTTAATAGTATGACTTTGTTGTGCGTCGAGTGCCGAGCCGCATTTTTGTCCGCGGCATGCTGGCGGACAGTCAATTTTCCCGATAATACCTGAATCACGTTACTAAAGCGCCATCGTTTATTTGACGGGTGATATTGGCGACATCATTTAATCCTGCCTTGCGATAATCGATCAGCCGGTGATATAAACCGAACCACGCACTAACGCCTCCGTAACGCTCGCTAACGTGGATGAAAAAATGAAAAGAAATGCGTGGAATGTGAGTCTTGGAGGCGTGGCCATTCTCGTCAGCGCGGCGCCATCGGGTGTCTACGCGGCTTGTTCGAGCAGCGCGCCGGCGAGCAACGCCACGGTTGTCTGCACGGGCGCGGGCATTCCGCCGGTCAACGCGCAGGCAGGGAGCCGCAACGTCACGATCGACCTCGACAGCACCGCAACGGGCAGTTACGTGCTGACGAACACACCTGTGCCGTTTTCCGTCGATACGTCGAGCGCAATCACCAATAACGGCAGCGTCTCGTTAACGGGCAACGGCACCGGGGTCGCGAATCGCGGCGCGATGTTACTTGGCGTGAATGACGGCAACACGATCATTAATGGCGTGAGCGGCGTGATTTCCACTACGGGCGCGTACAACGACGGCCTCGCCGCGAACGGCAATAACAATACGCTCATCAACAACGGCAAGATCACGACGACGGGCGCGAATTCCTATGGCCTGACTGCCGCGTGGGGGCAAAGCAATCTTGGCGCGTCAGGCAATGAACTGATCAACACTGGCACGATATCGACATCGGGCAGCAATGCGCGCGCGGCTTCGATTCTGGGCGGCAGCGGCAAGATCGAGAACAGCGGCACGTTGAGCACGGCGGGCCGGGACAGCACGGCCGTGTACATGCAGGGCAACAACGACACGCTCGTCAACAGCGGCACGATCCAGACCACGGGCAGTGCGTCGAGCGGCGGCAGCGTGGACGCCGTGATGTCGAATACGCTTGGCAGTTCGTTCACGGCAACGATCACGAACGAGGCGGGCGGCAAGATCATCAGCAATAACGGCATTGGCGTGCGCTCGACCAATGGCAACACAACCATCACCAACGCCGGCCTGATTCAGGGCGGCGGCGGCACGGCCATCAAGAACGGCAGCGGCAACGACACGCTGATTCTGCAAACGGGTTCGCAGATCGTGGGCGCGGCCGATGGTGGCGGCGGCAATAACATCGTGCGGCTGGAGGGCAGCGGCACTGCGTCGAACGCCTTCATGAATTACCAGAGCCTGACGATGGAGGGCGACGACTGGAACTGGGAAGGCACCGGCACGTTCTCGAGCGCGCACGTCAAGACCGGCACGCTGAATCTCATTGGCACGCTCGGCACGACTACGGCTTCCGTGGTTGCGACCGTCGATAGCGGCGCGACCTTGCAGGCGAACGCCGCAAACCTGCCCCTTGCGGTGACCGACAACGGGCGCGTGCGTTTTCAGCAGGACACCGACGGCAATTACACGGGGTCGATCGGCGGCTCGGGCGAGGTGGAGAAGACCGGCACGGGAACGCTGACGCTCGCACCGTCCGCGCCCGGCGGCAACACCTGGTCGGGCGGGACAACTATCACGCAGGGCACGCTTTCTACTGCGTCCGATACCGCGCTGGGCGCATCGTCAGGATCCCTGACCTTCAACGGCGGCACGCTGCAATTCGGCAGCGGCTTCGACCTCGCGCCAGGCCGCGCCATTTCGATTACCGCGAACAACGGCACCATCGACACGCAGGGCTTCAATTCCACGATTGCGCAGAACATGACGGGCTCGGGTTCGCTCACGAAGCTCGGCGCCGGCATCCTGACCTTGAACGGCGATAACAGCTACACGGGCGGCACGAATGTGAACGCGGGCGTGCTGGTCGTGGGCGACGGTGGTGGCGACCCTCCCGCGCTGTCCGGCGGCGGTCCCGTTGCGGTTGCGGCCGGCGCGACGCTCGCTGGCTATGGCAGCGTGACGGGCGCTGTCTCGAACAACGGCACGATCTCGGTCGCGAACGCGCTCGCGAGTCTCGCGGGTGGCGCGGTCGGCAATTTCCAGATCAACGGCAATCTCGTGAACGCAGGCCTCGTGCAGCTTGGCGGCAGCGGCGTGGGCAATGCGCTCACGGTGGCGGGCAACTATGCCGGCCAGAACGGGACCATCGCGCTGAACACGTATCTGGCCGGCGACGGCGCGGCGTCGGACAAGCTGGTTGTGAGCGGCGGCGCCGCGAGCGGCACGAGCACGCTGAAGGTGACGAACGCGGGCGGTCCGGGCGCGGCCACGCTCACCGACGGCATTCAGGTCGTGCAGGCCGCGAACGGCGCCACGACGGGCACGGGTGCATTCACGCTCGCGGGGCGGACGGTCAAGGCGGGCGCATACGACTACTACCTTGCCAAGGGCGGAGTGAGCGCGGGAACGGGCGAGAGTTGGTACCTGCGCAATACGATTCCGGCAGCGCCCGAAGTCACGCCGCCCGCGACGCAGCCGAGTTCGCCCGCAACGCCGCCAGGCAATCCGCCTTCGCCCCCGTCCGCCACGACGCAGACGCCGATCGTAGCGGCGCCGGGCACGCCGGAGCCGATCGTCGAGGCGCTTGCCAACGCGCAAGCCAGCGCGCCGTCCGGCGTGAGCGCGAAGGCCGGTGCCAGCGCCGCGGAGGTGCCAGTCTATCGCCCCGAGGTGCCGCTCTACGCCGAAGCGCCGAGCGTCGCGCGGCAGTTAGGCATCCTGCAGATCGACACTTTTCACGACCGTCAGGGCGAGCAGGGCTTGCTGACCGAAAGCGGCTCGGTGCCGGCATCATGGGCGCGCGCGTGGGGCGCGTACAGCAACATCGCGCAGGGCGGCGACGTGAAGCCCTCGTTCGACGGCTCGGTATGGGGCATGCAGGTCGGCCAGGATCTCTACGCCGACCACCAGCCCGGTGGCGCGCGCAATCATTACGGCTTCCTTGTCGGCTTCTCGCGCGCGGTGGGCGACGTGAACGGGCTAGCATTGGGTCAGTACGACTACGGTGCGGGCTCGCTGCAGGTCAACGCGTACAACCTGGGCGCTTACTGGACCCACATCGGCGCGGGCGGCTGGTACACCGACGCCGTTGCGATGGGCAGCGCGCTCACGGTGCGCAAGCAGTCGAACGACAACGTGGGCGGCTCGACCGACGGCAATGCCTTCACCGGCTCGATCGAAGCGGGCCTGCCGATTGCCTTGGGGTCCGGACTGACGCTGGAGCCGCAGGCGCAATTCGTGTGGCAATGGCTCGCCCTCGACAAATTCAACGACGGCATTTCCGATGTCACATGGAATAACGGCAACACGTTTCTGGGCCGCGTCGGCGCGCGCCTGCAATGGGCGTTCGACGCGAGCGGGGTGAACTGGAAGCCGTATCTGCGCGTGAACGTGCTGCGCTCGTTCGGCGCCGACGACAAAACCACCTTCGGCGGCGTGACCACCCTGGGCACGCCGGTGGGGCAGACGATGGGGCAGGTCGGCGCGGGCGTCGTCGCGCAACTCACGAAGCGCGGCAGCGCGTTTGCGACCGTGAGCTACCTGACGAACTTCGGCGGCGAGCACCAGCGCGTGATCGGCGGCGACGTTGGGGTGCGGTGGGCGTGGTGATTCGGGGAGCGCGCCGCTACGTACTCCAGCGACTGCGCGTGGCAAGAGAAATACGCTTGCCACGAAAAGGTGTAAGCGGGTGTGAGCAGGCAGCCGCGAGAGCGGCCACCTGAAACCGCAAACCCGCTTTACAGAATGCGCTCCAGCGCGTTGGCGAACCTGGCGAGCGCGCCGTCGACATCATGCAGTTTGTCGAGGCCGAAGAGCCCGAGGCGGAAGGTCTTGAAGTCTTCGGGCTCGTCGCATTGCAGCGGAACGCCGGCGGCGACCTGCAAGCCGACATCGGCGAACTTCTTGCCCGAGCGGATGCCGTCGTCGTCGGTGTAGCTGACCACCACGCCCGGCGCCTGAAAACCTTCAGCCGCCACACTCCTGAAGCCCTTGCTCTCCAGCAGCGCGCGAACGCGCTTGCCAAGTTCAAGCTGCTCGGCCTGCACCTTGTCGAAGCCGTATGCCTCGGTTTCCTTCATTACGTTGCGCAATGTCGTGAGGCTGTCCGTGGGCAACGTGGCGTGGTAAGCGAACCCGCCGTTCTCGTAGGCTTCCATGATCTGCAGCCACTTGCGAAGGTCGCAGGCGAAGCTGGTGCTGGTGGTGGCGTCGATTCTTTCGCGCGCGAGCGGGCTGAGCATGACCAGCCCACAGCAGGGCGAGGCGCTCCAGCCCTTTTGCGGCGCGCTGATCAGGACATCGACGCCGCATGCCTGCATGTCGACCCAGATCGTGCCCGAGGCGATGCAATCGAGCACGAACATGCCGCCGACCGCATGCACGGCGTCGGCCACCGCGCGCAAGTAGTCGTCGGGCAGGATCATTCCCGATGCGGTTTCGACATGCGGGGCAAAGACCAGATCGGGCTTGTGTTCCTTGATGGCGGCGACCACTTCTTCAATTGGGGCCGGTGCATAGGCGGCCTGCGTGCCGGATTCGACCGGGCGGGCCTTCAACACGATCGATTCGGACGGAATGCTGCCCATGTCGAAAATCTGCGACCAGCGGAAGCTGAACCAGCCGTTGCGGATGACCAGACATTTCTTGTTGGTCGCGAATTGGCGGGCGACGGCTTCCATGCCGAAAGTCCCGCTGCCCGGGACGACAATGGCCGCCTTCGCGTTGTAGACCTTTTTCAGAATGCTGGAAATGTCGCGCATGACGCCCTGAAAGAGCTGCGACATATGATTGATCGAGCGGTCGGTGTAGACCACTGAATATTCGAGGAGTCCCTCGCGGTCGACATTGGGGAGTAAACCTGGCACGCTCGCCTCCGGTATCAGATGAATGAGGTAAGCAGTATTTGCGATTCGATACCACAGCAACAACACAAATATGCTTTTAGCCTCGATGAAAGCAAATTCTAGCGAAAGCGGCCGGCCGATTGGGGCATATTTTTTACGCTTAGGGTATTCCAGACAGAAAAAAGCCCGCGCGAGGCGGGCAATCGGAGTTACAAAGAAGAACGGCGGGCAGGCGCGGCGCCTGCCCAGGGCCATACCGCGAGGCCGGTTAGAAGCGGTGACGGATACCGCCGCTCACAACCACCTGGCTGCGGCTCGTCGACGGTGCTGCCGTACCGTTGACCTGCACGACGTTGAAGCCAACCTGGTTGTTCGCGCCGACGAAGGCCACGGCCTCGCCATAGAGGTCGGTGCGGCGCGACAGAGCGTAGTCAGCCTGCAGGCCGAACTGGTTCCAGTGCGCAGAGAGGTTGTTCGACGTGCCGCTGGCCGGGGTATTGCGCAGGCCTTGCGTGTACGCGTACTCCGCGCCCAGCGAGAACGCCGGCGTGAAGTTGTATTTGCCGTTGACTTCAAAGTTGTTGTAGCGCAGCGAGATATTGGCGATCTGGTCTTGCAGACGGGTCTGCGTGAACAGGAGGCCAACCACCGCCGGGCCGAACGCATAGTTGCCGCCCACACCCCACGTGCGCTGGTTCTGGAGGCCCGGCAGATTGGCCGTGTTGAAGGTCGGCAGATCCTGCACCGAACCATTGGCGTTACCGGAATTCAGCCCTTGAAGTTGCAGGTAGGCGGCGCCGAATTTAAAGCCAGCGTATTCGTAGCCCGCACCAAAGCTATACGCGCGATTGTCGGCAAAGCCCGTGCTGTTCGAGAAGCCGTACAAGGCGTTCGCCGAGAAGCCTGCGAAAATCGGGCTCTGGTACTTGACCGTATTGCTCAGGCTGAACGAGCTATTGAGGTTGTCGTTGTCACCGGGGTGAGCGAAGTAGGTGCCGCCCCACGTGCCGGTTGCCGAAAGCGGGCCCAGATAATCGACCACCGAATCGTACTGGCGACCGAGCGTCAGCGTGCCGTAGTCGCTATGCGAGAGGCCGACAAATGCCTGACGATTGAAAAGCGCACTGTTCACGGTGGTGCCGTTCGCGACATTGAAACCGCTTTCGAGGTTGAAGATCGTCTTCAGGCCGCCGCCGAGATCTTCAACGCCGCGCAGCCCCCAGCGGCTTTGTTGCACGTTGCCGCTGGTCAGGCCAACCGCCGCCTTGCCACCGGACAGCCCGTTCTGGGTAATGGTGGATTGCCGGCTTACTTCGTTGCTTACATAGGTCAGGCCTGCGTCGACGATACCGTACAGCGTCACGCTGCTCTGCGCATGGGCTGCGCCTGCAAAAGCCGCAGTCACTGCAGCAAAAACCAGGGTCTTCTTTTTCATCGTCGTCAATTCCTGTACAGGGTGGAGTAAACAGCTAAATTCATGCGCCACGAATACCTTCGATATTCACGTTGCAAAACATTTGCATAGCGAAATACAGGAAATGCATAAGCGGCTTTTATGCCTGCATTTAAGCCGCTTGCGCGGAAATTTAACGGCTGCGTGTAATTCGTATCTTATCGGTTCTCAGGGTAAGGCCGCATTCAGTTTCTTCCAATATCGAGCGCCGCGGCAATGGTTTGTTGTTAAGCGGCAACAATAAGAAAAGCGAGATTATTTCAATAAGCGGATTGCATATTTTCTTATGAAAAAAGCGCTGGTTAGCATAATCGTTAATCGTTTAAAAACATTTCAATCGGAATGGGTGACTGCACATTCGCTTCGAGGTCCGGTGCGAGAAGTGAATTGTTGAATGAAAGTGATTCCTGTTGAGAGAAAACATGCCGCCGAAGCCCCCGTTTCATGGAAATCCCCCATATTTTGCCGCCTGGCGCGAAAGCATCGAGAAGGGTTCCGCTGGCTAGAATGCCGCCATTCATCGAGGCAAGCGGTATCGTGCCGCCGCCCAAAATAATGGAGACAGTCGATGCAACCCACTTCCCGCGCATTACGCCGTCGTTTGCCCGCCGTGGCGATCGCCTGCGGTCTTTTGGCTGGCGCCGCGCTGCAAAATGCGCAGGCCGCCGACGCGCCCGGCAAGATCACCATCATGGTGGGCGGGATCACGAAGCTCATTTATCTGCCCGCAAAACTCACGGAGCAGCTCGGCTACTTCAAGGACGAAGGGCTCGACGTCGAACTGCTTTCGCAGCCGGCAGGCGTGGACGCCGAGAACGAACTGCTGGCGGGCGCCGTGCAAGGCGTGGTGGGTTTCTACGACCACACCATCGACCTGCAGACGAAGGGCAAGGACGTCAAGGCGATTGCCGTGTTCGGCCAGGTGCCGGGCGAAGTGGAGGTGGTGTCGTCGAAGTCCGCCGACACGATCAAGTCGATGGCCGACGTCAAGGGCAAGACCCTCGGCGTGACGGGTCTGGGCTCGTCCACGAGTTTCCTCACACAGTATCTCGCGGGCCAGCACGGCATTGCGTCGACCGAATACACGATGCTGCCCGTGGGCGCCGACGCAAGCTTCATCGCGGCCATCAAGCAGACCCGCATCGATGCGGGTATGACCACGGAGCCCACCGTCTCGCGGCTCTTGCAGACCGGTGACGCGAAGGTGCTGGTGGACATGCGCACCGTGGAGGGCACGCGTGCGGCGCTCGGCGGCACCTATCCGGCGGCGAGCCTCTATGTGCAGGACGCGTGGGTGGCTTCGCACAAGGCCGAGGCCACGAAGCTCGCGCACGCGTTCGCACGCACGATGGAGTTCATCCATACGCATAGCGCCGAGGACATCGCGGCCAAGATGCCCGCCGACTACCAGAAGGACAAGGCGCTCTACGTGACCGCGCTCAAGGCGTCGCTGCCGATGTACACGGCGGACGCGAAGATGCCCGCCGACGGTCCCGCCACCGTGCTGAAGGTGCTCTCGGCGTTCAATCCGTCGGTCAAGGGCAAGCACGTCGATCTGGCCAGGACGTACACCAACGAGTTCGTCAGCGCGAAATAACGGCGTCTCGACGTCGTTACGGCAAGGCGGTCCGCGTGGACCGCCGCGCTGCTGCTTTCCTCTGTTTTGTGGCTTCGGCGCCGGCTTCTGTTCTGGCCGCGTCCGAACAATCGTGAGATGTCCTTGATGAAGCAAGCTCCAGTTCAATCAGGTGCGCGAATTTCCGCGCAACATGCCGCGCAACCCGCTGTGCAACCCAGCACGCCGGCTATCGAATTCCGTAACGTCTCGTGCCGCTTTATCGCACCCGACGGCAAAGCCACCGTGGCGCTGCGCGATTTCAGCATGTCTGTCGCTCAGGGCGAATTCATTGCCATCGTCGGCCCCACGGGCTGCGGCAAGTCCACCACGCTCAGCATGATCACGGGCCTGCTCAAGCCGACCACGGGCGAGGTGCGCGTGATGGGCGCGCCGGTGAACGGCATCGACCCGCGCATCGGCTTCGTGTTTCAGGCCGATGCGGTGTTTCCGTGGCGTTCGGTGCTCGACAACGTGGCCGCCGGCCCGCTGTTTCGCGGCCGCTCGAAAGACGCCGCCTACGACGAGGCGAACGAGTGGCTGCGCCGCGTCGGCCTCGACAAGTTCGGCAAGCACTATCCGCATCAACTCTCCGGCGGCATGCGCAAGCGCGTGGCGCTCGCGCAGACCTTCATCAACAAGCCCGAAATCCTGCTGATGGACGAGCCGTTCTCGGCGCTCGACATGCAGACGCGCACGCTGATGCAAGACGAGTTGCTGCAACTGTGGGGCGGCACGGGATCGGTGGTGTTCGTCACGCACGATCTTGAAGAAGCCATCGCGCTCGCCGATCGCGTGTTCGTGCTCACGGCGCGGCCCGCGACGCTCAAGAAGGTCTACGAGATCGACCTGCCGCGCCCGCGCATTACGTCGGAAATCCGCTACGAACCGCGCTTTATCGAAATCTCCCGTGACATCTGGCACGACCTGCGCGAAGAGGTGCAAATTGCCTGAAACGCTCCAACTCCGGAAACCGTCCATGACTGCTCCTGCAACTGTTTCAAACGCGGCCGCACTCGAGCGCAACTCGCTCGCGCAAGTCGAGCGCTTGGCGCAGCGTCGCATCCGCCAGCGCCACGCGCTCGTGATCAGCCTGCGCGTGCTCGTGCTGGTCGTCGTGCTCGGCGGCTGGGAACTCGCGGGACGCAACAAGTGGATCGACCCGTTCTTCTTCTCGATGCCCTCGCTGATCTTCGAGCAGATCGTCGACTGGTTCGTGAACGGCACGTCGCAAGGGCCGCTGTTGCTGCAGGTGTGGGTCACGCTTGAAGAGACCGTGCTGGGCTTTCTGATCGGCGCCGCGGGCGGTGTGGTGTGCGGCGTGGTGCTGGGCCGCAACAAACTGCTGTCCGACGTGTTCAGCCTCTACATCAAGATCGCCAACTCGATCCCGCGCGTGGTGCTGGGCTCGGTGTTCGTGATCGCGCTGGGCCTCGGCATGGCGTCGAAGGTGGCGCTGGCCGTGGTGATGGTGTTCTTCGTGGTGTTCGCCAATGCGTTCCAGGGCGTGCGCGAAGCGGACCGCTACATGATCGCCAATGCGCAGATTCTCGGCGCATCGCGCCGCCAGGTGACCACCTCCGTGGTGATTCCGTCGGCACTCTCGTGGATTCTCGCGAGCCTGCACGTGAGCTTTGGCTTCGCACTGGTCGGCGCCGTGGTGGGCGAGTTCCTCGGCTCGAAGCAGGGCATCGGCTTGTTGATCTCGACGGCGCAAGGCGCATTCAATGCGAGCGGTGTGTTCGCGGCGATGATCGTGCTCGCGGTAGTTGCGCTCTCAACCGATTACCTGTTGAGCTCGCTGGAAAAGCGCCTGCTCAAATGGCGGCCCTCCGCATTCTGAGCGCTTTGAGCACTTGAAGGGCCAGGCCGGTGAGCGCTCCGGCAGGCGAGGTCCGAAGCGTTCTAACGTCGTCCCGCAGCGCGGGACGGTTTCTTTTGTACTGGAGAACGTGACATGGTGCATAGCCTGCGTGCGCGTCTGCTGTTGTGGTTGCTGCTGCCGCTGGCGGCGTTCACCGTCGTCACGGGCGCAATGTCTTACGATGCCGCGCGCCAGACCGCGGATCTGTTGCAGGACAATTCGTTGCTCGCTTCGGCGCGCACGATCATTGAAGACGTCGACTGGGAGAACGGTGCGCTCGTCGCGAACATTCCGCCGGCGGCGCTGGAGATGTTCGAGTCGCCGTATCAGGACCGGGTGTTCTACAAGGTGCTCGCCGGCGATGGCCGGTTGCTGGGTGGCGCGCCGGAACTCGCGCCGCCGTCCGCGAGTGCGCAGTCATCCACGCAGTTGCCCGCGTTCTACGACAGCCAGTACGACGGCGCGCCCATTCGCGCGGTGGCCTACGAGCGCATGCTCTACGATTCGGGCCGCGCCGAGCGCGTCACGGTGATCGTCGGCAAGACCGTGGCCTCGCGCCAGGCCATGATCGACGGCCTCTGGCGGCCGCAGTTGATGCGCCAGTGGCTGATGCTCGCGCTCGCCGCGCTGCTCGTGCCGCTCGGGCTCACGCTCGAACTGCGCCCGCTCATGAAGCTCAAGAACGACGTGGCCGACCGCGAGCCCACCGAGCTCGAACCTATCCGGCCCGATCATTTGCCATCGGAACTGAGGCCGATCGTCGACGCGATCAATCAGTGCATTGCGCGCCTGAAGGTGCACGCTTCGACCCAGCGCCAGTTCATCGCCGACGCGGCGCATCAACTGCGCACGCCGCTCACGCTGCTTGCCACGCAGATCCAGTTCGCGAGCCAGTGCGATGCCCAAGACCCGGCGCTGTTCGTTGCGCTGAACGGCGTGCGCCGCACGAGCCAGAAGATGGCGGAACTGACGAGCCAGTTATTGCTGCTCGCGCAGGCCGAATCGATGGCGCCCGCACGTATGGGCACGTGCGTGGATCTCGGCGCGGTGGTGTCCTCGGTGCTCGAAGAACTGATTCAGGCGGCGCAGCAGCGCGATATCGATCTGGGCGCGGAACTCGACAGCGGCGTAGTGGTGGCGGGCAACGCGGGGCTGCTGGCCTCGCTTGCCGCCAATCTGGTCGACAACGCGATCCGCTACACCCAGGCGGGCGGCAACGTGACGGCCATCTGTCGCCGCGAGGGCGACGAGGTTGTCCTGCAGGTGGTCGACAACGGCCCCGGCATTCCCGCCGAGGCGCGCATGCACGTGTTCGAACGTTTCTATCGCGTTGCAACGGACACCGAAGGAACCGGGCTTGGGCTCGCCATCGTTCATCAGGTGGCGCGCTCGCATGGCGGCACGGTAAGCGTGGGGCCCGGCGCGGGACGGATCGGACTCGTCGTGACAGTGCGCCTGCCGGTGTGGCGCGAGGTGGCGGCGCGCAGCGGCGGCTCGAAGGAGCGACACGGAATGCTGGAAACAGCGCTGACGTGAACAAGGAACAACAATGAAGCTGATGCTCGTGGAAGACAACGCCGAGCTCGCGCACTGGATCGTCAATCTGCTGCGCGCCGAGAATTTCACGGTCGATTGCGTGGCCGACGGCGAGGCCGCGGATTCGGTGCTGATGACCCAGCGTTATGACGTCGTGCTGCTCGACATGCGCTTGCCGCGCATGAGCGGCAAGGACGTGCTCAACCGCTTGCGGCGCCGGCGCGACAACGTGCCGGTGCTGATGCTCACCGCGCACGGCTCGATCGACGACAAGGTCGCGTGCTTCAGTGCCGGCGCCGACGACTACGTGGTGAAGCCCTTCGATGCCCGAGAACTGGTTGCGCGCATCAAGGCGCTGATACGCCGGCAGGTGGGCGACAAGTCGGGCTGGCTCACATGCGGCGATCTGCATTACGTTTCCGACACGCGCGAATTCCGCCACAACGAGGAACCGCTCGCGCTGCGCCGCCGCGAGCACGCGATTCTGGAAGCGCTGATGCTGCAGCAGGGCAAGACCGTGTCGAAGCACACGCTCATGGAGCGTGTGTACAGCCTCGACGACGAACCGAGCGCGGACGCCATCGACATCTATATCCACCGGTTGCGCAAGCACCTGGCGGAGTCGAGCGCGCAGATCATGACCTTGCGCGGCCTTGGCTACATTCTGCGTGCGAAGGACGCGCCGCCGCGCGAGCAAAGCGCCATTTCCGCGGTTTAAGTATTGGTGAATCCACTAAGCGATACGAACCATTCGCGAAAGGAGCGCGAAGGATTGAGCGCTCTACGATTCGTACCATCCGTTGAATGTCATGCACGCCGAAAGCAGCAGCCGGCCGGAACAGGGCAACGGAATAAACAGAACTTCAATGCAGTTATCTGAGGAGACAATCTTGAAGAAGAAGCATCTCGCATTCGCCATGGCGGCCGGCACTCTGGCGGCGAGCGGCGCGCACGCCCAGTCGAGCGTTCAACTCTACGGCCTGATCGACCTGAGCGTTCCCACCTACCGAACGCACGCGGACGCCAACGGCAACCACGTGATCGGCATGGGCAACGACGGCGAGCCGTGGTTCAGCGGCAGCCGCTGGGGCCTGAAAGGCGCTGAGGACATCGGCGGCGGCACCAAGGTGATCTTCCGGCTGGAAAGCGAATACACCGTGAGTAACGGCGCGATGGAAGACCCGGGCCAGATCTTCGACCGCGATGCATGGGTGGGCGTGGAAGACGAGCGCCTCGGCAAGTTCACGGCCGGCTTCCAGAACACCATCGCGCGCGATGCGTCGGCCATCTACGGCGACCCGTACGGCAGCACGAAGCTGACGACGGAAGAGGGCGGCTGGACCAACTCGAACAACTTCAAGCAGATGATCTTCTACGCGGGCAGCGCAACCGGCACCCGCTATAACAACGGCCTCGCGTGGAAGAAGCTGTTCAGCAATGGCATCTTCGCGAGCGCGGGCTACGCGTTCGGCAACCAGACGAGCTTCGGCAACAACGCAACCTACCAGTTCGCCCTCGGCTACAACGGTCCCTCGTACACGGCATCGACGTACTATAGCCACGTGAACCTGAACGGCAACACGAACCAGTCGTTCTCGGTCGGCGGCAACTACACGCTGGGCATCGTGCGTGCCAATGCGGGCTACTTCCGCTACTGGGGCAACCAGGGCGCGCTGGGCCAGCGCCAGGACAATTCGTGGACGGTGTCGCTCAAGGTCGCGCCGAAGGGTGCGTTCGACTACGAACTCGGCTATCAGCAGATGCGCGTGCATAACGCCGCGTACAACTCCGATGGCGATATTCCGAACGCTAACCTGGGCACCTTCGATCCCACCAGCGGGCTGCATAACGGCTTCAAGGAAACGCTCTACGCTTCGGTTTTCTATCACCTCTCGAAGCGCACCGAGCTGTATCTGGCGGGCGACTACATGAAGCTGCACGGCGGCTACACGGTCGGCACGACGTTTGGCGCGTCCAACCAGCTCGAACTGACCACGGGCGTGCGTACGCGCTTCTAAGCGGTTTAGCTTTTGGTGGCAAGGCCTGGCTTGGCGCCAGGCCTTTTTTATTTCGGGTATTCGTATTCCACGGTTGATTTGTTGTTGTGTGGCGCAGAACGGCCTACTGCTTCACCAGTAGCCAAGCAACTTCCACCAGAGGCCGCCGACCACCGTGAAGATCAGCAACTCCACCACGCACATCACAAAACCGACGCGCCACCAGGTTCCCATCGGGACATAGCCGCTACCGAAGATGATCGGCGAAGTGCCCGTCGCATAGTGGGTCAGCGTCATCATGATCGCCGAGCCGGCCGCCATCATCAGCATGAACAGCGGCACATATTCGGGGGGTATCAGATGGACCCCGACCGTCAGGAATGCGAGCATCATCGCGCTGATGTGCGCCGTCGTGCTGGCGAACAGGTAGTGTGAAAAAACGAATGCCATTACCAGGATCGCGGCAGCGGCGCCCCAGCCGATGCCGCTGGCAACGATCGCGTCCTTCATGGCATTTGAGAACCAGGTGATCACGCCTTGCTTGTTCAGTTGCTCGGCCAGCATGATCAGCGCACCAAACCACACCAGCGTGTCCCAGGCGCTCTTCTCCGACAGCACGTCGTCCCAGTCAATGGTGCCGGTGACGATCAGCAATAACAGGCCGACGAAGGCGACCACGGTCGGATCCAGGATGAACGACGGACCGAATACCATCGCCGGCACATCGGCCCACAGCAGCAGCAGCAGCGCGAAGGTCCCCAACATGACCATTTCCTTCGGCGACATGGCACCCATCTTCGCCAGTTCGGCGTGCGCATACTGTACTGCGTTGGGTGTGGCATTGATCTGCGGCGGCGCCAGCACATAGATCACAAGCGGCATGATCAGTATGCATAGCAGGCCGGGCAGCAGCATGCACAGCGCCCAGCTCGTCCAGGTCAGATGCAGACTCTGATTGGTCGCCTTGGCGATGTAGTCCACCACCAGCGGATTGGGCGCCGTGGCGGTCAGAAACATCGCCGAAGTGATGGGGTTGGCGTGATAGTTGACCAGCGCCAGGTAGGTGCCGACCTTGCCCTCGGTGCCCTTGGCCGGATCCGAGTCGAAAGCGTTGGCGATCGACTTCATGATCGGATGCACGATGCCGCCACCGCGCGCGGTATTGCTTGGTGTGAACGGCGCCAGCACCAGTTCACAGACGGCCAGACCATAGCCGATGCCTACCGTGCGCTTGCCGAGCAGCGAGATGAACATCAGGCCGATGCGGCTGCCCAGGCCGGTCTTCTTCAGGCCGCGCGAGATCAGGATCGCCACCACGATCAACCAGATTAGCGGACTGTCGAAGGCGGTCAGCGCATCGGCGATCGCCCCCTTGGACGAGTTCGAGGTCACCTGCGACAGCGAGAGGACTACGATTGCCATCACCGCCATCACGCCGATCGGCATGACCTTCAGAATGATCGCAACGATAGTTGTCAGAAATATGGCAACCAGGCCCCAAGCCTTGGGCGTCAGCCCTTCGGGCACAGGTAACAGCAACAGGGTCACCAGCACGGCCGTTGTGATCAGCGCGGGACCAAGTCGGAACGGGACAACGCTGTTGAAGTAACGGAACGTCGATTTTAGTCTTGTGAGCATTCTGTGATCCTTCGTGGAACAGTTGGTCCGTCCGCTGGAACATAGTTCAGAGCGGTCCGTTTGGCAATGGGCAGCCTGCCCCCTTTCAGGAAGACGCAGACAAATCGATCTGTCGTGACATGCACGCCGCATGCATACGGTTCAACGCCGGAAGGAAGCGTGGCGATGCGTATGGCGATGGACAGCATCAACGGGATGCCGGCTTGCTGAGCATGGCCAAGGAATTATTAACTTGTGCCACCTCACTGCGGCGCCGCCGGATTCAAGCTGCCAGCGCGCGAGATAGCTGCCGGCTCCGCGCTGTGAACGTCTGCTGTCCACGTATGCGACTGGCGGCGACGGTCCTCCTCGAACTGCTGCGCCGGCGCGAAACCGTACCGGCGCGGTGCGATGGTCCTCGCCAGCCGACGGAGTTCAGGCTGCTGCCGCCTGATGCGTCGCGTCGTGTTGATCGCCGCCCAAGATATCGACAAGATTGGTCAACATCCTCCCCAATTCACCCGTCATCAGCGTGACATCTGACTCGAAGCGTTCGTCGTCGTTTTGCGCGGTGGGATCCGCCGCCTCCTTGATCACGTCGAGCGGTGTGACACGCTTGATTGTCAGCGACGGCGTCAGTACGAAGGAGACCCGGTCGTCCCAAGTCATCGCGAGGCGCATGCATTGTTTGCCGGCTTCGATGTGCCGTCGCATGTCGTTCGCTTCGAGCGCGTGGCCGACGTATCGCACCGTGGCGCCGCCTTCGCCGCTCGAGCGCAACTCGGCGTCCTGGTCCACGGTGAATCCACCCGGTGCCTCGCCGGACATCAGCCATTCCGTCATCGCGGCGACCGGCGACAGCGCCACGCGAACGCCGGCGAGCGGCAACTGGTCGATAGATTTCACGAGCAGGCCGCGAACGTCGTCGGCAAGCGCCTGCGCAGCCGCATCGATGACAAGCCAGCCATTCGCCGTATCGATCCAAACGCGGGTATCGCGCTGAATGGTGAACGCGCGCGGCAGGAGTTCGTCGGTAACCTGCTCCTTGAGTTCACGCAGCTGTTTTCGCCCTGGCTTGAAGCCCTGCTGCTCCTCGACTTCAAGCGCCCGAGCCTTGGTCACCTGATTGACGACTGACGCCGGGAGCAGCCTCTTTTCGGCACGAAACACGAGAAGCATCTGTCGGTTGGTCGAATATACGAGCGAGCCGTCGTCGCGCGGCGATGCCCATCCGAAGCTCTGCATTTCGACGCTGCTGCCCGGCTGAAACGCGTGGGGCGTCAGCCATTTTTCCATCTGATCGGGGGTAACGGCCCAAGGTGCCGGAAGACGATGAAGCTGAAGGTTTTTGAACCACATGGGAGTACGGGCAAAGCGCATCATTCTAGATGATGGTGACGCTTCCCGGCCACAATCAGCCGCTCGCCCTTACGCGACGAGCGCCCCTGTCGCATTCTAAAACGGTCAGTTATGGGTTCGGCCGGAATGCATTCAGCGCTGTGCCAAAAAGCCGCCTCGGACTCTGCACGAGGCCACGATTGAAAACCGGCATTCTTATAACCACAAACCTCGTTCCCACATCGTCAGTTCCTTGCTCGACCAGATCTCTTGCGCTCCGGAG
This sequence comes from Paraburkholderia caffeinitolerans, assembly GCF_902859945.1. Lineage (GTDB taxonomy): Bacteria > Pseudomonadota > Gammaproteobacteria > Burkholderiales > Burkholderiaceae > Paraburkholderia > Paraburkholderia caffeinitolerans. The sequence continues at coordinate 64,100 of NZ_CADIKL010000010.1, read as the reverse complement.
CCGTCTTGCTCACATCCACCGGAACAAATGGCGCCTCGAAGTGCTTGATGAGAAAGTCGATGAACGCACGAGCGCGTGTGGATTCGTTGCGTTGGCCCGGATAGTAGACGAACAGGTCCGCAGACGGCAGAACGACATCGGGCAGCACCAGACTTAGCCTCCCGCTCTGGATGTATTTGGCGAGATCCCACTCCGACCGGATCAGGATGCCGTGACCATCCAGCGCCCACCGCAGCACGATATCGCCGTCATTGCTGGAGAGCGAGCCGTTCACCTTCAAGGTCTCCAGATGATCGTCCTGCACGAATCTCCAGGCGCCGAACGCATCGTCGTTTTGTGTGTGGATGATGCATCGGTGATTGACCAGATCCTCGATTCGCTGCGGAACGCCGTGCCGCTCCAGATACTTGGGAGAGGCACACAGAAAGCGGCGATTGCTCATCAGGCGGCGAGCTCTCAACCGCTGGTCCGGCAACTCGCCAAACCTTATCGCCATATCGAAAGCCCCTTCGACCAGATCGACGGGGCGGTCCGTGACCACGAACTGGATATCGACGTGCGGATAGCGTTTCGCAAATTCGGACACTAAAGGCGCAATGGTTGTTCGCCCGAACCCCAAGGTTGCGTTCACGCGCAGGCGTCCGTGCGGATCGGCTGGCGTCCCGGCGATCGCGTCCTCCATCTCCCGCATCTGGTCGAGAATCTGCGCGGCATACCGCGCATAGGTCTCTCCTTCCGGAGTCAGGCTCACGCTGCGCGTCGTCCGATTGACCAGCCGGGTGCCAAACCGTTCTTCGAGGATGCCCAGGCGCTTGGTCGCCGCCGGAGGCGTGAGACCCAGTGAGCGCGCCGCGCCAGAAAGGCTCTTCAGCTTCGCCAACTGGACGAAAAACTCGAAGTCGGTCGTGGAGTCAGTTCTCACTTTTGGTAAAGAATGAAATGAATGTAGGTGAAGTATAGGCCGTTCTCCCGGGGCTATGCTACGTCCCATTGCAACAGCGCGCATGCAATTCAGACATCCAGCAAACGTGTCAGACCAGGAGACACCACCATGAGAATCGTCGAGATTCGCGAAAAAACTGTTCCGATCAGCTCCCCGATCCGCAACGCCTACATCGATTTCAGCAAGATGACGCTGAGCCTCGTCGCCGTAATCACCGACGTGATCCGCGATGGCAAGCCGGTCGTCGGCTACGGCTTCAATTCGAATGGCCGATACGGTCAGGGCAAGCTCATGCGAGAGCGCTTCATCCCGCGTATTCTCGAAGCCGATCCCACTTCGCTCGTCAATGATGCGGGTGACAACCTCGACCCGCACAAGGTCTGGGCGACGATGTTCACCAACGAGAAGCCGGGTGGCCACGGCGAACGTTCGGTCGCCATTGGCACGATCGACATGGCGGTGTGGGACGCGGTCGCGAAGATCGAAGGCAAGCCGCTATTTCAACTGCTGGCAGACCGCTACGGTGACGGCCAGCCGAACCGCAAGATCTTTGTCTACGCCGCGGGCGGTTACTACTATCCGGGCCAGGATCACGAAAAGCTTAAGGACGAGATGCGCAGCTACATCGACCGCGGCTATACGGTCGTGAAGAAAAAGATCGGCGGCGCTTCGCTTGACGAAGATCTTCGCCGTATCGATTCGATCCTGAGCGTGCTCGGCGACGGCCAGAAACTCGCTGTCGATGCGAACGGCCGCTTCGATCTCGATACCGCGATCCAGTACGCGAAGGCGCTCTCGCAATACGACCTGTTCTGGTACGAGGAACCGGGCGATCCGCTCGACTTCGAACTGCAGTCGACGCTGCGTAACTACTATGACAAACCAATGGCCACCGGCGAAGACCTGTTCTCGATGCAGGACGCTCGCAACCTGATCCGCTACGGTGGGATGCGAGCGGACCGCGACTGGCTGCAATTCGACTGCGCACTGAGCTATGGACTCGTCGAGTATCTGCGCACGCTCGACATGCTGCGTCAGCACGGCTGGTCGCCGAGCCGCTGTATCCCGCACGGCGGCCACCAGATGTCGCTGAACATTGCGGCAGGCCTCGGCCTCGGTGGCAACGAGTCCTACCCGGATCTCTTCCAGCCGTACGGCGGCTTCCCCGATGGTGTGAAGGTCGACAACGGTTACATCAACATGCCTGACCTTCCTGGGATCGGTTTCGAAGGCAAGGCCGACCTCTTCGCAGAAATGCAGAAGCTGTCTGCCTGAAGCCAACCTCATGCGCCGGCCTGGAATGGCTGGCACTTCCTTCTCCCGAAGAACGGATGAAAGCAGCAAAGCCGCGACCGGAAACACAATCGCCGCACGCACGGCGGTTGGCGGTCGCCCAGATTCATGTGGATGGCGCCATGCTCAGGAGACAGACATGCGGTCCTCAAAACTCAAAAAGACGCTTTCCAGGCTCTACGTACAGGTCTTGATCGGTATCGTGGCCGGCATTCTCGTCGGCCATTTCTACCCGAATATCGGCGCCGATCTCAAACCGCTCGGCGACCTGTTCATCAAGCTGATCCGCATGTTGCTCGCGCCGATCATCTTCGCATCGGTCGTAGTGGGCATCGCGCGAATGAATGACCTGCACGAAGCGGGCCGCGTCGGCGTCAAGGCGGTGCTCTACTTCGAAGTGGCCTCGACCATTGCGCTCGTCGTGGGTCTGTTTGTCGTCAACATGATCAGGCCCGGCAGCGGCATGAACATCGACCCGGCGCACATCGACAGTTCGGCGATCGCAAGTTACGCTCACGTCGCGCACGAACACACGGCGCTCGGGTTCCTGATGAGCATCGTGCCGAACAGCATCGTCGGCGCTTTTGCGAACGGCGAAATCCTGCCAATCATTTTCTTCTCCGTGCTGTTCGCCATCTCACTGGCGAAACTCGGCCCACGCACCGCTCCACTCGTGGATATGCTCGACATGTTCCTGCAAGGGATGTTCGGTGTCGTGCGCATCGTCATGTACGTAGCGCCCGTTGGCGCGTTTGGCGGCATGGCATTCACGATCGCGAAGTACGGCCTCGGCACGCTGGCGTCGTTCGGACAACTCATGCTTTGTTTGTACCTGACGTCGATCTTCTTTGTCGTGGTCGTACTCGGCATCGTCATGCGACTCTGCGGTCTGTCGCTCTGGAAGTATCTCCGCTATATCCGGGATGAGATTCTGATCACGCTCGGCACGGCGTCGACCGAGGCCGTCCTGCCTCAAATGCTCATCAAGATGGAAAACCTCGGATGCTCGCGCCCCGTCGTCGGCATGGTGCTGCCGACCGGCTATACGTTCAACGCTGATGGGACCGCGATTTACCTCACGATGGCGGCGATGTTTGTTGCGCAGGCGATGAACATCCATCTGACGTTGCTCGATCAGCTCGTCGTGCTCGGCGTTCTGCTCCTGACCTCGAAGGGGTCCGCTGGCGTGGCGGGGGCGGGTTTCGTCGCACTCGCAGCGACACTTGCCTCGATGCACAAAATACCGGTCTCGGGTCTCGTGCTGCTTCTGGGCGTGGACCGCTTCCTGAACGAAGCTCGCGCCGTCACGAACCTTATCGGCAATGGCGTGGCGACCATCGTGGTCGCACGCTGGGAGGGTGCAATGGATGTCAATCGGGCGCGTGCGGTCCTGAATCGCGATCTCGACTTCAGCGTTGTTGACACCTCTCAGGAAAAGCTGGAATCCATAGGCATCTCTTTGCCGGTTGGCGAGCCTGCAACAGGCGCCAGAAATCGCTAAAGAAGAGACAAGGCTTCGTGTTCCGGATGGCGGGCCAAGCGAGATTCCGACGCCCGTTGCAATGCGACGTCCGTTCCTCGACGCAGAGCGGACGTCCCAAGAATCACACCGGTTGTCGCCATCGGGTCGAAATGTGTCCGCCAAGCGCCGCACGGTTAGCGCGCCCAATTTTTGCGATGCAACAGAGAGAGCCCGGCATCCACGCGCATATGCGGATACCCTTTATGCCTTCACAGGATTGCGCATTTCAATCCGCATTCACGCAAGCCACGGTAGGCGCGGTGTAATCCGACGGGTAATCCGAATACGGCCCGCTGAGCAGCCGCAGGCGCTGCGTCGCCAGCACCTCGGCCTGGTCCTGCTCGCGGCGTGTCAAAACCGCCGGTTCGCCAGCGGGCGGCGTTTCATTCACGCTGCACAGCAGGTGTTTCCCGCTCGATAGCTGAACCGTGGTCTGGTACGCCGCGCCGGGCAGGGTGGCCACAGCGCAGATACTCCATAACGCATCGGCGACGCCGGCTGCGTACCTGAGTGGCACGAATTTCATGGCGCGCTCCTCAATGGCGATAGCCTATCTTCTGCCAAAGCCACGGCGCGCGCCAGCGCGAATTGCGAACTACTGGCCTATGCCGGTGAACCAGTCGTAGTAAGGATTGAGCGGATCGGCCAGGGTGACTTTCCCGATCGAGCGGGACCAGCCTTGGCGGTCGCCGGAATAAGCGTCGAGCGACGCGTGGTAGAACATCTGCAGAATCGCGCTCTGGTTCGCCACTTGGGCGCGGAATGCCGCGTCGGCGCCCACGAGCGGTGGATTGACGGCGAGTTCCATGAGGTGGGCGAGCGTCTGCGGGAATTCCTCGCGCCGCAGCCAGTTCGCGTATTCGATGCGGGGCCGGTCGTCGGTGACGGGCAGCGCGTCGGCTGCGTAGTACTCGAGGCCGGCGCGGTCGGTGATGTAAGTCGCCATCAATGCCGCTGGCGAGTCGATGCCCACCGCGCTCAATGCTTCGGAAACCGAAGGATCGGCGAAACGCGCGCTAATGCGCGGCACGTTCAGCTCGATGGGCTGCAGCGAGCCAACCAGCAGCATCTCGTGCAACTCGGTGGTCCAGAGCGTCGCGTGCGGAAACACCTGCACGAAGCTGCGGATCAGCGCGCGCGTATCGTTCTCGTTCTGGGTCGCGAGCGGCAGCCATTGCGCGACCAGCCCGCCCGGTTGCAGCCGCGCGGCCGCGAGCCGGTAGAAGTCGGTCGAGTACAGATTGACGACGCCGGCGGCTGAGGGCGGCGGCGGCTCCAGTGTGATGAGGTCGTAGCGCGCGGGATTCGCGAGCAACTCGCGGCGGCCGTCACGCTGATGAATCTTCACGCGAGGGTCGCGGGTCACGTCGAAGTTGCCGTCGAACTGGCCCGCGGCGCGCACCACGGCCGGCAGCAGTTCGGCAATCGTGCGCGTTTCGAGTCCCGGATAGGCGAGCAGCGCGCCGCCCGTGATCCCCGTGCCGAGCCCGATGACAAGCGCCGAGCGCGGCGTTTCGCGGTCGATCAGCAGCGGGAGCAGGGCCTGGAGGCGCATGTAGCGCTGCGAGGTCATCGCGTCGCCGGAATTGGACACGCCCTGAATGTAGAGGCGCTTGAAGTGGTGCTTGCCCGCCGTCTGCTCGAGCACGGCGACGGTGGAGCCGGCGCTTTCCTCGTAGGAGACCAGCGTGCCGCCGCGCGTCTTCGCGAGCAGCACGGCGAGCCGGTCGACGGGCGTGAGCAGCGACGCGGCGACGGTGCCGAGCACGAGCGCGCCGACGGCCCAGCGGCCCACGTTGCGCACGCCGGGGCCGTTGATAGTCGCGATCACGCCGAGCGCGGCGGCGGCAACGGCGAGCACGGCCAGCGTGCGCACGACGCCGAGCGACGGCACGAGGACGAAGCCGGTGAGCATTGCGCCGACTATGCCGCCCGCCGTGTTGAGTGCGACCAGCGCGCCCACGCTATGGCCTACGCGGGCCTCGCGCGCCGAGAGGCGCACCGCGAACGGAAAGGCCGCGCCGAGCAGCAGCGTCGGCACGAACACCACGAAAAACGCCGCGAGCGCGAAGCGCGCGCACATGGCGGCGAGCAGGCTGCCGGTATGGTTCAGCACGGTTTGCGCGAGCCCGGCTTGCCACTGCGGCAGCCACGCGCCCACGGCGGCGATTTCGAGCAGCGAGACGAGTCCTGCCGCAATGATCAGGATGGCGAAGCGGCTCCACGGATCGGGTGAGCGCGCCGCGCTGCGAGTCGCGCAGGCGCTGCCGAGTGCGAGACCGAGCAGATAGGTGGCGAGCACGACGGCGAAGGCGAACGCGCGCGTGCTGATGAACTGGACGATGGCTTGCGACCAGACCACCTCGTAGCCGAGCGCAATGCCGCCGGCCAGCGCGTAGAGCGCGAAGGCAAGGCGCGCCGTGCCGGATTCGGCGCGCGCGCCCGCTTCGGGGCTGGCGGCTTGTGTGGCTTGAGCGGGCTGCGTGGCTTGAGCCGCGCGAGTGTCGTTGTACGTGTCGTCCTGCGCGGCCGCCGGCTTGCGGCGTGCGAGAAGCAAAGCCAGCACGCAGGCCGCCGCGTTCAGCAGCGCGGCGCAGCAGGCGCTCGTTTGCACGCCCAGCGCGGGAATCAGCGCGAACGGCGCCACCAGCGTGCCGAACACGGCGCCTGCCGTGTTCGCCGCGTAGAGTCGTCCGCCGGCACGGGCCGTCAATGGCGCAGCCACGCCCAGCGCGCGCGTGAGCACGGGCAGGGTGCCGCCCATCGGGATCGCGGGCAGGCCGACGAGCACGAACGGCAGCGCCCACGCGAGCAGGCCGGCGCGCGCTTCAATCATCGCGAACGGCGCAGCCGCATACGCAAGGCCGAAGGTCGCGAGCGGCGCGAGCACGAGCGTCGCCACTTCGAGCAACGCATAAAGGCGCAGCGGCTGCGCGCTGCAGTCGGCGCGGCGGCCGAACCAGGCGCTGCCCAGCGCGAGCCCGCCGAAAAAGGCGCTCACGCCGATCGTTACGGCGTGGACGTCGATGCCCACGACCAGCGAAAGCTGCTTGATCCACAGCACCTGGTACACGAGCGCGGCTGCGCCCGAGAGGAACAGCAGCCCGGCCGCGAGCGTAGGCGACATGGCGGGTTGCCAGCGTGCCGGTGCTTCGGTGTCGGGGGATGGAGTGGCGGGAGGCTGCTGCCGGCTATGCCGGTCGCGGCGTGCGCTGCGGCTGATCGTGGAGGGAGAGGAGGTCATCGGCGGGGGGGCAAAACGTGAATCCCGGGCGCACAGATAGGGTGTCCGTGCGCCCGGGATGGGGGTGTTACAAATGGGTGTTACTTTTGAGCGCGCTTCTTCATCTCAGCGTCGATCTTCGCGTCAACTTCCTTGCGTACCTGGTCGATGCTGAAGCTCGCGGGCTTCTGGCTCGGCGGGTAAGCAACGAAGGTCTGCAGGAAGGCGCTCGCTTTCATCGTCCCGATTTCCACCAGATAGGCATTCTTCGCGAGCCAGTCGTTGTACTGGTCGGAAGTGATATCCGCTTTCTCATACGGGTCCATGCGCAGGTTGAACACCTTCGGCAACCGCAGGCACACGAACGGCTCTTGCCAGACGTTCAGGTTGCCCGGAGCACGCTGCTCGCAGAAAACCGTCTTCCACGCCATGCCGTCCTGATCCCAGCGCATCGCGACGAGCTCGCCGTCGTCGTTGAAGTAGAAGAACTCGGTGCGCGGGTCCTTGTTGGTCTTGCCGGTCAGGAACGGCAACTGGTCGTAGCCGTCCAGATGCACCTTGAAGTTCGTGCTGCTGCCCTTGGGCGTCCAGCCCTTGAGCAGACGATCCTTCACGCCGGAGTCGCCGGCCGCGTCGAGCAGCGTCGGGAACCAGTCCATGCCCGAGAAGAGCTGGTTCGAGACCTCGCCGGCCTTGATGTGGCCGGGCCAGCGCACCATGGCCGGCACGCGGAACGCGCCTTCCCAGTTCGAGTCCTTTTCGCCACGGAACGGCGACACGGCGGCGTCGGGCCATGACCACTCGTTCGGTCCGTTGTCCGTCGTGTAGACGACGATCGTGTTGTTCGAGATCTTCAGGTCGTCGAGCAGCTTGAGCAGCTTGCCGACGTCCTGGTCGTGCTCCCACATGCCGTCCGCATACTCGTTGCCGGGCATGCCGCTCTTGCCGCGGAACTCGGGACGCACGTGCGTGTAGACGTGCATGCGCGTGTAGTTCATCCAGACGAAGAACGGCTTGCCAGCCTTGGTCTGGCGCGTGATGAAGTCGGCGGCCTTCGCGCCGGTTTCATCGTCGACCGTCTCCATGCGCTTGGCGGTCAGCGGCCCAACGTCCTGCACCTTGCCGTCCGCGGTGCTATGAATGATGCCGCGCGGCGAGAAGTTCTTCACGTACGGATCATTCTTGTCCTTCGGCCAGTAGGGGCGCTCGGGCTCCTCCTCGGCGTTCAGGTGATAGAGGTTGCCGTAGAACTCGTCGAAGCCGTGGTTGGTCGGCAGATACTCGTTTTTGTCGCCGAGGTGGTTCTTGCCGAACTGGCCGGTGGCGTAGCCGAGCGGCTTGAGCGCCTGCGCGATGGTGATGTCGCCCTTCTGCAGGCCGACCGGCGCGCCCGGCGCGCCCACCTTCGAAAGCCCCGTGCGCAGCGGCGTCTGCCCGGTGATGAACGACGAGCGGCCCGCCGTGCAACTGTTCTCGCCGTAGTAGTCGGTGAACATCATGCCTTCGTGGGCGATGCGGTCGATGTTCGGCGTGCGGTATCCCACGAGGCCCTGCGAATACGCGCTGATGTTGCTGATGCCAACGTCGTCGCCGAAGATCACGAGGATGTTCGGCTTGCTCGTGTTCTGCGCGGGCGGTTTCGCCGCTGGCGCTGCCTTGGGCGGCTGGGTGGTTTGCGCGGGGGCGAGCGTCGGGTCCGAGAACGCCAGCACGGCGCATACGCCGCCGAGCGCGAGCAAGGAACTCCAGGTCGCCAACCGCTTACTGCGCGGCAATTTTGTCATTGTCATTCTCTCCGTTTCTCCGGTGCCTGGGTAATGCAGTCATGCCGCCCGCGCTCGCGGGCGGTTCGGCTGTGCCCCGCAACCGCGCGGGGCCGCCTGTCCTGGGCGCCTCGTTCCTGCGGATAAGGCGCTTGCTTCATGGTGCTCGGTAACGCTTGTCCGCTTGTCCGCTCGTCGATCAGCCGCCGGCCGGCGCCGCGCGCGCGGCTTCGGCGCGCAATTGCGCGTTCTTCCAGGCGCTTTCGTCCATCACGAGACGAAAGCCGAGATGCGACATGCTGTTGTACGGGTCGGTGCCGCGCCGCGCGCTCGGGCGGTAGCTCAGGCAATAGGCTTCGTTGCACAGGAACGAGCCGCCGCGCGTGACGCGCTTGGGCGCATCCACCGGCACGCCGACGTCGGTGGGGTCCCACGACTGCGCGGGGCCGGCCGGATTGTCGACAACACTGGTGGACGCCTCGCGGCGGAACGCGTCGGCGCGATACCAGTCGGCGACCCACTGCCATGCGTTGCCGGTCATGTCCGAGAGCCCGTAGCCGTTGGCCGGAAAGGTGCCGACCGGGCTCGTGCCGATTGCGCCGCCCGCCTTCGCGCTCACGACCGGAAACGGCTGGGCCTGCTGCCCTTGCCAGACGTTGGCCATCTGTTTGCCGCCCGGCGCGAAATCGTTGCCCCAGGCATAGGTCGCCTGGTCGAGGCCGCCGCGCGCGGCGAATTCCCATTCGGCCTCGGTGGGCAAGCGCTCGCCGGCCCATTTCGCATAGGCTTGCGCGTCTTCGTACGAGACTTGAACGACCGGATGATTGTCCTTGCCCACGATGTCGCTTTTCGGGCCTCGGGGGTGACGCCAGTCCGCGCCCGGCACGTAGCGCCACCAGCGCGAGTAGTCGTTGAGGGAGACCTGCTCGGGCGTGCCCACGAACACCATTGCGCCCGCCACCAACTGGCTGTCGGGCGGGCGCGGCGTGTCGGGAGGCAGTTGGACCTTGAGCGTGTCCCAGTCGGGCTTGCGCTCGGCCGTGGTCACATAGCCCGTGGCTTCGACGAACTTGCGGAACTCGGCGTTGGTGACGTGGTGCTCGTCCATCCAGAAGCCATGCACGCGCACTTCGTGTGCGGGCCGCTCGTTGGGCTGGGCGAGGCGCGAGTCGCTGCCCATGAGGAAGTCGCCGCCTGGCACCCACACCATGCCGCGCGGGCCGTTTACGCCGTCGCCATGGACGACCTGGAAAGGCGTGGGCTTCGAATGGGCATTGAGCGCCCAACCCACGACGCCGCCCGCGATGGCGGGCACGAGCACCAGCGCGGCGCCCCATAGCAGCAGCTTGCGCCGCCCGCCCGTGCCGCTAGTCCTTTTGGCATTGCGCGACGCCGCGGCGTTATCCTGCTTGCTGATGACGCGTTCCTGAATAGTCATGAATGGTATTCGCTTAAAGCACGCTGCGTGCCTGTTTATTCGCCATAACGAAAAACGTGCACCCGATAAAGCGCGTAGCGCCCAATATAGCGAATTCGCCCCTCAATGAAAATGCTTTATTGGGTGGGCAAATGGGTGGGCGGCGAAATTCGAAGCGCATTTTCATTCAGTATGTGACATTTCGCATAAAGTCATTCGAAAGTAATGCTTTCGCCTCGTTCGAACGGACGATCTACACGCTTGCGATTCCACCGGGGCGGGCGATTGTACATTTGCCCGGAAATTGTGTCAGGATGTTTTCTTGCTCCGCATTCTATGTTGGAAGCGATCTGGCCGAATTATGGGTTTTCACGGTCCATGGCGCGCGGTCCACTTTATGTATAAATCCGGTGATCAGGGCAGGAATCGAGACCAATGAGAGAGACCATTCTGCATTTCGAAGCGGGTGTAAATGAAGCGGTAATTGGCCAGCAGGACGTGGTGCGCCAGGTGCTGATCGCACTACTCGCCGACGGGCATGTGCTGCTCGAAAGCTTGCCGGGGCTCGCCAAGACCCGCACGGTCAAGGCCATTGCGGCGCGTCTTGCGGCGACCATGCGCCGCATTCAGTTCACGCCCGATCTGCTGCCTTCTGATATCACGGGCGGTGAAACGCTGTTGCAATCCGGCAACGAACGCATGCTCCAGTTTCAGCCCGGGCCGATTTTCGGCAACCTGATTCTCGCCGACGAAATCAATCGCGCGCCTGCCAAGGTTCAATCGGCGCTGCTCGAAGCGATGGAGGAGCGGCAAATCTCGGTGGCGGGCAAGACTCATCCGATGGCCGACCTGTTTCTCGTGATGGCCACGCAGAATCCCATCGAGCAGGAGGGCACTTATCCGTTGCCCGAGGCGCAAATGGACCGCTTTCTCATGAAAGTGCTGATTGACTATCCGTCGCCGGAAAGCGAGCGCGACATGCTGAAGCTGCTGCGCCGCGAAACGTCCGAGGCGCCGGGCGAGATCGAAACACTCGCACAGGAGGTGGTATTCGCGGCGCGCCACGAGATTCAGAAAGTCGAAGTCGCACCCGCGATCGACAACTACATCGTCTCGCTCGTCAACGCGACGCGCCACCCGAAGACGCTGGACGCCGAGCTTGCACGCTGGATCGAGGTGGGCGCGAGCCCGCGCGGCGCGATCGGGCTGGACCGCGCGAGCCGCGCGCACGCGTGGCTCGACGGCCGCGACTATGTCACGCCCGACGACGTGCGCGCCGTGGTGCGCCCGGTGCTCAGGCATCGCCTGATTCTGTCTTACGACGCCAGTGCGGAAACTGTGAGCGCCGATCAGGTCGTCGACAAGCTCGTCGCCGCCGTTGCGGTGCCGGCTTGAAGCGAGGCATGAACCAAGGTGCGCGAAGCGGCACGACCGTGGACGCGGGCGCCGACACCATCGGCTCCGTCTATGTGGACGCCGCTCATCTGGCGAAGCTCGAGTTCCAGGCGCGCGGCCTGAGCTTCGTGCCACCCGCGCCCGTGCGCAGCATTCTCGCGGGCGCGCATGCCTCGCGCCTGCGCGGGCGCGGCCTGAACTTCGAGGAGATTCGCGCCTATCTGCCCGGCGACGATGTCCGCCATCTGGATTGGCGTGCCTCGCTGCGCCTTGGCAAGCCGCTCGTCCGGACCTACACCGAGGAACGCGACCGGCCACTCCTGATGGTGGTCGACCAGCGCATCGGCATGTTCTTCGGCTCGCGGCGCGCGTTCAAGTCGGTGGTGGCGGCGGAGCTGGCCGCGCTTGGGATCTGGATGGGTTTTCAGGCGGGCGACCGCGTGGGCGGCGTGCTGTTCGACGACACGCAGACCGTGCGGCTGCGTCCGCTGCGCAGCCGCACGCGCATCAAGACGATATTCGGCGTGATCGAGCGGATGAATCGCGCGATGAACGCGCAGAGCGCCGCGCGCACGGCCTACGGCCAGCTCGACGCGGCGCTCGAAGGCGTGCTGCAGATTGCTTCGCATGACTATCTGATTTGCGTCGCCAGCGATTTCGCGGGCGCGGGCGAGCGCACCCAGAAGCTCCTGCGCCAGCTCTCGGCGCATAACGACGTTGTGGCCGCGATGATCTACGACCCGCTCTGGCAGCACATGCCGGTGCAGCGCGCGCTGGTGGTGAGCGAAGGCCACTTGCAGGTGGAATTGCGCATCCAGAACGAGCGCGTGCGCGCGCCGCTCACGAGCCTCTTCGAGGGACGCACCGCGGAGGTCGCGCAACTGCTCGCCGCGAGCGGCGTGCCGCTGATGCCGGTCTCGACGGCGGAGCCCACGGTCGAACAGGTGCGCCGGCTGTTCGGCGAGCGCGCGAGCCGCGCGAGCAGAAACGCGCTGCACGGGAGCGGTCTATGAGCGCGCCGCTATTAACGGCGATGCCCGCGCCGATGCCCACGCCGGCCGGCACGCCTGGCGACTTGCAGCCGCTGCGCGAATTGCCGCTGCCGGCCTCGGTGGCGTACTGGCCGCAGACGGTGGGCTGGGTCATTCTGCTCGCGTTGCTGGTGCTCGCTGCGTTAGTGGTGGCCTGGTTCGCGTGGCGGCGTTATCAGAAACAGCGCTACCGGCGTCTCGCGCTCGCCGAGCTCGCGCAGATTGCCGCGCGCATGGGCGACGCCGCGCAGCGCGCAACGGCGCTTGCCGACCTCGCGGGCCTGCTCAAGCGCACCGCGCTGGCGGTGCTGCCGCGCGAGCGCGTGGCGGCGCTGAGCGGCGACGCCTGGCTGGCCTTTCTGCAGAAGACGCATGGCTTCGACGCGCAAAGCGGCGCGCTGCTCATGCTGGCGAGCTATGGACCCGAAGCGCGCCGCGCGGCGGTGAGCGTGACCGATGCGCAGCGGCTCGTCGAGTCGGCGCGCGAATGGATTGCACATCATCATGTGGAAGTTTGATTTTCCCTGGGCCTTTGCGCTGCTGCCGCTGCCCTTGCTCGTCTGGTGGCTGTGGCCTGCGTATCGCTCGCGCGCGCAGGCTGTGCGCGTGCCGTTCTTTCACGAAATGGCCGGCGCGGCAGGGGAGCGTCCCGCCCCCGGCGGCGTGCGGCTGCGGCGCAACTGGATCCAGCGCCTGATGGCGCCGCTCTTGTGGTGCCTGCTGCTGGTCGCCGCCGCGAAGCCGGTCTACGTGGAGCCGCCTGTCACGCACGATTCGCCGGGCCGCGACCTGATGCTGGCCATCGACCTTTCGCAGTCCATGGCCACGCGCGACTTCGTGAGTTCGGCCACGGGCGAGCGCATGGACCGTCTCACCGCGGTCAAGCGCGTCGTGGCCGACTTCATCCGCAAGCGCACCCAGGACCGCATCGGCATCGTGGTATTCGGCCAGGCCGCATATCCGCAAGCGCCGCTCACGCTCGATCACGACGCGGTGCTCACGCTGCTCGATCAGATGCAAATCGGCATGGCCGGCGCGCGCACCGCCATCGGCGATGCGATCGGCCTGACCGTGAAGCTGATGGACAAATCGCCCGCGCAGCAAAAGGTGCTGATCCTGCTGACCGACGGCAACGACACGGCCAGCGCGATTCCCCCGGAAAATGCCGCGTTCATTGCGAAGGGGCATCAACTGGTGATCGACACCATCGGCATTGGCGACCCGTCCGCGACGGGCGAAGATCGCGTCGATCTCGATGCGCTCGAACGCATCGCCACCACAACGGGCGGGCGCGCGTTTCGCGCGCTCGGCAATCAGGAGGAACTCGCCGATGTCTACGCCACGCTCGATCGCATCACGCCGGTGGCGGTGAAGCACGAGGTCTACCGGCCCCAGCGCGACTTCTACTGGGTGCCGCTCGGCGCGGGCGTGCTGCTGCTCGCGCTCTATCACGCGATGGCGCTCGCCATTGCATTGCTGCGCGCGCGTGGGGGCGCAATGGCGCAGCCGCGCACGCAAGAAGATGCCGAGGCCGATCGTGTCCATTGACCTCACCGCGTTTCATTTCCTGCGCCCGCTGTGGCTGTGGCTCGTGTTGTTCGCCGCGTTGCTGCCCATCGTCTGGCGGCGCCGCCACGACGTGCGCGGGCGCTGGCGCGGCATCATCGAGCCGCATTTGCTCGAACATCTCGTCGTGGGCGGAACCTCGCAGCGACGCCTGAAACCGGTCGACACGCTGGCGCTGTGCATCGCGCTCGCCGCGCTCTCGGCAGCGGGGCCGACGTGGCGTCAGGAGCGCCCGCCGTTCGATCAGGACAAGGCGCCGCTCGTGATCGTGCTGGAGCTCGCGAACTCGATGAACGCCGGCGACATTGCGCCCACGCGCCTCGAACGCGCGAAGCAGAAGGTGCTCGATCTCGCCGCTGCGCGCAAGGGGGCACGCACGGGCCTCGTGGTGTTTTCATCGAGCGCGCATCTCGTGGTGCCGCCGACCGACGACCCCGAGATGCTCGAACTCTATCTGCCCGCACTCTCGCCATCGGTGATGCCCAGCGACGGCAAGAACGCGGCAGCGGGGCTGGCCGCCGCCGAAGCGTTGCTCGCCCATGACCCGGTGCCCGGCACCATCGTGCTGATGAGCGACGGCATCGACCCGGACCACGCCGATGCGTTCGTGCAGGCGGCCAAGCGCTCGCGCCAGCAGGTGCTGTGGCTCGCGGTGGGCACGCCGGACGGCGGCACGCTGCGCGGGCCCGATGGCCAGGTCCAGCTCGACTCGCACGGCAACGCGCGCACGGGCGAATTCGACGCGGACGCGATCCGCCGCGTGGCCGACGCAGCGGACGTGCCGCTCGCGAGCATGCGCAGCGACGGCGACGACGTGCGCTGGGTCCTGCATCGCGCGCAGACCTGGCTCGACGCGGCGGACGAGGACAAGCGCGAGCCGCGCTGGCGCGAGGACGGCTACTGGCTCGTCGTGCCGCTGATCCTGCTGGGCGTGCTGGGTTTCCGGCGCGGCTGGACCGTCAAGTGGCTGCCGGTCGTGCTGGCCGCGTGCGTGCTGCAGGGCATGCCCGCGCCCGCGCACGCGGCGTCATGGAAATGGATCGACCTGTTCGCCACGCACGACCAGCAAGGGCGCTGGTACTTCGAGCACGGCGACTACGCGAAAGCGGCGCAGCGCTTCGAGGACCCGATGTGGAAGGGCTTTGCGCAATATCAGGCGGGCGACTACGAAGGTGCGCTCTCGACCTTCTCGGGCCTGCGCGGCGCGCAGGCGAGCTTCTACATGGGCAACGCGCTCGCGCATCTCGAGGACTACACCAACGCGGTGAGAGCCTACGACAACGCGCTGAAACTCGATCCGCACTTGACCGAGGCCGCGCACAACCGCGACCTGATGCGCCAGTTGCTCGCGAAGCCGAAGCAGGAGGCGCAGCAGGACGAAGAAGACGAGGAATCCGACGACGTGAAAATGCGCAAGAAGCACAGCCAGATCGAGCGCAGCACGCTGATCCCCGTGCCCTCTGAAGACGTCTGGATGCGCGCGTTGAACACCTCGCCCGCGCAGTTCCTGAAGCAGCGCTTCGAGCAGGAGTCGGGCGCGGACGTGGGCAACAGTGCGGCCAACGGCGCGGGACGGACGCCATGAGCGCGGCCATGAAGCGCTTCATCAAATGCTTCGTCATGCTGATGATTTGGGCGATGGCGTGCGGCGCACGTGCCGATGATCTGCCGAAGGTGATGGTGCGTGCGCATCTGGAGCCTGCCGGCGCCGTGGTGGCGGGCACCCAGGTCAAGCTCGTGGTCGACTGCCTGACGACCACATGGTTCACGGAAGCGCCCGACTGGCCGCTCTTCGATGTGCCGGGCGCTTTCGTCACCTTGCCGGATGAGAACGCCGTCAATCTCGACGAGACCATCGACGGCGTGAAGTGGTTCGGCGTGAGCCGCGCCTACCGCATCACCCCGCAGGCGGGCAAGCGCTTCGAGGTTCCCTCGTTCGCGATCACGCTGCATCCGGGCGGCACGACTGAACCCATACAGGTGAAGACGCCCGTATTGGATTTTGTCGCGACGGTGCCGGCGGGCGCGCAGGACATGGCGGTGTTTTTCCCCGCGCCGCAATTGAGCGTCACGCAAACCATCGCGCCGCATGACGCGCGCGTGCGCGTGGGCGATGTCGTTACGCGCACCATCACGCAGCGCGCCACGGCCACGGAGTCGATGCTGATTCCGCCGGTCGCGCCCGCCGAAGTGCCGGGCCTGAAGCGCGATGCCGCGCAGGCGGCGACGAAGAACATCGTCGACGATCATGCGGGTCTCGTGGCGGGCGAGCGCACCGACACCGTGAGCTACCGCGTCGAGCGCAGCGGCTCGTACCGGTTGCCTGAAATCACGGTCGAGTGGTGGAACACGAAGACGCAGCGCAAGGAGAAGATCGTCCTGCCGGCTGTCTCGATCAAGGCGGAGGCGGTCCGCGAAAAGCCCTTGTTCGGCATTCCTGCCGATGTGATCGGCAAGGGCGGAGCGCATCGGATCATCTTTGTCGACGGGACGACGGTGGCTTGGGGCGTCGCGTGTATTGCGGCGGTGTTCGCGCTGATCTGGGCGTGGGCGCCGCTGGTCGCGCGGTGGCAGGCGGGGCAACGCGCCTTGCGCGCGGCCATTGCGCGCTATCGCGGCGGCGAGCAGCCCGCATGGCGCGCGCTGCTGCACAGTGCGCGGCGCGGCACGCAGGCCGAGGTGATCGCCGCGCTGTATCGCTGGCTGGACCGGCGTGCCGATATCCGGCAGCCCGCGCGCGTGGCCGAGTTTCGCGAACGAGAGGGCAGCGATCCGGGTTCAGGTTTAGCGGACTCGGTCGACCGGCACTACCACGGCGCAAACGCTGAAGCGGGCGGAAAGATCGGCGCGCCTCAGTTGCACGCGCTGCGCCGGGCGCTGGGGAGCCAAGCGCGGCTCGCGCGCAAGCGGTTCAGCAAGCGCATCGCGCCGCTGAATCGCGATTAGCGTGAGCGTTGGGTCTCAGTCGAAAATCAGCCCGGTTCTTTACGGCACAGACAGTAGATGAACTTCTGCGTCGCGCCCGCGGGCGTGTGGTGTTCCTCGCGTTCTTGCCGCAGCAGCGTGAACGGCGCGCCGAATTCGTCGTGCAGCGAATCGGGGTTATAGCGCATGACCGGCAGGCCGCTGCAATGGTCGGGGCCGTCCTCGGCGAAGGTCGCGACGATCACGAGCCCGCCCGGCTTGACCGCGCGCAGCACCGCCCGGACATAGGCCGCGCGATCGGCCTCGCTCGTGAGGAAGTGGAACACCGCGCGGTCGTGCCAGACGTCGTAGGCGTGAATGGGCAGCTCGACCTGCGTGATGTCGCCCGCGATCCACGAGACCGCGCCGGCGTGTTCCGCGAGCCTCGCTTGCGCCACCGCGAGCGCGGCATCCGAGAGGTCCAGCACGGTGAGATTGCGGTAGCCGTCGTTCAGCAGGTCGTCGACCAGCGTGGATGCGCCGCCGCCCACGTCGATGAGGGCGGCGTCCTTCGCCACGCCCGCCTGCCGGATCAACTCGACCGACTGATTGGCATGCTCCTGGAACCAGCTGACGTTGGTCGAGGCCTTCGTCGTATAGATGCGGTTCCAGTGGTCCTTCGATTGCATACACGCTCCTGTGGGCGGGGTTTTCCGCCATGATGCGCCTTTCCTGGGTTCCGTTGTGTCCGGCTTCTGGCTGCTGGACCTTGCACCGGATTGGCATGAGACGGGCGCGAGAAGCAGGGTGGTTGGGGTTAAATGACGCACGAAGCGTGGTTTTTGACACTTTCTAACATTATGCTTTCAGATTAAGTGTTAAACTTGTCCATACATCTCAACAAGGCAAGGACAAGTCAATGCTGAAGAAGCTTGCAGGAACGACGACGATTGCCGCTGCGATGGCAGTGGCGTCGCTGCCCGCCGTAGCGGGTGACATGAACAATGCCGTAGGCGGCGCGCTTGGCGGCGTGGCCGGTGCGGCGGTGGGCAACGCCGTGGGCGGCAGCACGGGCGCGGTGATCGGCGGCGCCGTGGGCGGCGGCGCTGGCGCAGCGGTAACGTCGAACAAGCACGAGCGCACGGGCGCCGTGGTTGGCGGCGCACTGGGCGGCGGCGCGGGCGCGGCAGCGGGCAACGCGATGGGTGGTTCGACTGGCGCGCTCATAGGCGCGGCGGCGGGTGGCGCCGGTGGCGCTGCGCTGGGCGGCAACATCTCGCGCAACAACTCGTACTCCAACGACTACCATCACGACAACAAATACAAGCACAAGAATAAGAAGCACAAGAAGCATTACGACTAACGGTGCTTCGACCATGCGCGGCTGGGGCTTTCTTCTGGTCTTGGGGCCTCCCGGCCTCACCCTTCCCGCCGCGTTCTTACCCGCTGCAGCGTAACGTTCTGCGGGCTCCCCGCCCACACCGCCAGCGCGGAATAATTATCGGCATTCGATGCGCTGCCCGAATGGCGCATCGCCTCGTGCTCGATCAGCAGCGCCCAGTCGTCGACGCTATGGACGATGCGCAGCCGGTCTTCCAGCGCTTCCTCCGCGACGGTCTGCCAGAGCCCATCGGTGCAAAGCAGAAACACGTCACCGTCTTTCAGTGCATGCGGCTCGCTGATCGCGGGCGCAATCGACCCGCGCATGCCCAGCGCCATATGCAGCCATCCAGGATTGACGCCGTCGCTCGGCAGCCCCGCGTCCAGCAACTGCTGCCGTACGCTGTGGTCGCGCGTGCGCTCGATCAGCGCGCCGCGCGCGAAACGGTACAGCCGGCTGTCGCCAAGGTGCGCCCATTGCGCGATGTCGCGACGCCGGTCGATGAGTAACGCGATCACCGTCGCGCTCATACGGCCGCGTTCGTGCTCGCGCTGCTGGCTCGCGCGGATCGCGCCGTGCGCGTCATCGATGCAGGCCTGCAAGGTGTGAGCGAGCGTGGGCTCGTGACCTGGGTCGCTGCGTTGCGCACGCTCCAGAATGCGCTCGACCGCGCAGCGCGCGGCAATCTCGCTGCCGGTCTCGCCCGAGACGCCGTCGCTCACGACGAAGCACGCGTAGTCGTCGGAGATCGTATAGCCGAGTGCGTCCTGATTGCTCTCGCGCGTGCCCGCGCGCGAGAACTGCGCGCACGAGAGATTCATGCGTCGCTCGCGCGCGCCGGGCGGCGTCGCGCGTGATAGCTCCTTACTTCCTCGTCGTAGGCGCGCAGGAAGGACCGGCCGAACACCGCGCTGAAGTCGTCCTCGACTGCGAGCATGGTCTCGTGGTGCAGGCGTTCGTAGCGGTTCCACAGGCGCAGCTTGCGCAGCACCGGCAGCAGCGTTTCGTAGCGTCCCGGCGTGTCGCGAGCGGCCAGGCGTTCGGGCG
Organism: Paraburkholderia caffeinitolerans; assembly: GCF_902859945.1. GTDB lineage: Bacteria > Pseudomonadota > Gammaproteobacteria > Burkholderiales > Burkholderiaceae > Paraburkholderia > Paraburkholderia caffeinitolerans. The sequence continues at coordinate 44,615 of NZ_CADIKL010000010.1, read as the reverse complement.
AGAAGCGCAGCAGCACGTCGTTGAGCGCGGCGCGCATGCCCGCGACCATGGCGATCTGGTGCGCCTGCAAGTCGTGGAACGCGTCTTCGACGGCGCTCGGCGGCGTCATGAAGCCGGGAAACGGCAGGCCGAACATCTGGCGCAGCGCGGCGCTGCCATCGGGTAGCAGTTTGAGCGGATTGTTCTCGCGATCGAGCAGCACGGTCATGTCGGCCTTCACCTCGCGCTTGAGAATGCTGCGCGAGGAGAGCAGCTCGACCGTGCCGTTCGCGAACAGCGCCAGCAATTGCCCTGCCGTGTGCAACTGTTCGGTTTGCCAGTCGCAGGTGGCCTTGTCGAGGCCCGCGCCGCGCAGGAACGCGGAAAGCAGCGCATCGGCGGAATCGGGCGCGGCGGAGGGCGTGGGTGTCTCGGCGCGGGGTGTTGCGCGCGCATCTGTATTGGAGGCGCGCGTGGGTGCTTGTTCCGATGCCGGTGTTTGAGCGGATTTTTGCGTCGATGTCGGTGTCGGTGTTTTTGTTAGCGCTTGTGCTGGCGCTTGCGCCGATTCGCGTTCCGTTTCGTCACGGCTCGGGCGCGCGAACAGCGCGAGCGGATCGGTCGGAATCGGCGCGTTCTCCCTGAGCGGCGCGCGGCCTTTGCTTTCCTGCTCGCGCGAGGGCATTGAAACGCGTTGCTCGACTCGCGCCGGTGGCTCTGCCTGCGCCACTTCCTCCACGCCGGCTTCGCCATCATGGGCGCGCAGCACATAAGGCCCGATGCGGATCGCGTCGCCGGATGCCAGCGCATGTTCCTCGGTGTACTCGAGCGGCGTGTCGTTGATCTCCACCACCGAGACGCTGCTCAAATTCTTCAGCACGCAATGCTCGCCGTCGATCTGCAGCAGCGCTTGCAGCCGCGAGACCTGGCGCGTTTCGTCGGGCAGCACCATCTGGTTGTCGGCATTGCGTCCGATCGTGCCGCCCGGCGCATGAAACATCACGCTGGTCTCGGTGCGGACCGGTTCTCCTGCATATTCAATGACGGTCAATTGCATGATGCGGACTGACTCACTCAATAACGGATAAAAGGCGCTCGCGGCGTGCCGCTGCATCACGACGGCCTGTCATGAAGGCGCGACCTTGCGGCGAGCCGCGTCGAAGGCGGGGCCCCAGACGGGGTGCCCCTTCTCCGCTGCGGACAACTCGAAGTGTGGGTCGATGCGCAAGATGGCCTCGAACTCGGCACGGCACTGCGCGACGCGGTTCGTCACGCAATAGCTGAACGCCATCAGCTTGTGCGCTTCGATCTGGGTGGCGCGGTCGCCGTCATCCACCGCGTTGCTGTTGCGCAGCAGCTGGATGGTGCGCGGGTAGTCGCCCGCGAGATAGGCATCGTGTGCGGCCGCAACGGTATTCGCGGCGGCGCGCTGCGCGGGCGAGAGACTGCTGCAACCGCTCGTTGCAGCAAGCGTTGCAGCAAGCGCCAGTAAAAATGTGCCGCCAAGGGCGGCTGGTGTGCCATTCGCACGTAATAAATTCCAGCGTATTGGCCAATTCATCGTCGGCAGTCCGGTATTTAATTCTTGATTCAAGCCCGCGATGTGTAATTACTACGGCTTGAGAAATTTATTTATAGAGCGCGTATTCGGAGATCGTTGCGGTAAGGAATCGTACGAACTATAGTCTAGTCACCTGATTTTTCCTCATATGAATTATTACTGGTGAGACACCGTCGGCGATAGATTAATTTAATTCCGCGAAGAAGCGAAAGGCATGGCGTCATGACCCCGTGGCTTGTTATCCGGCACGCATGGGTCAGGGTGGGCGTTCCTGGAGCAAAACTCTTAGTCCCTGTTTGCAGGCATGAACCGGGGACGGGGCGTGTTCGTGCCTGTGCATGAGCAACGCGTTTTTCGCGCTGAATCAGAGGACTGGCACGGTATGTATAAAGCGCAAATTAAGCGCGTGCTTCAGCCGCGCGCGGGGATTTATTTTGCCTTTCTCTTATTATGGGGGTGTGCATCGACCGAGAAGGATTTACCGGTTCCTTATTCGGTCACATTTCAGGTGGCGGCCGACGTCAATCGTGATTCTCAAAATCGGCCCGCGCCTATAGCGCTGCAAACGTTTCAGCTGAAATCCGGTAATAATTTCAGCCACGCCGATTATTTCTCGCTGCAAAGCAAACCCGAAGACGCGCTGGGCGCGGAACTGGCGGGCACCGATCGCATCGTCCTGCGTCCGGGCGAGTCGCGCACGATTCACTACCCGGGCGGCGACGCGGTGCGCGCGCTCGGCGTGGTGGCCGGCTACCGCAAGCTGGAGAAGCGCCGCTGGAAAGTGGTGGTGGCGTTGCCGCCGCCCGCGAACACCAACCTGTTCAAGTTCTGGCAGGGCAAGCCCTCCGAGATGCGTTACGTGATCGCGGTGCAGGGCGACGGGCTTGTCGCCACGCCCAATGCCGGTGATGCCCCATGAACGACCGCATGAATGCTCCTGTTGCGCCTGTCACGGGCGGCGCCGGCCAGCGCGATCGCGTGGTGTGGTCCGAAGGCATGTTCTTGCGGCCGCAACATTTCCAGCAGCTCGAGCGCTACTTCGAGCGCTACGTGCACCTGCGCTGCGCGCCGCTGCAATGCTATTCATGGGGCTTCGCGTCGCTGCGGATCGACGAGGAGGCGCTCGCGCACGGCAAGGTGATGTTGCGTGCCGCGAGCGGCATGCTGCCCGATGGCACGCCGTTCGACTTCTCGCATCTGGACGAGGCGCCCGAGGCGCTGGAAGTGGGCGCCGACGTGCGCGACACCACGGTCGTGCTGGCGCTGCCGGCCCCGCGCAGCAGCAGCGCGCAGGTGACGTTCGGCGGCGGGGCGGCGGCGCTCGCGCGCTACGTGGCCCATGAAGCCGAAATCGCCGACGTCAACGAGGTGCGCCTCGAACCCGCGCTCGTGCAGTTAGGACGCCTGAAGCTCAGGCTCGCGCTCGCGACCAGCGTGGACGACGACTGGCACGCGATGGGCGTGCTGCGCGTGATCGAGCGGCGCACCGACCGCCAACTGGTGATCGACGAGACGTATATTCCGCCGCTGCTCGACGCGCACGCGCATCCGCGGCTAGAGGGCTATATGCAGGAACTCGACCGGCTGCTCGCGCAGCGCAGCGAGCTGCTTGCCGGGCGGCTTGCGCAGGCGGGGCGCGGTGGCGTTTCCGAGGTCGCCGACTTCCTGCTGCTGCAACTCGTGAATCGCTATCTGGCGGTGACTTCACACACCGCGCAAACACCAGGCGTTCACCCGGAGCAACTGTTTCGCGACTGGCTCAAGCTCGCCTGCGACTTCGCGACGTTTACGGCGGCCTCGCGCCGGCCCGAGGTGCTGCCCGCGTATCGGCACGACGACTTGCGCGCGACGTTCGGCGAGTTGTTCGCCGAACTGCGGCGCTCGCTTGCCACCGTGCTTGACCAGAGCGCCGTGCAGATCGCGCTCACCGACGCCGGCAACGGCGTACAGGTGGCCGTGATCGCCGATACCTCGCTGCTGCGCGACGCGGGTTTCGTGCTGGCGGTGCGCGCCGACGTGCCCGCCGAAAGCGTGCGCACGCGCTTTCCCGCCCAGGTCAAGCTCGGGCCGGTCGAGCGCATCCGCGACCTGGTGCAGTTGCAACTGCCAGGCATTCCTGTGCGCGCGCTGCCGGTCGCGCCGCATCAGATTCCGTATCACGCCGGCCATAGCTACTTCGAGATCGACAAGGGCGGCGACTTGTGGCGGCAACTCGAACGCTCGGGCGGGCTCGCGCTGCATCTGGCCGGCGAGTTTCCAGGCCTCGCGATGGAGTTCTGGGCGATTCGTGACATGCGCGCAGGCGACATGCGCGCAGGTGACACGCGATGAATCCGCTCAACGATCCTTTCGCCGCGCAACGCGAGGCCAGCCATGGAGCCTTCACGGCCGCGCCGCCGGATCTCGCCCAGGCAACGGGCGAGGAGCCATGGCGCACCGATGCGCCGCCCGGCGAGACGCGCGGCTTCACGGGCGCTGCATTGGCTGCCTCCGCTGCATCGGCGGTCGCTGCTGAGGGCGGCAATCCGCTCGTGGCCGCCGCCAACGCATTGTTGAACCTGATTCCGCAGATCCGCTACACCGTGCACCATCCGAACCCGGTCTGGCTGCGCGAGCATCTCGCCAACGAGATCCGCCAGTTCGAAGCGCGCGCGCGCGGCGCGGGGGCGTCGCCGGAGCAGATCGGCGCGGCGCGCTATTGTCTGTGCACGGCGCTCGACGAGGCGGCGGCGCTCACGCCGTGGGGCGGCGCGGGCGACTGGTCGGCGAACAGCCTGCTCGTGGCGTTTCACAACGAGACGTGGGGCGGGGAAAAATTCTTCGAACTCCTGAATCGTTTGATGCAGCAGCCGCGCGAGCAGCTGAATCTGCTCGAACTGCTCTATTACTGCCTCGTGCTCGGCTTCGAAGGGCGCTACCGAGTGCTCGACAATGGCCGCGCCCAGCTCGACGACCTGCGCCACTCGCTCGCGCGCACCATCCGCAGCGTGCGCGGAGACTACGACGCCGCGCTTTCGGCGCACTGGCGCGACGAGATCGCGCGCGAGGACCCGCATCGCTTTGCCGTGCCGCTCTGGGCCTGCGCCGCGCTCGCCTTGCTGGTGGGCTTCGGCGTCTATCTTGGGTTCGATCTCGCACTGGCGGGGCGCTCGGACAAAGCGTTTGCGATGATCGGCCGGCTGCAGATTCCGAGCGTGCGTTTGCAGGCCGCCGAGCCTCGCGCGGTCCACCCGACGCCGCCGCCGCGCCTCGCGGGCTTCCTCGCGCCGGAGATTGCCGAGGGGCTGGTGGAAGTGCGCGATGCCGCCGACCGCAGCGTGATCGTGCTGCGCGGCGATGGGTTGTTCGAATCGGGCTCCGCCACGGTGATCGACCGCTACCAGCCGACGCTCGCGCGCGTGGCGGCCGCGCTTGCGCAAGTGCCGGGCGCAATCGTGGTGGCCGGCTACACCGACAACGTGCCGGTGCACAGCGCGCGTTTCCCGTCGAACTGGAACCTCTCGGTCGAGCGCGCCCAGGCCGTAGCGGCCATTCTGGCCGCGCGCCTGGGCGATGCCGGGCGGGTGCGCGCCGAAGGACGCGGCGCCGCCGATCCCGTCGCGCCGAACGATAGCGCCGCCAACCGCGCCCGCAACCGGCGCGTGGAAATCACCTTGCTCACCGCGCCGCCGAAGCTCGCGACGCCGGACACGGGCGTTGCGGGAGATGCGCCATGAGCGGCTTCGGGCGTTCGGCATGGCATGCGCTGCGCGCGCTCTTGAGTGTGCGCGTGTGGGCCGTCATCGGTCTGGTTGCGCTCGCGGCGTTGATCTGGCTCGTGGGGCCGCTGATCGCGGTGGGCGCGTATCGCCCGCTCGACAGCGTGCTCGCGCGCGCGCTGCTCATCGCGCTGATCTTCGCGGTGTGGGCGGCGCGCGTGGGTTATCGGCACTGGCGCGCCGCGCAGTTGAACGCGCAATTGCTGAGCCAGTTGCGCGAGCCCGTCGAAAACCGCAACACGCGCGAAGAGGAAGCGCCACATGCGCAAGAACTACGCAGCCGCTTTGACGAAGCCGCGAAGCTCTTGCGCAGCGCGCGCCTCGGGAGTGCGCGGACGGGTGCACAGCAGGGCGCGCAGAACGTTCAGGGCTCGCGCGGCCGCATCGGCCGCTGGTTCGAGGGCCTCACGCGCCAGTATCTCTATCAATTGCCGTGGTACGTCTTCATCGGCGCGCCGGGCTCGGGCAAGACCACGGCGCTGGTGAACTCGGGTCTCACGTTTCCGCTCGCGGAGCAGTTCGGCAAGGCCGCAATCCGCGGCGTGGGCGGCACGCGCCATTGCGACTGGTGGTTCACCAACGAAGCCGTGCTGATCGATACGGCGGGCCGCTACGCCACGCACGAGAGCAATCGCGCGCTCGATCAGGACGAATGGTCGGGCTTTCTCGCGCTGCTCAAGAAGTACCGCGTGCGCCAGCCGCTGAACGGCGCGCTTTTGACGATCAGCGTGTCCGATTTGCTGGGCGCCTCCGAGGTCGAACGCACCGGGCATGCGATGGCGCTGCGCAAGCGCCTGCAGGAGCTGCGCACCGAATTGGGCATTCAGTTTCCTGTCTACGTACTCGTGACCAAGGCGGACCTGCTGTCCGGTTTCACCGACTACTTCGCGCGCCTGAACCGCACCGAGCGCGCGCAGGTGTGGGGCTTCACGATCCCGCTGGCAGAGACCGAGGCGCGCGACTTCAGTCTGCGCCCCGTGTTCGACCGCGAATACCGGCTGCTGCACCGCCGCCTCAACGACGCGCTGCCCGAACTCTTCACCGCCGAGCCCGATGCGCGCCGGCGCGAACTCATCTATTCGCTGCCGCAGCAATTCATCGGCTTGCACGAGGTGCTCGGGCAATTCATCGAACAGGTGTTCTCGACCTCGCGCTTCGACGCCATGCCGCTGCTGCGCGGCGTCTATTTCACGAGCGGCACGCAAGAGGGCACAGTGTTCGACCGCGTGATGGGCGGCATCAAGCGCTTTCTCAAGATCGACGGCGCGCCGCCCGCGCCGCATGTGGCCGCGTCGGCGGCGAGCGGGCGCAGCTTCTTCCTCAAGGACCTGCTTCAGGAATTGATCTTCAAGGAGGCGCGTCTCGCCGGCACCGATATGCGCTGGTATCAGCGCCAGCGCATGCTCGCGCTCGCCGGCTACGCGGCGCTCGCACTGCTGCTGGCCGGCGCGCTGGCGGCGTGGGTGGGCAGCTACGCGCGCAATCGCGCGTATCTGGCTTCGGTCGAGACACGCGTGCCGCAAATCGACCGCGCGCTGCAAGGCGTGACGATCACCGACGCCGACAACATCGCGCGCGTGCTGCCGATGCTCGACGCGATGCGCAACATCGCGCACGTGGAGGGCGTCGATCCGGCCAACGCGCCGCTCGCGTACCGCTGGGGGCTGTTCCAGGGCGACAAGGTGCAGTCGGCCGCCGAGAACGTCTATCACCGCGCCCTCGACGAGTTGCTGTTGCCGCTCGCCGCGCGGCGGCTCGAAACGGCGGTGCGCGACGCGCCGCCCGACGACCCCGCCTATGTGTACGCGGCGCTCAAGGCGTATCTGATGCTTTACGACAGCGCCCATTACGATCCCGACTTCGTGCAGGCGGTGCTGGACCTGGAGATTGCTTCCGCGCCCGGCGCGCAACTGACGCCCGCGCAGCGCAACGACCTGCGAGCGCACATGGCGGCGCTTTTTTCCGGCCGCGTGGTGGTGTCGCCGTTCGCGCAGAACGAGCAGATGGTGGCCGCCGCGCGCGACAAGCTCTTGCGGCTCACCTTCGCGCAGCGTCTTTACGCACAGCTTGCGCGCACGCTGCGCCCGGGGGCTGCTGCTTACGACGTGAACGTGACGCAGATGGCGGGCCCCTCGGGCGCGCTGGTGTTCCGGCGCGCAAGCGGCGCGAGCCTGAACGAGGGCGTGCCGGGGCTCTATACCTGGGACGGCTACTGGAAGGTGTTCGACAAGCGGCTCGCCGCAGCGGTGGAAGCGTTTGGCCGCGACGAAGTCTGGGTGCTCGGGCTGCGCGCGCAGGAGGCCGCGACGCCCGCCGCCGCGAGCGCGCAGGCGAAGGACGTGCGTGCGCTCTATCTCGACGACTACATGCGCCGCTGGGACGCCTTGCTCGGCGATCTGCGTTTGCAGAGCACGGCTTCGATCGCGCAGGTCACGCAGATTGCGCGCGTGCTGTCCGCGCCGGACTCGCCGCTCACGCGTCTCGCCAACGCGGCCGCGCGGCAGACCACGCTCACGCAGAGCGCCGGTGGCGCGGGCGGGCTTGCGGCGGGCGCGCAGGACAAGGTGAATCAGGCGCGCGAATCGCTCGCGCAGATCTTCGGCCAGCCGCAGAACAGCGGTGATGCAGCGGGCGCGGATGCGCGACCCGAAGCGGCGGTGGACGCGCACTTCGCGGGCTTGCGCGAGTTCGGCGGCCCGCAGGCCGGCGGAGCGGGTGGCGACAGTGGTGGCAACGACAGCAGCGGTGGCGCGAATGCCGCGATGGCCGCGGTCCTCAAGTCGGTCGACAATCTCTACACATGGCTCACCGCCGCCGACGCCTCGCTGCGCGGCGGCGGGACGCCGCCGCAGTCGGACAGCGCCGACCAGATCCGCGCCGAGGCCGGCCGCATGCCCGCGCCGTTCCGCCAGATGCTGGGCGACCTCGCGAACGCCGCGCAGGGCACCGTCACGCATAACGTCGACCAGAACCTCGCGCAGAGCGCGTCCGTCAACATCGGCGATTTTTGCCGGCAGGCCATCGCGGGGCGCTATCCGTTTGCGCGGGGTTCGTCGCGCGACGTCGCGCCCGGCGACTTCGCACGCCTGTTCGCGCAGGGCGGCCTGATGGACGACTTCTTCCAGAAGAACCTGCAAAACCGCGTGGATACGAGCGTGCAGCCGTGGCGCTTCATTGGCGGCGCGGGGGCGTCGGGTGCGTCGGGCGTTGCTGGAGATAGCGCGCTGCTTGCCTCGTTCGAAAAAGCCGCCGTGATACGCGATGCATTTTTCGCGGGCGGCGCACGCACGCCCACCATCAAGCTCGAAATCAAGCCGCTGGACATGGACCCGGAAATCTCCGAATGGACACTCGACGTGGACGGCCAGCAAGTGCGCTACGCACACGGCCCGCAAGCGCCCGTGACGGTGCAGTGGCCGGGGCCGCGCGGCATGAACCAGGTGCGGCTGCAGGTCGTCGATCAGTCGGGCGCGACCGACGGCATCGTGACCGAGGGGCCGTGGGCGCTCATGCGGCTTTTCGATCGTGCCGCGCCGGGACGCGGCCAGGGCCCGGAGCAGATGGTGGCCGGTTTCAACGTCGATCACCACGCGCTCGCCATGCAGGTGAGCGCGGACAGCGTGCGCAATCCCTTGCGTCTCGCGCAACTGGAGTCGTTTTCGTGTCCGGGGAAATCATGAACGGCGCGCTGCTTGGCGCCGAGCTCGCGTTGCCCGCCTGGTACGGCAAGTTGCCGGGCGCGGGCGACTTCGTGGGCCGCCGCATGCAGGGCGCGCTCGCACGTACGTGGGAGGAGTGGCTTTCGCACGGCATGGCGGCGGGCCGCGCCACGCTCGACGCGCACGCGCCGCTCTGGAGCTTCGCCATTCCCGCCGGCAGCGGCGAGGGCTGGGTGCAGCTCGGCTGCGTCGCGCCGAGCCGCGACCGGGTCGGGCGGCGCTATCCGCTCGTGGTTGCGCAGCCGTTCGCGCCGCAGCGGTATGTGCGCGAGAACGGCCAGGGCGCGCGCGCCGATCGGTGCATCCGCTTGATGGGCGCGATCGCGCGCGACGCTATACGCGGCGCGCTGGGGCCGGAGGACTTCGACCTGGCGCTGGCGCAGGGTCTGCGCGACGACGCGGCGCCCGCAGGTAGCGATGCACGCAGCGATGCACTCCGCGCCGAGGGCGGCTGGCCGAACCTGTGGGAGTACTTCGACCCGCACGGCATGACAAGCTTCTGGTGGACCGATGCCGGCGACGGCGCGCCGCGCACCGACGTCCACACGGGCGGGCTCGATGCCGCGCTGTTTCAGCGGCTCTTCGGCGAGCCACAGGGAGGACTGGCATGACCGACCCGCACTACGCCGAAGCCGCGCCGAACGCCGCGCGCGCGGGCTCGCAAGGCGGCTCGAAAAGCGGCTCACAGGCGGGCGTGCAAACCGGTGGCGATGGCGTGCGGCCGTTGCCGAACGGGCACCGGCTGGCCGGCTTCGAGCTCGACTCGGTGTTGGGCACGGGAGGCTTCGGCATCGTCTATCGCGCGTTCGATCGTACCTTGCAGCGCGCGGTCGCGGTCAAGGAGTACATGCCCGCGATGCTCGCGTCGCGCGCGGGCGACTTCACGGTTGCGCTGCGCGCCGCGCGCTTCTCGCAGGCCTTCGATGCGGGGCGCGCCGCATTCCTGAACGAAGCGCGCCTGCTCGCGCAGTTCGATCACCCGGGCCTCGTGAAGGTGCTGCACTTCTGGGAGAGCCACGGCACCGCTTACATGGTGATGCCGTATTACGAAGGGCAGACGCTCGAACAACTGCATCAGCGCGGCCAGCGCATGAGCGAGCCCGCGCTGCTGCGCATGCTGGCGGCGGTGCTGGGCGCGCTCGACGTGCTGCATCGCGCGCAGTGCTTTCATCGCGACATCTCGCTCGACAACATTCTCATCCTGCCCAACGGCAACCCGGTGCTGCTCGACTTCGGCGCGGCGCGCAAGCTGATCGGCGACATGGTCGACGAGACCGCGATGATGCTCAAGCCCGGCTACGCGCCGATCGAGCAATACACCGACGATCCCGCGTTCAGGCAGGGGCCGTGGACCGATATCTATGCGCTGGGCGCGCTCGCGCATAAGCTGATGACGGGGGAACTGCCGCCGGCTGCGGTGGTGCGCAGCATTCAGGATCAGTACCGGCCGCTGGCGGGGCGCGAGACTGGCAATGAAGGCGCACCGGAACAGGAGCACTACAGCGAACGCGTGCGGGCCGCCATCGACCATGCGCTTGCGCTGCGGATAGAGGACAGGCCCGAATCGGTGGCGGCGTTTGCCCTGGCGCTCGGCCTGCACGAGCCCACGCCGGGCGTGTTCGTGCCTGCCGGGTATGAAGCGGCTCCGCGCGCGGCGACGCCCGATCGGCCCGCGCCCGCTGCTGAAAAGCCGCCGGAAGCCGTGGCGAATGCACCGGCGGACGCGAAGCCGAAGGCGGTGGAGCAAGCCGATAGCGTGCAAGTACCGGCACCGGAAGCCAGCCCACGCGAGAGCGAACCAGAAAAGCTACAGCCGCAATCGGCTGATAACGTGGCTGCCTCGGTTGCGACGCAACCGGATGATTCGGCATCCGAATCGTTAGCGCCGCGCTTTGCATGGCGATCGATGCGCATCCCGGCGTTCGTCTTGCTGCTCGTTTTGGCGGTGGGTGTTCTGGCGCTGCGCTACGCGATCCACGCGCCGGAAGACACCACGCAGACGGCAGCGAACCCCAGCGCGTCCGCTGTTCCAGCCGCGCCGGCCAGCCACCCAACAACCCTCGCGCTTGCGGCTCCCGCTGCCAACCCGACCGCGCAAGCGCAACCCGGCGCGGTAGCCTCCGCAGCGGCCACCCCCGGTTCCAGCACGCCGACCGCCACGCCGGCCCTGACCACGGACACCACGGTGGTGGAGGTGCAAGCCGGCAAGGACAAGCCCGTCAACGCCACCGATAACGCCACCGATCAATCCGCCGCGTCTTCGCAAACCGCCCAAGCCGCAGACTCTGCGCAGACCGCGCCTTCCGAGCCGCAAATCGCCCAGGCGCCGTCACGCACAGCCATCCCGCCCAACGTGCGCACACCCGCGCCGATGCGGCCCGTGCGCGTGCACTTCCAGGTCCTCCCATGGGGCGAGGTCTATGTCGATGGCGTGAGGCGCGGCGTGAGCCCGCCATTCCATACGGCGAGCCTTTCGCCGGGCACGCACCGCATCGAAATCCGCAACGGCTCGCTCCAACCCTACGTGCGGACCGTGACGCTCGACGCGGGCGGCCCGCCGCTCGAAATCAGCTACAAGTTCGAGTAATGCGCCAAGGAGACCGAACGATGATCGACACCCTGCTCGCACCGATCAGCGCAGACGCGCCGTGCGGACCGGATCTCGAATACGACGCGGACTTTCTGGAGTTGCAGCGCTGCGCCACGGCGAGGCCCGAAGAGCAGTACGGCGACGTGGTCATCGCCGCGCAGTCGCCCGCGTGGCGCGAGGTGGAGCGCCTCGCGCTCGCGCTGCTCGCGCGCACGAAGGACTTGCGCATTGTCGTGCCGCTCACCTGGGCGTGGATCGACAGCCGTGGCCTGCAAGGCTATGCGGACGGTTTGCGGCTTGCATCGGCGCTGCTCGACGCGTACTGGGAGCCGCTGCATCCGGCGCTGATCTTCGACGACGAGGCCGATCCGCTGCCGCGCTTCAATGCGCTGGCGGAGTTGGCCGGCCCGCAAGGGTGCGTGCGAGCGGCGCGCGAGCAGGCGCTCATCGGCACGCTGAGCGTGAGCGCGGCGGCGGAACTGTTGCAGCAAGGCGATGGCGCGATGTCGAGCGAAAGCGGAAACGATGCTGGCAACAGTGGCTACGCCGGTGGACGAACGCGCCTCCTGCGTGAGCTGCACGAGGCGCACGCGGCGGGTAACCCCGCGCTGCTGGCGGCGCTCGCGGTGCGCGAGCAACTGGAGGGTTTGCGGCGCAGGACGAGCGAGCGGCTTGGCGAGGCGTGGACGATCGACAAGAGTGCATTCGAACGGCAGCTGGCGGCGTTGGTCTCCGAGTTGCCGCAAGACGTGACGCAACGGTCGCAAGCCATGCCGGAAGCCCTGGAGCAAAGCATGCCGCTAAACGCAGAGCAAGACGCACTACCGCAGCAGCGCGCAGCAGGTCCGCCCGCAGTGAACGGCACGAACGGCACGAACGGCTCAAACGGCACGGCATGGCGCGACGCCGAAATCTCGAGCCGAGCGGACATCGATTTCGGCCTCGAAAAAATGTGCCGCTACCTCGAATTGCACGAGCCGAGCCACCCGGCGCCCATTTTTCTGCGCCGGGCGCAGCGTCTGCTCTCGCTGAACTTCTACGAGATCTTTCGCGACATCGCGCCGGAGAGCGTGCGGGAGCTCGATCACTTGAGCGGAAACCGCAATGAATCGCCGTAGTGAATTGCGAGTATCGATCGCAGTACAGAATGATTAAAGCGCACGGATTGCGCGGGAGTTGACTCACATGTCTCGTAACAAGTCATCGGACGGCGGCCAGAAGTTCATCGCGCGCAATCGCGCGCCGCGCGTGCAGATCGAATACGACGTCGAACTATACGGCGCTGAGCAGAAGGTGCAATTGCCCTTCGTGATGGGCGTGCTGGCCGATCTCGCGGGCAACCGCGGCGAGGCGCTGCCCGATCTGGCCGAGCGCCGCTTCATGGAAATCGACGTCGACAACTTCGACGACCGCATGAAGTCGATCGCTCCGGCGCTTGCGTTTCAGGTGCCCAACACGCTCACGGGCGACGGCACGATGAGCGTAGAGCTGGCGTTTCGCAGCATCGACGATTTCGCGCCTGCCGCGCTCGCGCGCAATGTCGAGCCGCTGCGGCGCTTGCTGGAGGCGCGCACCCAGCTTGCGAACCTGCTTTCGTACATGGACGGCAAGCGCGGCGCGGAGGAACTGATCGCGCGGGCGCTGGGCGACCCGGCGTTGCTTGCCGAACTATCGGAGCCCAAGGCGCTCGCCGCGCCGCCAGCGCGCAACCCCAGCGAGGAGGACGACCATGAGCCGAAGTGAGACGCAAGGCGCGCTGCACAGCGCCACTGCCACGCTGCCCGCGACCACGCTGAGCGGCGGCGAATTCTCGGTGCTGCTGGAACGAGAGATCAGCCCCAAGACCGAACTCGCGCGCGTGGCCGTGCAAACCGCGGTGCAGACGCTCGCGCGCGAGGCGCTCGAGCAGAGCCGCACTGCAACGTTGTCCTCGGACGCCTATGAGGGCGTGCGGCAGATGATTGCCGCGATCGACGAGAAGCTGTCCACGCAGATCAACGCAATGCTGCATCACCCCGATTTCCAGCGCCTGGAGTCGGCGTGGCGCGGGCTGCACTACCTCGTCAACAACACCGAAACCGACGAGATGCTCAAGATTCGCGTGCTGCCGGCAAGCAAGCAGGAAGTCGCACGCATGCTCAAGCGTCACAAGGGTATTGCCTGGGACCAGAGTCCGCTCTTCAAGAAGGTCTACGAAGAGGAGTACGGACAATTGGGCGGCGAGCCGTTCGGCTGCCTCGTGGGCGATTATTACTTCGACCATAGCCCGCCCGATGTCGAGATGCTGCAATCGATCTCGAAGATTGCGGCCGCGGCGCATGCGCCGTTCATTGGCGGGGTGTCGTCGTCGCTGATGCAGATGGACTCGTGGCAGGAGCTGTCGAACCCGCGCGACCTCACGAAGATCTTCCAGAACACCGAGTACGCCGCGTGGCGCAGCCTGCGCGAATCGGACGACTCGCGCTATGTCGGGCTGGCGATGCCGCGCTTTCTCGCGCGCCTGCCCTATGGCGCGCGCACCGATCCCGTCGACGAATTCGAGTTCGAAGAGGAAACCGATGGCGCGCGCCACGACCGCTACACGTGGGCCAACGCGGCCTATGCGATGGCGGCCAACATCAACCGCTCGTTCAAGCTCTATGGCTGGTGCTCGGCGATACGCGGCGTGGAGTCGGGCGGGGCGGTGGAGAACCTGCCGTGCCACACGTTCCCCACCGACGATGGCGGCGTCGACCTCAAATGCCCGACCGAGATCGCGATCAGCGACCGCCGCGAGGCGGAACTCGCCAAGAACGGCCTGATTCCGCTGATTCACCGCAAGAACTCGGACGTGGCCGCCTTCATCGGCGTGCAGTCGCTTTACCAGAGCGCCGAGTACCACGACCCGGACGCCACCGCGAACGCGCGGCTTTCGGGCCGGCTGCCGTATCTGTTCGCATGCAGCCGCTTCGCGCACTACCTCAAGTGCATCGTGCGCGACAAGGTGGGCTCGTTCCGCGAGCGCCCGGACATGGAGCGCTGGCTCAACGACTGGATCATGAACTACGTGGATGGCGACCCCGCGAACTCGTCGCAGGATACCAAGGCGCGCAAGCCGCTGGCCGAGGCGCGCGTGGTGGTGGACGCCGTGGCTGACAACCCCGGCTATTACTCGGCGCGGTTTTTCCTGCGGCCGCACTACCAGTTGGAGGGCTTGACGGTGTCGCTGCGGCTGGTGTCCCGATTGCCGGCTTTGCAGGCATCGGGCAGTTGATGAGGGTGGTTGGTCAATCCGGTTGAGCAAACAGGAGAAACACAATGGGCGTGGCGATGTTCATGAAGGTGGATGGCGCAACGGGCGAATCCGCCGACAAGCAGCATGGCGGCTGGAGTGACATCCAGTCGTTTTCCTGGGGCGCGACGCAACCGGCGGCCATGGCCACGGGCGGGGGCGGCAACGCGGGCAAGGCGAACTTCGACGACCTCGTGGTGATGGCCTTCATGGACAAGGCCACTCCCGCGATCATCAAGCATTGCGCGAGCGGCAAGCACTTATCGAAAGTGGAGATATCGTCGTGCAAGACCGGCGGCGACCAGATCGAATTTTCGCGCGTGACGCTCGAAGAAGTGATCGTGACCACGGCGCGCGTGGTGGGCGCGGAAACCAGCGACGCCACCGACCGGCTGATGATGCAGTACGGCTTTCAGGCCGCGCGCGTGAAGAAGCAGTACTGGGAGCAGAACGCGAACGGCGGCAAGGGGCCCGAGGTCACGATGGGCTGGGACATCAAGAAGAACACGGAAATGTGAGGCCTGCATGGCGAGTGATTCGGCTCAGCGGGATGGCGCCCAACCCCGGCGCACGGCGCGCCCGATGCTGTTCGACCGTTTGCGCGACGATGGCCATGGCGCGGGCGCGCTGCTCGAAGCGGTGCTGCGTGACCTTTCGTGGCTCTTGAACACGGCCTGCGCGCTCGATGAGCACGATGCGCGCCGTTATGCCGAAGCAGGCCGCTCGGTGCTCAACTTCGGCGTGCCGGCATTCGCGGGCACGCCGCTATCGGGCATCGATACGCAGTACCTGGAGAACGCGCTGCGCGAGGCCATCGTGTGCTTCGAGCCGCGCCTGCAAAGCGAGAGCGTCGAGGTGCGGTGTGTGAGCGACCCACGGCGCGCGAGCCGGCACAACGTGCTGACCTTCGAGATTGCGGGGCGGCTCGCGTGCGTGGAGCCGCCGATATCGATGCTGCTGCAAACCGATCTGGATCTGGACTCGGGCTTCGCGCTGCTGCGCCCGCTGAGCCGGTCCGGCGACGCGGACTCCACCAGTGGCAGCGCACGGCGCTGAACCAACGTCACGCTATGGACGCACGCTTTCTCGACTACTACAACCGCGAGCTCGCGTATATGCGCGAGCTGGGCGCGGAGTTCGCGCGCCAGTACCCGAAAGTTGCGGGCGGCCTCGGCATGCATGGCATCGACGTGGCCGATCCGTTCGTCGAGCGCCTGCTTGAGGGCTTCTGCTTTCTCACCGCGCGCGTGCAGTTGAAGATGGACGCCGAGTTTCCGCGCTTTTCCGAGCGGCTGCTCGATGTGGTGTATCCCGATCATCTCGCGCCCACGCCCGCGATGGCGATCGTCCAGTTCGAGGCCGATCCGGCCCAGGGCACGCTGGGCCAGGGCTTCACCGTGCCGGCGGGGACCAGCCTCATGGCGGCCGCGCCGCGCGGTATGGGAACGCCCTGCGAGTTTCGCACCGCGCAGCCGGTCACGCTGTGGCCGCTCGTGCTGCGCGCTGTCGATCTGGTGCCGGTGCCGGCGGGCGTCGGTGCGGGCCGGGGCGCGAGACGCGCGTTGCGCATCGTGCTGGGCGCGCGCGGCGGGGCAAATTTGAATCGCTTGCCCATCGATCAGCTTACGTTTTTCCTCAGCGGTCCCGAACGGCAGGCCATGCGGCTGCTAGAACTCGTGTGCGCGCGCACGCTCGGCGTCGTGCTGCGCGATGGCGCTGATCCCGCTGAATCCGATCAGCGTGCGGAAGGCAATCGGCTCGCGTCGCTCGGGCCGGAGGCCGTCGTTCACGAAGGTTTCGACGCGGACCAGGCGCTCTTCCCACCAGGCTCGCGCGGCTTCGAGGGTTATCGGATCCTGCGCGAGCACTTCGCGTTTGCGGCGCGAAATCTCTTCTTCAGCGTGCGCGGCCTGCGCCAGGCGTTCGAGGCGTCGCGCGGCGAGTGCATTGAGATGCTGCTGCTCATCGACGGCGATGACGCCGATCTCGAGCGCAGCATCGACGCCACCCACCTCGCGCTCGACTGCACGCCTGCAATCAACCTGTTTCCGAAGCGCACGGAACGTATTCCGGTGACGTCTGGCACGAGCGAGTACCGGCTGATGGTCGACCGCACGCGCGCGCTCGACTATGAGATTTTCTCGGTGAAGCGCGTAATCGGCCATCGCGGCCATCGCGGCCATCGCACGGGCGCGGAGAGCAACGGCAGCGCACAGGGAGAAACCGCGTTCCATCCGCTCTACATGGCGAACGCCAGCGATGCCGAGGAATCCGGCGCGTACTTTTCTGTGCGGCGCGAAACGCGGCTCGTGGGTACGCAGGCGCAGCGCGGCGGCATGCGTTCGAACTATGCGGGCACGGACGTCTACGTGTCGCTCGTCGATCGCAGGCATGCACCGTTCGATGAGCGCATCGAGTTGCTTTCCGCCGATACGCTGTGTACGAACCGGGACTTGCCGCTGCATCTCGCGGCTGCGGGCGTGACCGATCTCACACTGAAGATTTCCGCGCCGGTGGGCCGCGTGCGTATCGTGCGTGGCCCCTCGACGCCGCGCCCGCCGCTCGCGCAAGACGAAGCCAACTGGCGGCTGATCGCGCATCTGGGGCTCAACTACCAGCCGTTCGCCGATATCGACGACGAGGCCGGCGCGCAACAGTTGCGCGAGCAACTGGAGATCTACGCGGACCCAGCGGATGCGCCGCTCGCGCGCCGCATCCGGGGCATCCGGCGGCTCGCGTGCGAACCGGTGTTCAGGCGCTTGCCGGTGGCGGGGCCGCTCGTCTATGGGCGCGGCGTGCGGGTGGAGATGACCGTGGACGACCACGCCTTCGCGGGCGATAGCCCTTATGTGCTTGGCGCGGCGCTAGAGCAATTCTTCGCGCGGTATGCGTCGATCAACGCGTTTGTCGAGTTCGCGCTGTATTCGGCGCAGCGCGGGGAGATTGCGGAATGGCCCGCTCGTGTGGGACGAAGGCCTGCGATATGAACGATCGATCAGGATATCGAAGCATAAACAGTGAGCATGACCGTGCCCGCTATCTGGCGTTCTGGCAACGGCTGCGTGCCGCGCCAGCCGAACACGATCTGTTCCACTTGCTGCGCTGGATCGATGCGCTTGCGAGCGCGCCCGCACGGCTCGGCGCGGCGCAACACCCCGGCGCGGAGCCCGTGCGGCTCGGGCAGATTCCTTCGCTTTCCTTCGCATCTTCGATGGTGTCCGGCATCGCCGATGCGCCCGGTGAACATGCGCCGCCGCGCGTGCTCGTGCAGGGCTTCGGGCTGTTCGGCCCCAACGGCCCGCTGCCGCAGCACGTAACCGAGTACGCATTCGAGCGCGCGCACAGCGTGGGCGATGTATCGATGAGCGCATTCGCCGACGTCTTCCACCATCGCCTGCTCGTGCTGTTCTATCGCGCGTGGGCCGATGCGCAGCCGGTCGTCGGCCTGGACCGGCCCGGTGCATCGCGCTTCGATGGCTATGTAGCGAGTCTGATCGGCGCGCGCGCCACGGAACCCGGGTTACCTGCGCGCGAAACGCCTGGCCGTCATGCGAAGTACTTCCACGCGGGCCACTGGGTGCGCCAGACACGCAATCCCGAAGGGCTCGCACAGATGTTGCGCCATGACTTCGGCGTGCCGGTGCGGATTGTCGAGCATGTCGTGCGCTGGGTCGCGCTCGACGCACGGCAGCGCAGCGCGATCGGTGCGCGAGGCGCGCCAGGCTCAAGTGGCTCAAGTGGCTCAAGCGGCGCAACCGGCAAGCGCAGCGTGGCACAGGGTGGACGACGCGGACGCGGCACGCGCGCGGCGCTCGGCGAAGGCGCGGTGCTCGGCCGCGCGGTGCGCGACGCGCAAGGCAGCTTCCGTATCGTGCTCGGGCCGCTGCCGCTCGCGCGCTACCAGGCGTTCCTGCCCGGCGGTGCGGATGCGGCGAGACTCGTGCATTGGGTGCGCGAGTACGTGGGCGCGGAGTTCGACTGGGACTTGCAGCTCGAACTGGCCGCGCCCGAGGTGCCGCGCGCGGCGCCAGGCGGAGCGGGGCGGCTCGGCTTTTCGACCTGGCTCGGGCGGCGGTTGGACGACGAACCCGCGCGCGATCTCGTGATCGATTTCGCCGCGCGGGCGCAAGGAGGCTGACGCTTGGCGCGCATCTTTACGCTCGACAGCCCGCTCGGCGACGAGCTCAAGTTCTATCGCCTGAGCGGCGAAGAGGAACTCGGGCGTCCGTTCGAATGGCGCATCGAGGCGCTGGCCGCGAGCCATAGCGTGTCGCTGCGCGATCTGCTCGGCAAGCCTGTGACGGTACGTATCGAGTTGGCGGACGGCGGGCAACGCTATCTGAACGGCATCGTCGCGCGCGCCACGCTGATTGGGCGGCACGCCGACCGCTACTACGCATACGAGCTGATCGTGCGGCCCTGGCTGTGGCTTGCGACTCGCAGCGCCGACTGCCGTATCTTCCAGGAGAAGAGCGTGCCGCAGATCGTGCAGCAGGTGCTCGCTCCGTATGGCTATCCCATCGAAAGCCGGCTCACTGAGACCTACGCGCCGCGCGAGTACTGCGTCCAGTACAACGAGACGGATTTCACCTTCGTTTCACGGCTGATGGAAACGGAGGGCATCTACTACTTCTTCAGGCACGAGGCCGGGACCCATACGCTGGTGCTCTGCGATGCAACGGCTTCGCATGGCGATCTGCC
This sequence comes from Paraburkholderia caffeinitolerans, assembly GCF_902859945.1. GTDB lineage: Bacteria > Pseudomonadota > Gammaproteobacteria > Burkholderiales > Burkholderiaceae > Paraburkholderia > Paraburkholderia caffeinitolerans. The sequence goes on along the minus strand of NZ_CADIKL010000010.1, from coordinate 25,036 downwards.
CGGCTTCGCGACGATTCCGTTCATCGCCAGCGACCGCGCCGCGATTGCCGACGAAGAACATATCGATCGCTGGCAGCCGGTGCAGGAAGTGAGCGCCGGGCGGCGCGAGGCGAGCGACTACGACTACACGAAGCCGCTCGCCGATCTGGGCGTGCAGCGCGCTCAACCGCGCGGTCACGATCACGACGACTACGCCGTGTTCGAGTGGCCGGGTGGTTATCGCGACGACGCGCACGGCGAGCATCGCAACCGCGTGCGCCTGGAGGAACTGCAGGGCGTCTACGATCGCGCGCAGGCGCATACCGACGTGCGCGCCTGCGCGCCGGGCTATCTGTTCGAGCTTACGCGCTGCCCGCGCGCGGATCAGAACCGCAAGTATCTGATCGTCCGCTGCGCGTATCGCTTTCAGGAGAACCCTTACGCGAGCCACACCGGCAACGAGCCCGTGCTGCACGAAGCCGACCTGCTCGCGCAACCCGACAGTCTGCCGTACCGCTCGCCGTGCACCACGCCGCGGCCCCACACCAACGGGCCGCAAACGGCGGTGGTAGTCGGGCCGCCCGGCGAGGAAATCTGGACCGATCAGTACGGCCGCGTGAAGCTGCAATTCCACTGGGACCGCTACGGGAAGAATGATCAGGATTCCTCATGCTGGGTGCGCGTGTCGAGCCCATGGGCCGGCGGTGGCTTTGGCGGCATGCAGATTCCGCGCGTGGGCGATGAGGTGATCGTCGATTTTCTGAACGGCGACCCCGATTACCCGATTGTGACCGGACGCGTCTACAACGCAGCGCGCATGCCGCCGTGGGGCCTGCCGATGAGCGCGACACAAAGCGGGCTGCTCTCGCGCTCGACGCCGGGCGGCACGGCCGAGCATGCGAACGCGCTGCGCTTCGAGGATCTAAAGGGCTCGGAGCAGCTTTGGATGCACGCGGAACGCAATCTCGACATGGAGGCGGAGGTCGATCACTCGGTTTCGGTCGGCCGAGACCGTACGCGCAGCGTGGGGCGCGACGAGACGGTGCAGGTGAACAACAACCGCGCCAAGCAGATCGGCAACAACGAGACCGTGAGCGTCAAGCAGCACCGCACGGCGCAGATCGGCGGCAACGAAAGCACGAGCGTGGGCGGCGACCATAGCGTCACCGTGACGGGCAACAGCACGCATGCCGTCACCAACGGCAATCACAACTTCACCGTGGCCACCGGCACGCACACAGTGGTGGTGCAGCAGACCAGCGCGCATACGGTGGTCGCGGGCTCGCGCATCGTCAACGTGAACAACGGCGAATACAGCTTGACCGCTGCGAAGGCCGTGCGCCTGCATGCGAAAACCGATGGCATGCACATTACCGGCGACACCGGTGGCGTCGCCATCAAGGGCAGTGATTCGGGCGTGGATGTAAACGGGGTCGGCAACGGCGTCGGCATCACGGGCGACGGCGCGGGCCGGGGCGTGGACATTACCGGGACTGGCCAGGGCGTCGTCATCACGGGCACGCCTTTCACGGAGGTCTATGGCATCACCAACGTTGACATCTCGGCGCCCACGGTCAACGTAGGCGACACGGACGTCAAACAGGTCAACATCAACGCGAAGACGATCGTGATCTCGACGGACGGTGCGAGCATCACGCTCGACTCGTCCGGCATCACGATTCAGGGGACCATCGCTCACATCAACTAGTTGCGGTTCGTCTCGCAGATGCAACTAACTGTCAACCGCCGCCGACGGCCGCGAAGGGGCTTGAGTGGTGCTGCAAAGGCTGCATCGCTTCGTAACGGCTGGCAGAACAACGGAGAGGATCTCATGGCTGCTCAAGAAGATTACGCAGATCACGCCGAAGAAGCGGCGGCAACGGAAGCCGTGCAAGTCGACCCGGACGCCATCGACGACGCCACGCGCTCGAAGCTGCGCGCCTTGTTCGAGGCGGGCGTGGCTCCCGCTCCGGCAGCACCCGCGCGAGCGCCTGCCGCACAAGGCTTGCTCGTGGGCGAGGTGATCGACACGCATCACCCGGACTGCCCAGGCCGCGTGCGTGTGCGCTGGTTCGATGAGCACGGTGAAATGCTGGAGCGCTGGCTCCTCTGCCTGCGTGGACAACGGCCGCGCAGAGGCGATCGCGTACTAGTGGAGCAGCCGGCGAATTGGCACGAGCCGCTCGTCACGGGGGTTTTCGCAGCGGGCGCGGAGCCTGGCGCTTTCGATTCACTGGAGGATCAGGACGCGCACGCGAGCCACGCCATGAGACTCGCGCCCGACCAATGCGTGCAGATCGATGATGTCCAGGGAAAGCCGCTCGTTCAGATTCTCGCGTCGGGCGCGGGGCCGGTGGTGCGCCTCATGAGTCCGGACATCAATCTGGAGGCGGCTGGCAAACTCAGCCTGCGCGCGCAGACGCTGGAACTGGAAGCCGGGCGCGGCGGCGTCGATATCCGCACCGAGGCCGATACGGTCGTGCGCAGCCGCTATATCCGGCTGAACTGACGCGCGAACACTCCGGCGATGCAGCGCGAATTTGCCGCCACTGATGCCGCGCTCGGCGACTTCATCGAGCAGCCCGACTACCCGACGCTCGTGCTCGGCGCAAGCGATCTCGACATCGTGCTCGCGTTCAAGATGCTTCAAGAGCGCGACCGGCGCGACGCGCAGCGCATCTATCTGCTGTTCCCGTTCGCATGCGATGCGCCGGGCCGCTATTTGCAGCAGTGCATGGACTCGCTTGCCGCGCAGATCGCCGCCGAGAACGATGCGCGCGTGAAAGAGGGCGAGCCGCCGTGGGCCGCGCTACCGCTGCTTTGCACCGATCCGGGGCAGCCTCCCGCGCACCGGCTCAAGGCGGCGGTCGAGCATGTCCGCACGCTGGTGGAAGAGGGCGTCGACATTGTCTGGGCGCTCGTGCCATCGACAATTGCGGACACAACCAGTTACCGCGAAGCCGTTTGGCCGCTGCTTGCGCTCGATGGCTTCGAAGCGTGGATGGAAGGCCACCGCTTCTGCCTTCGCGACGATCGCGCGCGGCGCTTCCTGCTGCCGCCTGAGCAGCGCGAGAAGGCCCGACATGTGCTCGCGCTCGAGCTCGACTTCTCGCCGGAAAAGACCGCCGATACGCTGGTGGACGCGCTCAACGATGCGGCTCGTCCGCTCGCCGAGCGGATGCAGGCGGCGATGCAACTGGCCGCGCTCGATCTTACGCACGGGCGTCTCGACCAGGCGCTGGAAAAATATCGCTTGCTGTACGGCTGGCATCGCGAGCAGCGCAATCCGCTGGGGCAGGCGCTGGCGCTGGGTGGCATCGGCGAGGTCGCGGCACGCAGCGGGCAGCATGCCGATGCGTGCCGCTGGTACGCGCACGCGCTCGATGTGGGAGCCGATAGCGGCAACCTTGGCGTGACGCTGAATCTACTCATGGCATGCGGGCAATCGTGGTTGAGCCTGAAGCAGCCCGCGCGCGCGATCGAATATTTCGAGCTCGCGAGCCGTGCCGCGGACAAGCTGATGTTCCCGCATGCAGCCGTCGATGCGTTGGAGAAATTGGGCGTGGCGTTGCTGGGCGCGCGCAAGACCGTCGAAGCGGCGCGAGCGTGGACGGACGCGAAGGCGCTGTGCGAGCGCTTCGGCTGCGAGCATCAGCGCCAATCGCTGCTCGAGCGCCTGGCGGCGTTGTACGCGCAGGCCGGGTTAAAGACGCAGGCCAGGGCATACGAAATAGAGAAAGATCGGATTCCTGTGCATCGTGAGGCTGAACGGGGCGGCGCTGGATGAGCACCCCGCCAGTCAATTTGGCCCGCGTGGCAACGGAGGCCAGCGCTTCGTCCGCACCACCCGCGCCGCTGATCGCGCCGACTGGCAACACCTCGGTCGATGCGCTCGCCAGCGCGGTCAATAGTGGCGCGCAGCCGTTTCAGGACCTCGGCAATCCCAAGGCCGGCACGCTGGACCGCATATCGGACGTCGTAAACGGCGCGGTGGGCAGCCTCGGCGCGTTCGATCAGTTGCTCAATACTGGCATGGCGCTGATTCCGGGCGCGAACCTGATGCCGGGCATGCCGGCGGCGTTCATCGGCGTGCCGCATTTGGGCGTGCCGCATGCGCACGCGCACCCGCCGAGCAATGGCGTGCCGCTGCCGAGCTTCGGCGAGACCATCGGCAGCGGCTGCCTGAGCGTGCTGTATGGCGGCATGCCCGCCGCGCGCGTGCTGGATGTGGGTATGGCGCCCACCTGCGGCGGCCTTGCGCCGATCTTCGAGATCAGTACGGGTTCGAGCAACACCTTCATTGGCGGAGCGCGTGCGGCGCGCATGGCGATCGATCTCACGCGCCATTGCAATCCGCTCGGGGTGAGCGGCAAGGGGCATGTTGCCGAGGAGGCGGAGAAGGCGAGCGGGTTCAGGCGCGCAATGAACGTTGCCGGAGTGGCGGCGCCCGTGGTGGCGGGCGGGGCGACGGCGGCGGATCAGGCGATCGGCGGCCGCATGGTGGACGCTGCAATGACCGCGGCCCAGACTGCGGCGGATGCCATGGCGATGGCGTTGAGCAATCTGATGGGCAAGGACCCCGGCGTGGAGCCGGGAATGGGCACGCTGCTCATCGGCAATCCGAGCGTGCTGATCGGCGGCTTTCCGATGCCCGATGCGCTGGCGATGCTGATGCTGGGATGGGGGCTGCGCAAGAAGGCCAAGGCGAAGGATGAAGGCGAGGAGCCGAAGCGCACGAACGAAGAACCGTGCAAGGACGGTCACCCGGTCGATGTCGTCACGGGCGCGGCGGAGAACGAGTTCGTCGACTTCAGCACGAGCGCTACGCCCGCGTTCAAGTGGGAGCGCTATTACTGCAGCGCCTGGAACGATCAGGACGGCCCCCTCGGCTACGGCTTTCGTCACGCCTTCCAGCATGAGTTGCGCCTGCTGCGCACGCGTGCGGTGTATGTGGATAGTCTCAATCGGGCGTTTCCGATTCGTCGCGACGACATGGGGCGCTACGAAGGCGTGTTCGCAGGCTGCGAACTGGAGCAGCAGAGCGCGAATCGCTTCGTGATGAGGCAGGGCGAGCGGGGCGAATTCACGTTCGAACGCGCGAGCGAATCGCAACGCTCGGCGCGGCTCGTGCGGCATGTGCGCGAGGGTGTCGAAAGTACGCTTCGCTACGCGAGCGATGGGGCATTGCATCAAATCGAACAGGCCTCGGGGCGCGACGGGCGCCGAAGATTGATCGACTTCGTTTATGAGGTGCGCAACCACGTCACCGAAGTGAACATGGTCGACGCGCAAGGCGCTGTGTCATGCATTGCCCGGTATCGCTACGATCGCGCCGGGTGTCTCGTGGCATCCACCGATGCGCTTGGCGCTTCGATGACGTATGGCTACGACAGCCGGCGCCGGATGATCCGCGAGACGGATGCCAATGGCTATGCGTTCTCGTACCGTTACGACAGCAATGGCCGTTGCGTCGAGAGCGCTGGGCAGGATGGATTGTGGCGCGTCCTGCTCGATTATCAGCCGGGCCGCACCGTGGTTACGCGGGCCGATGGCGGAAAATGGAGCTTCCTGTACAACGCGTCCCAAACGGTGACGCGCATTCTGGATCCGTACGGGGGCGTGACCGAGCGTGTGCTTGGCGGCGATGGGCGAGTCGCCTGCGAGGTCGATTCGGGTGGGCGTGTCATGGACTGGCTCTATGACCGGCGAGGCGGCAACACGGGACGTCTGGATCAGTGGGCGAACCGATGGCCGACGCGGCAAGAAGCGCCCGCGCTGCCCAATGCGAGGGCGCTTGAAGTCCCGGCGACGCCATTGGCGCAGCAGTGGGGGAAGGACAATTCCGAGGACATGCCGGACCGGATGCTGTTGCCGCCGGAAATCGAGGCGCTCGCGGCTTCCGTTGCCGCGCCGGCCTGCACCGTTTGCACGCCGAAAGAGCAGCATGATGCAGTGGGCCGCGTGGTCGTGCGCACGGACGAGCGTGGAAACGCCGAACATCTCCACCGTGATGCTGAGGGCAATCTGGTGCGGTTGCGCGACAAGGACGGGCGCGATTACCGCTACACCATCGCGTCGTGGAACTTGCGCGAGAGCGAGACGGACCCGACGGGCCATACCGTACGGTACCGGTATACGGCCAAAGCGGCGATTGCCGCCATCATCGACGCGAATGGTAACGAGAGCGCATACACCTACGACCTGAAAGGCCGGATCGCCAGTGTGACGAGACACGGCCGGCTACGCGAGACCTATCGGTACGACGCGGGAGACAGGCTGATCGAAAAGCGCGACGGGCAAGGCAACCGCCTTCTTCAATTCGAAGTCGGCGAGCATGGCCTGCATAGCAAGCGAATCCTCGCGGGTGGAGAGACGCACCATTACGAATACGACGAGCGAGGAAACTTCACGAAGGCGTCGACAGACAAGTTCGATATCCTGATCGATTACGACGAAGAGGGTCGACGTATCGGGGACAAGCGCGATGGATCAGGCGTCGATCACGGCTATTTCGAAGGAAGGTTGGCTAGTACAACGTGGTTTGACCGCTTTGTGGTTCGCTATGACCTGGTTGCCCTCGGCGAAACGCTGATCCGTACGCCGGTGGGCGGCAGGCACAGGCTCCTGCGCTCGAACGACGGCCGGGTCTATTTGCGGCTTGGAAACGGATTGAACCTGCTGTGCAGCTTCGATGCAGCTGGACGCTGCACGGGAAGGCTCGTGTGGCGCGACGGCCCGACCGAGGCGGTGCGCGAGGCGAGGGGAATCCGTTACCAGTACAGCGCGATGGGTGAGCTTCAACGCGTGATCGACAGCGAAGCGGGGACAACCGAGTATCAGTACGACGCGGCTCATCGCCTGGTTGGCGAGACGCGCGAAGGATGGCCGGTACGTCGCTTTCAATATGACGCCGCCGGTAATTTGCTTTGGGCTCCAGACGGTTCGTGGATGCGCCATTCGGAAGGCAACCGGCTCGCGGACACGTCGTCCGGAGTGTTTCACTATAACGAGCGCAATCACCTTGCACAGGGGATCGCCGCGGACGGCTGCCGCACGACCTGGCGTTATAACAGCCTGGATTTGCTGGTGCGGGTCGAATGGAGCGATCGACCGGAGGTGTGGAGCGCCGAGTATGACGGCTTGTGCCGGCGCATTACCACGAGGATGGGCGATGCGTGCACACAATACTATTGGGACGGCAACCGGCCCGGCGCGGAAGTGGGACCGGACGGGCGGGTTCGTCTCTATCTATACGTGAACGAAACGGCGCTGCTGCCGTTCATGTTCATCGACTATGCTGGCCTGGACGCCGCTCCGGAATCGGGGCGAGCCTGCTTTGTGTTGTGCAATCAGGCGGGATTGCCGGAGCGAATCGTCGATTGCGATGGGCAAACGGTATGGCTCGCGGAGGATATCGATCCCTACGGAATGATCCGGGTTGCGGCGGGCAATTCCATCGACTACGCATTGCGATGGCCTGGACACTACTACGATCGGGACACGTCGCTGCATTACAACCGGTTCCGCTCCTATCATCCAGGGCTGGGACGATATCTGCAGTCGGACCCGGCCGGGCAGTCGGGCGGAATCAATCTCTACGCCTATGTGGCGAATCCGCTGGTTCAGGTCGACGTATTGGGGCTGCGTTGTCCCAACGCCAATCATCCGGACGATTGCGACGAGAAGGGATACGATCACGAATATACGGGACCCCCGGAAGATGCCGCGGCGCTCAAGCCGGACCGGCTCCCGGACAAGACAAAAATTCCATGCTTCAATCCATACGACAAGTCGGGTTATAAAAACTTGTCCGATAATGCCCAGCGCAACTATCTGGAAAGCTATGCGAAGCAATTGCGCGCCCAGCAGCGCGGGATCAACAAGATGACGGCGGATGAGTTCAAAGCCGCGCGTGATGCATTCGATCAAACAGCCGCGCAGCAGCGCGCCGCGGGTAAAAAGAATCCAAGCGGACGAAATCCTGCAGGTGCTAAAGCGCAACGGGAGTTCCGGAAGGGATACGGGAAGAAGATCCGGGAAAGCATTTTTGAGGACATCCTGAATAAGAACCCGAGCCTCACCCGTAAACAAGCCTTGAAACAAGCTAGGGAACGCAGCGAAGAAATCATGGGAACGCTTGCGGCGCTACACAATCCCGACATGGTCGCCGGAGGGTGGCACCACTACCAGCCGGAAGGCATGGGCGCGCTTCCCGTGAACTCGTCAATTGGATCGAGCTGGAATAACGATGCTCGCCTGGATACCCTGGAAAATGCGGCAAGGGCCGCAGTTGCTGCCGGGCAGGGTGGCAAGCTAATGAACGTTGTACTGCGACTATGCCGTGGAGATGGAAAGACATGACAGACGAGCTATTTGACGCATTTATCGAGACCTTCGGCCGCGGGAAGATTCGCCAGCAGGTTCCGGAGTCGGCATTGAGCCGGTACCGGGGTGTCCTGCCTGACCGTTTGCTGGAAATCTGGCGCGAAGAAGGATGGTCCTCATATGGAAATGGCCTTGTCTGGATCGTCGACCCTCAGGCCTACGAGGGCATCGTCGAAATGTGGTTGCGCGATACGCCGGTTGCAGGCATCGACAAATACCACGTCATTGCCAGGACAGCGTTCGGCGATCTTTTTCTGTGGGGCGAAGGCACGGGACCGAAGATCACGCTTTCATGTCCGCTGCATACACTCATTTTCCTGCCGGGCAGGGTCGAGAAAAGGGTTGAAAACGCCGATCGGGCAGTGAGTATTTTCTTTACGACGCTCTCGCGAGCGGACTGCGACAAGGACCATTTGTTCAAGCGCGCGCTCAAGCGTCTGGGGCCGTTGGGAGCGGAGGAAATGTATGGCTTCGAACCCGCCCTGATCGCCGGCGGAGAGATGTCGATCGATCATCTCGAGAAGGTCGATCTGTATGTTCATCTATCGATACTTCGGCAACTCGGCGCACCGCGAGTGGGCGCTTTTTGATTTTCTGGTGTTTGATGTTTTTAATCTTGTGAGCGATGCTTAATTGTTGCATCACATTGTCTTCATCTTCCTTGTATCGGAATTGCGCACCGCCTAGACTCACTTAGAGAGTTTAAATAAATCCGTCGAGGAGGCCATGGAGCTTCGCGCATTGATGCGGCGAGACCGATCGAAGATTGATAACCTCGTCGCGGCCGCGATTCATGCCGGCTCCATCGGGTACTACTCAGAAGTCGAAGCACATGCATGGGAACAGAGCCATCATCTGGATGTCTTGCTGAGTGCCGATCACACGGTGGTGATCTCCGAGCGTTCAAGTTTGCTTGCTATCGCGGGCGTTGATGCTATCGCTCGTTACCACATTCGCTTTGTCTTCGTGGCGCCTGATCGATGGCGTCAAGGCCTGGGGCGATTCGTTGTGCATTTGCTCGAGGACTTCTGCGCGGCGAATGGGGTATCGGAAATGAACGTCGCTGCTGCAAAAAGCGCAGTCGAATTTTATAAAACGCTCGGCTATTTTCCAGAAAGGCGTATTCAGTTTTTGATGAGCGATCACAATGAAGCCGACCGCGTGCTAAAGATCGATGCTGTTGCCATGTCGAAGCACATGGACGTTTGTTAATTCGACGAAAGGGGTAGAAGCGATGGACGGTAAAGCACAGCCACAGGCACTGCAACCGGGGGATTTGCTCGTCTACTGGGGAAAGCTTCCTGGACAGGAGAGAATGGTGCCGAGCCATATAGCCATGGCGGGTTTGGACGGCTACATTCTGCATAACACCATTGCTTCCGGCAGCAAATTCGCGGGTGTTGTCAAGCACAAGGCAAGTTTGGCCGCAAAGGCCTACGTGAAGGAGGAGAGAACAATTGAAGTCTATCGCCTCAAAGGAGGCGGAGAACTCGCCACGTATGCTGCCAGATTCGGGGAAACTTGGGTAGATCAGCAGCCTATTAATTTTGGCAATGATTTTAAAAAAGCGGGGCAATCTACTGATTCCAATCCAGTTCTTGTCGGAAAATACAATGAAGCGCACGCAGACACGGGAAAAACGCATACTGACTTCAAAACACTCACTCCGGAAATGAATCCGTGGCTAGCGGGTACAGAAATAGGACAATTTCGAGGGGGAAAATCGCCGTATTCTTCGGGGCGTCTGGAGAGGGGGCAAAATACCCCGGTTGGGCAATGGGATGTCATGTCGGCATTTCGAGCGGTCAAAGCCTACGTGCGATCATGCACCCTACAGGGGCTGAGCCCAAGACATGGCACAAGTTGCGATCAGTTCGTGATGTACTGTTATCAAGCAGCGAGCCTCAGCAGCATTCTGGGACCGGAAAGTCCCTTAAGGCAGGAGGTCATCGACCTTGTTGCGGCGCGGCCGAAGCAAATCAAGCTCTACCTCAACGACGGCGACCTTAAGAAAGATCTTGGGGAGGACCTCAAGGACTTGCAGGGGCCAGCCTTCGAACGCCTTAAAGCACTCCTCGAGAAAATTTCTGGAGATCCCGCAAAGACGGGTTTCCTGCCACAGGCGCTGTCAATAGACGCGAAGACATCGTCGGTCGCGAAATTGTTTCAAAAGATCCAGGAATCCGATTCGGGGTTTGTGAAAGAAGGCTCATTGACCGCTGATGCAGTGATTGTTCAGTGAGCGCTCTAAGCTATACTTCCCGCCCATGCGATTCATCCGGACCCTCCTCGTATTGCTGCTGTGCGCGATGCTGCCTCTCTCGGGGCTGGCAGCCAGCGGCTTGACCGGATGGTGTCCGATGCAGGGTTCGATGTCCGCCGCCGCGCCCATGCAATCGCAGTCCATGCCGGGTTGCGAGTCGATGAAATCCGCCGACACTGAACACGGCAAATCCGATAAATCGGGCGGCACGCCGTTCTGCAAGATGACGGTCCAGTGTCTTGCGGGCAGTCTCTACCACCCGGTGTCTCTCCCAGTTCTCATGCGTCCTGCCGCGCGCGTGAGCCCGCTGCGTTTCCACTACGCGCAAGCCTGCCCTGCCCGCGGTCCCGACGGGCCGTGGCGACCGCCGCGCGCACTCTGACTCCGCTCATCCGGTGCACCGCGTTTTCGCGGTGATGTCGTCCCACGCCGGGACGTGAGCCCCCTTGCCGATACGTTTGCAACGTTTGCACGCCATGACGGCATGGCGCGGGCTCGCCCATTCGGAGTTCAACATGTATTCAGTCATTGCCAGTCCGGCTTGCCGGACTGGCGGGCTGCGGCTGCGCGCGCCCGCGCTTTTGCTTGCGCTCGCGTTTGCGCTGGCGCTTGGCTGCGCTCATGCCGCTTACGCGCAAGCACCCCTTGCGCAAGATGCTTTTCCGCAAGCCGCCGTCCCGCAAGCCGCCGTCCCGCTAGCCGCATCCTTGACGCTCGAAGCTGCGCTACAGAGCGCGGCCCAGCGCAGCACGGCCATCCAGGCCGCGCAGGCTTCGGTGGACGCCAGCGCCGAGTCCGTCGCGAGCGCGGGCCAGTTGCCCAATCCCAGGCTGTCGGCTGGCATCGACGCCTTGCCCATCAATGGCGACCAGGCCTTCACGATTGGCCAGAACATCCTCACGATGCGCCGCGTCGGCATCGAGCAGGAGTGGGTCTCGCCGCACAAGCGCGCGCTGCAATCCGATCTGGCCGGCAAGGTGGTCGAGCGCGAGCAGTCGGGCTATCTCGCGCAGGTGGCCGGCGTGCGCGAGCGCACGGCTACGGCGTGGCTTACCGCCGCTTACGCGAAACGGGCCGTAACGCTGCGCGCCGCGCAACTCGAGCAGATGAAACATGAGCTCGCGGCCACCGAGGCCTTGTATCGTGGCGCGAAAGCGGCGGGCGCCGACGTGGCCCAGGCGAAGCTCGCGTTCGCCCAGGCCAGCGACGATCTGCTCAAGGCGCGCCAGACGTACCAGGCCGCGCTCATCGGCTTGTCGCGCTGGACGGCCATGCCCGTGGCCGATGTCACGGGCGAACCGCCCGCGCCGGAGTCGACGGTCGCCACGCTGTCCGCCGAGCAGCTGCGCACCGTCGAGCCCGCGTTGATCGCGGCTGCCGCCGAGATCCATGTTGCCGATGCCGATTCGGCTGTCGCTGCAAGTCGCCGCAGCCCGAACTGGACGTGGAATGCCTCGTATCTGCAAGGCGGCAACAATTCACGCTTCGTTTCCGTGGGCGTGAGCATTCCGCTGCCGGTTCATCGTTCGAGCGTCGAGGACCGCGATGCCTCGGGCAAAGCTAATCTCGCCACCAAGGCGCGTCTGAACTACGCGGACACGCAGCGTCAGGTCGAAGCCGATATCCAGACCCTCGCGACGGCGCTCGACAACGGCCGCGAGCGCCTGGCCGGCTTGCAGGGCGCGCTCATGCCCGCAGCCGATGCGCGCGTGGACCTCGCGCTCGCTGCGTATCGTGCGGGCACAGGCTCGCTCGCCAGCACCTTCGCGGCCAGGCGCGCGCAACTCGACGCGCAACTCCAGATTCTCGATTTGCAGCGCGACGTCTCGCTGACCTGGGCCCAGCTCGAGTACCAGGTCGTGCCGCCCGCGCTCGCTGTCAACCCGTGACGTTAGCCCGTGAGAAACAACATGAACCCGAAATTCCCCCTTCGCGCGGCGGCGGTATGCGTGGCTGGCGCGGTTTTAGTCGGTGCTGGTTATATGGCCGGCTCGCGTCACGCGGCTTCGGCTGCGCAGGTGGCTGAACAGCCCGCGCCAGTTGCAGGCAATTACGTTGACCCCAAGACCGGCCGCAAGGTGCTGTACTGGCACGACCCAATGGTGCCGAATCAGCATTTCGACAAGCCCGGCAAATCGCCCTTCATGGACATGCAGCTTCAGCCTGTTTATGCCGAGGAGCGTGGCCCGGCAAGCGGCAGTGAAGGCGTCACGATCGATCCGGCGCTACAGCAGAACCTCGGCATCCGTTACGCCACCGTGCGCCGCATGGCGATACCCGACGGCTTCGACGCGATCGGCACAACGCAGTTCGACGAGTCGGCTGCGCAAGTGGTGCAGTCGCGCGTGACCGGCTACATCGACCGGCTTTACGCGAACGCACCCATGCAGCGCGTCGCGCGTGGTGCGCCGCTTGCATCGCTCTACGTACCCGACTGGATCGCGCCGCAAGAGGAGTATCTCGCGATGCGGCGCGGCGGCATGGACCCGGCGCTGCTCGCGGCGGCGCGCGAGCGCATGAAGGCGCTCTCGATTCCCGATGGGCTCGTGGCCGCGCTGGAACGCAGCGGTCAGGCGCAGACCCATCTGACGCTGAGCGCGGGCGAGGCCGGCGTGGTGAGCGAACTGAACGTGCGCAATGGCGCGATGGTCGTGCCGGGCCAGACCATTGCGAAGATCGCGGGGCTTGCGCGGGTTTGGCTGATCGTCGAGATTCCCGAGTCGCTGGCGATGCAGGCGCGGCCCGGCATGCGCGTCGACGCCACGCTGGCAAGCGATGCATCGCAGCACTTCAGCGGACGCATCCGCGAAATCCTTCCGGGCATCAGCGCGGACAGCCGCACGCTTCAGGCACGCCTCGCGATCGACAACGCCAGCGGGAAACTCACGCCCGGCATGCTGATGCGCGTACGCGTGAGTGCCGCCGAGGCGCAGCCTCAACTCGTCGTTCCGGCGGAGGCTGTTATCACCACGGGCCGGCGTTCGCTCGTCATTGTGCGCAATGGCGATGGCCGGTTGCAGCCGGTCGAAGTCGGCATAGGCCGCGAAGCGGGCGACCAGACGGTGATTGCGTCCGGGCTAACCGAGGGTCAGCAGGTGGTCGCGTCCGGCCAGTTTCTGATCGATTCGGAGGCGAGCCTGAAGTCGGTGCTGCCGCGTCTTGAAGGGGGGCAGCCATGATCGCGCGCGTCATCCGCTGGTCGATCCATAACCGCCTGCTCGTGCTGATCGCAACGGCAATGCTCGCCCTATGGGGCGTGTACTCGACGATGCAGACGCCGCTAGACGCGTTGCCGGATCTTTCGGATACCCAGGTGATTGTCAAGGCCTCGTATCCGGGCAAGGCGCCTCAGGTCATCGAGAATCAGGTCACGTATCCGCTCACCACGACGCTGCTCGGCGTGCCGGGCGCGACGGCCATCCGCGCGTATTCGTCGTTTGGCGATGCATTCGTCTATGTGCTGTTCGATGATAAAACCGATCCCTACTGGGCGCGTTCTCGCGTGCTCGAGTACCTGAACCAGGTGCAAGGCCGCTTGCCGCCGGGCGCAACGGTGTCGCTCGGCCCCGATGCGAGCGGCGTGGGCTGGATTTACGAGTACGCGCTCGTCGACAAGACCGGTCAGCACGACCTCGGGCAACTGCGCGCGCTCAACGACTGGTTCCTGAAATTCGAGTTGAAAGCCGTGCCCAACGTGTCCGAGGTCGCGAGCATCGGCGGCGTGGTGCGCCAGTATCAGGTCGTGCTGGACCCCGACCGCCTGCGCGCGTATGGCATCACGCCGGATACCGTTGCGGAGTCAATCAGGAATGCGAATCAGGAATCCGGTGGCTCGGTGATCGAACTCGCGGAGTCTGAATACATGGTGCGTTCATCGGGCTATCTACGCACGCTCGACGACTTCCGTAACATCGCGCTGCGTACGAACACGACCGGAACGCCCGTGTTGCTCGGCGACGTCGCGCGCATCCAGATCGGGCCGCAGCCGCGTCGCGGCATCGCCGAGTTGGACGGCGAGGGCGAAGTGGCCGGCGGCGTGGTCGTGATGCGCTCCGGCAAGAATGCACTCGCCACCATCGACGCGGTGAAGGCAAAGCTCGCCGACCTGAAGCGCTCGCTGCCGTCCGGCGTGGAAATCGTGACCACCTACGATCGCTCGCAGTTGATCGAGCGCGCAGTCGGCAATCTCAAGGACAAGCTGATCGAAGAGTTCATCGTGGTCGGGCTTGTGTGCGCGGTGTTTCTGCTTCATCTGCGCAGCGCCTTCGTGGCGATTTTGTCGCTGCCGCTCGGCGTGCTCGCGGCCTTCATCGTGATGCGCTACCAGGGCGTGAACGCCAATCTGATGTCGCTCGGCGGCATTGCAATCGCGATAGGCGCGATGATCGATGCGGCCATCGTGATGATCGAGAACGCGCACAAGCATCTCGAAGCGTTCGAGCATGCGCACCCCGGTACGCCGATCACTTCCGCGCAGCGCTGGGAGCTGATCGCGCGGGTTGCGTCCGAGGTCGGGCCGGCGTTGTTCTTTTCGCTGCTCATCATCACGCTCTCGTTCGTGCCGGTGTTCTCGCTGCAAGGGCAGGAGGGCAAGCTGTTCGCGCCGCTCGCGTTCACGAAGACCTATACGATCGCCGCTGCTGCGGGGCTTTCGGTGACGCTGGTGCCGGTCTTGATGGGCTATCTGATTCGCGGGCGTATTCCGCACGAGGCGAGCAATCCGCTCAATCGCGTGCTCGTGCGCGCCTATCGTCCGCTGCTTGAAGCGACGCTGCGGCGGCCATGGAACGCGATCGGGCTGGCCGCATTCGCGCTCGCGCTCACCGCGATACCCGTGTCGCGGCTTGGCGGGGAGTTCATGCCGGCGCTCGACGAAGGCGACCTGCTGTACATGCCCACCGCGTTTCCCGGCATCTCGGCTCATAAGGCCTCCGAACTGTTGCAGCAGACCGACCGCCTGATCAAGACCGTGCCCGAGGTGGCCACGGTGTTCGGCAAGTCGGGCCGCGCCGATAGCGCGACCGACCCCGCGCCGCTCGAAATGTTCGAGACCACGATCCAGTTCAAGCCGCGCAGCCAGTGGCGCGCGGGCATGACGCCCGAGAAGCTGATCGACGAGCTCGATGCGCGCGTGAAGGTGCCCGGCCTGTCGAACGTCTGGGTGCCGCCGATCCGCAACCGGCTCGACATGCTCTCGACCGGCATCAAGACACCGGTGGGCGTGAAGATCTCGGGCCCCGATCTTGAAGGCATCGACCGCGTCGCGACCCAGGTGGAAGCCGCTGTGAAGGGCGTGCCGGGTGTGACGTCGGCGCTGGCCGAGCGGCTGAACGGCGGGCATTACATCGACGTGGACATCGACCGGTTGGCCGCCGCGCGCTATGGGCTTTCCGTGGCGGAAATTCAGTCGGTGGTGTCGTCGGCGGTGGGCGGCGACGATATCGGCGAAGTTGTTGCGGGGCGCGAGCGTTTCCCGATCAACATGCGCTATCCGCGCGAGATTCGCGACTCCGTGGAGAACATCCGGCGATTGCCTGTCGTGACGGCGCGCGGCGCGCAGATTACGCTGGGCGACGTCGCGCGTATCCGCATCGACGACGGGCCGCCGATGATCCGCAGCGAAAACGCGCGCTTGTCGGGTTACGTCTATGTGGATATCCGCGACGTGGATCTGGGCTCGGCCGTCAAGGCGATGCAGCGCGCGGTCGCGCAGAAGGTCGTGCTGCCGCCCGGCTATTCGATCGCGTGGTCGGGGCAGTTCGAATATCTCGAACGCGCTGCCGCGAAACTGCGCACCGTGATTCCGGTGACGCTGCTCGTGATTTTCCTGCTGCTGTTTCTGACCTTCGGCTCGATGGCGGACGCCGCGTTGCTGATGTCCACGGTACCGTTCGCGCTGGTGGGCGGGTTCTGGCTGATCTGGTTGCTCGGTCATGCGGTTTCGGTAGCAAGCGCGGTGGGTTTCATCGCGCTCGCAGGCGTGGCCGCTGAGTTCGGCGTGGTCATGCTCCTGTACCTGAAGGGCTCGCTGGAGCGCCGGATCGCGGAGGGCGCGCCATTGACCGAGGCAATGCTAGTGGAGGCGATTCGCGAGGGCGCGGTGCTGCGCGTGCGCCCCAAGGCGATGACCGTGGCGGTCGTGCTGGCCGGCCTGATCCCCGTGATGATCGGCCACGGCTCGGGATCCGAGGTCATGCAGCGCATCGCCGCGCCGATGGTGGGCGGCATGGTGACCGCGCCGCTGCTTTCGATGTTCGTCGTTCCCGCTGCGTGGTATTTGCTGCAACGCCGCCGCCTGCGCGAGTGAATTTAGTATACCCCCCCATACTATTTTGCTAATATGCACCCCGCCGTCTAACTGGAGCAAAGGCATGAGCCATACGATCCGCGACAAGCAGAAACTCCTTAATCGGGTGCGCCGCATCAAGGGGCAGATGGAGGCCATCGAGCGCGCGCTGGAGGAAGAGCGCGGGTGCATGGACGTGCTGCAACTGATCACGAGCAGCCGTGGCGCGATGAACGGGCTGCTCGCCGTGGTGCTGGAGGACCATATCCGCACCCACCTGGTCGACGCGGAACCCGATGACGAGCATGGCAGCGGTAAGGAGCAGTTAATCGAAGTGGTGCACAGCTACTTCAAGTGAGATAACCATGAGCAATTTTGAAGACGCCGCCTTCGGGGCGGGGCACGACCATATCTTTCTGGGCGCGGCGCACAAGGACAACGAGCGCAGGACCTGGATGGTGATCGCGCTGTGCAGCGCCATGATGGTCGCGGAAATCGTTGGCGGCAGCATGTTCGGCTCGCTGGCGCTCGTTGCCGATGGCCTGCATATGTCGACGCATGCCGGCGCGATGTTGATCGCGGCTTTGGCGTACACCTACGCGCGCAAGCATGCGCGCGACGATCGTTTCGTGTTCGGCACCGGCAAGCTGGGCGACCTCGCGGGCTTTACCAGCGCGATTGTGCTCGCGATGATCGCGCTGCTGATTGGGTACGAAGCCGTTTCGCGTTTTCTCGCGCCGGTGCCGATCCAGTTCGGTCAGGCGATTCCGATTGCGGTGCTGGGACTGCTGGTCAATCTTGCGAGCGTCTGGCTGTTGAGCGGCGATCATCATGGGCATAGCCACGGTCATTCCCACGGTCATGGTCATAGTCACGGACACAGCCATGACGATGAACACGATCATGAAGAAGAGGTGCATCGCATTGTCGGTGGCGCAGGCGCATTCACCGTGTCGATCTTCGAAGATGGCGTGCCGCCGGTCTTCCGGATTGCGCCGGAAGCGGCGGGCGCGAGCCTGGCTGCCGATGCAGTTTCAGTCACAACGATTCGCCCCGACGGCACGCGCCAGATCTTCGCGTTCGCGGACCGTGGCGCTTATCTGGAATCGGTGGACGACGTTCCCGAGCCGCATGCATTCTCGGCCGTTGTCCGCCTGCCCGATGGCGAGCACCGGATCGAGTTCGAAGAACATGAGCACGGCCACGACGACGCCCACGCCTCGGTGAATCGCGATCACAACATTCGCTCAGCCTACGTGCACGTCATTGCGGATGCGGCGGTTTCGGTGCTGGCGATTATCGGCCTGCTGCTGGCGCGCGCATTCGGCTGGGTCTGGATGGATCCGCTTGCGGGCGTAATTGGCGCGCTCGTGATTGCGAACTGGGCGTGGGGCTTGATGCGCGATACCGGCGCTATTCTGCTCGACATGAACGCGGACCGGCGCCTGGCTGAAAACGTTCGCGGCGTCGTGGAAAAGCTTGGCGACGCCGTGCTCGATCTTCACGTCTGGCGCGTGGGTCCGGGGCACATGAGCGCGGTGATATCGGTGGCGACCGGCGATGCGCAGCGCAGTCCGGGTTTTTATCGCGCGGCGCTAAAGCGGTTCAAAGGTCTTTCGCACGTTACGGTCGAGATCAATCGGGTTCGGTCCGTGTCGTGAGCGATGGCGGTCGGCGCCTTCGACCGCCAGAAACGCTCACGCCGCATTCAACCCACCACCATCGACATGAACGCGCTCGCCAATCGCGAACTGAGGCGGCGTCGAGTAGGTGAAGTTCCGGTAGCTGCCATCGGCCATGCGTACTTGAACCTGGTACGTGGTGGCCTTGCGCACTTCGTGTTCGATGCCGTTGCCCGCGAACCCGCCGCCAATCGCGCCCGCGATGGTGGCAATCGTGCGGCCGCGCCCTCCGCCAATCTGGTTGCCGATCAGCCCGCCGGCGACGGCCCCGCCCACCGCGCCGATTCCCGTGGTGGGCTCGGGCGCCTGAATCGCATTGATGGCGACCACCGAGCCCGAGTTCGGATCCATGGCTTCGCTTCTGGGTTCGCTCCTCACTGAATACGCTCCGGCATTCGCGTAGTGGGGCGCGGCCGGGGCAGCGTGGTAGTGATGAACGGGCTCGCGCCGCACGGGCGCTTGCGCGATGGACGGCTGAGTGACGGGCTGACTAACGGTCTGACTGACGGGCTGATGCGCCATCGTCTGCACGCCGCCGGACGTCGCGGTTTCGGCCTGCGCGGCAACGGTGGGCGCGGCAACGGGTGCCGTGCTCGCGTGCGTGGTGGGCAGCCATCCCGTCATGGCGGCGATGCCCGTGGCGCTCGCGAGAATCACCGCGACGGCCGCCCCCGCGACGAGAGGATGAATGCGGGCGCGCGGCGACATATCAGGACCCGGGATCGTGTTCATGTGCAAGCTCCGTTGAGCATTGAGTGCGAGTGGTGGCGGCACGCTCGTGTGCCGCCTGCATCCTCAACGGCGCAATGATCGGCGCGGATTACGCAACACCTGTGAGTTCTGCAAGCAAATGTTGCAAACGCGAGTTTCAAACGCGATGGGGCGATGATCCTCCACGCCCAGATACACGGTGAACGGCTCCGGAATATGCCGCCAACGGTGCACGTTTACATCACGTATCGCGTGCCGCTCAAAGTAGTCATGCCATCGCACAGGCAGGGGTATTCGCGTGCCTGCGAATGGTGCATCGCCATGGCTCGATGCCCGGCAAGCGCGAGGTCTCGACGCAAGGGAGGCAGCCGTGCATACCGCTCACAGAATTGCCATCGTCGCCATCGTGGTCGCGTCCGGCATGACGCCGCACGCGAGTTGGGCGCAGCAAACCGTCAACGCGACCTTGTTATCGGATTCGATCCAACTCGAAACGCACAACGTGAAGGCGGGGCGCGTCACGCTCGATATCAGGAATGACGCAAGCAACACCATGACGCACGAACTCGTTGTACTCAAGACGGATCTCGCGGACAATGCGCTGCCCGTCGGCAAGGGCCAGGTGCTGGAGCACAAGCTGAAAAAGATCGGGGAAGTCGAGGATATCGCGCCAGGCAAGAGCAAACGCGCGTCGTTCACGCTTGCCCCCGGCCATTACGCACTGATTTGCAACAAGCCGGGACACTATGCAATGGGGATGCATACGGCGCTTGTAGTGACGCCGTGACGAGGTGAATCTCCCGGCCGGCGGGCCCCAATGATTTCGTGCCTGGAGTGCGATCATGAAACAGGTTCATGCGCCCCTCGGCGCGCTGTTGGGGGCTGTGGTGCTGGCGAGCGTCGCAGCGTGCGGAGGTTCATCCCACACCATGCAGTCCATGCTGTCCGTGCAGTATCAGGTGAGCGCACTGATTTCCGATGGCGCCGTCGCGGCGGCTCACGTCGACGCCAATCTGAATTCGTGGGCGAGGGCGGGACCATGACGGCGTGGTCGCCCACCGTGAACCCGACATCGGCCGTCACGGTGTTCGATAGCGGTGGCAGCGCCGTCTACAAGAGGCTCGCCATGGCCAGCAATAACGGCGCGAGTTTCCTCTACGCAACCGACTTTCACAACAACAGGATTGACGTGTTCGACCGGACCTTCACGAAGGTCACGCTGGCCGGCACATTTCAGGACCCCACATTACCGGCGGGAGTCGGCAAGTGATCGCCGTCGCCGGATACTCACCGGGTAATCGGGCCTGCTCCAGCAAAGGACGCTGGAGCAGGCTACTTTGCTGCGCGTTCGCTCATGGACCGTCTGTGCGCAAGGTCCAGACCGTGGCGCTATTCGTGTTGTCGTCCACGGCTGCGAACTGCAGATGCTGCTTGCCATCCGCGCCCGGAGCGAAGCCGAAGGCAAGACCGAACGCGGAGCCCGGCGCCGAGTCTACCGATAGCTGCGCAATGAATTGCCCATACACAGTGAACTCGACAATTTCGCTAGGCTGGTTCGGATCGGGGTTCACCGCGTCGCCGTTGGCGGTGACCAGATGCCCATTGGGCGCGAGCGCAAGCGCTAACGGACCGTGAAGGTGCATGTTGTCCTGATAGATCATCCTGCCCACGCCGCTGTCGTGATTCGCCGTGCCTGCGCCGTAGATGGCGAACACGGCGTTGTCGCCCGTGGAGGCAACATAAAGCACGTCGTGCAGCGCATCGTAGGCCAGCCCGGTTGGACCGACCACCAGCGCGGCCGGATCGGTGCGATGCACGTAGCCCGATGCGATGATGGTCGAAGTCGGCAGCACTTTCACGCCATTCGGGCCAATCGCGAGATCGATCCGCGCGACTTTACCGTTGAGCACATCCGAAACGAAGACCCTGGCCAATGGTCCCGCGTCTAGCACGGTGAGATCCCACGGACCGTCGAGCAGCCGCTGATCCTTGAGTTCCATGACCAGCCGTCCCTGCGGATTGATGACGAGCAGCGAGCCTGGCCCATTCACGTTCTTGCCATCGGTGGTCGGCACGTTGCCCACCAGCACGAAGCCGCTTCTTAGCACCGCAAGCGCGGTCGTGAGGCCGAGATGGCTGCCTTGGAAGAACGTTACGGCATTACCGCTGGTGCTATTCGGCACGAGCTTCACGATCGTTGTGCCGGTGCCTTGCAAATTCGACTGCGCATTGAAATTCGACACCACCACATCGCCGGGCTTGAGCGTGCTCCAGGCGGGCACGCCTGCCGGCACGAATGCAATCCCGTACGGATTGAGATCGCCGTTGGCCGGCACGGTCGACGAGGTTGCGGATTGTGGCGGCAGAATCGTCTCCTGCGCACCGACCTGGACTGGTCTCAGCGATAAAGCCAGCAGTCCGGCCGCGCACACACCACACGCCGCGCGCCGCACGAAGCGCGATGCGCGCGCTCCTTTCACCCGCCCGCCGAACCCCATGTATGAATCGAATGCAGACAACGAACGCGAGGCTTTCATTTGACACCTCCTTCTTGCACGCATGGTCTGGACCGCCAGAGTTACCTGAGCCGCCGGAGCGAATCGCGCCGCCGTCGAGCCTGCATTGCGTCGCGCGACTCGCGTTCTGCGTAAACGAAATCGAGCTTCGAATATTCCGCGCGCAACCGGCGTTGCGGCATTGAAACCGGAGTGGAAACAAATGTAATCATCTGTTAGCGGCAAACGCAAAGTGTCGTTTTCGCGTCAGTGCCCCGTTTTCGCTTTGGTACGATCCGGCCTTTCGTTTATTGCACGTCACAGTGAATCCCCCGCCTGGATCGTTATTTCGTGACCTTTGCGCGCGGTGGCTCAAGCGTGGACAGTCGCTCGCTGCCCTGGCCGGCGCAAAAGTCCGATGCATGTTTGCTGCTGTGTTGCACGGCCTTCGCCACCCTACGCGCCGTGGCGTTGCGCTATTGCTTGCCGCCGTGCCGTTGCTGCTGCTGGCGTATGTGCTCGCGCTGATTCCGTTCACGCCGCGCATCGGCGATATTCGCAAGGCCCGCATCGATCGTCCCGCGCTGATTGTTTCCGCCGATGGCAATCGCCTCGCGGAATTCAAGCCGGTCAATCGCGAATGGGTGACGCTCGCGCAAATTTCGCCATACGTGGTGCAGGCGCTGGTCGCGACCGAGGACCGCCGGTTTTATCAGCATCACGGTATCGACATCCTGCGCGTGGTGCCGGCGGCGCTGCACACGTTTTCCGGCACGCGGCAGGGCGGCTCGACCATCACGCAGCAGCTCGCGCGCAATCTGTACCCCGATGAAGTGGGCCGTGCACCTACCCTGACGCGCAAGCTCAAGGAAGCCATTACCGCGCTCAAGATCGAATCTGTTTACAGCAAGGACCAGATTCTCGAGACCTACCTGAACACGGTGCCCTTTCTCTACAACGCCTATGGCGTGGAGATGGCTGCTCGAACCTATTTCGGCAAGCCCGCCGCGCAACTCAACATTCTGGAAAGCGCCACGCTGGTTGGCATGCTGAAGGCCAATAGCGCCTATAACCCCGTGCTCAATCCCGACCGCGCGCTGGAGCGGCGCAATACGGTGCTGGAGCAGATGGTGAAGTTCGGCAAGCTCAAACCGGCCGATTGCACATGGCTCAAGCGTCAGCCGCTGGGTGTGAATTTCGAAATCCAGTCAGAACCCACGGGCACCGCGCCGCATTTCGCGGCGCAATTGCGCCGCTGGCTGATCGGGTGGGCCGACCGCAACGGCTACGATATTTACTCCGATGGACTAGTTGTGCGGACAACTATCGATTCACGGCTTCAGGATATGGCGAACCAGGCGCTCGCCTGGCAGACCGGGCAGTTGCAATCGATCGCCGACGCGGCCTGGAACACGCGCACGGGATGCTGGCCCGGCAACAGCCTGTTCCAGGCGTTCATCAGGCAGACCCCAGAGTATCGCAACGCGCGCGACGCGGGGCTGTCCGATCCGGCGGCGATCAGAAAGCTCGCGATGGACGGCCAGTTCGTCGATGCGCTCTGCCACAGCAAGACACAGATTCAGGCCGGCTTTCTCGCGATCGATCCGCGCAACGGCGACATCAAGGCGTGGGTCGGGAGCCGCGACTTCCGCGACGAGCCGTTCGATCACGTGCAGCAGGCGCGGCGTCAGCCGGGCTCGACGTTCAAGCCGTTTGTCTACGGCGCGGCGTTTGCGGATGGCGCGCAACCTGGCGATACGATCGTCGACCGCAACGTGACCATTGCGTTGACGGGTAATGCTGTGTGGAGGCCGACCGACGCCGAGCCGCCGACGGGTCGGCCGATGTCGCTGCGCGATGCGCTGGCGCTCTCGCGCAACCGCGTGACGGCGCAGCTCATGCAGCGCGAAGGCCCCGCGAAGGTCGTGGCGCTGGCGCGCGCGATGGGCGTGCGCGAAAGCCCGCTCGATGCGGTGCCGTCGCTCGCGCTAGGCACGAGCCCGGTCACGCTCAAGGAAATGGTGTCGGCGTATTGCACGATCGAGAACCGTGGCGCGTATGTCGAGCCGCGCATGGTGACGCGTATCGAGGATCGCGAGGGCAACGTGCTCGCCGATTTTCCGGCGGCGCACCCGGAGCAGGCGTTGCCGGCCAGCGCGGCGCTGAAGCTCGTGGATGTGATGCGCGATGTCGTGGACCGTGGCACGGGCGCCGATATCCGGAGCCGCTTCGGGATTCACGCGGACGTGGCCGGCAAGACCGGCACCACCCAGGGCAATACGGATAGCTGGTTCATCCTGATTCACCCCGAACTGGTGGCGGGTGCATGGGTGGGATTCGATGATGCGCGCGTGACGCTGCGCAACGACTATTGGGGCGAAGGCGCGCATAGCGCGTTGCCGATGGTGGGCGCGTTCTACGACATGGCGCTGCGCGCGCAGGTGGTCGATTCGCGCGCGCAGCTTGCGCCGCCGCGCAAGGTGGTCCGCCCGAGCCGGCCACGGCCGCGCCATCATTTCTTGTTCTGGAGTTTCTGAAGTTTTTGGCACGATCAACGCGCGATTAGCGCGTTGTCGTCAATTCCAGTAGCCACTGCGCGAACCGTTGCTGTGTGGTGGCGTCTGTTTTGTCGAATGTCAAAAAGGGGGAATATCCCCCGGGATTTTATGCGCTCTGAATTCCCGGTAAGCCGATTTTAAGAATTTTCGTGTATCGAGCTAAAAGTAGCCCATCCAAGATAAAAAGACACGGCGGCGCGAGTTGTAGTTCTCATCGCAACGCCTTGCCATCGAGGGAGGTGCTATTAAATGAAAGACGCAGTAACCGGGCGCGAAGTCGCCTGTCTTGGCGACACCACCGATCACGGCGGCGAGGTCATTGAGGCCGCGCCGAATCTCACGCATCGGCGTATTCCGGTCGCGCTCGACGGGCATATGGTCAGATGTCCGAAGTGTGGCGGCGATTTTCCCGTCATTGCAACAGGCAGGCGCACGCATGGCGGTGTGCGTGTTGCGTTCATCGGCGACCAGACCGCGTGCGGCGCGACGCTGCAACAGGCGGCGTAATCATGCCCCACAGGCTTTACGTCAGCCCGGTTCGCATGCGGGGCGACGCACTGCCCGAATATGTCCTCGAATGGGAGTTCCGGAAACGGACATACAAAGCCCACCAGGACGTGCTGGTTCCGCGTCGCGTCTCGGGCCATGAGGGCATCGGCCAGCTTTTCGAATATCGC
>NZ_CADIKL010000009.1 GCF_902859945.1 Paraburkholderia caffeinitolerans | reverse complement strand
TTGCGGCAGGTTCGCCAGCGCGGCGAGCATCTGGCCGGTCTGGTTCGAATCGTCGTCGATGGCCTGCTTGCCGAGGATCACCAGTTGCGGCTGCTCCTTGTCGACGAGGGCTTTCAAAAGCTTCGCGACAGCCAGCGGCTGCAGGTCTTCATTCGACTCGATGAGGATCGCGCGGTCTGCGCCGATCGCCAGCGCCGTGCGCAGCGTTTCCTGCGCTTGCGCAACACCAGCGGACACGGCGATCACTTCCGTCGCCACACCGGCTTCCTTCAGACGAACCGCTTCTTCAACAGCGATTTCGTCGAACGGGTTCATCGACATTTTCACGTTAGCGATGTCGACGCCCGTGCCATCCGACTTCACACGAACCTTGACGTTGTAATCGACTACGCGCTTGACTGGCACAAGGACTTTCATTCACATGCTCCGAAGTTACGAATACGTCAACCTGGCGGACATTATAGCGATAGCGTTCCCGCTCGCACCCACCCGCCAGCACATTTCCCGCACGGTCCGCTTCTGACCCCGCTTACCCATTTCTGGTCTGGCGGCTATCCCATATTGCGAACGATCGTGCGATTTTATGTCGGAAAAAACCCGGACATCAAGCCCGGGCTTTTCCAACCGAATTCTCTACCTAACCCAACACCATACAGGCGACTACCCCACAGCGCAAACCAGGCCTACTACGCAGGCGTTGCCTGACGCACTCACCACGCGGCAATCACCGCCCCGCCAAACTTCTGCTCGACGTACTGCTTGACTTCCGGCGAGTGGTATGCGGCCACGAGCTTGGCGGCCCACGGCTTGTTGCGATCCGCAGCGCGGATCGCAACGATGTTCACATAAGGCCCCTTCGGGTCCTCGATCGCAATCGCGTCCTGCTTCGGCTTGAGCCCCGCTTCCATCGCGAAGTTCGTGTTGATCGCCGCGGCGTCCACGTCGTCGAGCGAGCGCGGAATCTGTGCAGCGTCGAGTTCGACGATCTTCAGCTTCCTGGGATTCTCGACGATATCACGCGGCGTTGCCTTCAAACCTGCATCGGCGCGCAACTTGATGAGGCCCTGTTTCTGCAGCAACAGCAGCGCGCGGCCACCATTGGTCGGATCATTGGGAACCGCAATGCGTGCACCGGACTTGAGTTCAGCGAGCGTCTTGATCTTCTTCGAGTAGATGCCCATCGGGAACGTAACCGTGTCGGCGAGCTTGATGAGCTTGTAGCCACGATCCTTCACCTGCGCGTCGAGATACGGCTCGTGCTGATAGCTGTTCGCATCGAGGTCGCCGCTCGCGAGCGCCGCGTTCGGCTGCACGTAGTCGGAGAACTCGACGATCTTGATCGTGAGTCCGTTCTTCGCCGCAACCTGCTTCACCACTTCCATCACCTGCTCGTGCGGGCCGCCCGTCACGCCCACCTTGATGGTCTCGTCGGCGTGCGCCGTGAGCGGCGCGAACAGCGGCGCGGCGATCGAAGCCGCACCAAGCGCAGCCGCCAGCCGGATCATGAAACGACGTTGCATACCCAACCTTTGTCCTGAGTGAAAATTATCGAAGGACTGCTTATTTATGGCTCAAGCGCCGCACGAGCCAGTCGCCGAACGACTGCACGAGCTGCACGAACACGATCAGGATCACGACGACGATCAGCATGACTTCGGGCTCGAAGCGCTGATACCCGTAACGGATGCCCAGGTCGCCGAGACCGCCGCCGCCGATCGCGCCCGCCATTGCCGAATAACCGACGAGCGAGATGAACGTGATGGTCAAGCCAGCCACCACGCCCGGCAACGACTCAGGCAGCAGCACCTTGAAGACGATCTGGTGCGTGCTCGCGCCCATGGCCTGGGCGGCTTCGATGAGACCGCGATCGACTTCGCGCAGCGCGGTTTCCACGAGACGCGCGATAAACGGCGCGGCGGAAATGGTGAGCGGCACGATGGCGGCCGCAGTGCCGATCGACGAGCCCACCACGACGCGCGTGAACGGAATCACGGCAACCAGCAGGATGATGAACGGCGTCGAGCGCACGGCGTTGACGATCCCGCCCATCGCGCGATTGACGGCGAGGTTCTGCAGCACGCCGTCGCGGTCGGTCAAATAGAGCAGCACGCCGAGCGGCAGGCCGATGGCCGCGCCCACCACGCCGGAAATGCCCACCATGACGAGCGTCTCCCAGAACGACTGGACGAACATATCGAACATTTCAGTCCACATGAGACAGCTCCTCCACCACCACACCCTGCTCGCGCAGCCACGCGATCGCCTGCGCGACCTTCACCGGATCGCCGCCCGCGAGCACCGCGAGCGAGCCGAACGCCTGCCCCTGGATCTCGTCGATCTGGCCGTGCAGGATGTTGAAATCGAGCTCGAAACGGCGGATCGTCTCCGAGAGCACCGGCTGATCGACGCCCGTGCCCGTGAAGGCCAGACGCAGCAGATGCCCGCTGCCCTTCGCGAGTCGCTCGGCCACGCGCGCCTTGAGCGCGGGCGGCAGCTCCTGTGCGATCACGTCGCCGAGCAGCGCGCGCGTGACTTCATGACGCGGCTGCAGGAACACGTCAATCACGGGACCGGTTTCCACGACACGGCCCGCATCGAGCACGGCCACGCGGTCGCAGACCTGTTTGATCACTTCCATCTGGTGCGTGATCATCACGATGGTCAGATTCAGCTCGCGATTGATCTTGCGCAATAAGTCGAGAATCGCCCGCGTGGTTTCCGGGTCGAGAGCGGAAGTCGCCTCGTCCGAAAGCAGCACCTTGGGCTTGCTCGCGAGCGCGCGCGCGATGCCCACGCGCTGCTTCTGGCCGCCGCTGATCTGCGACGGATAGCGGTCTTTCTGTGCGGAGAGGCCGACGAGTTCGAGCAGCGGCAGCACCGCCTCCTCGATCTGCGGACGCTTCATGCCCGCGAGTTCGAGCGGCAGCGCGA
Organism: Paraburkholderia caffeinitolerans; assembly: GCF_902859945.1. Lineage (GTDB taxonomy): Bacteria > Pseudomonadota > Gammaproteobacteria > Burkholderiales > Burkholderiaceae > Paraburkholderia > Paraburkholderia caffeinitolerans. The sequence goes on along the minus strand of NZ_CADIKL010000009.1, from coordinate 238,243 downwards.
CGTTGTCGAACACCGTGCGCGACGAGAGCAGATTGAAATGCTGGAAGATCATGCCGATCTCACGGCGCGCCTCGCGCAAATCCGCGCTGGAGAGCGACGTGAGCGTGCGCCCGTTGACGACGATGTCGCCTTCGGTGGGCCGCGTGAGCAGATTGATGGTGCGTACGAGCGTGCTCTTGCCCGCGCCGCTGCGCCCGATGATGCCGAACACTTCCCCCGGCGGAACCGTCAGATTGACGTTGTGCAGCGCCTCGATCCAGCCTTGTGGGCCGGCGAAGCGCTGGGAAACGTTTCGAATTTCGATCATGAAAAAAACGAAACGGCGGATGTGCCGCGCGCCGCGTTGCCTGTGCCGCGATCTTTCAATCGCTCAAGACGCGTCGCGCCGGCAGACAGCCGCCGCTTGATGGACTGGAATTAGCTCGACATTTTACCCTGGTGGGCAAATTCCTATTAATAATCATTTCCGATACTTTCATAACTCTGGAGTATTAGAGGAGGATTGCTGCGTCATGCCCGAAATCGGGTGCTACCCTCTGCCGACCGTTCAGCACGAAATCAATAAATAGCAGGGAGAGCATCGACGATGGAGACAACCCAACCCAGGGATGCGGCACGCGCAGCATCGGCGGCCAATGCCCCGCCGCAGCGCACAACGCTGCGCGCCCGCGACGGCACCGAGTTGCCGCTCTACGCCTGGTACGCCCCAACCGCCGAGCCACGCGCGGCCATTGCACTCGTGCACGGCCTCGCCGAGCATGCGGGCCGCTATGCGGCGCTCGCGGCGCGCCTGAACACGGCGGGCATCGACGTCTATGCGATCGATCTTCGTGGGCATGGACACGCGGGCGGACGCCGCGCATGGGTCACCCGCTTCGACGATTATCTCGACGATGCCGAGGCGCTAGTCGAGCATGCGGCCGCACAATGCCGCGCTCGCAAGACGCCGCTCTTCCTGATGGGTCATAGCATGGGCGGCGCGATTGCCGCGCTCTATGCGATCGAGCGCGCCCCGCGCACGGACGTCCCGTTCGCGGGCCTGCTGCTTTCCAGCGCAGCGCTCGCGCCGGGCCGCGACGTGCCGAACTGGATGATCGCCGCGAGCCGGGTGATGAGCGCGGTCTGGCCGAGCTTTCCCGCCATGAAGATCGACGCGGCCCTGCTCGCGCGCGACGCCGCTGTGGTCGCGGCAAACCGCGCCGATCCGCTAGTTCACCACGGCGCGATTCCCGCGCGCACGGGCGCCGAGTTGCTCGAAGCGATGAAGCGCATCGAGGCGGGCCGCGCGAACTTGCGCATGCCAGTGCTGATCTGGCATGGCACTGCGGACAAGCTCACGGAGCCCGAAGGCAGCCGCGCGTTCGGCGCGCAGGTGGGGTCGCCCGACCGGACCCTCACGCTCTACGAAGGCAGTTATCACGAGACGCTCAACGATCTCGACCGCGAACGCGTGATCGGCGCAATGATGGATTGGATCGACCGCCACTGCTGACGGTCACGCGAACGGGCGCGGGGCCGCGCCCACGCCTACTTGCCCGAACGCTTCTCGATAAACGCCTGCACGCCGTCGAGCGCCGGGTCGGTCATCATGTTGCAGGCCATGGTCTGCCCGGCTAGTTGATACGCGGCCTCGACACCCATCTCCAGTTGCCGGTAAAACAGCCCCTTGCCCGCCGCCACCGCCTCGCGCGGCTTCGCACAAATGCTCGCGGCAAGCGCGGTCACGGCAGCATCGAGTTCTTCCGCAGCGACCACGCGGTTCACGAGCCCTTCGCTCAAGGCCCTCTGAGCGTCGATGAATTCGCCCGTCATCAGCATCTCGAACGCGGCCTTGCGCGAGACGTTGCGCGTGAGCGGCACCGCCGGCGTCGAGCAGAACAACCCGAGGTTGATGCCCGACACCGCGAAACGCGCCGATTCGGCGGCCACGGCGAGATCGCACATCGCGACGAGCTGGCAGCCCGCCGCCGTCGCGACGCCCTGCACGCGCGCGATCACGGGCTGCGGCATCGACTGGATCGCGAGCATCATCTTCGAGCAGCGCGCGAAGAGCCGCTTGTAGTAATCGAGCGAAGGCGCTGCGCGCATTTCCCGCAGATCGTGACCGGCGCAGAACGCGCGGCCCGCCGCTGCAATCACCACGACGCGCGCATCCGACTTCGCGATTGAGGCCAATTGCGCCTGCAACGTGTCAATGAGCGCTTCGGAAAGCGCGTTAAATGCATCAGGCCGGTTCAACGTGAGACGCACGACGCCGGGCACGCCATACGCGTCGTGCGCGACGTCGACGAGCGACGCGGCATCGGCAGAGGAAGACGATGAAGACGAAACGCCTGCGGCACTCATGATGCACGGCTCCTTCTAACGTAGGCGGGCCCGATGCGACCGCGCGGGATTCGGGAAACGGCGGCGGCCGCCTCGCTCAGATATCGGCCAGCGCGCGCAGATGCGCCACCACGCTGCGCCCCAGCGCCGACAAGTTGTAGCCACCTTCCAGACAGCTCACGATGCGCCCCTTCGCGTGGCGTTTCGCGACCTCGCGGATCTGTTCGGTGATCCACGCGTAGTCGTCCTCGACGAGGCCCAGGTTGCCGAGATCGTCCTCGCGGTGCGCATCGAAACCCGCCGAGACGAACACCATCTCCGGCTTGAACTCGTGCAGGCGCGGCAGCCACATGATGTCGATCGCCTCGCGCACGTCCATGCCCTTGCTGCGCGCCGGCATCGGTACGTTGACCATGTTCGGCGCCTGGTTGTCCGCGCCCGAGAACGGATAGAACGGGTGCTGGAAGATGCTGCACATGAGCACGCGCGAATCGCCCGCAAACGCGGCCTCCGTGCCGTTTCCATGATGCACATCAAAGTCGACGATCGCGACGCGCGAGAGGCCATGCACATCAAGCGCATGGCGCGCCGCAACCGCGACGTTGTTGAAAAAGCAAAAGCCCATGGCGCGCGCGGGCTCGGCGTGATGGCCGGGCGGGCGCACGCTGCAAAACGCGTTCTCGTAGCGGCCCTCGATCACGGCGTCGGTTGCGGCCACGGCCACGCCCGCCGCGCGCAACGCCGCCTGCAACGTGTGGGGGTTCATCGACGTGTCGGGGTCGATCGCCGCGTAGCCTTCCTGCGGCGAGAGCTCGCGCAAATAGTCGAGATGCGCCTGAGTGTGCACGCGCAGAAGCGCGGCATCCACAGCGAGCGGCGCGGAATCGTCGCGCTCGATCAGCGCATCGATGCGGCTCGCAATGAGTTGGTCTTCGATCGCCTGCAGGCGCGCGGGGCATTCGGGATGCCACTCGCCCATTTCATGCAGCAGGCAGTCGGGATGCGAGAAAAAGCCGGTCGTCATGTCTCGTGCTGGCCGCACCGTGCGCTCGAGTCGGCACTCGGGCACGCTGCGGGTCTCCATCAGGTCTTTCGTCGGGTTTGCCGTGCAGGCGTTTAACCATCGCACGGGCCGCGTTCGAGCGCGAACAGTTGCCACGTTACCACAGCGCCCCCGCACATCACCCGCGAGCCCGCACCGGCGCACATCCAGGCGCTTTCAGCTCCAAGGGCTCGGGTATACTGCGCCGGGTCACGTCCTCTCGCTCAAATCCGCCCGCCTGCCATGACGCAAAAGCCCGCGCACCCGTCCGCTTCATCCGCCCTCAGCCAACCGCGCTTCAAGTCTTTCGCCGTCGCGCTTTGCGCCGTGGCGGCACTGTCGGCATGCGCCGAGCAGGCGCAATCGACGAAACCCGCGAAAGCAGCGCAACCGGCGCAATCCATGGGACAGGCTACGCCCGGCGCGAACCAGAAGCCCCCCGCGCCCGTCCAGACGCCGCAGCAAGGCACCACGCAAAACGGCCAGACGTTCGAAGAGGAAATCGTCCCGCAGCGCTATGCGAACAATGCCAATGTCGACACATTCATTAACGACATGGTCGCGCGCTACGACTTCAACTCCAACGCGCTGCACGCGCTCTTCTCGACCGTGAGCTATTCGGCCACGGCGGTGAAGCTCGTCACGCCCTCGCCCACGCCGAGCGCGAAGAACTGGCGTGCCTACCAGGCGCGTTTCCTCGACACGGTGCGCATCAACGCGGGCGTGCGCTTCTGGCGCGAGAACCAGGCCACGCTGCAGCGCGCGGCCGACCAGTTCGGCGTGCCGCCCGAGGTGATCGTCGGCATCATCGGCGTGGAAACGATCTACGGGCGCTACATGGGCAACTTCCGCGTGCTCGATGCGCTCACCACGCTCGCCTTCGATTATCCGGATACGCCCAATCGCACCGATCGCATGGCGACGTTCCGCAAGAATCTCGAAGACTATCTCGTATGGACGCGCGACCAGCAGATCGATCCGAGCTCGGTGCTCGGCTCGTACACGGGCGCGATCGGCATCCCTCAATTCCTGCCGAGCAGCATCGTGCAATACGCCGTCGATTTCGAGGGCGATCATCATATCGACCTGCGCAATAGCCCCGCTGATGCGATCGGCAGCGTCGCCAACTATCTGAAGCAGAACGGCTGGGAGGCGGGCCGCCCCGTGGTGTGGAAGATCGCAAACGACGCGGGCAGCCAGGGCATCGCGCAAGCCGCCGCCGACGGCAAGCCCGAGCCGCGCATGCCGCTCGCGCAATTGATGCGCTCGGGCCTCGCCCTGAACGAGCCGAGCGTGGACCTCGCCGCCGAGGGCAGCACGCCGGTCACGGTCATCGACCTGCCTACGCCGGGCCGCGCGACCGAGTACATGCTCGGGCTGAAAAACTTCTATGTGCTCACGCGCTATAACCGCAGCTTCTTTTACGCGCTCGCGGTCTATCAGTTGGGCCAACGCGTGAAGGCGCAGATGCTCGCGACCGGTGGCGCACAATCGGCGCAGCGCCAGTAAACGTCGGCAAGCGCCGATAGCAAAACGGGCGGGTTGTCTCCCGAGAGACAACCCGCCCGTTTTCAATTCAGGCACGGATTCGCGCGTTTTACCGCGCCACGGCAATCAGGCCGGAAACACCCCAGTCGACAAATAGCGATCGCCACGGTCGCAGACGATGAACACGATCGTCGCATTCTCGACCTGGCGCGCAATGCGCAAGGCCACCTCGCACGCCCCGCCCGACGAAATGCCCGCAAAAATGCCCTCCACCGAGGCAAGGCGGCGCGCCATCGCTTCGGCGGCGGCCTGGCTCACGTTTTCGGTACGATCCACGCGGCTGCGGTCGAAGATCTTCGGCATGTAGGCTTCCGGCCACTTGCGGATGCCGGGAATACGCGACCCCTCTTCGGGCTGTGCACCGACGATCTCGATCGCCTGGCTCTGCTCCTTGAGGTAATGCGACGTACCCATGATCGTGCCCGTCGTGCCCATCGACGAAACAAAGTGCGTAATGCGCCCTTCGGTCTCGCGCCAGATTTCCGGGCCGGTGCCCTCGTAGTGCGCAAGCGGATTGTCGGGATTGGCGAACTGGTCGAGGATGATGCCCTTGCCATCGCGTTGCATCTGCTCAGCGAGGTCGCGTGCATATTCCATGCCGCCCTTCACGGGCGTGAGCATGATCTCGGCGCCATAGGCGGCCATGCTCTGGCGACGCTCGACGGACAGGTCCTCGGGCATGATCAGCACCATCTTGTAGCCACGAATGGCTGCGGCCATGGCCAGCGCAATGCCGGTGTTGCCGCTGGTGGCTTCGATGAGCGTGTCGCCCGGCTTGATGCGGCCGCGTTCTTCGGCCTTGCGAATCATCGACAGCGCCGGCCGGTCCTTCACTGAGCCCGCCGGGTTATTGCCTTCCAGCTTGGCCAGCACGATGTTGTTGCGGGCGCGAATCTCGTCGTCGATCACGCGGACGAGCTGCACGAGCGGCGTATTGCCGATCGTATCTTCAATGGTCTTGTATGGCATAAGTAATGGCGGTCGGGCGCCGTTCTGGCGTGATGGGTGATTTTTCGATTCTAAACCACGCAGCTTTCCTGCGCTGAGGGAGCCCTGAAGGCGTAAGGGATGTCGACGGCGCAAAAAACCCGCGGCCCGGGCCGCGGGTCGATCTCGCTGGAGCAACGCCTGAAGGAGACGACCCCGCGAGTATCAAACAGGTGTCCTGAATAAAAAGGAGAAAAAACTACTTCTTGACGGCCACCGTTGCGGCTTGCGGTTGCACGGTCGTGGTCTTCGCGGGGGCGGCCTTCGCACCAGCCTGTGCGGTCTGCGCGCCTTGCACCGCCTGCGCATTCGCAGGCCCGACCGCCAATCCTTCGGACTGCAAACGTTCTACGGTATGACCACCGAGGCCCTTCACGCGCTTGCCGAGATCGGATGCATCCTTGAACGGGCCATGCGCGCTACGCTCGTCGAGAATGGCCTTGGCGCGCGCGGGCCCGATGCCCTTGATGCCGCGCAGCGCGTCCTCGTTGGCCGTGTTGACGTCCACGGCCGCGAACACCTGGCCGAATGCGGCAACGAGCGCTGCCGCGGCGAGCAATTTCTTGATCATGCTGGATCTCCTTGGGTGCCGACGCCGGCGACCATCGCCGGCGAGGAGAGTCCAGTTTAGGGAGACGCGACCTTCGCTTACACCTGGCCGGACAGCCAGCGCACGTAGCGATCGACACCCTCTTGCACCGTCAGGAACGGTGCATCGTAGCCCGCTGCGCGCAGCTTCGCGAGATCGGCTTGCGTGAAGCACTGGTACTTGCCGCGCAGCGCATCGGGGAACGCAATGTACTCGATGAGGCCCTGCTGCACCTGCTCTTCGAGCGTGAGCGCGCTCTTGCCGTCCATGACGCGCAGCGTGTTGACCACCGTGCTCGCGATGTCGTTGAACGGTTGTGCGCGGCCGCTACCGAGATTGAAGATGCCGCTTTTCTCGGGATGATCGAAGAAAAACAGGTTGACCTTCACGACGTCTTCGACGGAAACGAAGTCGCGCGTCTGCTCGCCCTGCGCATAGCCGTTGTATTCGCCGAACAGCTTCACCTTGCCTTCGGCGCGGAACTGATTGAAGTTGTGGAACGCCACCGAGGCCATGCGGCCCTTGTGCGTCTCGCGCGGCCCATACACGTTGAAATAGCGAAAACCCGCGATCTGGCTTTGCGCGGTGGGCAGCACGCGGCGGATCACCTGGTCGAACAAGAACTTCGAATAGCCATAGACGTTCAGCGGCGCTTCCACTTCGCGGTCTTCGACAAAGCGGCTCGAGCCGCCATAGATGGCCGCCGACGACGCATACAGAAACTGCGCGCCTTGCGCGAGGCAAGTGTCGAGCACCGCCCGGCTAAAGCGGAAGTTGTTGTCCATCATGTAGCGGCCGTCGGTCTCCATGGTGTCCGAACAGGCGCCTTCATGAAACACCGCGCGCACCTTGCCGAAGTCGCCGCGCGCAAAGCGCTCGACGAACTCGGTTTTGTCGAGATAGTCGTCGATCTCGCAGTCGACGAGATTCTTGAACTTGTCCGCGCGAGTGAGATTGTCGACGGCGATGATGCGGTCTTCGCCGCGTTCATTCAGCGCCTTGACGATGTTGCTGCCGATGAAGCCGGCCGCGCCGGTCACAATGAGGGTCATGGTAGTTCTGCGGTGAAGAGGTTCACGCGAGGCCGGGAAAACTCTCCGGAAATCCCTGCCTCACCGCGCCCGTCGAGAGGCCGCGCTCACTGTTCGCAAGCGGGCCACTCGCGGAACGTCATTGAAAGAGTTCGTCGTAGTCGACGGTGGCGGTGCCGAGCTTGCCGACCACGATGCCGGCGGCGCGGTTCGCGAGCGCGACAGCCGCGACGAGCGAGAGGCCCGCGCCCAGCGAGGCCGCGACGGTCGCGATCACGGTGTCGCCAGCACCCGAGACATCATACACTTCGCGTGCGACAGCCGGCGCGTGCAGCACGCCGGCATCGGAAAAGAGCGTCATACCCTCTTCCGAGCGCGTGAGCAACAGCGCGTCGAACTGCAACTCCTGGCGCAGCTTCGTCACGCGTGCGAGCAGATCCGCTTCGGACTTCCAGCCCCCCACCACCTCGCGCAACTCCGCGCGGTTCGGCGTGATGATGCTCGCGCCGCGATAGCGCTCCCAGTCGTCGCCCTTCGGATCGACCAGCACGGATTTGCCAGCGGCGCGCGCCTTCGCGATCATCTGCGTGACGTGCGTGAGGCCGCCCTTCGCGTAGTCCGACATCAGGATCACGTCGTGCGAGGGCAGCAGCGCGTCGAAGCGCGCGAGGCCCGCGAGCAGCGCCTCATGCGCGGGCGTTTTTTCGAAGTCCACACGCAACAACTGCTGCTGGCGCGACAGCACGCGCAGCTTGATCGTGGTGGGCAGCGCGGGATCGCGCTCGAGATACGCGGTCACGTGGCTCTCGCCGAGCAGCTCGACGATGCGCTCGCCCGGCTCGTCATGCCCCACCACGCACAGGAGCCCCGCGCTCGCGCCGAGCGCCGCCGCGTTGCGCGCCACGTTGGCCGCGCCGCCGAGGCGGTCCTCCTGGCGCTGCACATGGACCACCGGTACCGGCGCTTCTGGCGAAATGCGGTTGACGTCGCCGAACCAGTAGCGGTCGAGCATCACGTCGCCCACCACCAGCACGCGCGACGCCGCGAACTTCTCGCGCGGCACGACCGTGACCTCGGGCGCGAGCGCCGCGTTCTCAGGCTGCTGGGGCTGCTGCATCGCTTGCGTGTCTGACATGAGGCCGTCCAATCGAGTGGTAGTCAAAACCGAGCTCCGCCATCGCGTCGGGCTCATAGAGGTTGCGCCCGTCGAAAATGCGCGGCGCCTTCAGCGTGTCTTTCAGATACTCGAAGTCGGGAGCCTTGAACGCCGTCCATTCAGTGACGATCACGAGCGCATCGGCACCCTTGAGCGTCTCGTCCTGGCTCGCCGCGAACGTAAGGCGCGCGTGCTGATCCGGCACGCCGGCGAGATCGAGCGCGAACACGCGCCGCGCTTCGTCGGTCGCGACCGGATCGTAAGCCGAAACCGTCGCGCCGCGCGTGAGCAGCTCGGCGATCAGGCGGCGGCTCGGCGCCTCGCGCATGTCGTCGGTGTTCGGCTTGAACGCGAGACCCCAGACCGCGAAGCGCTTACCTGTCAGGTCCTCGCCGAACGACTTGACGATCTTCTGCACGAGCACGTCCTTCTGCTCATCGTTCACGTTCTCGACCGCTTCCAGAATGCGCAGATTCTGCCCCGACTCGGCAGCCGTGCGGATCAGCGCCTGCACGTCCTTCGGGAAGCACGAGCCGCCATAGCCGCAGCCCGCGTAGAGAAAGTGATAGCCGATGCGCGGGTCGGAGCCGATGCCGCGCCGCACCGACTCGATGTCGGCGCCCACGCGGTCAGCGAGATTCGCCATCTCGTTCATGAACGAGATGCGCGTGGCGAGCATGGCGTTGGCCGCGTACTTGGTGAACTCGGCCGAGCGCACGTCCATATAGATCGTGCGTTCGTGGTTACGGTTGAACGGTGCATAGAGGCGCTTGATCTTCTCGCGTGCGAGCTCGCCGTTCGCGTCGTCGTCAATGCCGACGATGATGCGGTCCGGGCGCATGAAGTCGTCGACCGCTGCGCCCTCTTTCAGGAACTCGGGGTTCGAGACCACCGAGAAGCGGTGCTGGCTGCTGCCATCGAGGCCGCGCTTCGCAAGCTCTTCGGCGAGCACGGCCTGCACGCGCTGGGCGGTGCCCACCGGCACCGTCGACTTGTCGACGATCACCTTGAAGCCATTCATGTAGCGGCCAATGCTGCGCGCGGCTTCAAGCACGTACTGCAGGTCCGCCGAGCCGTCTTCGTCGGGCGGCGTGCCCACGGCGATGAACTGGACTTCGCCGTGCGCGACGCTTGCGGCGACGTCGGTGGAAAACGTGATGCGGCGGGCACGGCGGTTGCGCTCGATGAGTTCGAGCAGACCCGGCTCATGGATCGGCACGCCGCCGCCGTTCAGGATATCGATCTTGCGCGGATCGACGTCGAGGCAGAACACGTCGTGACCGATTTCGGCAAGGCACGCCCCGGTGACGAGGCCGACATAGCCGGTACCGATAATGGTGATTTTCATACGCGCTCCGGTGACAAATTCGGAAATGGATGTTGCTTATGCGTCGATGCGCGCATCAACCTGATGCAGGGATGGGCTCGACGCGGCGCGGCGCATAGGTTTCCCAGCCGCTGCAGCCGGGGCACTGCCAGTAGAAAAGGCGCGCCCGGAAGCCACAATTCTGGCACGTGTAACGCGGCAGATTCTTGGTGCGCTGCTGGATCAGCTTGCTCATGAGTTCGAGTTCGCTGCGCCGCGGCTCTTCGGCGTTAGCCTGCTGCGCTTCGAGCAGACGCGTCATGCCGGCGAGATTCGGCGACTTCTGCATCTGCGTGCGGGCGAGCGTATGAGCCGCGCCGGGGCCGCTCAGCTCGGCCACGTATTTATAGGCGACATCGAGCAGATCGTTCGAGGAATAGCGGTCAACCCATTCGGTAAGCAGTTGCGCCCCTTCCTGCGCGCGGCCCAGCGCCTCGTAGCCCTTCATGATTTTCTCGGCCACCAGCGGCAGATAGGCGGGATTCTGGGCCTCGACACGCTTCCACTGCGCGAGCGCGGCCTGCCAGTCGCCGCTCGCGGCGTCCACGTCGCCGCCGAGAATCGTCGCGCGCACGCTCTGCTCGTTGGCTTTGAGCGCAAGCACAAGCTGACGCCGCGCTTCGTCCGGGTTCTTGCGCTGGAGCGCCTCCTGCGAAAGCTCGCAGTGGAACTGGGCGATTTCGAGGCCGAGCGGCGCCGCCCCCATGGTTTCGAGCAAACGCGCTGTCTCGATCGAGCGATTCCAGTCCTTCTCGATCTCGTAGATCGTGAGCAGCGCACGCTGCGCGCCCTGTGCGTAGTCGCCCGACTTGAGCATGCTGAAGGTCTCTTCGGCGCGATCGAGCATGCCGGCTTTCAGGAAGTCCTGGCCAAGCTCATAGAGCGCGTGATCACGCTCGTTCACGGGCAGGTCCGAGCGCGACAGCAGATTCTGGTGCACGCGAATCGCTCGATCGGTTTCACCGCGTCGGCGAAACAGGTTGCCGAGCGCGAAGTGCAGTTCGACGGTTTCCGGATCGAGCTTGGCAACTTCGATGAACGCGTCGATGGCCTTGTCGGGCTGCTCGTTGAGCAGGAAATTCAGGCCCTTGAAATACGAACGCGGCAGATTGGCGCTTTCGGAGAGCAGCGCCTTCAGGTCATAGCGCGACGCCATCCAGCCGAGCGCAAACGCGACGGGAATGACGAGCAGCCACCAAAAATCGAGATCCATGCGAGCGATGGTAAAAGCGGTAATCAGGCCGCGCGCTGCGGACGCCCCTCAGGCGCCTGTAAAGCGCTTAGGTGGCATCGACGGCGCACGGCACGGTAATTCAAAATCAGATAAGCGGCGGCAGCGGCGGTTCCGCGGGCGTTGCGGGCGCTTCCTTCGCGGTACGCAGGTCGCGCTTCAGGCGCCCGTTCTCCATGCGCAGCCGGAACATCGCGGGCAACGCCGAAAGCAGGCCGGCCAGCAGCCCCACAACGAAGAACGCCAGCCCGATCAGAATCAGCGGAGCCTGCCACGAATAGCCGGCCAGGACGTGCAGCGTCGCAGGATCCGTGTTCTCCAGTGCGAGCACGAGCAATAACACGAACACCAGTACACGGATCACCCAGGCGATAAATCTCATGAAGGATTCTCTTGGCAGTTGCGGGAATGCGCCGGCGCCGCCCCGCTGCTGCGCCGCAGCACCGGCCGCGCCGAAGTGTCCCGTATTGTAATGGAACGGCCCGCGAGCCGGCACGTGCGCAAAGCCGCAAGCCGCACCCAAAAAACGCGGACGAAAAAAAAGCGCCGGGTTTCGAAAAACCCTGCGCTTTTTTCGGTCCATGCACTGGCCATCTGGCATTGACCGCCAACGGCTGCAACCGCTGCGAATACCCTGCGGCGCTTACAGATCGTCGTCCGGCTCGTCTGCCTTCAGCGGCTCGCCCGAATGACGGTCGACGCGCTCGCGCAACTCCTTGCCAGGCTTGAAATGCGGCACGAACTTCTCAGGCACCAGCACCTTTTCACCCGACTTGGGATTGCGTCCGACGCGCGACGGCCGGCGATTCAAGCCGAAACTGCCAAAGCCACGAATTTCGATGCGATGGCCCTTGGCAAGCGCCTCGGACATCGCATCGAGCATCGTCTTGACCGCGAAATCCGCATCCTTGAGAACAAGTTGCGGAAATCGCGTAGCCAGCTGCGCGACCAATTCAGATTTGGTCATACTTCAGCTTGCCCCCGTTTGAGGCTTACTGGTTCTGGCCGTCGAGCTTGGCCTTGAGCAGCGCGCCGAGGTTGGTCGTGCCGGTGGCAGCCGAACCCGTGTCCGACGACATGCTGCGCAGGGCTTCCTGCGTCTCGGCCGAATCCTTCGCCTTGATCGACAGGTTGATGCCACGCGACTTGCGATCGATGTTGATGATCATCGCGTTGACCTTGTCGCCTTCCTTCAGCACGTTGCGAGCATCTTCCACGCGATCTTGCGCGATTTCCGAAGCACGCAGGTAGCCTTCGACGTCCGCCGTCAGCGTGATGACCGCACCCTTCGCGTCCACCGACTTCACGACGCCGTCGACCGTTGCGCCCTTGTCGTTGATCGCGACGAAGTTGCTGAACGGGTCGCCTTCGAGCTGCTTGATGCCGAGGGAGATACGCTCCTTCTCGACGTCGATGCCCAGAACCACGGCCTCGACTTCGTCGCCCTTCTTGTACTTGCGGACAGCTTCTTCGCCGGTTTCCGACCACGACAGGTCCGAAAGGTGAACCAGACCGTCGATGCCGCCAGGCAGGCCGATGAACACGCCGAAGTCGGTGATCGACTTGATCGCGCCTTGCAGCTTGTCGCCCTTCTTGAAGTTGCGGCTAAAGTCATCCCACGGGTTGGCCTTGCACTGCTTCATGCCGAGGCTGATACGGCGGCGGTCTTCGTCGATCTCGAGGACCATGACTTCGACTTCGTCGCCCAGCTGGACAACCTTCGACGGAGCAACGTTCTTGTTGGTCCAGTCCATTTCCGACACGTGAACCAGGCCTTCGATGCCCGATTCGACTTCGACGAACGCGCCGTAGTCGGTGATGTTCGTGACCTTGCCGAACAGGCGCGTGCCCGACGGGTAACGGCGCGAGATGCCTTCCCACGGATCGTCGCCCAGTTGCTTGATACCGAGCGAAACGCGGTTCTTTTCCTGGTCGAACTTGAGGATCTTGGCCGTGACTTCCTGGCCAACCGACAGCACTTCCGACGGATGACGCACGCGACGCCATGCGATGTCGGTGATGTGCAGCAGGCCGTCGATGCCGCCGAGGTCCACGAACGCGCCGTAGTCGGTGATGTTCTTGACCACGCCGTTGACAATCGCGCCTTCCTTCAGCGTCTCGAGCAGCTTTGCGCGCTCTTCGCCTTGGGTAGCTTCGATCACTGCACGGCGCGACAGCACGACGTTGTTACGCTTGCGGTCGAGCTTGATGACGCGGAATTCGAGCGTCTTGCCTTCGTACGGCGTCGTGTCCTTGACCGGACGCGTGTCGACGAGCGAACCCGGCAGGAACGCGCGGATGCCGTTGACCATGACGGTCATGCCGCCCTTGACCTTGCCCGTGATCGTGCCGGTCACGAGTTCGTTGTTGTCGAGGGCCTTTTCCAGCGACAGCCACGAAGCGAGACGCTTCGCCTTGTCGCGCGACAGGATGGTGTCGCCGTAGCCGTTTTCCAGCGCGTCGATCGCGACGGAAACGAAATCGCCCGCCTGCACTTCCACTTCACCCGCGTCGTTCAGGAACTCTTCGAGCGGAATATAGGCTTCGGATTTGAGACCAGCGTTCACGACCACGAAGTTGTGGTCAACACGCACGACTTCGGCGGAGATCACTTCGCCGGCGCGCATGTCTTGACGGGTCAGCGACTCTTCGAACAGAGCCGCGAAAGATTCGGTATTCGGGGTGGAGGTTTGCAGGTCGGACATAAAAATCTGGATTTGCATGGTTTTCGCTGCACGCCAGCCAGTTTTGGCCGGTCGGGCGTTGAGGCCGGAACGCTCACGATCGCGGCACGGACGCAAAAGCCATACGGGGTTAAAGGGTTTAACAAACGCCCCGCTTCACAGCAGGGCACCACTACGCACTACAACTGCTCTTTACTGACTGCGCTCGCTTCTACGACTTGCCGTGGCCATCGGGATGGCGCACGGAGCGCAGCTGGCTCGACTCCTGGTACCACTGCACGACCTGTTCGACCGCCTGGTCGATGGACAGCGCCGAGGTATCCAGCAGCTTCGCATCCGCTGCGGGCTTGAGCGGTGCGGCCGCGCGATTGCTGTCGCGCGCGTCGCGTTCACGCAAATCCCGGAGCAAGTCATCCATATTAGCAGAAAAACCTTTTTGGATCAATTGCTTATACCGGCGAGCCGCGCGGGCCTCCACGCTGGCCGTCAAGAACACCTTCAGGTCGGCGTCCGGGAAGATCACCGTGCCCATGTCGCGGCCATCGGCGACGAGGCCCGGGAGCTTGCGGAACGCCCGCTGACGGGCCACCAGCGCGGTGCGCACGGACGGATGCGCGGCGATCACGGAGGCCCGGTTGCCGACTTCCTCGGCGCGGATTTCGTTCGAAACGTCAACGCCGTCGAGTTGCGCGAGGCCTTCGCGGAACGTGATGTGGAGATCGTCGATCAGCTTTGCAAGGCCGTCGGCATCATCGGCCGCAATCGCGTAACGCATGCTCGCGAGCGCGGCGAGCCGGTACAGCGCGCCGCTGTCGAGCAGGTGGAAGCCCATATGCGCGGCAACCAGCGTGGCCACCGTGCCCTTGCCGGAGGCAGTCGGGCCGTCGATCGCGATCAGGGGCGTCGGATAAAAGGGACGAGTCGGTTTCATGCGGCGAAAGGATTCGGCTGCGGTGGAATCAAGGTTGCGCGAGCGCCAGGAAGCGCTCGAAATAATCGGGGAACGTCTTGCCGACGCACTTCGGGTCGTTGATGCGCACCGGCACGCCGCCGAGGCTCACGAGCGAGAAGCACATGGCCATGCGGTGATCGTCGTAGGTGTCGATCGCGGCGTTCGGCGTAAGCTTTTCGGGCGGGCGCACGATCAGGTAGTCGGGCCCCTCTTCCACGTCGGCGCCCACCTTGCGCAACTCTGTGGCCATCGCCGCGATGCGGTCGGTTTCCTTCACGCGCCAGCTCGCGATGTTGCGCAGCGTGGTCGCGCCATCGGCAAAGAGCGCCGCCACGGCGATGGTCATTGCCGCATCGGGAATCAGATTGAAATCCATGTCGATGGGATCGAGCTTGCCGTGATCGTTGCCGATGCCGCGCACCTCGATCCAGTCGTCGGCCACCGTCACGTTCGCGCCCATGCGCATGAGCGCGGCGGCAAAGTCGACGTCGCCCTGAATGCTCGCGCGGCCCACGCCCTCCACGCGCAGCGGACCGCCGCCGATGGCGCCCGCCGCGAGAAAGTACGACGCCGACGAGGCATCGCCCTCGACCATGATCTTGCCCGGCGACCGGTAACGCACGCCAGTTCCGGCGGGCACCTCGAAACGCTGCCAGCCGTGGCGCTCGACCTTCACGCCGAAGCGCTCCATCAGCTTGATGGTGATGTCGATGTAGGGCTTCGAGATCAGCTCGCCGTCCACTTCCACAACGGTCACGCCGCCCTCGGCGCGCACGAGCGGCAGCGTCATGAGCAGCGCGGTGAGGAACTGGCTCGACACGCCGCCGCGCACACGGATGGGCGCATCGACGCTAATTTGCGCCGGGCGGATGCGCAGCGGCGGGTAACCGTCGTTCTCTTCGTAATCGATCTTCGCGCCGATCTGGCGCAGGCCGTCGACGAGGTCACCGATGGGCCGCTCGTGCATGCGCGGCACGCCGTGGATGCGATAGTCGCCGCCATTCACGGCGAGCGCCGCCGTGAGCGGACGCACCGCCGTGCCCGCGTTGCCGAGGAACAGGTCCGCCTGTTTCGCCGTGAACGCGCCGCGCGTGCCCTGCACCACGCAGGTGTCGCCTTCGCGCGTGAGCTTCACGCCGAGCTTCGCGAGCGCGTCGAGCATCACACGGGTGTCGTCGGAGTCGAGCAGGTTCGTGATCGTCGTTTCGCCTTCGGCGAGCGCCGCGAGCAGCAGCACGCGGTTCGAGATGCTCTTCGAGCCAGGCAGGCGAACCGTGCCGGATGCACGGGTGAACGGTCCGAGATCGAGGTGTTCCATGAGCGTGTCCTGATAGTGCGATAACGGCGGGCTTCAGAATGATGCCCCGCGCCGCATGACTGTTGCCTACTTGCCGGGGGCCGCGTCGGTAGCACCGGGCGCGATCTGGGAGTCCCCCGCCGCTGCGCCGCCTGCGCCATTCGCGCGCTTGCCGCCGCGTTCCTGCCATGCCTCGCGCGCCGCGCGCGAGCGCGCGAACACCGTTTCGAGCGCCGCGCCGTCGCCGGCATCGATGGCCATGCGTAGCTTCGCCAGCACATCAGTGTAGGCGTCGAGCTCGGCGAGCAGCGCCGCGCGGTTCGCGAGGCAGACGTCGCGCCACATTTCGGGGCTCGACGCGGCAATACGCGTGAAGTCGCGGAACCCGCCCGCGGCGAACGAGAATTTCAATTCGGCGTCGGGCGTGGCCAGAATCTGGTCGACGAGCGCGAACGAAAGCACGTGCGGCAGATGGCTCACCGAGGCGAAAACGCGATCGTGCTGCACAGCCGGCATCTGACCGATGACTGCACCCGTGGCGCGCCACATCGCGGCGATGCGCTCGACCGCCTCGGGCGCGTTTTCCTCGAGCGGACACAGCACGACGTTGCGGCCCACGTACAGGTCCGGCAACGCTGCTTCGACGCCGCTCGATTCGCGGCCCGCGATCGGATGCCCCGGCACGAACTGGCCGATGCGTCCACCCAGCGCCGCGCGCGCGGCGGCAATCACGTCGCCCTTGGTGCTGCCAGCGTCGGTAACGATGGTGTGCGGCTGCAAATGCGGCGCGATGCGTTCGAGCAGCGCCTGCGTCTGTGCGACGGGCGCCGCGATCAGCACGAGGTCCGCGCCGTCGAGCGTGGAGGCCAGCGCCGCTTCGTCGTCAAGCGTCACGGCCGCGTCGATCACGCCCAGTTCCAGCGCCCGCGCGACCGAATGAGCGCGTCGGCCCACGCCAATCACCTGGCCAGTAGCGCCACCGCGCTCGCGCAAAGCGCGCGCGAGCGATCCACCGATCAGGCCGACGCCGAAAATCACCAGTTTGTTGAAGGAAAACGCGCTCACGCCATCACCGGAATAAAGAAAAATTGCGCGCCCATGCTCATGCGAGCGCACGTTCGAGCGCCGCGAGGAATGCCGCGTTCTCCTCGGGCAGGCCGATGGTCACGCGCAACCACTGCGGCAGGCCATAGCCGCCTACCGGGCGTACGATCACGCCCTGCTTGAGCAGCGCGAGATTGACGCGATCTCCGGCCTGGTCGTCCGTGCCCATACGCACGAGCACAAAGTTGCCGTCCGAGGGCACGTACTCGAGACACATGCGCTCGAACGCGGCAGTCAGCGTGCGATAGCCCTCGGCGTTCAACGCAGCGCTCTTCTCGAGGAAAGCGGTATCGCCGAGCGCCGCAACCGCTGCGGCCTGCGCAAGCGTGTTCACATTGAACGGCTGACGCAGCCGGTTGAGCAGATCGGTCAGTTCGGGCTGCGCGATCGCGAAGCCGATGCGCAGGCCCGCGAGCCCGTATGCCTTCGAGAACGTGCGCGAGACCAGCAGGTTCGGATAGCGGCGCACCCACGCGATCGAGTCGTAGCGCTTGTCCGCCGCGAGATACTCGGTATAGGCCTCGTCGAGCACCACGGCAATGTGGCGCGGCACCCTGGCAATGAACGCTTCAAGCGCGGCGCCGTCGATGAAGGTGCCCGTTGGATTGTTCGGGTTCGCCACGAAAATCAGACGCGTATCGTCGGCAATGGCCGCGAGCATCGCATCCAGATCGTGGCCGTACCGCACGGCCGGCGTCACGAGATGGCGCGCGCCGAGCCCCTGAGTCGCGAGCGCATAGACCGCGAACGAATACTGCGAATAGACGATCGACTGGCCACGCTCGACAAACGCGTGCGCCGCCATTTCGAGGATGTCGTTGCTGCCGTTGCCCAGCGTGATCCACTCGGGCGGCACGTCGTAGCGCGCGGCAAGCGCGGCCTTCAGTTCGAACGCGTTCGAATCCGGGTATCGGCCCAGCTCGCTTGCAGCCTGCGCAATCGCTCGCTGCGCCGACTCGGGCATGCCGAGCGGATTCTCGTTCGACGCGAGCTTCACAATGCGCGCCTCGTCGAGACCGAACTCGCGGGCAACTTCGGAAATCGGCTTGCCGGCGACATACGGCGCGATCGCGCGCACATACGAAGGGCCGAATTGCGTGGTCATGCGTATTTCTCCAGTATCGGCGAAGGTTCGTGCGAAGCAATGGCTCCGCCCCGTGCACGATCAAGCGGGACGCTGCCGGCTTCGGCCGCCGCGCCGCTGAGGTGCGTGGCCGGAACCGGGCGCAAAGCCGAACTTAGCGCGAACGCGGATACGAGCCGAGAATCTTCAGGAATGCAGCTTTCTTGCCCAGCTCTTCGAGCGCGGCAGCCACAGCCGGCTCGTCGCGATGGCCTTCGAAGTCGATGTAGAAGTAGTACTCCCACGTGCCGACGCGCGCCGGGCGCGACTCGAAGCGCGTCATCGACACACCGTGGCGCGCGAGCGGCTCGAGCAGCTTGTAGACGGCGCCCGGCTCGTTCTTCACCGAGACGATCATCGAAGTCTGATCGTGGCCCGACACGCCCGCCGGCTGCTTGCCGATCATCACGAAGCGCGTGCGGTTATGCGGATCGTCCTGAATCAGCGCATTGGCGATCGAAAGGCCGTAGTGCGTGGCCGCGCGCTCGCCGGCGATGGCCGCGATGGTCGGATCTTGCGCTGCAAGGCGCGCGGCCTCGGCGTTGCTCGACACAGCCTGGCGCTCCAGTTGCGGCGCGTTGACGGTGAGCCAGCGCTGGCACTGCGCAAGCGCCTGCGGGTGCGCACACACGCGCGTCACGCCGTCGAGCTTGCCGCTTTGCGTCATCAGGTTGTGCTGGATCGGCAGCGCGATTTCACCGCCGATCACGAGCTGCGTCTGCAGGAGCAGATCGAGCGTGCGCGACACCGCGCCTTCGGTCGAATTCTCGACCGGCGCGACGCCGAATTCCGCAGCGCCCGACTCGACCGAGCGAAACACCTCGTCGATGGACGGACACGGCATGCCGTCGATCGACTGACCGAAGTATGCGAACGTCGCCTGCTCGGAATAGGTGCCGACCGGGCCGAGATACGCAACCGAGATGGTCTTTTCGAGCGAGCGGCTCGCGGCCATGATCTCGCGCCAGATCGCGCTGATGTGATCGTTGCCGAGCGGACCGTCGCTCAGGTTCTGCAGGCGCTCGATCACCTGGAGCTCGCGCTCCGGGCGGAATACGGGTGCGTTGAAGTGCTTCTTGACCTCGCCCACTTCGAGCGCCACCGCCGCGCGCTGGTTCAGGAGCGCTATGAGCTGGGCATCGATCGCGTCGATACGCTCGCGCAGCGGCTTGAGTTGTGTGTTGAGTTCGTCGTCCATGCGTGAAACCGGCAATCTGAAAGAAGATGCGAGGAGATACGCGCAGCGCGTTGCTGCGGGGCGTTGGCCCCGTCAGGCGTGCTTTGCCTCGAAGTCCTTCATGTACTCGACCAGTGCCTTCACTGCTTCGAGCGGCACCGCGTTGTAAATCGACGCCCGCATGCCGCCGACGGACTTGTGGCCCTTCAGCTGCAGAAGCCCGCGCGCCTTCGCGCCGGCCAGGAAATCATCGTTACGTGTTTCATCGGCGAGGAAGAACGGGACGTTCATCCGCGAGCGCGCGCGACGCTCCACCTTGTTGATGTAGAAGCTGCTCGCGTCGATCG
This sequence comes from Paraburkholderia caffeinitolerans, assembly GCF_902859945.1. Taxonomy (GTDB): domain Bacteria; phylum Pseudomonadota; class Gammaproteobacteria; order Burkholderiales; family Burkholderiaceae; genus Paraburkholderia; species Paraburkholderia caffeinitolerans. The sequence goes on along the minus strand of NZ_CADIKL010000009.1, from coordinate 218,284 downwards.
TGTCGTAGAGCAACTGCGCTTTTTCGATATTGCGCGCCTCGATGGCCGTGAGGCCGCCCTGACGCTTGAGCCACTTGAACACGAGGCCCGCGATGTAAATCGCGTAAGTGGGAGGCGTGTTGAACATGGAGTTGTTCGCGGCAACGGTCTTCCACTCGAACGCCGACGGGCAAATAGGCATCGCGCGGTCGAGCAGGTCTTCGCGCACGATCACGACCGTCACACCGGCCATGCCGATGTTCTTCTGCGCGCCGCCATAGAGCACGCCGTATTTGGCGAGGTCCATCGGGCGCGAGAGGATGTGCGACGAGGCGTCGGCCACGAGCGGGATGTCGCCCAGATCGGGAATCTCGAACGTCTCCACGCCGTCGATTGTCTCGTTCGTGCACAGATGCACGTAGGCGGGATCGTCGGAGAGCTTCCACTCGCCCTTCGCCGGCGCGTGCGTGAAGCCCGCTTCGGTGCGGCCCGTCGCGGCGATGTGCGCCGCGCCATACTTGAGCGCTTCCTTCTGCGACTTCTGCGACCACGAGCCCGTGATCACGAAGTCGGCGCGCGGCTTCACGCCGAACAGGTTCAGTGGAACGATCGCGTTCTCGCCAATGCCGCCGCCCTGCAAAAACAGGATCTGGTGGCTCGCCGGCACCTGCATCAGTTCGCGCAGATCAAGCAGCGCCTCGCTGTGGATCTGCATGAATTCCGGGCCGCGATGGCTCATTTCCATCACGCTCATGCCGCTGCCGTGCCAATCGAGCATTTCGTCGGCAGCCTGCCGGAGCACCTCTTCGGGCAATGCAGCCGGACCGGCGGAGAAGTTGAAGACGCGCATCGTAAGGGGATCCCCGAGGCAGGCGCCACGGCCCCAAGCCGGTGCGCCGAAAAAATAATGGCCGCTTGTGCTTATCGCACAAACGGCCATTATCGCATTGTCGCCGGGAACCCGCCAACGCGGGCCTCCCGGGCAAGTGCGACAGGCGATGCTTACTTGGCCGGCTTGACCGAAGCGACTTCCTTGTCGGCCTGGTCGCGCGTAGCCTTGATCGACTGCGGCATGTACTTCTGCATCAGACCGTTGACGACGTCGCGGCCCACCTGGTCTTGAACCTGGATGAACTTGCGGCCGGTCGGGCTGCGGTAGAACGTGGTCAGGTCCTTGATTTCCTGCGTGCTGTAGTACTTGGCATAAGCGTCGTACTGAGCCTGCATTGCGTCCTGCTTGAACGAGTCCGTAGCGAAAACCTGGCCTGCCGAGTCAACCAGCTTCGGCACTGCGTTCTTCTGCAGCGAGGGGACGGAAGCTTGCTTCTGCTTGTCCGTCATCGTCTTGTTTTCCGACAGCGCGTCCGACAGGATCGCCGGGACGAGCTGCTTAGCCTGCATTTGCGCGCTGTTGCCGATTGCGCCGACGAGCTTCTGCGCATCGATCGCGTCCAGCAGGTCCTTGATCGCGGCTTGCTTGGCCGAATCGATCGGTGCTGCGGCAGCAGCCGGCGCCGCCGGGGCGGGCGCCTGGTTCTGAAGCGCCTGCGCCATGGCGAACGTCGGCACGAGAGCGGCCAGCAACATCACCTGCTTGAATCGTTTTTGCATCATTACTCCCTCTGAGAAAATAATCGAACTGCCTGCCGCGCGAACCGCGGGGCGCTCCGGGGCGCGCGTTGCGCGCCCTCCGCCCGATCCAGCGATCCAGCCGGCACCATTCAGCACCGTTGGCCACTCAAAACACCTACGGCATCCTGATACGAAGCGGCCCGCTCACGCGGGCCGCCTGGCCACATCAACCTGCACGCAAAACTTACTCTTCGCTTTCGTCCTCGCCTTCAGCGATATCGCCTTCGGCATCGGCCTCCGCGACTTGCTGCAGGCCGGAAAGCTTCGTGCCTTCGTCAAGGCTGATGAGTGTAACACCTTGCGTCGCACGGCCCATTTCACGGATCTCCGAGACACGCGTGCGGATCAACACACCCGTGGTCGTGATCAGCATGATCTGGGCTTCGGAGTCCACGAGCGTTGCCGCCACGACCTTGCCATTGCGCTCCGACGTCTGGATCGCGATCATGCCCTTCGTGCCGCGGCCGTGGCGCGTGTATTCGGCGATCGGCGTGCGCTTGCCATAGCCGTTCTCGGTGGCGGTGAGCACCGACTGCTGCTCGTCTTCGGCCACGAGGAGCGCGATGACCTGCTGGGTATCCTCGAGCTGCATGCCGCGCACGCCGCGCGCTTCGCGGCCCATCGGGCGCACGTCGTTTTCGTCGAAGCGCACTGCCTTGCCGGCGTCCGAGAACAGCATCACGTCGTGCGCGCCGTCGGTAATGGCCGCGCCGATCAGGTAGTCGCCCTCGTCCAGACCGACCGCAATAATACCCTTGCGCAGCGGGCGGCTGAATGCCTCGAGCGGCGTCTTCTTGACCGTACCAAGTGCGGTCGCCATAAAGACAAACTTGTCCGCCGAGAACTCCTTCACCGGCAGCACAACCGTAATCTTCTCGCCGTCCTGGAGCGGGAACATGTTGACGATCGGACGGCCGCGCGAGTTGCGCGAGCCCTGCGGCACTTCATACACCTTGACCCAGTACACGCGGCCGCGATTCGAGAAGCACAGGATGTGGTCGTGCGTATTGGCGATGAAGAGCGTGTCGATCCAGTCGTCTTCCTTCATCGAGGTGGCCTGCTTGCCGCGACCTCCGCGCTTTTGGGCGCGATATTCGGACAACGGCTGCGATTTCACGTAACCCGCGTGCGACATGGTCACCACCATGTCCTGCGGCGTGATCAGATCCTCGGTGTTCAGCTCGGTCGCATTCATCTCGATCTTCGAGCGACGGGCATCGCCGAATTCGCTCTTGATCGCGGTGAGTTCGTCGGAGATCATCGTCGTTACGCGCTCGGGGCGCGCAAGGATGTCGAGCAGGTCGGCGATTTGCGCCATCACTTCGCGGTACTCGCCAATGATCTTGTCCTGCTCCAGACCCGTCAGGCGCTGCAGACGCATTTGCAGGATTTCCTGCGCCTGCGTATCGGACAGACGATAGAGGCCATCGGTCTGCATGCCGTACTGAGGGTTCAGCCCCTCCGGACGATATGCGTCGCGGCCGCCCGCCGAGGCGTTCTCCTGCTCCGCACGCGTGAGCATCTCGCGCACGAGCGACGAGTCCCACGGACGGTTCATCAACTCCTGCTTCGCGATCGGCGGCGTGGGCGCGGCCTTGATGATGGCGATGAAGTCGTCGATATTCGCGAGCGCGACCGCGAGGCCTTCGAGCACATGGCCGCGTTCGCGCGCCTTGCGCAGTTCGTATACCGTGCGCCGCGTGAGCACTTCGCGGCGGTGCGACAGGAAATGCTCAAGCATTTCCTTCAGGTTCAGCAGCTTCGGCTGGTTGTCCACCAGCGCGACCATGTTCATGCCGAACGTGTCTTGAAGCTGCGTAGCCTTATACAGATTGTTGAGGATGACCTCGGGCACTTCGCCGCGCTTGAGCTCGATCACCACGCGCATGCCGCTCTTGTCCGACTCGTCGCGGATGTCGGAAATGCCTTCGAGCTTCTTCTCGTTGACGAGTTCGGCAATGCGCTCGAGCAGCGAACGCTTGTTCACCTGATACGGCAGCTCGTCGACGATGATCGCCATGCGCTGGCCGCGGTCGATCTCTTCAAAGTGGGTAGCCGCGCGCATCACGACGCGCCCGCGCCCGGTGCGATAGCCGTCGCGCACGCCGGCGACGCCGTAGATGATGCCGGCGGTCGGGAAATCGGGCGCCGGAATGATTTCGATCAACTCATCAATCGTGGTCTGCGGATTCCTCAGCAGATGCTGGCAAGCATCGACCACTTCGTTGAGATTGTGCGGCGGAATATTCGTGGCCATGCCGACCGCGATGCCCGACGAACCGTTGATGAGCAGGTTCGGAATGCGCGCGGGCAGAATCTGCGGTTCGCTTTCGCTGCCGTCGTAGTTCGGCCCGAAGTCGACGGTTTCCTTGTCGATGTCGGCGAGCAGCTCGTGGCCGATCTTCGCCATGCGGATTTCGGTGTAACGCATGGCCGCGGCGTTGTCGCCGTCGATCGAGCCGAAATTCCCCTGGCCGTCGACCAGCATGTAGCGCAGCGAGAAGTTCTGCGCCATCCGGACGATGGTGTCGTAAACAGCCGTGTCGCCGTGCGGGTGGTATTTACCGATCACGTCGCCGACGATACGCGCCGATTTCTTGTAAGCGCGGTTCCAGTCGTTGTTCAACTCGTGCATCGCGTACAGCACGCGCCGGTGCACGGGCTTCAGGCCATCGCGCACATCCGGCAGTGCCCGCCCGACGATCACGCTCATCGCGTAGTCGAGATACGAGCGGCGCATTTCCTCCTCAAGGGAGATAGGCAGAGTCTCTTTGGCGAATTGATCCATTATCGATGTCGTTATCGGGCGCACGGGGCTGCCGGCAAGCCTGCCTGCCGAACCAACCGCGCAACGCGCCCTGCTGTCGCATGGACGCCGCAGATGCAGCGCAATCTTATGATTCTATCATGCGCGAGCCCCCCGCCCGCCGCCCAGGGGGGCTATCTACGTATACCTATTAGTGGGGCGAGCCCGAGCGGCTCAGAACGGCGCACAGCGGCTCAAACGCGCCGCCTCGCGCTGGCAAATATCGTGCGCGGGCGATATTCGCGCCATATTCGTGTGACAAAGCGCAGCACCCGGAACCGGACACCTTGCGCTCCGCCACCAACCAGGCACACTACCAGGAGATCGAACGGGAACTTTTTGTTGCGGGTGTACCACATTCGACCAGCCCTTATGAAAGGGGCAGATTTTTTTTATCGTCGGACGGGAACGATATGGCAAAATGCCAACGCACAAAGTTAGACACCGCTCGAAGTCTACACAAGACGTGTCTCACAACTCGCCAATGTTATACTTCGAGCAATGTATGACTAGTCTTCGTCATATGGCTCGCAGTAAACCTGCGGTAATCTCAATTTCGAGAGGAGAAATATGAATAAACTTTCAAAGCTCGCGTTCATTGCAGCTACCGCAGTTATGGCTGCATCCGCCCAAGCACAATCGGTGCCGGCGTCGCGACAAGCCGTCAATGACAACTGGGTGAATGGTACCGGCGAATACGTGTGGATGAACGGCACGAACGAGCTTTGCTGGCGCGATGCATTCTGGACGCCGGCCACCGCCAACGCAAAGTGCGATGGCGCACTGGTCGCCCAGGCACCGCAGCCGCCGGTCACGCCGCCGCCGGCAATCACGAGCCAGAAGATCACGTATCAAGCTGACGCCCTGTTCGACTTCGACAAGGCTATCCTGAAGCCGGCTGGCAAGGAAAAGCTGGACGATCTGGCAAGCAAGACCCAGGCGCTGAACCTCGAAGTCATCGTTGCAACGGGTTACACCGACCGCATCGGCTCGGCTGCCTACAACGACCGTCTGTCGCTGCGCCGTGCGCAAGCTGTCAAGTCGTACCTGGTCAGCAAGGGCGTTCCGGCCGACCGTATCTACACGGAAGGCAAGGGCAAGCGCAACCCGGTTACGACTGGTTGCAACCAGAAGAACCACAAGCAACTCGTCGCCTGCCTCGCACCGGATCGCCGCGTGGAAGTCGAAGTTGTTGGCACGCAGAAGCAACCGCAACAGTAATTTGCGAGCTGCAACAGCAAGCCTCAAAGCCCCGCTTCGGCGGGGCTTTTTTATTTCGCCTGCTTTTCACCGGGTATGAGCGCCCTCTCCGGCATTGCAGCCCATTTTGCCGCTGCAGGCCCCCGCCTATATACTCGGGGCTTACTTATTCTCCCCCGCCCTGGCGCACCAGAGGCCTCTCCGACATGACCAATGCCGATCCCCACGAGTTGCAGAAGTTCAGCGATCTTGCTCATCGCTGGTGGGACCCAAACGCAGAATTCAAGCCGCTGCACGAGTTGAACCCCATCCGCCTTGGCTGGATCGACAGCCATGCGCATCTGTCTGCCAAGCGCGTGCTCGATATCGGCTGTGGCGGCGGCATCCTGTCGGAGTCGATGGCCGGTCTCGGCGCGAATGTAAAGGGCATCGACCTCTCCAGCGAAGCGCTGGGCGTGGCGGACCTCCACAGCCTTGAAAGCGGCATCACGGTGGAATACGAGGAAATCGCAGCGGAGGCAATCGCGGCACGCGAGCCCGCTTCGTTCGACGTGGTCACCTGCATGGAGATGCTCGAGCACGTGCCGGAGCCCCTGAGCGTGGTCAAGGCCTGCGCGACGCTCGTGAAGCCCGGCGGCTGGGTGTTCTTCTCCACGCTCAATCGCAATGTGAAGGCGTATCTGCTTGCCGTGATCGGCGCGGAATACATCGCGCAGATGCTGCCCAAGGGCACGCACGATTACGCGCGCTTCATTCGCCCTTCGGAGCTTGCGGGCTTCGTGCGCGAAGCCGGGCTGCGCGCGGCCGAGATCAAGGGCATCACCTACAACCCGCTCACGCGTCGCTTTGCGCTGTCGAACGACTCCAGCGTCAACTATATGATTGCCTGTCAGCGCGACGCCTGAAGCCCCCGCGCCTTCTTCCGATATGACTCAGACTCAGCTTGAAAGTACGCCCGCGCCGGACTCCCGTGCGACGCTGGACACCTGCGACGCCGTGCTTTTCGACTTCGACGGCACGCTCGCCGACACAGCGCCCGACCTCGCCGCCGCCGTCAACCAGATGCGTCACGCGCGAGGCCTGGCGAGCGCGCCCTACGAGAAGCTGCGGCCGCTCGCCTCGGCGGGTGCGCGCGGCCTGATCGGCGGGGCGTTCGGCATCGGCCCCGACGACCGGGAGTTCGCAGCCATGCGCGAAGAGTTCCTCGCTAATTACGCCGCCAATCTGCGCGTGGAGACAGCGCTCTTCCCCGGCATCGACGCGGTGCTCGACGACCTCGACGCGCGAGGTGTGCGCTGGGGCATCGTCACCAACAAGGTCGCGCGGCTCACCGACCCGCTCGTCAAACTGATGCATCTCGACAAGCGCGCGGCCTGCGTCGTGAGCGGCGACACCACGCCCTACTCGAAGCCTCACCCCGCTCCGCTGCTGCATGCGGCGCAGGCGCTAAGGGTTGACGCCAAACGCGTGGTCTATGTGGGCGACGACCTGCGCGACGTGCAGGCTGGCCACGCGGCCGGCATGGCGACGATCGCAGCAGCCTATGGCTACTGCGGCAACGTCGAGCCACCGGCGCAATGGAATGCCGATCACGTGGCCGACACCGCGGCGTCACTGTTTTCCCTGCTTCGGTCCGTGGGTCGGGGAAAAGCGAATTGATGCGCACGCCCTTGATTCGGGGGCGGTTAGCCTCAACTGCTGAACTATGTGATAATTGACGTTCCCCGGGGCCGACCTGGTTTCGACAGGGGTTATGAAGTAGGCAGGGCATGCCGAGGACCCGTCACCTCGTTAATCAATGGGAAAAACGTAACTGCAAACGACGATACGTTCGCACTGGCAGCCTAAGGGCCGCCGTCCTCTGCCTAGCTCACTGACGGGCTAGCGTCGCAAGACCGGTAGCAATACCGCCAGAGGTCATATACGTCAGTTAAGCTCTGTCGGCGTCACGACGCCAGAGTCGAAAATCTAGTGAATCGCCGTAGCGCAGCGTGTTCGTCCGCGTCGCTGCGGTTAAATCAAATGACAGAACTACGCATGTAGAACTGTTTATGGACTGCTTCTGGACGCGGGTTCGATTCCCGCCGGCTCCACCAGATATCAAACAAAAACTCGCGACAGCCCAAAAGCTTCGCGAGTTTTTGTTTTTCCAGCGCCCAATTTAACTGCGCCGCAATGGCTGCAGCAGACAAAGTCGCGGCGCATTCGCGCCGCCAGCCACCCCGCCGCTCAATTATCCTGAGGGCACTGCAGGTTACAGCCGCTCGGATCCCCCATATCGCCCTTTTTGCGCGCCGCCGACGGCTTGCCGTGCTGATATTTGTCTGAAGGCGCCGATGCCGCGAACGGCATTTGCGGATGCTCGTTGAGCTTGAATCCGTCAGAGAGGATACCGCCCGGCACGCCCGGCGAATTCTGCGCGAAGGCGAGATCGGCGGTTGCAAATAGCGCTCCCGCGGCGGCGGCAGCGATACAAATATTAAGCAGGAATTTCATGGTCGATCAGTACGAGCAAAGCGCATCAAAAATAGCGCATTAAAAACAGTGGGCCAATAACGGCTCAAAGTATCACAAAAAGCGGCGCAATCTGCAGCGCCAATCGACCGCGATGTTGCTTTGTATTACAAAACCCTTCCCGACCAGCCCGCGCCAAGCGGCACAACCGAGCCGCATTCGCCCGGATCGTAGCCCTCCAGTTGCGCTACAGATTGGCGAAACGGCGCGCTGCGCAACAACTGCAGCACGCTCGCCAGCGGCTCACGCTCCAACTGCGCCCGCTCGCACGCGAAATAGTAGTCTTCGTCGGCAATCGGGATGAAATCGAGGCCGAAGTGGTGCGCCGCCGGCTCCACGCCGAAGCCCACGTCAGCCATGCCACTCGCGACGAACGCCGCGATCGCCGAATGCGTCAGCTCCGCTGACGCATAGCCGTTCACCCGTTCCGGGTCGACGCCCACTCGTGTGAGCAGCAGATCGATCAGGAGGCGCGTGCCGGAGCCCGGCTGCCGGTTCACGAAGCGGATGTCGCCACGAGACAGGTCGGCGAGGCCGGCAATTCCGCGCGGGTTGCCGCGCCCGACGAAGAGACCCTGTTTGCGGCGCGTGAGGTGAATCAGCACGTGGCGCTGTGGATCGAGCCAGTTGCGGTAGGCGTCGGCGCAGGCCTCGCGAAAATCGCTGCGCGGAAGATGAAAGCCCGCCAGATCGCATTCGCCGCGCGCGAGCGCCGTGATGGCGTCGGCACTGTCGCGATATTTGATCTCCACGGGCACCTGGTCGGCCACGAGCGCGGTGACCAGCGCCGCCACGGCGTAGCCATGCGAGGCGTGGATGCGCAGGTCCTGCACATCGGGCGCCAGCCAGCGGTTCAAGTCGCTCGCCACTTCGCTCGCGAGCGCCTGAAGGTTGCCGGACAGGCGCTCCGTGCAAAGGCGCTGCGAGCGCAGCACCGCCTCGCCCAGTTCCGAGAGAACGGAGCCACGCCCGCGCGCCTTGGCGATCAGCGCGCCACCCAGGCGCTCCTCCAGATCACGCAACAACCCCCACGCGTGACGATAGGACAAACCCTTACGTTGCGCGGCCTGCGCAATGCTGCCTTCTTCCGCAACGAGCGCGAGAAGCGGCACGACGTCCGTCAGACTGGCCTCCCGGCCCTGGACGTCGCGCACCACCAGTTGCGCCTGACATTCGACCTTGATCATTATGAAGTCTCGTTTCCTATTGCGCCGCCCTTCTTACGGGCCTATTGTTCGTCCATACAAGAAAACAACCCCAGCATAGATGCGCACTTTATGAATAGCAAGTGCATATATGCCTCCACAGGAGCTCTACAGTGGACGAGACAACCGCAAGCACGCCCGACGCACTCGTGCAGCGCCATGCCCAACCGGGCCGCACCCTGCTCGCGATCCTCCATGCGATCCAGGACGAAGCCGGCTTCGTGCCGTCCGCCACGGTCGCCCCGCTCGCGAAGGCGCTGAACCTCTCGCGCGCCGAAGTGCATGGCGTCATCACCTACTACCACCACTTCCGCACCGCGCCGCCCGCGCCCGTGGTCGTGCAACTGTGCCGTGCCGAGGCATGCCGCAGCATGGGCAGCGAAGCGCTCGCGCAGCACGCCGAGTCGCACACCGGCTGCCGCTTCAAGCAGCACGGCCACGCCGGCGAGCACGACCATGCGCACGCAGGTGAAGTCGAGCTGGAGTCGGTCTATTGTCTCGGCCAGTGCGCGCTGTCGCCCGCCATGATGATCAACGGCACGCTGCATGCACGCGTGACCCCGCAGAAGTTCGACGCGTTGCTGGCAAAAGCGGTGGCCGCCGTCGCCCACACCGAGGAGGCCGTATGACGCGCATTTATGTTCCCTGCGATTCGTCGGCGCTCGCGCTCGGCGCCGATGAGATCGCCGCCGCCATCCAGCGCGAAGCCGCTGCGCGCGGCGTGGCCATCGAGCTCGTGCGCAACGGCTCGCGCGGCCTGCTGTATCTCGAACCGCTCGTCGAGGTCGAAACGCCCGATGGGCGCGTCGGCTATGCGAACGTTGAAGAAGACGATGTCGCAAGCCTGTTCGACGCGGGCTTCCTGCAAGGCGCGCAACATGCGCGCTCGGTCGGCCTCGTCGAGCAGATTCCGTATCTGCGCAAGCAGCAGCGCCTCACGTTCGCGCGCATCGGCATCACGGACCCGCTCTCGACCGACGATTACGTCGCGCATGGCGGGCTCGAAGGCCTGCGCCAGGCGCTCACGATGAGCGGCGCCGACGCCTGCGCAGCACTGATCGAATCGGGTCTGCGCGGCCGTGGCGGCGCGGCCTTCCCCGCCGGCATCAAGTGGCGCACCGTCGCCCAGGCCCAGGCGGACCAAAAGTACATCGTCTGCAATGCCGACGAAGGCGACTCGGGCACGTTCTCCGACCGTCTCGTGATGGAAAGCGACCCGTACGTGCTGATCGAAGGCATGACGATCGCCGGGATCACGGTGGGCGCTACGGTCGGCCATATCTATGTGCGCAGCGAGTATCCGCACTCGATCGCCGCGCTTGAAGAAGCGATCGCCCGCGCACGCGCCAAAGGCTGGCTCGGCGACGACGTGCTCGACAGCGGCAAGCGCTTCGACCTGTTCGTCGCAAAGGGCGCAGGCGCCTACGTGTGCGGCGAGGAAACTGCGCTGCTCGAATCGCTCGAAGGCAAGCGCGGCATCGTGCGCGCGAAGCCGCCGCTGCCCGCGCTCTCGGGCCTCTACGGCAAGCCGACGGTCATCAACAACGTCATTACGCTCGCCACGGTGCCGATTATCTTCGCGAAGGGCGCGGCGTACTACAAGGACTTTGGCATGGGCCGCTCGCGCGGCACCCTGCCGTTCCAGCTCGCGGGCAACATTGCGCGCGGCGGGCTCGTGGAGCTCGCATTCGGCGTAACGCTGCGCGAGCTGATGGTTGACTACGGCGGCGGCACCGCCAGCGGCCGCCCCGCGCGCGCCGTGCAGGTGGGCGGCCCGCTCGGCACCTATCTGCCCGAGAGCCAGTGGGACATTCCCATGGACTACGAAGCGTATGCGGCAGTGGGCGCGGTGGTCGGTCACGGCGGGCTCGTCGTGCACGACGACACCGCGAACCTCGCCGGCCTCGCCCAGTACGCGATGGAGTTCTGCACGCTCGAATCGTGCGGCAAGTGCACGCCGTGCCGCATCGGCTCGACGCGCGGCGTCGAGGTGATCGCGAAGATCCGCAACGGCGACACCTCCGAAAAGCAGGTCACGCTGCTGCGCGATCTGTGCGACACGATGGTGTCCGGCTCGCTTTGCGCGATGGGTGGCATGACGCCCTACCCCGTGATTTCCGCGCTCAACTTTTTCCCCGAAGATTTCGGTCTTGAACCTGTCCAGCCAGCCGCCAGCGCGGCGGCCGCCTGAACGAGGAGCCCCCACCATGTCCGACACGCTCATGCCCCAAACCGGCGGTTGCGGCTCCGGCAACTGCGCCTGTAAATCGGCAGCGATGAAGCAGCGCTCGCCCTTCGACGACACCGATTTCGGCACGCCGCTCGTCCACGCCGATGTGGACGTCACGCTCGAAATCGACGGCCAGTCCGTGACGGTGCCCGCGGGCACTTCCGTCATGCGCGCCGCGGTCGAAGCGGGCGTCAACGTGCCCAAGCTGTGCGCCACCGACTCGCTCGAGCCGTTCGGCTCGTGCCGCCTGTGCCTTGTCGAGATTGAAGGCCGGCGCGGCTATCCCGCTTCGTGCACCACGCCGGTCGAGGCCGGCATGAAGGTGCGCACGCAAAGCAATCAGTTGCAGAAGCTGCGCAGCAATGTGATGGAGCTTTACATCTCCGATCACCCGCTCGACTGCCTCACCTGCCCCGCTAACGGCAACTGCGAACTGCAGGACATGGCGGGCGTCACGGGCCTGCGCGAAGTGCGCTACGGCTTTGACGGTGCGAACCACCTTAAGGACAAGAAGGACGAGTCGAATCCGTACTTCACCTACGATCCGTCGAAGTGCATTGTCTGCAACCGCTGCGTGCGCGCGTGCGAGGAAACCCAGGGCACGTTCGCGCTGACGATTTCCGGACGCGGTTTCGAATCGCGCGTCGCCGCGGGCGCGAGCGAATCGTTCATGGATTCGGAGTGCGTTTCGTGCGGCGCTTGCGTGGCCGCCTGCCCGACCGCGACGCTGCAGGAGAAGTCGATCGTCATGCTCGGCCAGGCCGAGCACTCGGTCGTGACGACCTGTGCGTATTGTGGCGTGGGCTGCTCGCTCAAGGCCGAAATGAAGGGCAATGAAGTGGTGCGCATGGTGCCGCACAAGAACGGCCAGGCGAACGAAGGGCACGCCTGCGTGAAGGGCCGCTTCGCGTGGGGCTACGCGACCCACAAGGACCGCATCAAGAAGCCGATGATTCGCGCGAAGATCACCGATCCGTGGCGCGAAGTGAGCTGGGACGAAGCGATCAAATACGCCGCGACCGAGTTCCGCCGTATTCAGGACAAGTACGGGCGCGACTCGATCGGCGGCATCACGTCGTCGCGCTGCACGAATGAAGAAACCTATCTCGTGCAGAAGCTCGTGCGCGCCGCGTTCGGCAACAACAACGTCGACACCTGTGCGCGCGTGTGCCACTCGCCCACCGGCTACGGCCTGAAGACCACGCTTGGCGAGTCGGCGGGCACGCAGACCTTCTCCTCGGTCGATTACTCTGACGTGATCATGGTGATCGGCGCGAACCCGACCGACGGTCACCCGGTGTTCGGCTCGCGCCTGAAGCGCCGCGTGCGCAAGGGCGCAAAGCTGATCGTCGTCGATCCGCGCCAGATCGACATTGTCGACACCGCGCACGTGAAGGCCGAGCATCACCTGCAACTGCGCCCCGGCACCAACGTCGCGATGGTGAACTCGCTCGCGCACGTGATCGTCACCGAAGGCCTTGTGGACGAGGCATTCGTGGCCGAGCGCTGCGAGACGCGCGCGTTCGAGCAGTGGCGCGATTTCGTCGCGCTGCCGGAAAACTCGCCCGAAGCGATGGCCGAAGTGACGGGCGTGCCTGCAGAGCTAGTGCGCGCCGCCGCGCGCCTCTACGCACGCAAAGGCAACTCGGCGATCTATTACGGCCTCGGCGTGACGGAACACGCACAGGGCTCGACCATGGTGATGGGCATCGCGAACCTCGCGATGGCCACCGGCAACATCGGCCGCGAAGGCGTGGGCGTGAATCCGCTGCGCGGCCAGAACAACGTGCAGGGTTCGTGCGACATGGGCTCGTTCCCGCACGAGCTGCCGGGCTACCGCCACGTGAGCGACACGGTTGTGCGCAACGAGTTCGAGAGCGCCTGGAACGTCGCGCTGCAAAGCGAGCCGGGCCTGCGCATTCCGAACATGTTCGACGCAGCGATGGACGGCACGTTCATGGGCCTCTACTGCCAGGGCGAGGACATCGTCCAGTCGGATCCGAACACGCAACACGTGGCTGCTGCACTGTCGTCGATGGAATGCATCGTCGTGCAGGACATCTTCCTGAACGAAACGGCGAAATACGCGCACGTACTGCTGCCGGGCTCGTCGTTCCTCGAAAAGGACGGCACCTTCACCAACGCCGAGCGCCGCATCTCGCGCGTGCGCAAGGTGATGCCGCCGGTTGCCGGCTACGCGGACTGGGAAGTGACGATTCTGCTCTCCCGCGCGCTCGGTTACGAGATGGACTACACGCATCCGTCGCAGATCATGGACGAGATCGCGCGTCTCACGCCCACTTTCCACGGCGTCTCGTACAAGAAGCTCGACGAGATGGGCAGCATCCAGTGGCCCTGCAATGAAGAAGCGCCCGAAGGCACGCCGATCATGCACATCGAGGAGTTCGTGCGCGGCAAGGGCAAGTTCGTGATCACGAAGTTCATCGCCTCGCCGGAAAAGGTCACGCGGCGCTTCCCGCTCCTGCTCACGACGGGCCGCATCCTCTCGCAGTACAACGTGGGCGCGCAGACGCGCCGCACCGAGAACTCGCGCTGGCACGAGGAAGACCGGCTGGAGATTCACCCGGTCGATGCGGAAGATCGCGGCATCAACGACGGCGACTGGGTGGGCATCGAATCGCGCGCGGGACATACGGTGCTTCGTGCAAAGGTGAGCACGCGCATGCAGCCGGGCGTGGTCTACACGACGTTCCACTTCCCCGAATCGGGCGCGAACGTGATCACCACGGACGCCTCGGACTGGGCCACGAACTGCCCCGAGTACAAGGTGACCGCCGTGCAGGTGAACCACGTGCAGCAGCCTTCGGAATGGCAGCGCGAGTACTCGCGCTTCAACGAGACGCAGCTCGAGTTGCTGAGCAAGCGCGAACCGCTCACCACTTCAGGGAAATAACGCGATGAAAGCAGACAACCTGATCGAGATGGCGAACCAGATCGGCAGCTTCTTCGACTCGCTGCCCGATCGCGAGGAAGCGCTCACGGGCATCGCCGAGCACATCCGCAAGTTCTGGGAGCCGCGCATGCGCCGCACGCTGCTAGCGGCGCTCGACGCCCCGGCGTCAAACGGCGATGCCCAGCAGGCGGGCTTCACCGAGATCGTGTTCGCCGCGCTCACGCAGCATCGCGACTCGCTCACGCCCGCAGCGGCGGCTTGATCGCAAAACGCTGCATGAGGTTGAGGCGGGGCGAAGCGCGCACACCATGCACCTTCGCCCCGCCTCACATGAGCCCTGCCTTTTCTCGACGCAATCGGATCACTGCGCCGCGGGCCGCGGCGCGGGCGCAGGCGTGAACCACGTCTCGCAATGGCGCAGCAAGCCATGCAGGTCCGATCCGGTACGACCGCGCGCGCAGATATAGCCATCGGGTCTCACGAAATAGAATGCTGGTCGCGTGCGCCCGTAGGCATCGCTGAGCGAGGGCGCGCCCTCGCCCGCCAAGGGTGCCTCGCTGTCCGGCAGATCCGCCACCCACCAAACCCGCACCGCCTGCGGCAACACCCGTTCAACCGCCTCGGCAAACGGCCTGAGCGCGGCAACTGCGTTTGCTGTGCCGGCCGCGCCGAGCAAGCTCGCGACGCTCGTCGGCCCGTCCGGCTGCGTGTGCCCGGCGGCTTCCACGACGCGCACCGCGTCATCGCCCACCAGCAGGAACAGCGAGAAGCTCGCCGGATCGTGCAGATCGAAGATGCGGCCTTTGCCTGGCGCCTTGCCAAGCGGCCCGTCGACCACGCGCACGAGGGCGTCTGGCGCGCGCTCGCCCGCGCGCGGCCCACCGTCGAGCACGCGTTCGAGCGTGAGCGCGCTACGCCGGTACTGGATCGACAATTCGCTCAGCGCCTCGCGCGCCGCGTCGCGCAGCGGACCGAGCGCGACCAGCGCCGGCATCACGCGCTCGCGCAATAGCTTGAGCGGTCCGTGATCGGCTTCGACAAGCTGCGTCATGAAGCTCGTCTGCCGCAACACGATGCGCTCGATCGGATAACGCTCGGCGTGGTACGTATCGAGCAGTCGATCGGGTGCGCCGCCCAACGCGCGCGCGAGCTTCCAGCCCAGATTGAACGCCTCCTGAATGCCCGTGTTCATGCCCTGCGCGCCCGCGGGGCTGTGCACGTGCGCGGCGTCTCCCGCGAGAAAGACGCGCTCCGCGCGCAGGAAGCGCACGATGCGGCTATTCACGTGAAAGTACGACGCCCAGGTCATGTCGGCGACCGAGACGGGATGGTGCATGCGGCGCTCGACGATCGAGCGGCATTCTTCGAGCGTCGGCACGGGCGGTGCGCCTTCGGGCAGGGCCGGCAGCATCG
Source organism: Paraburkholderia caffeinitolerans (assembly GCF_902859945.1). GTDB lineage: Bacteria > Pseudomonadota > Gammaproteobacteria > Burkholderiales > Burkholderiaceae > Paraburkholderia > Paraburkholderia caffeinitolerans. The sequence continues at coordinate 202,391 of NZ_CADIKL010000009.1, read as the reverse complement.
CCTTGTGATCGGCCATCAGACGATAGCGCCCGCGCCCATACGGAAAAATCGCGGCAAGCCCATCGCCCGACGCGAACACGTGGAACTCGTCCTCGGGCCACGGCGTGCTCGCGGCGATATCGGCAAGCAGAAACGACTGCTCGATCGTCTCGCCATCGAACTTCATGCCCAGATGGTGGCGCACCGTGCTGTGCGCGCCGTCGGCGGCGATCATCCAGGCGCAGCGCAACGCTTCGGTGCGTCCGTTGGCAAGGCGCACATCAGCACTCACGCTCGCGGAGCCTTGACTGAATTCGATCAGCTCGACGCCGCGCTCGACCTCCACGCCAAGCGTCGCGAGTTGCGCCGCGAGAATCCGCTCGGTTTCGCTCTGGTCGATGAACAGCAAATACGGATAGCGCGTGAACAACGGATCGAAGTCGAGACGCGCGCGGCGCTGACCGTTCGAATAGAGGTTGGCGACGTGCGCGCGATGGCCGCGCTCGAGAAAGGGCTCGACGATACGATGCTGCTCGAAGAGTTCGAGCGTTCGCGCCTGAATGCCAATCGCGCGCGTGTGACGCCCAGGCTCTCGCGCGCGATCGATCAAGCGGACCGGAATGCGCGCACGGGCAAGACTCAGGGCGGCGGCGAGACCGGTGGGTCCCGCGCCGACGATGAGCACGGACGGCTGAGAAGAAGCCACGGTCATGCAGACCTCCATGCGATCGACATGAAACGTAGTGTACGCCCGCTCCTGGCCCCGTTGAGCGCCCCGGTGCGGCTATGAGTGCTGTGGGTGGCTGTGGGTGGCTCTGGGTGGCTCTGGGCGACACCCGGTAACGCCCAGGCGTGCTTCAGGGATGAAGATGCGGCGCGGCGTCGAGCGAGCAGCGATGCGCGCTCGTGCCCAGATCCACCTGCAACGTCACATGCCTCATGCGAAAGCGCGCGCCAAGCGCGCTCACGATGGCATCGAGCGCAGCATCGCCGGGATGGCCGGCGGGCATCACGAGATGCGCGGAAAGCGCGTTACCCGTAGTAGAAAGCGCCCAGACGTGCAGATCGTGCACATCGGTCACGCCCTGCTGCTGTGCAAGAAAGCCGCGGATACGCTCGATATCGACGCCTTCGGGCACCGCCGCGAGCGCAAGCCGCACCGACTCGCGCAACAGCCCCCAAGTGCCGCGTACGATCACGAGCACGACAACGATGCTCATCGCCGGATCGACCCAGCTCCAGCCCGTCGCCAGAATCACGAGGCCGCTCACGGCGACCGCCGCCGAGACGCCCGCGTCAGCAGCCATGTGCAGGAAGGCGCCGCGAATGTTGAGATCGTCCTTCTGACCGCGCATGAAGAGCCACGCCGAGAAGCCGTTGACCACCATGCCGAGCGTGGCGACGATGAACACGTCGAGGCCGGCCACAGGCGCGGGATAGAGCAGACGCCCGATCGCCTCGGCAAGAATCGCGCCGCAGGCGACGAGCAGCAGCGCCGCGTTTGCGAGTGAAGCAAGAATCGACGAACTGCCGAAGCCGAACGTATAGCGCGCCGAAGGCCGGCGCGTGGCGAGCCATGCGGCGCCCCAGGCGAGCAGCAGGCCGAGTACGTCGGAGAAGTTGTGGCCGGCGTCGGCGAGCAGCGCGGTGGAATGCGCGATCACGCCATACACCGTCTGCGCCACCACGATGACGACGTTCAGCGCGACGGCCAGTGCGAACGCACGGCCATGGCCCGCGGCCGGCGCGTGATGGTGATGGTGGTGGCCATGCGCACCGTGATCGTGGTGATCGTGGTGATCGTGGTGATCGTCATGGACGCTATGGTCGTGAGCATGGTCGTGCTCGTGAACATGGTCATGACCGTGAGCGCCATGCGCATGAAGTGGCGCGGCGCCCTCGCCTGCATGCCCGGAGTCCGCGCGCGTCACGTGAGTTCCTGCCATTTGGGGACCGGCTCGGCCACGTGCTCCAGCATCCCCGCAAGCATCGCGCTGATATGCGCGTCCGCGGCGGCGTAAAACACCTGTTTGCCTTCGCGCTCGGCCCGCACGATGCGCGCAGCGCGCAGCAGGCGCAGATGGTGGCTCACCAGCGACGACGACAAACCCAGCGCGTCGGCAATCGCACCCACTGCGCGACGGCTCTGCACGCACGCCAGCACGATGCGCAGGCGCGTGGGATCGCCAAGCAGGCGGAACAGGTCGGCGAGCGGCGCGACGCGCTCGTCCTCGGGATACGGCAACATGGCGACAGCCCAAACATATGAACAGTTGTTCAAATGTTAGTTGCGGTACGGCAACAGGTCAAGCCGTGTTGGAAGGCCGCGCACGCGAGGTTCGGGGAGCCCCCATCCGAGTGTGGGAAAATGCCGCCTTCGCCATCCCCCACGTATTTGCCTTTCAGTCATGGAACAGGTTTTTGTCCGCGCATACGCCGCACATCGCGACGGCCGGCTGGACGACGCCGAGCGCGGCTACCGCGCGACGCTCGCCGCCGATCCCGTGCACGTCGATGCGCTGCACATGCTCGGCGTGCTGCGGCATCAGCAGGGCCAGCACGCCGAAGCCGCGGACCTCGTGCGCCGCGCGGTCTCGCTGCGGCCCGACGACGCCGCGCTCCAGCTGAATCTCGGCAATGCACTGAAGGCGCTCGGCGAGCTGGAGGGCGCGATCGAGCGCTTTCGCAATGCGCTCACGCTCGCGCCCGCGTTCGCACTCGCGCACTACAACCTCGGCAACGCCTACGCGGCGGTCGGCCGCCACGAGGACGCGATGTACGCGTTCGGCCACGCGGTGCGCCTGCAGCCCGGCGACGCCTCGTCGCACAACAATCTCGGCAACGCCCTGCACGCGCTAGGCCGCCATGCGGAAGCCGCCGAAGCGTTCCGCCGCGCACTCAAGATCCGTCCGGGCCACGCCGGCGCGCACAACAATCTCGGCATGGCGCTCAACGCGCTCGGCGACTGCGCGGGCGCGGTGGAACAGTTCCAGAAGGCGCTGCGCTTCCAGCCGCGTTTCGTCGCCGCGCATTTCAACCTGGCTAACACGCTCGACGCCACCGGCTATCACGCGCAAGCCGTCGCGGGCTTCGAAACCGCCCTCGCGCTGCAACCGCAATTCCCGCCCGCGCTGTTCGGGCTCGGCAACGCGCTGGCGGCGCTTGGGCGGCACGAAGAAGCGCTTAGCCCCTACGAGCGCGCGATCGGCCTCGATCCGAAGTTCGCGCTCGCGTGGCTCGCGCTAGGTTCGGCGCAGCACGCGCTCGGCCGCCATGCCGCCGCGCTGCGCGCATTCGACGAAGCGCTGCGCGTGCGACCCGATCTCGCGGCCGCGCATCTGAACCGCGCGCTGATATTGCTGACCCTGGGCGACTTCCCGCGCGGCCTCGCCGCCTACGAGTGGCGACTCGATCCGGCCGCACGCGAAAGCGCGAGTGGCGTTATGGGCGTTGCTGATGGTGTCAACGCCACCGGCATCACGATGGCCGCCGCGGCGCCAGCGCATCGCGACGCCGCCGCAGCCACACTCGCTGCCGTGCCCCGCTGGCGCGGCGAGCCGCTTGCGGGCCGCACGCTGCTCATCCACGCAGAGCAAGGTTTCGGCGATACGCTCCAGTTCGTGCGTTTCGTTCCGAACATCGTGGCGCTCGCGCACAGCGGCGCGCGCATTGTGCTCGAAGTTCAGGCGCCGCTCGTGCCGCTCATCGCGCCGGCCGCCCACGTCGCACATATCACGCTGATCGAGCAGGGTGCGCCGCGCCCGGCAGTCGACCTGCACTGCCCCCTGCTCTCGCTGCCGCTTGCGCTCGGCACGACGTACGAAACGGTGCCCGCGCCCATGCCCTACCTCGCGGCCCCGCCCGCCTATCGGCGCAAATGGCGCGGCTCGCTCGGCGGACAAGCCAAGCGCAAAATAGGCTTGGCCTGGTCGGGCCGCATCATGAAGCTCGAAAACCGTTCGATGCCGCTCGCCGCGCTTGAGCCGCTGTTCGCGCTCGAAGGCATCGACTGGATCGTGCTCCAGCCGAACCTGAGCGAGGCGGAGCACGCGGCGCTCGATGCACATCCACGTGCGCGCACCATTCACCGGCTGGATGGCAGGCTGGACGATTTCGCGGACACCGCTGCCGTCATCGAACGCCTCGACGCCGTGGTCTCCATCGACACGTCCATCGCCCACCTCGCGGGCGCGCTGGGCGCTAAGCTCTGGCTGATGCTGCCGTTCGCCGCCGATTGGCGCTGGTTCGCCGACACCGACGCGAGTCCGTGGTATCCACGCGCACGCCTCGTGCGCCAGCCGCGGCCCGGCTCATGGGACGAAGTGGTCGCGCGCGTCGCCGCTGCGCTGCGCGAGGCCTGACGCCTGATCGCGGTTACCCGAGGCCCCGTATGCCCACCGCTCCCGCCCTCACACTGCGTCCCGCCACGACCGCCGACGCTCCGCTGCTCGCCGCCATGCATGCCGCGAGCTGGCAGTCCACGTATTGCGATCTGCTGCCCGCCGCATTCCTCGAACAGGAAGTCGATACCGAACGCGCCGCATACTGGCGCGCGCGCATGGTGGCCCCCGGAGAGGACCGCCGCCTCGTGCTGATCGCCGAACTAGGGGATCAACCGGAAAGCCGCACGCCGGTCGGGTTCGTCTGCGCCGAGCGTCAACCCGGTTCGCCATGGGGCGCGTTGCTCGACAATCTGCATGCCCTGCCAGGACATCAAGGTATTGGCGTGGGTAAGCGGCTCATGCAAGCGGCCCAGGCTTGGGCGCGCGCCCAGGGCGAATCCCGGCTCTATCTCTACGTGCTCGAAGGCAATGAGTCCGCCATCGCGTTCTATGAGCGACAAGGCTGGCAATATTCGGGCGCGGAGCCCGACCATATGGGCGGCATCGACATTACCGCGCTGCGCTACGTCTATCGGCTCGATACCGCCTAACCAAAAAAATGAGATAGCGGATTAGCGTGGCCCGGAACACGTATCGACGACAGTTTTCGCCCAGTTTTCAGACGTTTCCGATAGATCGCTCAAAGCCTCGCTTGCATCATTCGAGTCCAAACGATTGACCCGTACAGACGTACAAAGCACGACAGCGCTGACAAACCGCGCGTCTTTCGGGTTCCACCGTGTTCTGGTGCCCATCCCGCCAAGGCAGCGAGAAATCCATGTCAACTTATCCGTTAGTTCAGGTGGAAGGCGCACTCGCGATGCCGCGCATGCGTCCACTCAACCGCGTCCCACCGCCGTTCGGTCGCGAATGGGCGCTCATGCCTCCGCACTTCAGCCTGCGCACCGAGCTCCAGGCGTTCTATGCGGCCATCCTGCGCACGATGTGCCTGAGCGCGGAGGCGTTTCGCAAAGTCTGTCGCTGGGACCTGCAGCGCCGCTTCACGCCTGAGCCGCCGCGGCCCGCTGCGGCGCCCGTGGGCAGCCCGCTCAACGCCGCACAGGCCCAGCAGGCTGCCGCCGATACCTTGCAGCGCACGGCGGCCGGCGCACGGCCAGCCCGACGCGTCGAGCGCATTCCGCCGCCCTCACACAAGCTGGCAGCCAGCGCAATTGCCATTGGCGGCGCAGTGCTGCTCACCTGGATCGTGGCAAGCCATACGCAATTCGGCGACGGCAAAGACAAAGCGGCTCTGCATACACCGGCGAACCCTGCTTCGGACAACGACGGGAGCGCATCGGCACGCCTTTCCGACGAACGCGCGCGACACGACCTCGCAACGCCCGCCGCCACCCGTGCCAATCAGGACGCACCGGCAAGCGCACCCGCCGCGACTCCACGAAACACGGCCACGCAAACGGCAGCGGCGGCGGCCAACGCCGCGCGCCGTCAAGGCCCTGCATCGGCGCCCATCATCGTCACGCCCAATGCAGCGCCCGCAGCGGCAACCGCCCGTGGCCCGGCAACCGCCACGGTCTCAGGTACGGCAAAGGCCGAGCGGCCGGATTTCGCGGCCCGAACGAACCCGGGCGCGCCGCTGCACGGCACACTGACCTCCAGAGCCACGCGCACGAACAGCACGGCAGCCAACGCCACAAAGAACCGCCAGACCGTCGAAACCGCAACGCGCTCCGCACATGGTGAAAGCCGTCGCCATCCGGCACACGACTTCACACCGCATCGCAACGCGCCGCTCTTGACCACCCAGCGCACCCAAGGCGCGTATTCGGAAGCCTCCGACTACTCGCCTGTCCAGCCCGGCGGCATGTCAAGCAGCGACTACCCATCGCTCTCGACTTACGCAGGCACGCGCGCAGCGCCGCGCCCGGCAAACAGCGCAACCGTGAGCGTCGACAATACGGAATGGGTGAATCACGTTTCACAACGCCGCGTGACCGAAGTGCCTGATCACTTCGCGAAGTAGACTCCGAAGTCAGTCCCGAAGTAGACAAAGCAACACAGCAAAAAGCCCGGCTTCGAGCCGGGCTTTTTGCATGTTCTGCTTCCGTGCCAGCCCTGGCATGCCGTACCGCTGCATTGCAACGGCACGACACGATCCGGGCTAGTTTCCCTAACGCCGGGAGCCGGGCAAACCTGCCTCCGTCGCGCGCTGCAATTGGTCCACCTGATTCTGGAGATCGCGCAACTGGGCCTGCGCCTGGATCTTCTCAGCATTGAGCGCCCGCGTATTGCCCTGCATCTGGCGCTGGTAGTCGTCGACGCGGGCCTGTTGCGTGCGCGCGACGTCGAGGTCCGCCTGCAGCCTGCGTGCGCGGTCCTCGTTGAGCGCGATTACGCGATCGACGAACGCCTTCTGCGCCTGAATCTGGGTCCGGCGAATCTCGACCTCGGCAAGACGCTGGGTCTGCTGCACGAAATTCGCATAGATGGCTTCCGCGCGCGCGTCTTCCTGCGAGCGAATCACCCGCCAAAAATGCTTGTCCTGGAACAACACGACGTAATAGGTCATCTCTGGCGCATAGAAAAACAGACTCGCGCCGTAGCTCGCGTTGTATGTCGTGCGCAACTCGACGAGCTGCGAATCGTGGATGAGTTGCATGAGCGTGCCGACATCGCCCTGTGTGGCCCCCGCGGTCGCCTGATCGTCCACGATGCCCGCGAGCGGCGGCGTGTTCGCCGGCTGCGGCGTCAAGCTGCCGAGCGAAGGCCGGTTGCCCGCCACAGGAGCGACATCGCTGGCGGGTGCGCCGGCCCATGCGGCTGCGCCGTGCTGCAAGAGCGTAAAAACCGCGGCGCCCAGCAAGGCGCGACGCAGCGGGGTTGATTGCTTCATGACTGCCTGTCCATTCAGGATTCCGAGTAACCGCTTATTATCGCCGCCAGAAAATCTCATAAACGTCGATTAATTTCGGATAACCGACGGAACGACCAATTAATTGTCCGAAATCACCTACTCGTTCATCGGAATATTGGACGCACGCGCGACGGTGACGGTAAACGTCAAAAGGGGGACTCTCGCCCCCCTTCTCGTCCACCGTCCGTCACCGTCTTTCTGTCAGAAGCGCGTCTCGCGTGCCGCGCGAAGAAACGTGTCGAGCAATGGGGTGCAGTCGAGCAGCTCCGGGCCGCCCGCGCGGTGAAACTCAGGGTGCCATTGCACGCCCACGACAAACGGCGAGCGCCGGTAGCGCACTGCTTCGATCAGGCCATCACCGGCCGAAACGGCTTCGACTGTCAGATCACGGCCGAGGCTCCTGACCGCCTGATGGTGGATCGAGTTGACGATGGCCTCGCGCCTGCCCGGGAACATGCTGGCCAGCGACGAGCCCTCGGGAAAGGTGATCGCGTGACGGTGCTGATCGTAGTGCTCGCTCACGTGCACGCCCGCCGTGGGAACGTCGGTGGCGATGTCCTGATAAAGCGAGCCGCCGAACGCGACGTTGATCAACTGACAACCGCGACAGACGCCCAGCACCGGCTTGCCCGACTCGATGAATTCGTGCAGCAGTTCCAGTTCGTACATGTCCCGCACGCGGTCGCCCGGCCATTCGGGACGCGGCGCGGTCTCCGCGTAGGTTTGCGGCGAGACGTCGGCGCCGCCTTGCAGCAGGAGGCCGTCGAGATGCTTCGCATAGTCTCGCAGGCGGATATTGCTCGGATGCAGCATGCCCTGATGACCGACCGTCGGAATCATGAAGACGATCACGTCGCGCGACATGACCCAATGCGCGATCGACTCTTCGAGATATTGCAGCGTCTTGCCGCGCAGGCCCGAGGCGCCGGGTTCCGGGTGAAAGATGCGAGCCGACACGCCGATGCGCAACGTCCGCTGGGTGATGCGCTGACCGGCGCGGTCGAACAGTTGCCGTGCGCGCGCGGCGACGATACGGCCGAACACCGACCACGCCGAATCGCTCGGCCGCAAATAGCGCGGCGGATCGGTCGGAATCGAGCCCGGCGGCGGCGGATGCTGCGCGCTGAAGTCGGGCGCCTGGCCGAATCCCGCTGGCGCGGCGCCCGGTCGTGGACTGGCCGCGGCCTGCGCGGCGCCATCCTTCGCTGCGGTCGCGGCAGGCGCGGGCGCCTCTTTGCCCGCTTCGCCCACCACCTCGATCGGAATACGCGGCGCGCCGGGTACATCCGGCGTCACCGCGGATGCGCTCGCGGGCGTGTCGGTCGACGCGCGCTGCGCGGCATCGCCAGACGGTGTTGCACCGGAAGGGCTGGAAGCGCCGGAGGAGCCTGGAGCGGCGGGCGCGTCGGCATTGGCAGGACGGTCAGCGCCGTCAGGAACCTCGGTTTGATCGGATTTGTTTTCGCTCATGACGTAGGGTCAGGCGCGCCGGTCGCGCGAACGAATGAACAGGGTTCCGATTATGCGTCGCACGGCCTGTCGCCGCCACCTCCGTGCACAATCGCGCACATTCTGTTGCAGTCTGTTGCAATCAGGCGCGCCCCAGCCTTACGGATCCGGCTGCTCGTCGAAAGTTTCGCGCAGCGCGATCTGCATGCTCGCGTGAATCCTCACGCACCAGCGCCACAGCAGCATCGTGAGCGCCGCCGCGCACACCAGCACGCCAATCAGGAAGCCCGTGGGCGGCAGGATCGTCCCCGACAGCGCGGCGACCAGCACGAATACGCCGATCATCGAGACCGCCGGCACGAGTTCGGCAATCGCATGCCGCAGCGCCCGCGTGAAGCGTCCCGCCTTTTCGGGCTGTACGCTCACTTCGGCCAGCAGGAGCGCAAGCGTCTTGGTCTTGCGCCACACCGCCACCAGAAACGGAATCGCGAGCAACAGCGCCGCGCTCCACAGCACCACGCGCTGGATACGCTCGTCCGGCACCCAGTTCGCGAGCAGCGGCAGCGCGTAGCGCGCGCCATACGATGCGCCGATGAAAATCGCCGACACCAGCGCGAGATTCACCGCGACCTGCACGATGATGCGTTTCGTGAGCGAGAACAGCGTCGGGCCTTGCGTTCCCGTCGGGCGTGGCATCAGGCAGCGCAGCCACTGGCTATACATGCCGAAGACATTCGACACCGAGGACGGCATCGCACGCGCGAGCCGCTGCGAGAGCGGATCGGCGAAGCGGATCAGATATGGCGTAGTGAGCGTCGTGATCGCCGAGACGGTCACCGCGATCGGATAGAGAAAACCGCTCGTCACCTTCAGCGTGAGGCCGAGCGAGGCGATGATGAACGAGAACTCGCCGATTTGCGAGACCGTCATGCCGACGCGCATCGCCGTGCGGCCGTCGTGGCCGGCGAGGAAGGTGCCGAGCCCGCACGACACGAGCTTGCCGAACACCACCGCGAACGAGATCACCGCGATCGGCCATGCGTAGTCGACCAGCACGAGCGGATTGAGCATCAGGCCGATCGTCACGAAGAAGATGGCCGAGAACGCATCGCGCAGCGGCGCGACCAGATGCTCGATGCGCGGCAGATGGCGCGACTCGGCCATGATCGCGCCGATCAGGAACGCGCCGAGCGCGATCGAGTAATCGAGCTTCACGACCAGCAGGCAAAAGCCGAAGCAAAAGCCGAGCACCGAGACGAGCAGCATCTCGTCGCTACCCACGCGCGCCACGTAGCCGAGCACGCGGGGCACGACGAGGATGCCGGCGAGCAGCGAGACCGTCATGAACAGCAGCAGCTTGCCGAGCGTGACGAATGCGATGCCGGGCGAGAGCTCGCCCGTCTGCGCAATGCCGCCGAGCAGCACGAGCATGGCGATGCCGAGGATGTCCTCGACGATCAGGATGCCGAACACGAGCTGCGCGAACCGCTCGCGCTTCACGCCGAGGTCGGCGAGCGCCTTGACGATGATGGTGGTCGACGAAATGGCGAGGATCGCGCCGAGAAACAGCGAGTCCATCGGGGCCCAGCCGAACGCGCGGCCGATCTCGTAGCCGATCCACAGCATCACCACGATTTCGGAAAGCGCCGCGACGATGGCGGTCGCGCCCACCTGGAACAGCTTGCGCAGACTGAATTCGAGCCCGAGCGAGAACATCAGGAACACCACGCCCAGTTCGCCCATCGTCTGGATGGTCTGCTCGTCGTGAATCAACTGGAACGGCGGCGTGTATGGCCCGATGATCACGCCCGCCGCGATATAGCCGAGCACCACCGGCTGCTTCAGGCGATGAAACAGCACGGTGACGATCCCCGCGATCGCCATCACGACTGCCAGATCCTGAATGAAGCCGATTCCCTGATGCATGCGCGAATATCCTTACAAAATCCTGTCTAAAAAAGCATGTTACCCGATGAGCGCGACGCGCCGAATCGGCCCTTGGGAAAAATTCACGTTCTACAATGATGTGTCCCTTGCCGCAGCGCCTGGCCGCGATGTCCAGCGCCATCCGTCCGCGGTGCCTCCGTCCACTGTGTTGCCATCGATGCTCCCCGCCGCCATGACTGCCACCCCATCCCCCTTCGCGCCGTTCCCGCCGCTCGCCCAACTGGCCGCCGACCTCGCCGCGGGCCGCACCACGAGCCGCGCGCTCGCCGAGGCCGCGCTCGAGCGCATTGCCGCGCCGGACGGCCAGGGCGCCGCCGTGTTCACACAGGTCGACGCGGGTCGCGTGCGCGCCGCCGCCGATGCGCACGACCAGCTGCGCGCGTCGGGCACCGTGCTGTCGCCGCTCGCGGGCATTCCCGTCTCGGTGAAGGACCTCTTCGACGTGCAAGGCGAAGTCACGCGCGCCGGCTCCACGGTGCTCGCGAACGCGGCGCCCGCGAGCGCCGATGCCGTAGCCGTCGCGCGCCTGCGCCGCGCGGGCGCGGTGCTCGTCGGCCGCACCAACATGAGCGAATTCGCGTTCTCGGGACTCGGCCTGAACCCGCACTACGGCACGCCGCTCTCGCCTTACCGGCGCGGCGTGACCGGCGACGAGCGCGTCGCGGGCGGTTCCTCCTCGGGCGCGGCGGCCTCGGTTGCCGATGGCATGGCCGCCATCGCGCTCGGCACCGACACGGGCGGCTCGATCCGCATTCCAGCGGCGTTCTGCGGCCTCACCGGCTTCAAGCCCACGGCGGCGCGCATCCCGAAAACGGGCGGCCTGCCGCTCTCGCCCACGCTCGACTCGTTCGGCCCGATCGGCAATACAGTGGCGTGCTGTGCGCTCGTGGACCGCATCCTCGCCGGGCTGCCCCCGCACGTGAGCGCGGCGCGGCATCTCGATGGCGTGCGCATCGGCGTGCTCACGAACTATGTGACGGACGACATCGAGCCCCACGTGGCGCAAGCGCTCGACACGGCGCTCAAGCACCTCGACGCAGCAGGCGCAATCGTGAACGAAGTGCGTTTTTCGGCGTTCGAGCGCATGGCCGGAATCAACCGCTTCGGCTTCTCGCCGATCGAGGCCTACGCATGGCACCGTCCACTGCTAGCCCAGCACCGCGACCAGTACGACCCGCGCGTGCTCGTGCGCATCCTCAAGGGCGAGCCCGCGAGCGCCGCCGACTATCTCGATCTGATCGCCGCGCGCGCCGCCATGATGGACGAGGCGCAAACGACGCTCTGGTCGCGCTTCGACGCCGTGATCGCCCCGACCGTGCCGATCGCCCCGCCCGCGCTCGCCCCGCTCGTCGCCGACGACGAAGCGTTCACGCGCACCAATGCACTGGTGTTGCGCAACCCTAGCGCCTTCAACTTCCTCGACGCCTGCGCGCTATCGCTGCCGATCCACCATCCCGATGAAGCGCCGGTGGGACTGATGCTGGCCGGCGCGCCCTACGCCGATGACGCGATCCTGGCGATCGGCCGCGGCGTGGAAGCGGTGCTCGCGCCGCTGCGGTAACGAAAATGGGGGGCGACGGCAGCTCGGCCGCAGTTCGGCCGCGAGCGGCCACTGCCTGCGCGCGGTCAAAAGCGCTCGCTCGCGCGGCCCCCCCTTCGCGCTAGAATCCCGGGACGCCGTTGCAGCCACACCGGTCAGGATTTGCTTAACACCGGCTGCGCGATTCAACCCGAATAAACGAGCCGAATAAACGAGCCACATGAACCAAGATAACGCGCTGCTGCGCCGCGAGCGCGGCCTGCTGGTCCTCCTCGGCCTGATCTGTCTCGCGCTGCTGGGCGGCGCACTGTATTTCCAGTACGCCGAGCATCAGGACCCGTGCCCGCTGTGCATCCTCACGCGCTACTTCTTCATCCTGATTGCGATCTTCGCGTTCCTCGGCGCGCGCTTCGCCAGTTGGCGCGCTGTGCGTACACTCGAAGCTCTGGTCGCGCTTTCGGCGGCCGGCGGCATCGTCGCCTCCGCGAAACTCGCCTGGGTGCAGGCGGTCCCGAACTTCAGTTGCGGCTTCGACACGCTTCAGCCCATCGTCGACGCCCTGCCGCCCGCGCACTGGCTGCCCGGCGTGTTCAAGGTCCAGGGCCTGTGCGAAACCACCTACCCGCCTATTCTCGGCCTCACGCTGCCGCTCTGGTCGGTGCTCGCATTCGCGGTCATGTTCCTGGCGGTGGCCGCGAGCCTGTGGCGCAACCGTCGCCGCGAGGTGGCGTGGCCCGGCATTCGCCGTTAAACGCTGAGCACTAAGCCTCCGCGCGCCCCGCACCTGGCCGCATGACCACGGGCGCCTATGGCGCCCTCTCTCCCCAAGCCGCCTCCCCCGTCTGCCCTCCCCGAAGGGTCGGATCGCGCGCCTCTCTCATTGCCGCTGTCACATAACCCCCATCTTCCAGAAAGGATACTTTCCGGCCCCTGTCGGTGCTAAATTCGGGATTGGATGGCGATCTACGTGCGCGAGGCCGGACTGACAGTCAAGGCGCCCCGGTTCCCTGCGTAACGCGCGCCTGATCCGCAATGTCTCCCGGGTTTTTCAGATGACAACGCAAACCATCCGCTTCGTCCATCGTGGCGCCGTGCACGAAGTGCATGACGCGCCCATCACGCGCACCGTGCTGCAGCACCTGCGCGAGGATTTGCATGCCTGCGGCACCAAGGAAGGTTGCGCGGAAGGCGATTGCGGCGCCTGCACGGTGGTGATCGGCGAACTCGACGAAGAAGGCCGTCTCGCACTCAAGGCGGTCAACGCGTGCATCCAGTTTCTCCCCACACTCGACGGCCGCGCGCTCTTCACGGTCGAAGACCTGCGCGCGCCCGACGGCGCGCTGCACCCCGTCCAGCAAGCCATGGTCGACTGCCACGGCTCGCAGTGCGGCTTCTGCACGCCCGGCTTCGTCATGTCGATGTGGGCGCTCTACGAGCGTCAGGGCGCCGATGCTGGCCTGCCCGCGCGCGACGAAATCGATCAGGCGCTCTCCGGCAATCTGTGCCGCTGCACCGGCTACCGGCCAATCATCGAAGCGGCGCAGCGCATGTTCGACACGGCAAGCTATCCGCGCGTCGCGCTCGCCCGCGAGCCGCTCGAAGCAGCGCTGCGCTCGATCGCGCGCAGCGACACCTTCGACTATCGCGGCCCCGACGCACGCGGCGCCGCGCACGGCCACGCCACGTTCTTCGCGCCGCGCACGCTCGAAGCATTCGCCACACTGCGCGCCGAGCATCCGCAGGCGCGCGTGCTCGCGGGCGGCACCGACGTCGGCCTGTGGGTCACCAAGCAGATGCGCGAGCTGGGCGACGTACTCTATACCGGTCAGGTCGCCGAGCTGAAGCGCGTCGAGCTTGACGCTCAGACGCTCACGATCGGCGCGGCCGTCCCGCTCGAAGAGGCCTACGCGGCGCTCGCCGTCGACTATCCCGAACTCGCGGAACTGTGGGCGCGCTTTGCCTCGCTACCCATCCGCAACGCGGGCACGCTGGGCGGCAATGTGGCGAACGGCTCGCCCATCGGCGACTCGATGCCGGCGCTGCTCGCGCTCAACGCCGAGGTGATCCTGCGCCGCGCTTCGCGCGTGCGCACGCTGCCGCTCGCGGCGTTTTACACCGGCTATCAGAAGAACGTGCTCGAAGCGGGCGAGTTTGTCGAAGCGATCCGCGTGCGCCGCCCCGCGCCGACGCTGCGGTTTCGCACCTACAAGGTGTCGAAGCGCTACGACCAGGACATCTCGGCGGTTTGCGCGGCATATGCGCTCGAGATCGACGAGGACGGCATGATCGCGAACGCGCGCATCGCGTATGGCGGCATGGCCGCGATACCGCAACGCGCCGCACACGCCGAAGCAGCGCTCGAGGGCGCACAGTGGAACGAAGCGGCCGCGCAGCGCGCCATGGCCGTACTCGACGCCGACTACCAGCCGCTCACCGATATGCGCGCGAGCGCCGCGTATCGCCTCAAAGTCGCGCGCAATCTGCTCTGGCGCTGCTGGCTCGAAACGCGCGACGATGCGCCGCTCGCGCTGTGCGACGTGAACGCCTTCGTGTTTGCCTCCGAGGCGGAAGTCGTCGACGAAACCGGCGTGGGCCCGGGCGCAACGCTTGCGGGAGACGCATCATGAACCGCCAGTCCGATCCGCTTATCGTACAAACCGCCGCACAGTCGATGCAAGCGGCGCCAGGCGCGCCATTGCCGCACGAGTCCGCCGACCTGCACGTGAGCGGCGAGGCACGCTACACCGACGACATCCCCGAGTTGCACGGCACGCTCCACGCCGCGCTCGGCCTCTCGCGCCACGCGCATGCGCGCATCGTGGCGCTCGATCTCGCGCGCGTGCGCGCCATGCCAGGTGTGGTCGCGGTCCTGAGCGCCGCCGACATTCCCGGCGAGAACAACTGCGGCCCGGTCCTGCACGACGACCCGGTGCTGGCGCACGATGAGGTGCAGTATCTCGGCCAGCCCGTATTCGCCGTGATCGCGACGAGCCACACACTCGCCCGCCGCGCGGCCGCGCTCGCCGCCAGCGACGACGTGGTGCGCTACGAGCCGCTCGAAGCGGTGCTCGACATCGCCGAAGCGAAAACGCGCGAGCAGTACGTGCTGCCGCCGCTGCGCCTCACGCGCGGCGAGCCGGCAGCGCGCATCGCGGCCGCGCCCCACCGCATCGCCGGCACGTTTGCCGTGGGCGGCCAGGAGCAGTTCTATCTCGAAGGCCAGGTCGCCTACGCGCTGCCCGAGGAACAAGACGGCATGCTCGTCCACAGCTCGACGCAGCACCCGAGCGAGATGCAGCAGTTGATCGCGCACCTGCTCGGCTGGCCCGCGCACCGCGTGATGTGCGAATGCCGGCGCATGGGGGGCGGCTTCGGCGGCAAGGAATCGCAGTCGGCCCTCTTCGCCTGCGTGGCGGCGCTGGCCGCGCACAAACTGCGCCGCCCCGTGAAGCTGCGCGCCGACCGTGACGACGACTTCCTCATCACCGGCAAGCGCCACGACGCGCTCTACGAATACGAAGCCGGCTACGACGACGCAGGACGCCTGCTCGGCGCGCGCGTGGAAATCGCGCTGCGCGCGGGCTATTCCGCCGATCTCTCGGGCGCGGTCGCCACGCGCGCAGTCTGCCATTTCGACAACGCCTACTATCTTTCGGACGTCGAAATCGTCGCGCTCTGCTGCAAGACCAACACGCAGTCGAACACGGCGTTCCGTGGTTTCGGCGGGCCGCAGGGCGCGCTCGTGATGGAAGTGATGCTCGACAGCATCGCCCATGCGCTGGGCCACGATCCTCTCGACGTGCGCCGCGCGAACTACTACGGCATCGGCGAGCGGGACGTCACGCCCTATGGGCAGCGCGTCGAGGACAACGTGCTCGCGCCGCTCACCGAGCAGTTGCTCGCGTCGAGCCAGTACGCCGCGCGCCGCGCCGCGCTCGCCGCATTCAACCGCGCGAGCCCCGTGCTCAAGCGCGGCATCGCGTTCACGCCGCTGAAGTTCGGCATCTCGTTCAACGTCCCGCACCTGAACCAGGCGGGCGCGCTCGTGCATGTCTATCGCGATGGTTCAGTGCTTGTGAACCACGGCGGCACCGAAATGGGCCAGGGGCTCAACACGAAGGTCGCGCAGGTAGTCGCGGGCGTATTCGGACTGCCACTCGCGCACGTGCGCGTGAGCGCGACCGACACGTCGAAAGTGGCGAACACGTCCGCCACTGCCGCCTCGACCGGCAGCGACCTGAACGGCAAGGCCGCCGAGGACGCGGCGCTCGCAATCCGCGCGCGCCTCACGGCGCTCGCCGTCACGGAGTACGGTGGCACGCCCGGAGACGTCTCGTTCGAAGGCGGCCTCGTGCGCGTGAAAGACAAGGCGATTGCCTTCGCGGATTTCATGGAAGCCGCGTATCTGAAGCGCGTGCAACTGTGGTCCGACGGCTTTTACGCGACGCCCAAGGTGCATTGGGACGCGCGCACGCTCACTGGCCATCCGTTCTATTACTTCGCCTATGGCGCAGCGGTGTCGGAAGTGGTCGTCGACACGCTCACGGGCGAATGGAAGCTCGTGCGCGCCGACCTGCTGCACGACGCGGGCCAATCGATCAATCCGGCCATCGACATCGGCCAGGTGGAAGGCGGGTTCATCCAGGGCATGGGCTGGCTCACGAGCGAAGAACTCTGGTGGAACCGCGACGGCAAGCTCATGACGCACGCGCCCTCCACCTACAAGATTCCGGCGATCAGCGATACGCCCGCGGCCTTTCACGTCCAGCTCTATCGCAACGAGAACGCCGAGCCCACCGTGTTCCGTTCGAAGGCCGTGGGCGAACCGCCCTTGCTGCTGCCGTTCTCCGTGCTGCTTGCGATCCGCGAGGCAATCGGCGCTGCCGTGCCCGAGGCCCGCGAAGCCGCGCCGCTCAACGCGCCCGCCACGCCCGAGGCGATCCTCGACGCGCTCGACGCCCTGCGCGAGCGCGCGGCCAGCGCGCCGGCCGCCGCCCCAACAGAAGATGTAGTCAAGTAGGAGAACCGCCCGATGCAAGCTTGGGTCACCGATCTTCAACACCTGCTCGCGCACGGCGACGCCGCCGTGCTCGTGACCGTCGCGCGCGCCGAAGGCTCGGTGCCGCGCGAAGCCGGCACGAAGATGATCGTCACGCGCGAAGCGGCCCGCCATACGATCGGCGGCGGTCATCTCGAATGGAAGGCCATCGAGACCGCGCGCCAGGTGCTGCGCGACGGCATGCGCACGCCGCATACGCGCCGCCTCGAGCGATTCGCGCTTGGGCCGAGCCTCGGCCAGTGCTGCGGCGGCGCAGTCGTGCTCGCGTTCGAGCGCCTCGACGTCTCCGACCTCGGCTGGCTCGCCACGCTCGCGCGCCGGCTCGCGGCGGGCGCCTCGACCGTTCGTAGCGTATCATTCCGCTCCTCGCGGAATGGAGCGCCCTCCGGCGCTGAAACCGACCTCGCCGATGCGGCGGCTACCGTCATGCTTTCGGAGCCCGAGCCCGGCGTGGAATCGCCCGATTGCCTGTTGTGGGACACGGGCGCACCGGATCATGGCGACGGCACGATGCTGCTCACCGAAACCATCGCGCCCAACGAGCGGCCCGTCGTGCTGTTCGGCGCGGGCCATGTGGGGTCGGCGCTCGTGCGCGTGCTCGGCACGCTGCCCTGCCGGGTGCGCTGGGTGGACGAGCGCGACGCCGCGTTTCCCTCGCCGGAAGCGTTCGCGGCGCTCAATGCGCCCAACGTCACGATCGACGCCAACGACGCGCCCGACGAAGCCATCGACGCCGCCCCGCCGGGCACGAGCTTCATCGTGATGACGCACGATCATTCGCGCGACCTCGATCTCGCCGAGCGCATCCTGCGTCGCGGCGACTTCCTGTTCTTCGGCATGATCGGCTCGCACACGAAGCGCAAGCAGTTCGAGCACCGGCTCGCCGCGCGCGGCATCGATCCGTTGCAGATCGCGCGCATGCACTGCCCGCTCGGCGTGGACGGCATCGTCGACAAATCGCCCGAAGTCATCGCGATCTCGGCCGCCGCGCAATTGCTGCAGGCGATCGAAGCGTCGATGGCGGGCGCCGGTGCACCTGGGCATGCAGCCATTGCGGCTCCCGGAACGGTCCATTCCGCGTGATGTCAATCACTGAACGCAACCGATCGATCCAATCATGACCATCACGCCCACCATCAGCCCGCTCGTACTAAAAGCTGCGCGTGCACCGAAGGCCGAGCTGCACATCCATATCGAAGGCTCGCTCGAGCCGGAGCTGATCTTCGCGCTCGCGCAGCGAAACCACGTCGAGCTCGCCTACGCGTCGATCGAAGCGCTGCGCGCGGCCTACGCGTTCACCGACCTGCAGTCGTTCCTCGACATCTATTACGCAGGCGCGAGCGTGCTGCTCACCGAGCAGGACTTCTACGACATGACGATGGCCTACTGCGAGCGCGCGCTCGCGGACAACGTCGTGCACACCGAAATATTCTTCGATCCGCAAACGCACACCGAGCGCGGCGTACCGATCGAAACCGTGGTCGCGGGCATCGACCGCGCGCTCGCCGACGCTGAAAAACGCGGCCTCACGAGCAAGCTGATCCTCTGCTTCCTGCGCCACCTGAGCGAAGCCGACGCGCTCGCCACCTTCGACGCCGCACTGCCGCTGTTCGCGCGCTATCCGCGCATGATCGGCGTGGGCCTCGATTCGTCGGAACGCGGCCATCCGCCCTCGAAATTCGAGCGCGTGTTCGCGAAGGCGCGCGCGCAAGGGCTGAAGCTCGTCGCGCATGCGGGCGAGGAAGGCCCGCCCGCCTATATCTACGAGGCGCTCGATCTGCTCAAGGTCGACCGCGTCGATCACGGCGTGCGCAGCATCGAAGACAAGGCGCTCGTCACGCGCCTCGCCGATACGCGCGTCGCGCTCACCGTCTGTCCGCTCTCGAACCTGAAGCTCTGCGTGTTCGACGACATGACGAAGCACACGCTCAAGAAACTACTCGACGAAGGCGTCGCGGTGACCGTCAACTCCGACGATCCCGCCTACTTCGGCGGCTACGTGAACGAGAACTTCAGCGCCATCATCACGGCGCTGCAGCTCGACGACCAAGAGGTGTACACGATCCTGCGCAACAGCTTCGAGGCGTCTTTCGTGACGCCCGAGGAACGCGCCGCGTTGATCGCGAAGCTCGATCGGTACTGGAGCGGCGCCGTGGCCTGATCCCGCGCAGCTCCCCCAATTTAAGGCTTCATCCTTGATGAGGACCGGCGCGCCAGCGCCGGCCCCAGGGCTTTTGCGCGCCGCGTTTTCAGGAGCGGTGCGCATCCATACGGCTTATGAACACCTGAATTTTTCGGAGACGAAGTTCCCATGACTCAATCGGCTTATCGCGCAAAACTGTTGACGTTCACCGGCGACCCCGCGCAGTCGCCCGACGCTGCCGTCTTTCACGAAGACGGCGTGGTGATCGTCGAAAACGGCCGCGTGGTCGCATCCGGCGCCTGGTCCGAGCTGAGCGCTCGCGTGGCCGAAGGCGCGACGGTGCACAACCTGCGCGACAAGCTGATCGTGCCGGGCTTCATCGACACGCACATCCACTACCCGCAGACCGACATGATCGCCTCGCCGGCGCCGGGCCTGCTGCCGTGGCTCGAGACCTACACGTTCCCGACCGAGCGCGGTTTCGCCAATGAGAACGTGGCGTTCGAAACCGCGCGCTTTTTCGTCGACGAACTGCTCTCGTGCGGCACGACCACGGCGCTGGTCTACTGCTCGGTGCATAAGCAATCGGCCGATGCGCTCTTCACGGCGAGCGAGTCCAAGAACATGCGCATGATCGCAGGCAAAGTGCTGATGGACCGCAACTGCCCCGAGTTCCTGCGCGACACGCCGCAGACCGGCTACGACGACAGCGCCGAACTCATCTCGCGCTGGCACAACAACGGCCGCCAGATGTACGCGCTCACGCCGCGCTTCGCGCCCACCTCGACCGAAGCGCAGCTCGAAGCGTGCGAAGCGCTCGCGAAGGCGCACAGCGACATCTTCATTCAGAGCCACGTTGCCGAGAATCTCGACGAAGTGAAGTGGGTGAAGGAGCTGTTCCCGCGCCAGCGCAGCTATCTCGACATCTACGATCATTACGGGCTCCTGCGCCGCCGCGCCGTGTACGGCCACTGCATCTGGCTCGACGACGAAGACCGCCGCCGCATGGCGCAAACCGGCACGGTTGCGGCGCACTGCCCGACCTCGAACCTGTTCCTCGGCAGCGGCCTGTTCGACTTCGACAAGGCGCAGGCAACGGAAATGCCCGTCACGCTCGCAACGGACGTGGGCGGCGGCACGTCGTTCTCGATGCTGCAAACCATGAACGAAGCGCACAAGGTCGCGCGCATGGGTGGTCACCACCTGACGGCCACGCGCATGTTCTGGCTCGCCACGGCGGGCGCGGCAGCCGCGCTCGATCTCGCCGACAAGATCGGCACGCTCGCGCCGCAAAGCGAAGCCGACTTCGTCGTGCTCGACCCGCAGGCGACGCCGCTGCTCAAGCGCCGCACCGCGCGAGCCGAATCGCTCGAAGAACTGCTGTTCGCGTTCGCGCTGCTCGGCGACGACCGGGCCGTGTTCGAAACCTACGCAGCCGGTGCGCGCGTGCACAGCCGCGATACGGCAAAGCGTTAAAGCCCGCTGCTGCCAGTCCGACAGCCTTAGCGACGCCGGGCGTCGGAAAACCCCGATGCTATAATTTATCGAACATTGGGGAGTAGCCGCCCCGTGCCGTGCCGTGCGGCCAGCCTTCGGGTTTTGCCGCGCGCCGCGCACGCGCAGCGGGGGCGTCCGTCAACAGACTTGGCCCGCGCGGCCATGGCGGACGCAGCCTTTATCGCCCAGGCCTGGCGAGACCGATGACTCATGCCCGCCGCAACAGGGCCCGGCGGGCCGTGAGTCGTCGCTCGCACTCATCTCGGCCCGAGGATCACCAAAACGTGAATCACGCCTTTCTCGTCTCGGCTGGCGCAGTCGCGCTCGCCGAAATCGGCGACAAGACGCAACTGCTTTCGCTCGTGCTCGCGGCGCGCTATCGCAAGCCCATGCCAATCATTCTCGGCGTGCTGGTCGCCACGCTCGTCAATCATTCGGGCGCGGGCGCGCTCGGCGCATGGCTCGGCTCACTCGTCACGCCTTCGGTGATGCGCTGGGCGCTCGCCGCTTCCTTCGTCGCCATGGGTTTGTGGATACTCGTGCCCGACAAGCTCGACGAAGGCGAAGCCAACGTCAATCGCACGCGCCTCGGCGTATTTGGCGCCACCGTCGTCACCTTCTTTCTCGCCGAAATGGGCGACAAGACGCAGATCGCAACAATCGCGCTTGCCGCGCGCTTTCACGACTTCTTCGGTGTGGTGGCCGGCACGACGCTCGGCATGATGATCGCCAACGTGCCCGCGATCCTGCTGGGCGACCGCTTCGCCCACAAGCTGCCGACGGGACTGGTGCACGGTATCGCCGCCGTGCTGTTCGTGGTGCTGGGCGTGCTCGCCATCATGGGCGTGGGAGTTTGATCGTCAGTGGCGATTGAGTCGCCACTGACACGTGCTCCGCCTATTTCGCCGGGGCGGCCGCTGCCGGCGCGCTCGCCGGCGCGGTTCCTGACGGCGCCGCGGGGACCTCGGCCAGCGCCCCCGTGTTCTTGTCGACGGGCAGTTTCACCTGCTGCACCGAGCCGTTCTGCAGCGGGAAGTTCGAGAGCGCGCTGTGCACCAGAAACGGCATGATGTGCACGAGCGAAGGATCGTCGCCCGAGGTGCGCGCGGTGACGTTATAGACCTCCTTCCCGCCCGCCTGCTCCGTGATGCGGATGCCAAGCGCATGCGAGTACACCGGATAGCTCTGGTTCACGTAGGCCGGGCCCCACGGACCCCAAGGCCCCCACGGATTGAACGGTCCCCAGTACGGGCCAGGCCACGGGTTGTAGAACACGGGCTGCGCCACGGTGACCGTGTCCATGCGGCTGCCGTAGGCGAGGCCCACGAGATAGCGCGCCTGCCGCTCGGGCACCTGGCGGAATGCGTACGAAGCGAGCCCATCGGCGACGAGATTCTCGTAAGTCGATTGCTCGATGCTGTGCTGCTGGTCGGGATTGCGCGTGAACGCGTAAGTGCGCGTGGCGTCGCTGCCGCCTCCCCACGCGGAGAACGCGGTCACCTGGCTGGTTACGTAGGTCGTGCAGCCGGACAGCGTCGCGGCAAGCGCCGCCAGCAACAGCAGCGCGCGGCGGGTCCATCGGTCGGGCATCATGGTCTTCTCGTTGCAGTCGTGGCAGTGGCGACAGGTCGTCGTCGCGCGGCAAGCTCGCGGTGATCGACACCGCAGGCCCCGATCATACTGACTCGCGCCCCAGCGGGAAAGTTCGGGCCAGCGGCGCGGAGCACGGCTGCGGGCCACATCGGACAAGCAGCGCGCGCCTTTGTACAATGGGACGAGCGGCCGCGTCATCGTACAAAAGACGCGGCCTCCCTATACCGCTATCCGCCCCCGACGCTTCCCCGCACGAGACCATGTCCGATACCGCCACGCCCACCGTGATCCGCCGCGAAGACTACGCACCGCCCGCCTTCCTGATCGACGCCGTCGACCTCGAATTCGACCTCGCGCCCGAACATACCGTCGTCAAGAGCACGCTGCGCGTGCGCCGCAATCCCGCTGCCAAGCCAGCGCCGCACCTCGAATTGATGGGCGAACAGCTCGAATTCATCGGCGCGCAAATCGACGGCAACAGCTACGAGAATGTGCGTGCGCACGAACATGGCCTGACGATCGAGAACGTACCCGACGCGTTCACGCTCGCGCTCACGGGCGCCTGCAATCCGGAAGCCAACACCACGCTCTCGGGGCTCTACGTATCGAGCGGCAACTTCTTCACGCAGTGCGAAGCCGAAGGCTTTCGCCGCATCACGTGGTTCCTCGACCGCCCCGACGTCATGTCGACCTACACCGTCACGCTGCGCGCCGACAAGACCGCGTGCCCAGTGCTGCTCTCGAACGGCAATCTCATCGAAGCAGGCGATCTACCCGACGGCCGCCATTATGCGAAATGGGAAGACCCGTTCCGCAAGCCGAGCTATCTGTTCGCGCTGGTGGCCGGCAAGCTCGTCGCGCTCGAAGAGCGCATCACCACCAGCTCGGGCAAGGAGAAGCTGCTGCAGGTGTGGGTCGAGCCGAACGATCTCGACAAGACGCGCCACGCGATGGACTCGCTGATCCACTCGATCCGCTGGGACGAGCGGCGCTTCGGCCTCGAACTCGATCTCGACCGCTTCATGATCGTCGCCGTGAGCGACTTCAACATGGGCGCGATGGAGAACAAGGGGCTCAACATCTTCAATACGAAGTACGTGCTGGCGAATCCAGAAACGGCCACCGACGTCGACTTCGCCAACATCGAGGCCGTGGTCGGCCACGAGTACTTCCACAACTGGACCGGCAACCGCGTGACCTGCCGCGACTGGTTCCAGTTGAGTCTCAAGGAAGGCCTCACGGTGTTCCGCGATCAGGAATTTTCGGCAGCGATGTCGGGCGGCGACGAGAACGAGGCCGCGCGCGCGACCAAGCGCATCGAGGACGTGCGCGTGCTGCGCCAGATGCAGTTCGCCGAGGACGCGGGCCCGATGGCGCATCCGGTGCGCCCCGAAAGCTACGTCGAGATCAACAACTTCTACACGATGACCGTCTACGAGAAAGGCGCGGAAGTCGTGCGGATGTATCAAACGCTATTCGGCCGCGACGGCTTTCGCAAAGGCATGGACCTGTACTTCCAGCGCCACGACGGCCAGGCAGTCACTTGCGACGACTTCCGCCGCGCCATGGCCGACGCCAATGGCCGCGACCTCGCGCAATTCGAGCGCTGGTACAGCCAGGCGGGCACGCCGCGCGTCACAGTCACGACGCATTACGACGCAGCCGCGAAGCGCTGTAGCGTGACGCTCTCGCAAGGCTATGCGAACGGCTCGCCCGCAGCTCGCGACACGCAGAAGGGAGCGCTCCTGATCCCGTTCGCGATCGGCCTGATCGGCCCCGACGGCGCGGACCTGCCGCTCAGGCTCGAAGGCGAATCCAGTTCGTCGGGAACGACGCGCGTGCTCGAACTCACTGAGACGCAGCAGACTTTCACCTTCGTCGATGTCGCCCACAAACCCCTGCCCTCGCTGCTGCGCAACTTCTCGGCGCCGGTGATCGTGGAGTACGACTACAGCAACGACGAACTCGCGTTCCTGCTCGCGCACGACAGCGACCCGTTCAACCGCTGGGAAGCCGGCCAGCGCCTCGCCACGCGCGAACTGCTCGCACTGGCCGCGCGCGCCGCCACGCGTCAGCCGCTCGCGATCAACGACGCGCTCATCAACGCGTTTGGCCGCGTGCTCAACGACGCCTCGCTCTCGCCGTCGTTCCGCGAACTTGCGCTGATGCTACCTTCGGAAACCTATCTCGCGGAGCAGATGGCGGAGTCGAATCCCGCCGCCGTGCACACCGCGCGCCAATTCGTGCGCAAGGGCCTGGCCGCAGCGCTCAAGAGCGAATGGCTCGTGGCCTACGACGCCAACCTCACGCCGGGCGCCTACGAGCCCACGCCGGAAGCCGCCGGCCACCGGGGCCTGAAGAATCTCGCGCTGTCCTACCTCTCGGAACTCGACGCCCCCGCCGACGCCGTGCGGCTCGCCACCGCGCAATACAGCGCCGCGAACAACATGACCGACCGCGCCGCCGCGCTTTCGGCACTGATGAACGCGGCGTCGGGCGCGGGCGGCGACCAGGCGAAACAGGCGCTCGAAGACTTCTACGTGCGCTTCGAGAAAGAACCGCTCGTCATCGACAAGTGGTTCTCCTTGCAGGCTACGCAGCGCGGCACGGCCCAGCGCCCGACGATCGAGACCGTGCGCGCGCTGATGCGCCACCCGGCCTTCAATCTGAAGAATCCGAACCGCGCCCGCTCGCTGATCTTCAGCTTCTGCGCGGCGAATCCCGCACAGTTCCACGCGGCGGACGGCTCGGGCTACGCGTTCTGGGCCGAGCAGGTACTCGCGCTCGACGCCATCAACCCGCAGGTTGCCGCGCGCCTCGCACGCAATCTCGAACTGTGGCGCCGCTTCACCCCGGCGCTGCGCGACGCGATGCGCGCCGCGCTCGAACAGGTCGCCGCGCAGGCGAAGTCGCGCGACGTCCGCGAAATCGTGGAAAAGGCGCTGGCGTAAGCCTTGTGCGCGGCGCCGTTGCTCAGCGCCGCCGCACACTGCGTCGTTCGCACACGCTTCATGCACGCTGCCGGCCCTCGCGGCCGGCATTTTTGTGCCTATTTTTTCTGCATTATTTTCACGGTCGAATTCCCGGCGGAATTTCCGTCAGACGTACGTCCCGGCCCCATCGCGCTTATTTTCGGGATTGACCAAGCGGGCCGCGCCCCGTCCAGCAGGTAGAATTGCGCTATTCCCAAGCGCATCTGGAGTCCTGCAATGGCTTTGCACCGTCGTACCACACTCACGAAATACCTGATCGAGCAGCAGCGCGAGCACCGCAACCTGCCGGCCGATCTGCGTCTGCTGATCGAAGTTGTCGCGCGCGCGTGCAAAGCGATCAGCTACAACGTCAGCAAGGGCGCGCTCGGCGACGCGCTCGGCACCGCCGGCAGCGAAAACGTTCAGGGCGAAGTGCAGAAGAACCTCGACATCCTGTCGAACGAAATCCTGCTCGACGCCAACGAATGGGGCGGCAACCTCGCCGCCATGGCGTCCGAGGAAATGGAAACCTTCTTCCCGATCCCGGCCAATTATCCGAAGGGCGAGTATCTGCTCGTGTTCGACCCGCTCGACGGCTCGTCGAACATCGACGTGAACGTCTCGATCGGCACGATCTTCTCGGTACTGCGCTGCCCGGACGGCAAGCAGGCCACCGAAGAATCGTTCCTGCAACCCGGCGTGCAGCAAGTCGCGGCGGGCTACGCGGTCTACGGCCCGCAAACCGTGCTCGTGCTCACGACCGGCAACGGCGTGAACTGCTTCACGCTCGACCGCGAACTCGGTTCGTGGGTGCTCACGCAGAGCAACATGCGTATTCCCGAGGACACACGCGAGTACGCGATCAACGCATCGAACGCGCGCCACTGGTACGAGCCGGTGCAGCAGTACGTTGGCGAACTGAACGCGGGCAAGGACGGCCCGCGCGGTGAGAACTTCAACATGCGCTGGATCGCCTCGATGGTCGCCGACGTGCACCGTATTCTGAGCCGCGGCGGCATCTTCATGTATCCGGCCGACCGCCGCGATCCCTCGAAGCCCGGCAAGCTGCGCCTGATGTACGAAGCGAACCCGATGTCGTTCATCGTCGAGCAGGCGGGCGGCATGGCGACCAACGGCGAACAGCGCATTCTCGACATCCAGCCGAAGAGCCTGCACGAGCGCGTGGCCGTGTTCCTCGGCTCGAAAAACGAGGTGGAGCGCGTGACCCGATACCATCAGGAAGCGAAGAAGTAAAAAAGATGAGGGAAGGGACTTGCATAGCCTGAGAATCTTTCCTATAATCTTCCTTCTCTGATGTGCGGCCGGAATAGCTCAGACGGTAGAGCAGCGCATTCGTAATGCGAAGGTCGGGGGTTCGATTCCTCTTTCCGGCACCAAAAGATTCAAGCAAAAAAGCCCAGCCTTAACCGGTTGGGCTTTTTGCTTTGCGCCACCGCCTTTTCCACGGCACTACGGCAGCAGCACTCCATTCAACGCCTCCCCCACCTCCTCGATCACCTCATCCCAGCGCCCCAGTGCGCGCTGCCTGAAAAGCCGCGCCGATGGATACCACGGCGTATCGCTGCGGCCCGTCATCCAGCGCCAGTCAGTGCAGGTCGGCAGCAAGATCCACACTGGCACGCCCGCCGCGCCCGCGAGGTGCGCAACCGACGTATCCACGGTAATCACGAGGTCGAGCGATTGGACGATCGCCAGCGTGTCGGTGAAGTTCGCGATCTCCGGCCCGAGCGGCGTCATGTCGATGCCGGGCGGCAAGGCCTCGACGTCGCACTGCGCCGCGCCCTTTTGCAGCGCGAACCACGCCACTTCGCTGCGCGCCAGCATCGGATGCAACGCGCTCAGTGCAATGGAACGATAGCGATCGAATTCGTAATCAGGATTGCCGGCCCACACCAGACCCACGCGGTGCTTGCGCGAGTTCGAGCTTATCGAGCCAACGATCCGCTCGCGCCAACGGCCAACCACCGAGGACGGCGCGCCGAGGTACGGCATCGCAAGCGGCAACATGCTCGTTGCCAACCGCATATGATCAGGAAAACGAAACATGCGACACCAGTAGTCGTAAGGACCAGGCGGCAGCGTAGTCCAGACCCGGTTGACCCCGCTCGCGCATGCCGCCGCACCGGCCAGCGCTTCGCCTACCCAGACATCGACCGTCGCCCCCTGACGCTGCAACCAGTCGACGTAGCGCAGAGACTGGATCTGATCGCCGAGCCCCTGCTCGCCGACCAGCAGAAAGCGTCGTCCGGCTACAGGCTCGCCGCACCACTCCGGAAAGCCGGGCTGCGCGAGCGTGCTGTTCTCCGGCAAGCGTTCGTGCCAGCGGTAGTGCCGCCAACCGTCCTCGAACTCGCCATCGCGCAGCAGCGACACCGCAACGTTGAACTGCAGATGGGCGTCGTCGGGCTTCAGGCGGGCAGCCTCAAAGCTGTGCTGCCGCATCAGCGCATGATCGCCAAGCATGTTCGATGCGTAAGCGGCGTTGTGATGCAAGCCCGCGCTCCCGGCATCCACGGCGAGCCCCTGCACGGCCACTTCGCGGGCTTTTTCGTAGCGATGGAGTTCGTTCAGGCAGAATGCGAGCGCGTCGAGCGCACGAGGATCCGCCGCGAAGGTCGTGCGCATGAGCGCGATCTGGGCATCCGCTTCTTCGATGCGTCCAAGTTGCGACAGCACGTTGATCAATTCGACGCCATCGACAAGACGCGCCGCGCCCAGCGTCCATGCGCGGCGCAGATAATTCACGGCCTCCTCATAGCGGCCGTCTTCGAGACTGAGCCTGGCGATACGCTGGACGGCATGATGAAGCGCCGGATCGAACCCAAGCGCCTTTTCATAATGCGCGCACGCCTCGCCCCGACGCCCAGCCAGCTTCAGCACGTCGCCCAGGTTGCGATGCAGGCTGGCCGTGCCGCCGCTTAGTGCAATGGCACGGTGATAACAGGCCTCGGCCACAACATGCTCGCCCGCCAGCGCAGCGATCAACCCGCGATGCTCCCACAACTCGGCGTGTTCCGGCGCGACGTTCAAGGCGCGCTCGAGAAAGTCGCGAGCGAGCGAGCGCTCTGCACCACGAAAATGCGCGAGCGCGGTGCGATGCAATGCATGCACATGACACGGTTGCTCCGCGAGCACGTCCTGATAGGCCCGCAGCGCGTCGGCAGTTCGGCCGTTGTCGAAATGGTGATCGGCAAGCGCAAGCGCTGCATGCGTGCCCGAATCGTCGGCAGCGACATTAGCCGGCTCGGTGCGGTTTTGATAGGTCATGGTTTTGAAGATAGCGAAGGTCGCCTGACGGTCGAATCAGACGATGCCGAAAACCACGCCGTGTCTCAGGCAATCCCGCGTTTCTCGCGCAGAAAATCGATAAAGACGCGCAGCTTGGGCGGCAATTGCGCGCGCCCTGGCGTGTACAGGTAGAAGCCGGGAAACGACGGGCACCACTCCCGAAGCACAGGCACGAGGCGTCCGCTGGCTAATGGTGCGCGCACGTAATCCTCGATCACATGCAGCAAGCCCACGCCCTCCTCGGCGGCGCGAACCATCGTCCGTAAATCGTTGGTCACGAAACGCCCTTGCGTGAGCGTGTCGAACACGCGCTGCGGCTCGTCCGGCCGCACGAACTCCCACCGGTAGACGCCACCCGTCGCGAAACGGTAGTGCAGGCAGTCATGAGCAACGAGATCATCGGGGGTGGCTGGCGGCGCGTGGCGTCTGAAGTACGCTGGCGCCCCCACCACGGCGATGCGAATCGGCCCGCCGATAGGCACGGCCACCATGCCCGGCGCGAGCGATTCACCGAGCCGGATACCCGCATCGAAACCCTCGCCCACCAGATCCGCAAAAGCGTCGTCGAGCGCGAGTTCGAGGCGGATCTGCGGATGCCGCTCCATGAATTCCGCGAGATGCGGGAGCACAAGCAACTCGCTCGCGACGCGCGGCAGATTGATGCGCAACGTGCCAGCGGGCTGATCGCGCGAAGCGTCGAGCGCATCGAACGCCGACTCGATCTGCGCGAGCGCAGGCTGCACGCGCGCGAGAAACTGCGCGCCCGCTTCAGTCAGCGCCACGCGACGCGTCGTGCGGTTGAAGAGCCGCACGCCGAGCTGCGCCTCGAGCGCGCGCACGCTTTGCGAGAGCGCCGATGTCGACAACCCGCAAGCGAGCGCCGCACGCGTGAAGCTGCCGTGACGCGCGACAGCCGCGACCGCCAGCAGTGCGGGCAGGCGCGCCGCGAGAGCGGATGGACCTGGCGTTGCGGCGTTCATCGGATCCATCCCGCCTCCACTGCGAATATTGTGAAGCATGACTTCACAGTCGTTTCAGGTGAGCCCGATTTTTCCACAAAATCATTGGGTGCAAGATGACTCCGTACTCCCCCTCACCCGTGCGCTTTGCGCGAAACCGGACACTCGCCATGAAACTCGACACCTACACCCTGCTCGGCCGCTCAGGCCTGCGCGTCAGCCCAATCGCTCTCGGCACGATGACGTTCGGCACCGAATGGGGCTGGGGCGCAGACGAAGGCAGCGCGCGCCGCCTCTTCGATCTCTATGTCGACGCCGGCGGCAACTTCATCGACACCGCCGACCTCTATACCGAAGGCACGAGCGAAACCTGGGTCGGACGCTTCACCGCCGCGCGCGGTCTGCGCGAGCAGCTCGTGATCGCCACCAAGTATTCGTACAACGCACAAACGGGCAATCCCAACGCGGGCGGCAATCATCGCAAGAATCTGCTGCGCGCGCTCGAGGGCTCCCTCAAACGGCTCGGCACCGACTACATCGATCTCTATTACTTGCACACGTGGGACCGCATGACGCCCGTCGACGAAGTCATGCGCGCCATGGACGATGCCGTGCGCGCGGGCAAGATTCGCTACGTTGGGCTCTCCGACGTACCGGCCTGGTATGCGGGACGCGCACAGACCCTCGCGGACTGGCGCGGTTTCGAGCCGGTCGCGGCAATGCAGCTCGAGTACTCGCTGATCGAACGCAATGCGGAGCACGAGTTCGCCGATCTGGCGACGCAGCTTGGCATGGGGCTCGTGCCCTGGAGTCCGCTCGGCATGGGCGTGCTATCAGGCAAGTATCGACCTTCGCAATCGGGCGCGGACGGCGCGTCGGGCCTCGCGGCCGCAGCTAGCGCGGGCCGGCTGCAGACCGTGGGCCCGAAGCCGCCGCCCGGTTTCGACAAGCTCTCGCCGCGCAACTTCGCCATCGTCGGCGAACTGGAGCGAGTTGCGCATGAAGCCGGCCGGCCGATGGCGCAGGTGGCGTTGAACTGGCTTTATCAGAAGCGAGGCGTGTCCAGCATCATCGTCGGGGCGACGAAGGCCGCTCAGCTCGAGGAATCGCTTGGCGCGCTCGACTTCATGCTCGCGCCCGAACTGATCGCGCGCCTCGATGCGGCGTCCGAGCCGGCACACCCGTTCCCCTATTACATGTTCGCGGACGGTCATCAGGCACGCATTCACGGCCAGGTGAACGTGCGTGCCGAGCCGGCGAACCATGCCCACGTGCAGCAGGTTCCGGCGCCGGAACAACCGTGATGGCGAGTTTTGACAATAATCCGCCGCAAAAATACAAACATAAGAGCGGATCCATTCGCCAGAAACGAACGCTTACACCGTTTTAATTCTGCTTAAGGTTCGGGGGTCAAGCTCGGCCGATAATCGACCGATATAGACAGGTAACGGACTCGACCGGACATGCAGATACAAGGGCGGCAAGCAACGCCCATGAATGCTTGCCGCGCCCCCATGGCAGAACGCCGCCACGCTAGTGCGGCCGGGACCAGGCAAGCTCAGGGGATGATCACGGAAGGAGCAGCACGCCGCGAAAGCAACGACTGGACTGGACGCGCTCGTGAGCCGCAAGTTCAGACGGCATGCGAACGTCAATGGTGTGTATCCGAATGATTATATTCCTGAGCAGTTAATAAGTTGTCCCGATGTGCGAATAAAGCAACACGCACGCTGGAAATGCTCCTTTGCGTTGGCGGGCACTAGCGCGATTGAAGGGCGGAGCCAGATAATTGCCTTACATAGGAGAAAGATCATGGACGCCAAACCGCCAAGGATTCCGACCCCGGACCAAGTATTCAGCCCGGATCCGGAACCGGTGGCCGTCGAGTTTCTCGGCGATGAATTGCCCGCTCATGTGCGCGCATTTCTCGACGAGCAACGCAAGGCACACGAACAGAAGTGACGGGGCAGCGCACCGGCGCTAGACGTGCAAAACAAACGGCGAACCCGTGTGGGTATTGCCGGGGGTTTTTGCGTGCTCTTGATCGCACCATCGAAATGATGGTGCGCGCGGCTGGTTGCGCGCGAAACGGAGAGCCTCGACTCGCCTGACGCACGCGCGTTCGATGCAACGCACGTGCGTGGTCCATATTGCGCGCTGTTCGTGCGTTATCGCACCGACAATCCAGATCATTTTCTGCTGCATCGAAAACGATTTGCGGTCTCCCCGGCCAGCAAGCGCCTCATAACCGGCTATCCTTCGCTTTTTCCTCTTCGGCCAGCCGGCCCGCACTCTCGCAATGAAATCCGCTTTTCGCGCACTCGCATCCTGCGCCGCCGCGTTCCTCATCATGTTGCCGGTTGCCTCGGCACGCGCTGACGGCGACGACATGGCGCTCACCAACCTCGTCGCGCTCGTCTCGCAGCGCCTCTCGCTGGCCGAGCCCGTCGCACACTGGAAATGGCTCAACCACAAGCCGATCACGGACACACCGCGCGAAAACGCGTTGCTCGCCGACGTGCAGAAGCGCGCTGCAGCCGCTGGCATCGATCCGGCGTTCGCGCGCGCGTTTTTCCGCGATCAGATCGATGCGAGCACGCAGGTGCAGCAAGCACTCTTCGCAAGCTGGCAATCGTCGCAAGCGCCCACGGGTCCGGCACCGGATCTCGCGACCGTCACGCGACCGCAACTCGATCGCCTTACAGCACAGCTCATCGGCGCACTCGCGCGCGTGCAACCCACGCGCGCCGCGGACGATTGCCCTGCGCGCGTGGCGCGCGCAGTCGCAAACTGGAAGGAATTGACGCGTTACGACTCTACGCGCGCCGAGGCCATGACACGGGCGCTCGGCCATGTCTGCGAGGGCGGCGGCGTAGGTGGCGTGGCTTAAGCCATCCGACGTCCGCGTTCAAGCCACTCAGACCGCGTTCGTCAGCCCGTCGGCGACCCGGTCTTGCAAGGGCAACACGCGCAAGCCCTTCTCGAGGCGGCTCTGCAAAATGCGCCACGTCGAAAGTTCGAACGGTGCATCGGCAGCAGCCGAGGCTGCCACAACACTTGCCGCCTGCACCGCACTCGCCACCGCACCGAGATAGCACCAGCGATCGATGACGTGCAAAACGGGCTGCCCCGGCGAGGCATCGTGCTCCTCGACCAGCACGGCGCCGTCGAATGGCCAAGGCGCGTCCGCCGGATCCTGCCTCGATACACGCGGCATGCGGTTGAACGAAGGCCGCAATTGCGCGATCCATCGTGCTTCGACGAAGAGCGCACCCAGCTCCCCGCCGGTCGCCTGCCATTCCACGCGCCGGATCTGCTGCGCCATGCGCTGCTCGCGCGCCGAGCGCCGCTCGCCCGACAAATGCGAACGTACGCGCTGACGCACGCGAACACTGCGGCCGACGTAAAGCGGCACGTCGTTCTCGCCGAAAAATGCGTAGACGCCATGACCGGCCGGCGCGGTATCGATGAGATCGTCGGTGATGTCGCCAGCGAGGCGATGCCGGCGCGTCAGCCGCTCCACCTGTGCAGCGAGCATCTCCTCGGGCACGAGCCTCGGCAAGCGCTGCCAGAACTGCCAAAGCAGATCGGCGTCGGCGAGCGCGCGATGGCGGTCGGCCGGCATGAGCGCGTGGCGCTCCACCAGTGCATCGAGACCGTGGCGCTTCTCAGCCGGAAACAGCGCCCGCGACAGGCGCACCGTGCACAACACATCTGGATTGAACGCAAAACCCGCGCGCTCGAACTCCGCACGCAGAAAACCACGGTCGAAACTGGCGTTATGCGCAATGAAAAGCCGCCCCGAGAGCCGCTCGAACAGCGCGGGCGCGATTTCGGCGAACGTCGGCGCTCCGCGAACCATGGCGTCTGTGATGCCGGTGAGCTGCTGAATAAAGGGGGGGATCGCCTGTTGGGGATCGACCAGCGAACTCCATCGCGTGGCCTGCCCATCCTTCACCTCGACGACCCCAACCTCGGTGATGCGGTGTTCGCCCACCGAACCGCCTGTCGTTTCAAGATCCACGAAAACCAGCGGAACATCGCCGGACGACAGTTCGGCGCTCAAAAGGGTGTCGGACATGGTGAAGCAGCAAGACAAGAATAGGAAAATCGCCCAAGTATGCACCGTTTGGACGAAGTGCGCAGGGTGTTCACGCTGCGGCGACTTTCATGAGGACGCGTTTTAACTTCATTGTTGGCGAAATTTTTGAATTGGGGTTTTCCCGCCAAACAGATGAGTTTCATAAAGACGCACCATATTATTAAGCGCTCTTTACACGCCGAAAATAAAAAAGCCCTGGAAGCACCAGGGCTGTCTGTCGCGGTGAGCAGGCGCGCAGCCCCGCTCACGTGCCGCGCTTACAGGGGCTGAATGTTTGCCGCCTGCTTGCCCTTCGGGCCGACCTTGACTTCAAACGAGACGCGCTGGTTCTCTTTCAGCGACTTGAAGCCGTCCGCACGGATCTCCGAGAAGTGTGCGAACAGGTCGTCGCCGCCGGCGTCGGACGTGATGAAGCCAAAGCCCTTCGCATCATTGAACCATTTGACAATACCGGTTTCCATCTTTCAGTTTCCCTAGAAATAAAATGACGCGGACAATATCCACGCGCCGAACGCCAACTGACTCGCCTCTCTGCATTCCTCAATGGATTTGAAGCTGAAAGGAAATTCAGAATGGTCGTTATACGGGGAACGTCAATCGACCGTCAAGCAAATTTTTTATAACAGCAATCCCATTTCAGTGATAAACCAGCAGGCATCAAAAAGCGCGTAGATTTATATGCATATGAAATGAATTGCCGTGTGCATCATCTTTTTTACTTCTTAATGGAAGAACAGTGTCGAATCGGGGAAAGTTACCCCGATTGTAACAATTCGTGTCAAACGTAAGTGTTTTTACCGGTTGTTCGAGTAATACATTCAATCCATGATGGGTGCCGTTAGCGTGCAATGGGAGGCGACCATGCTGACGGTACTGCGACGTTGGATTCATTGGCTCGTACAGATCGACGGCCCCGACCCGGAAAGCGGAGCAACGGGCGAAGTCGATGCGTACGGATCCTGGCACGGCGACCATTGGCACAACCTGCTGTGTTCCCCTATGGACGCCCGGCACTATGTAATGGAAGACTGGAGCCTGCAGTCGGAACCGCCTGAAGAACCCGCCAGATAGGGGTTCAGCGGGACCACATGGAGCACGGCGCCCGGGAGACTGGGCGCAAAAAAAAGCGCGGCAATGAGCCGCGCCGACAAAGGTTTGGAGATCTTTTTCGTCAACGAAAAAGGCTGCTTCGAAAAGCAGCTATTAAAGTATAGCCGCTGCGCTGTGGGCCCATTCACGCTGTGGCACGCAATCATCTGTTACGCAGGTGGCAATAATCGCGACTGACTGGCATTTGCGTTGTTTTTCACTATCAATTGGTGTAGCGATCGCACAACGCCATTTGGTTGACACCCCACCCCCGCAGACCTGAATCCCGCTGAAAGTCCCAACCAGCAAGGCTTAACGCGAGCCCCCATTATCATTTCCGATTTCGCAATACTTTATTGCGCAAATCGGAATGCCTCCTATCCGAACACCCTCTCTACACTCTGCCTGTCCGGAAACCGACTTCGACGGATTAACGCGCCACGCGAGTATTGCCTCTCGCTGCTCATCGCGTGGACGGTTTCCCAAACAGGGTTCAACGAAACCCATCTCTGTTCTCGGAGTTTACAAAGATGAAAAAGACTCTCATGGTCGCTGCCCTCACGGGCGTTTTTGCAACGGCTGCGCACGCGCAAAGCAGCGTTACGCTGTACGGCCTGATCGACGCCGGCATCACCTACACGAACAACCAGGGCGGCCACAGCGCCTGGCAAGCAACGAGCGGCACGGTCAACGGCAGCCGTTGGGGCCTGCGCGGTGCTGAAGACCTCGGTGGCGGCCTGAAGGCTATCTTCACGTTGGAAAACGGCTTCAACATCATGAACGGCACGGCTGGTCAGTCGGGCCGCATGTTCGGTCGTCAAGCGTTCGTCGGTCTGGCAAGCGACCAGTTCGGCGCGGTCACCCTCGGTCGCCAGTACGACTCCGTGGTCGACTACCTTGCTCCGCTGTCGAACACCGGCACGCAATACGGCGGCACGATCGCAGCGCACCCGTATGACAACGACAACCTGAACAACTCGGTTCGTCTGAACAACACGATCAAGTACTCGAGCGTGAACTACGCTGGCTTCAAGTTCGGCGGCACGTACTCGTTCTCGAACAGCAGCGAATTCGCAAACAACCGCGCATACAGCGTTGGTGCGTCGTACAACTGGGGTGGCCTGAACGTTGCAGCCGGCTACCTGCACATGAACAACGACATCAACAACTTCCAACTGGGCGTTGGCAACTCGGGCGCACAG
Organism: Paraburkholderia caffeinitolerans; assembly: GCF_902859945.1. GTDB lineage: Bacteria > Pseudomonadota > Gammaproteobacteria > Burkholderiales > Burkholderiaceae > Paraburkholderia > Paraburkholderia caffeinitolerans. The sequence goes on along the minus strand of NZ_CADIKL010000009.1, from coordinate 166,294 downwards.
ACGGGTGAGTACACGTTCGCAGCAGGCCGTCAAAGCACGTTCGGCGGCGGCGTGAACTACACGTTCGGCCCGGCAACGGCTGGCTTCGTCTACACGCAAACGCAACTGGGCAACGCGTATGGCATCTCGGCTGCCAAGTCGGGTGTTGCTGGCGGCATCGCACTCGCCGGCGACAGCGCACGCTTCCAGAACTTCGAAGGCAATGTCCGTTACGCTCTGACCCCGGCTCTGAGCCTGGCTGGCGCGTACACGTACACCCGCGCGAACTTCGGCGGCGGCGTGAACCCGAACTACAACACGGTCGCACTGCAGTCGGACTACGCACTGTCGAAGCGCACGGACGTCTACCTGCAAGGCGACTGGCAACACGTGTCGTCGAACCAGGCAGGTATCGGCGCTTACCTGAACGGTCTGGGTTCGGCTTCGTCGACGAAAGACCAGGTTGCTGTGACGGTTGGTATGCGTCACCGCTTCTAAGCAGCACCCCGCAGGCCTCACCGGCCTGCTGTGCAGCTGAAAAGGCGCCCTTGCGGCGCCTTTTTTCATTTCTGAGCGAAGCTTTACGATCCCGGCGCGGGATAGCGCACGTCCAGCACGTCGACCGGCTCTGGCCCGGCGGGCGTGTACAGCGTCACCTGGTCGCCGATCCGTGCCTTCAGGAGCGCGCGCGCAATCGGCGAAACCCAGCTCACGTGGCCATGGTCGAGATCGACCTCGTCGATGCCCACAATCGTGACCGTATGTGATTCGCCGTCCTCGGTGCCGTAATCGACGGTCGCGCCGAAGAACACCTGATCCACGCTTTCCTGGCGGCTGCTGTCCACGACCTCGGCCAGATCGAGCCGCTTGGTCAAAAAGCGAATGCGCCGGTCGATTTCGCGCAGCCTGCGCTTGCCGTAGATGTAATCGCCATTCTCCGAGCGGTCGCCGTTCGAAGCGGCCCACGACACGAGCTTGACCACTTCGGGCCGCGCCTCGTCGATCAGATGCAGCAGCTCACTGCGCATGCGCTCGTAGCCCGCGGGCGTGATGTAGTTCTTGGTCCCGGCAGGAATTTCGGGATGACCGGCTTCGAGATCGTCGTCGTCGTTGTCGGTCGATTCTTTGACAAAAGCCTTGTTCATGATGGTTCGGTTCGCTACAACGTTGCTTGCGGCTTCAAGCTCGACTGTGGGCTCAACTGGGACCCCACTTTGGACCTGCGCCCCTCCTCTCAGGTTACACGAAGCACGCCCACGAACAAATCGCGATAAGGGCCTTCCCTTTTTTGAAAACGTTGCTATAATCTCACTTCTGCGTGCGGCTGTAGCTCAGTTGGATAGAGTACTTGGCTACGAACCAAGGGGTCGTGGGTTCGAATCCTGCCAGCCGCGCCAACTTTTCAGAGTTTTGTCCAAGCTTTATCGGCGCAAATCTCAAGCAGTACACTGCAGTAAGTAGTATCGTTTTTAGCGTGCGGCTGTAGCTCAGTTGGATAGAGTACTTGGCTACGAACCAAGGGGTCGTGGGTTCGAATCCTGCCAGCCGCGCCACCTCTCGAAAGGCCTTCCTGATTCAGGAAGGCCTTTTGTTTTTGTGCCTTGCTTTTGGAACGTCGATTCAGCGCGGGGCCGTGCCAATATCGCCGATCTGCGCATCCGGGCGCGGCAAGTCCTCCACGTCGCCGATGGCACTCGGCGCCCCCACTAGCGCCATACCCACGCCCAGCACGGCCTGGGGCCGACGCAACACCTCTTCCACCGTGTCACCAAAACGGCTCTTCACGAACGCGCGTAGCAAGGCTTCACGCGTCGTGGCGCCGTGCGCTTCGACTTTGCCTTTGCGATCACTGCCCTCGAACTGCGCCACGCAGCGCGCCGGCCCATCGGTCTGGGGTGCGCTCGATTCGCTCAACTCAACGCACCGGGCGCGATCGAGCACCACGCCAGCGGCCTCCCACGACGTGGATGGCTCGAAGCGCCCGTCCCAAGGCCGGCCGCGGTCGCTGCCGCGCACCGCGACGGTTTCGCCGCTGTCCGTGAAATAGATCTCCCGCACGAAGTCCGGCAGGCTGCGCGCCACCCAGTAATCGAGCGCGAGGCCGGTCAAGTCAGCTACGTTCATTGCTTGCCTCGTTTCCGGTTGAAACAGCGCGGCGCAGGCCGCGTCGGGCACGAGGTGTGATGCAGGCAGCAACCCGCTCAGGGGCCGCCAGCGCCGTCAATAATCGGCGCGCTCGCGCTCGATGCGCATGCCACCCTCGTGGCGATGGTGCCCTTCGTCGCTGGGACGCTCGCGCGTGATGCGCATGACGTCCGGATTCGTGCGCACGCGGCGCATGACGTTCGCGAGGTGCACGCGGTCGCTCACCTGGATCACGAAGCGCAGCAGGTTCGACTCCTGCGCGAGGTCGTCGTCCATGGCGATGTGCACGATGTTGGCGTCGGCGGACGTAATGTCGGCGGCCACGCGGGCGAATACGCCCTTCGTGTTCTTTACGAGCACCTTCACGGCGACATCGAAGAGACGCCCTGGCTGCGGCGCCCACGCCACGTCGATCCAGCGGCCCGGATCGCGCCGGTGAATGCGCTGCGCCACGCGGCAGTCGGTGGTGTGAATCGCCATGCCAAGGCCGATGCCGATATAGCCCATGATGTCGTCGCCCGGGATCGGGCGGCAGCAGGCCGAAAGCTGCACCGACATGCCCTCGGTGCCGGTAATGACCACGGGCGGTGCTTGCGGCGCGTTTGCGTCGCGCTGCGGATGCGGATGATCGTCGTCGGCGTCCTGACCGCTGATCAGCACTTCGATGCGCTTGGCCATGACCGCCGCCACGCGCCGGCCGAGGCCGATATCCGCGAAGATCTCCTGGCGATTTTTGTTGCCGGTCCACTGGACCAGCCTCTCCCACACTTCCGGCGTGACATCCGCAAGCTGGTAACCATAGCCCTTGAGCGCCTGATCGACGAGGCGCTCGCCAAGCTGCACCGACTCCGTGAGCCGCATCGTCTTCAGATAGTGACGGATGGCCGAGCGCGCCTTGCCGGTGCGCACGAAACCGAGCCACGCGGGATTCGGCTTCGAATACGGCGCGGTGATCACTTCGACGATGTCGCCGCTCTTCAATTCGGTACGCAGCGGCAGCAGTTCGTTGTTGATCTTCACGGCGACACACTGGTTGCCCAGGTCGCTGTGGATCGAATACGCGAAGTCGAGCGCCGTGGCGCCGCGCGGCAGCGCCATGATCTTCGACTTCGGCGTGAACACGTAGACGGCGTCCGGGAACAAGTCGATCTTGACGTGCTCGAGGAACTCGCTGGAGTCGCCGACCTCGCTCTGAATATCGAGCAGCGACTTGAGCCACTGATGCGCGCGCTTCTGGACATCGTTAAGATCGGCGCTGCCGTTCTTGTAGAGCCAGTGCGCCGCCACCCCTGCTTCGGCAACCTCGTGCATTTTGCGAGTACGCACCTGGAACTCGATGGGCGCACCGAACGGGCCTACCAGCGTGGTGTGCAGCGACTGGTAGCCGTTCACCTTCGGAATGGCGATGTAGTCCTTGAACTTGCCCGGCACGGGCTTATAGAGCGCATGCAGCGCGCCAATGCCGGTGTAGCACTCGAGCGGCGACTCGACCACCACGCGAAAACCATACACGTCGAGCACCTGCGAGAACGACAGTTGCTTGTCGCGCATCTTCTTGTAGATGCTGAAGATGGTTTTCTCGCGGCCGGTGACTTCAGCATCGAGCTTCGCATCGGCGATCGCGCGCTGCACCGATTCCAGAATCTTGCTCACCACCTCGCGGCGATTGCCGCGCGCGGCCTTCACCGCTTTTTCGAGCGTGGCGTAGCGATTCGGATTGAAGTTCGCGAAGCTCAGATCCTGCAGCTCGCGATAGGTGTTGTTCAGGCCGAGGCGGTGCGCGATGGGCGCATAGATGTCGATGGTCTCGCGCGCCACGCGGCGGCGCTTCTCGGGCGGCACTGCGCCGAGCGTGCGCATGTTGTGCAGGCGGTCGGCGAGCTTCACGAGAATCACGCGCACGTCGCGCGCCATCGCGAGCAGCATCTTGCGGAAGTTTTCCGCCTGCGCTTCCTCGCGATTGCGAAACTCCATCTTGTCGAGTTTCGACAGGCCGTCGACCAGTTCCGCAACCTTCGCGCCGAAGCGCTCGGCGAGCTCGGCCTTGGTCACGCCCTGGTCTTCCATCACGTCGTGCAGCAGCGCTGCCTGGATCGACTGGGCGTCGAGCTTCCAGCCGGCGCAGATTTCCGCGACGGCGACGGGATGGGTGATATAGGGTTCGCCACTCTGACGATATTGCCCGAGGTGGGCTTCATCGCTGAAGTGAAACGCCGCTTTGACTTCCTTGATTTCCTCGGGCGTGAGGTAACCGGAAAGCGCTGCGGTCAGATTGGCGATGGAAACGACACCGTGCTTGCGAGGCTGCTCCGGTGTGGCGGTCGGCCCGAACAGATGACGAAACGACTGTTCGAGGACCGCGTCGATGTAATTGCGCGCAGGGCTGGCAGTCTCGGCTTCCTGGTCCACCTCGGTGGCCGGCGAGGGCGTGGTGCTCATGTTCCCCTCCGTATCAGGTCTGGCGTTGACGGTTTGCGCACATTGCCCGGCGCGAATTACATGACGAATGGGTACTACAGTGTACTGCGTTGTACCAGGTACAACCGTGCGGCACGCCGTTAGACGGGCACCTTTTTCAGCATTTCCAGACCGACCTGGCCAGCCGCGATCTCGCGCAGCGCGACGACCGTAGGCTTGTCGCGGCTTTCGATCTTCGGCGTGTGGCCTTGGGCGAGCTGGCGTGCGCGATACGTTGCAGCGAGTGCCAGTTCGAAGCGATTCGGAATTTGTTTCAGACAGTCTTCGACGGTGATGCGGGCCATGTCGGGTTCCTTCCCATTCTCAGCAGGTTCTTATTCTACCTTATGTGCCCGATGCGCCGGGCTGCGGCTGGTGGATACCGAGCTGCACGAAGAGCTCAGTATGTCGCGCGTATTGCGACGTGAAGCGCAGACGCGTTGCGCTCACAATGTTGCGCAACTCCTGCAGCGCACGATCGAAGTTCTCGTTGATCACGACGTACTCCGCTTCGCTCGCGTGCGCCATTTCGCTACCCGCTGCAAGCAGGCGTCGCGTGATGACATTGGGCTCGTCTTCACCGCGCTTTTTCAGGCGCTCAGCGAGCGCGTCGAGCGACGGCGGCAGGATGAAAATTTCCACGGCATTGCGAAAGCGCTTCTTCACCTGTTGCGCGCCTTGCCAATCGATTTCGAGCAGCACGTCATGGCCGATTTTCATCTGATCTTCGATCCACACGCGCGACGTGGCGTAGTAGTTGCCATGCACTTCCGCGCTTTCGAGAAACTCGTCCTCAGCGTGACGCGAGAGAAAATCGTCGACGGTCGTGAAGTGATAGTGCTCGCCGTCGCGCTCCTTCGAGCGCGGTGCGCGCGTCGTGTACGAGATCGACAAACGGATCGCGCTGTCTTCGGCGAGCAGTGCGTTCACGAGCGTGGATTTGCCCGCGCCCGACGGCGCCACCACCATGAAAAGATTGCCCGGATAGACGCCCGCGTACGGATTGCGCGGTTTCGCTTCGGCCTTGCCGCCGCTATGGCTGCTGTGGCCGATGTGACTACTGGACTGGTCGGTCATGTTCGTTGCTTCCTGAATGGCTATTGAGTTGCTACCTTTGCCGCGTTGTCTTGAGTTTCCATAAACGCGCGACACGCCATGTTTATTCGAGGTTCTGCACCTGCTCGCGCATCTGCTCGATGAGCAGCTTGAGCGTCATCGAGGCATCGGCGAGTTCCTTCGCTGCCGCCTTCGAGCCAAGCGTATTCGCTTCGCGATTGAGCTCCTGCATCATGAAGTCCAGACGCTTGCCCACGCGGCCGCCCTTCTCGATCACATGACGCGTTTCAGTCAGATGCGCGGTGAGGCGCGAAAGCTCCTCGGCGATGTCGATGCGGATGCCGTACATCGTCACTTCCTGGCGGATGCGCTCGGAGATTTCCTCACGCGTAACATTGCCGATCGTGCCGTTGCCGTTCGCGCTTTCGGGCGCGGCAATGCCAAACGCTTCCTGCAAGCGCTCGACGATCTTCTGCTGATGCTTGACGATCAAGTCCGGCACGAGCGGCGTGATCTTCGCCACGATCGACTCCATTTCCGTGACGTTCGCGAGCAGCATGTTGGCGAGTTGCGCGCCTTCGCGCGCGCGCACGTCGATCAGGTCGGCGATGGCTTGCTTGCCGCAGCCGAGCACCGCGTCGCGCAGCACTTCGGGCGCCACGCCGCTTTCCGCCAACACGCCCGGCCAGCGCAGGATCTCGCCGGTGCGCAGACGGCCCGACTCGGGAAACGCTTCGAGCACGGCGCGCTCGAGCGTCGCGAGCTGTTCGAGCGCATCGCGATCGAGCGCGCCCGCGCTGGCAGCCTGTTCGCTGCGCTGAATGTTGATGCGGATATCGACCTTGCCGCGCGAGAGCTTGGTCATCAACATTTCGCGCAGCGTGGGCTCGCACACGCGCACGTCTTCGGGCATGCGGAAATTCAGGTCGAGAAAACGCGAATTCACGGTGCGCAGTTCGACGGAAACACTGGCGCCGCCCGTGCCCGATGCCGCTACGAGTTCGCGCGTGGCGCTGGCATAGCCGGTCATGCTGTAAATCATGGTTCGTCTCGCGATAGAGCCATGGCCGCGCCTCGTGAAAAGCGCGGGTCACGACAAGAGGAATCGAGGCGCCCGGCGTGGTTTCGTGCTGGCTGTCTGCTGGCAATAACGCGCGGGGCGGAGAACCCCTATTATCCCATTTTTGGCAACGCCACCGCCGCGCGCGGCAGGCACCACGCCCGGTCCGTGGTGCACACCCATCGCCCGCCGTGCGAAGACGGTAAAATTACGGTTTCCCCTTCCTGTTTCGTGCCCTCGCGCACGCCCGACGATGACCCAATCCATCCAGCGCCCCTCCGGCCGCACCGCCGACCAGCTTCGCGACGTCCGCATCACCCGCCATTACACGAAGCACGCCGAAGGTTCGGTCCTGGTCGAATTCGGCGACACCAAGGTGCTGTGCACCGCGAGCGTTTCCGAGAGCGTGCCGCCGTTCCTGCGCGACAAGGGACAGGGCTGGCTCACCGCCGAATACGGCATGCTGCCGCGCGCCACGCATACGCGCAGCGACCGCGAAGCCGCGCGCGGCAAGCAGACCGGCCGCACCCAGGAAATTCAGCGCCTGATCGGCCGTGCGATGCGCGCCGTGTTCGACCTCGAGTTGCTAGGCACGCGCACCATCAATCTCGACTGCGACGTGCTGCAAGCCGATGGCGGCACGCGCACGGCCAGCATCACCGGCGCGTTCGTGGCGGCGCACGACGCAGTCACGAAACTGCTCGCGACGGGCCGCATCGAGCGCTCGCCGATCACCGACTACGTTGCTGCGATCTCGGTGGGCATCTACGAAGGCGTGCCGGTACTCGATCTCGACTACGCCGAAGACTCGCAGTGCGACACCGACATGAACGTCGTGATGACCGGCTCCGGCGGCATGGTCGAAGTGCAAGGCACCGCCGAGGGCGCAGCGTTCTCGCGCGCCGAATTGAATGCGCTGCTGGATCTCGCTCAAGGCGGCATCGCCTCGCTGATCGAAAAGCAGAAGGCCGCGCTGGAGATCGCGCATGGCTAATTCGCCGGATACGGCCGCGCCGGGCGTCGCTACGCTTTCGCGCGTCGTGCTCGCCTCGAACAACGCGGGCAAGCTGCGCGAGTTTGCGGCGCTGCTGGGCGCAGCAGGCCTCGAACTCGTGCCGCAAGGCGCGCTGAACGTGCCCGAAGCCGACGAGCCGCACGTCACGTTCGTCGAGAACGCGCTCGCCAAGGCGCGCCATGCTGCGAAGCTCACGGGCCTGCCCGCCCTCGCCGACGACTCGGGCCTGTGCGTGCCTGCATTGCGCGGCGCGCCGGGCGTCTATTCGGCGCGCTACGCGCAGCTTGCAGGCCGCGAGAAGAGCGACGCTGCGAACAACGCGCTGCTCGTCGAAAACCTCAAGGCACATGCCGATCACCGCGCCTACTACTACTGCGTGCTCGCGCTCGTGCGCCACGCCGACGACCCGGAACCGCTGATCGCGGAAGGCCGCTGGCACGGTGTCGTGCTCGACGCGCCGCGCGGCGAGAACGGCTTCGGCTACGACCCGTACTTCTACCTTCCCGGACTCGAAGCCACGGCCGCCGAACTCGATCCCGCGTTGAAAAACGCATCAAGCCATCGCGCTATCGCCTTGCGGCAACTGCTCGCGCGGCTGGAGGAGCTAGCGTGAGCCAGCAGCATCGCACCGGCATCGACGTGGTCCAGTCGTTCACGATGCCTGGCAGCATCCGCCTGACTTCGCTGCCGCCGCTATCGCTTTACGTGCATTTCCCGTGGTGCGTGCGCAAATGCCCGTACTGCGATTTCAACTCGCACGAATGGAAAGGCGAGCGCTTTCCCGAAGACGACTATCTCGACGCGCTGCGCGCCGACCTCGAACAGGCGCTGCCGCTCGTATGGGGCCGCCAGGTGCATACGGTGTTCATCGGCGGGGGCACGCCCAGCCTGCTCTCGGCGGCGGGGCTCGATCGCCTGCTCTCCGACGTGCGCGCGCTGCTGCCGCTCGACGCCGACGCCGAAATCACGCTCGAAGCGAACCCCGGCACCTTCGAAGCCGCGAAGTTCGCGCAGTTTCGCGCGAGCGGCGTGAACCGCCTTTCGGTAGGCATCCAGAGCTTCAACGAAGCACATCTGAAAGCGCTCGGGCGCATTCACGACGCGGCGCAGGCGCGTCATGCCGTCGAGGTTGCGGCAAACACGTTCGACAATTTCAATCTCGACCTGATGTTCGCGCTGCCGCAGCAGACGCTGGCCGAATGCCAGGCCGATATCGAAATGGCGCTCTCGTTCGCGCCGCCGCATTTGTCGCTCTATCACCTCACGCTGGAGCCGAACACGCTGTTCGCGAAGTTCCCGCCCGAAGTGCCCGACGACGACCTGTCGGCCGACATGCAAGAGTGGATCCACGCGCGCACGGCCGAGGCCGGCTATGGCCGCTACGAAGTGTCGGCCTATGCGCAGCCGAACCGGCAGAGCCGCCACAACCTCAACTACTGGCGTTTCGGCGATTATTTGGGCATTGGTGCGGGCGCGCACTCGAAGCTCTCGTTCCCGAACCGCATCGTGCGACAGGTACGCTACAAGCATCCGGCGACGTTCATCGAAGAAGCGCGCGCGGGCAAGCCGATCCAGGAAGAGCACGAAGTGAGCGCGCGCGATCTGCCGTTCGAATTCATGCTCAATGCGCTGCGGCTCGTGGAGGGCTTCCCGGTGCATCGCTTCATGGAACGCACCGGACTGCCGATCACGAGGATCGAGCCGGCGCTGCAGGAGGCGGAAAAGCGCGGCCTGATCCTGCGCGACTACGAGAAGATCGTGCCCACGGAGCTGGGTCAGCGGTTTCTCAACGATCTGCAGGAGCTGTTTCTCAAAGAGTCCGCCTGAAGCTCATATCGAGATGGCTGGGGGGACTGCCGGCGCGCCCGTGTTTCGGGTTACAATGCGCGGCTCCGGAGGTGTGGCAGAGTGGTTGAATGCACCGGTCTTGAAAACCGGCGAAGGGGTAACCCTTCCGTGAGTTCGAATCTCACCGCCTCCGCCAGCGGACTCTCCCGCCCCTTCCCGCCTTACCTCTTCCCCCTGAAATCCCTCATCCAAGACCCTTGGCTCATGCCACGAGCACGTCTTGACGGCGCACAACGCCTGCAGCCGGAAGCAACTTGATTAAACTTAAGGGTCGCATGCGTATATCGCTGCCATATACCATGCCACCTATACGGCAGATATCTAGGTGAAAACCCTAGTGGTGCTGTACAATCCTGCTCATTGAGAGGATTAATCATGTCGCACCGTTTCCAACTGCTTGAAAAATTCGCATTTTCGATCGTCGTCCTGTTTGCCGTGACCTGCTCGAGCTACATCGCCTGGGAAAGCTCGCCGGACCTGCGCGCCAACGTTGCGGTCGGCAAGGAACTCTTCCTGAAGAGCGGCCAGTACTCGTACGCCTGCGCCACTGTCTCCGGCGACCCGTGCGCACAGTACCCCGTCGAATAAGCGTTCGCCCCGTTTTCCCCGCTGTCTGCCTCGCGCTGCCTTGCTCAAGGCGGCCTTGAACGCACCACCGGATACGCCACGCGGGTGACTGCGGATTGAAACCCCGCTCGTTTCGACTAAGCTCGAATCTGGTTTCGCATCCGAGCCTGCTCGCCATGCTCATCCGCGTCCGCCCGCGCAACGGCCTTTCAGCCGTGAGCGCCGCCAGCCGCAGACCCGCTCTCGCGCGCCTGCTGCAATACTTTGGCTCATCCTTGCTGCTCGCGTTCGCGAGCGCCTGCACGATCACACCCGCGACTCGCCCGGCACTGGTCATCCCGCCCCAGGCGATCAACAGCGCGGCGCTCGACGAATATCGCACCGCGGTCGCAAAGCGCATCGTCGAACGCAACCCGTCCCGTGTGCTGCACGGTACGCCGCAGGCGATGCTGCGCTCGCTCGTGGTCGTCTCGTTCACGGTCAATCGCGACGGGCAGATCGTGAAGTCGTCGGTCTATCGCACCAATGGCGACTACGATTCCGAAGCCACCGCGCTCGTCACGCTGCGCCACTCGGCGCCGTTGCCGCCGCCGCCGGCGCACCTGCTCAACTCGATCGGCCAGCTCGAACTATTCGAAGACTGGCTCTTCAACGACGACGGCAAATTCCAGTTACGCACGCTCGCCTCGCCGCAGGCCCAGAACCTCAACTGACCCCCGCGGACGCCAATCGCCTTGCGGGAGTCTTGCTGCGCCTTGCGAACGGTCGTTATAATTTTTCGCTATCCCCCGCCCGGCCTTTGCCCGGCCAGACGCATTGTCTGGCGCCACCCGCGCCACTCCAATGCGCCCTCCGACCGCCGCACGGGCACGTCTCGTGGCCGTTTGCGCTTATCCGCGCGCCCGGTCGGCCCCCGCTTCGTGCACACACCCGGCGCCGCACGATGCATACTGCTAGATCGTTGCCTGCGCAAGGATGGCGCCAACGCATCCGCCAATGGCAAAGCGCTGGTGCCCGCTGGTGCCTTGAGTCCGCTCAGCCACGTCGCCAGCCTGCCAGGCTTCGAGCTCTGAATAAAAGACGCCTGCGCCGCGCCTTGCGCCTCGCGCGCCAGAACGCGCAAGGCGCGCTTCACACATAGACAGCACAACGACTGGAGACCCATCGATGTCCACCTCTCCCATTTCGCCCGCGAGCGCCGATCAGGCCGACGCGGCGAAGCAGCAAAGCGCCGCGCGCGTGATTTTCGCGAGCTTTATCGGCACCGCAATCGAGTTCTACGATTTCTATGTGTACGCAACGGCCGCCGCGCTCGTGATCGGCCCCGTGTTCTTCCCGCACGGCTCGGCCACGGCCCAGGCGCTCTCCGCGTTCGTAACATTCGGCATCGCGTTCGTCGCGCGACCGATCGGCTCGTTCATCTTCGGCCACTTCGGCGACCGCATTGGCCGCAAATCGACGCTCGTCGCTTCGCTGCTTGTGATGGGTCTGTCCACCACGCTGATCGGCTTCGTGCCCGGCTACGACTCGATCGGCAGCCTCGCACCGATCCTGCTGTGCGTGCTGCGCTTCGGCCAGGGCATCGGTCTCGGCGGCGAATGGGGCGGCGCTGCGCTGCTCGCGACCGAATACGCGCCAGAGGGCAAGCGCGGCTGGTTCGGCATGTTCCCGCAACTCGGGCCCTCGGTGGGCTTTCTGGCATCGAACGGCCTGTTCTTCGGCCTCGCCTCCACGCTCTCCGACCAGCAGTTTCGCGACTGGGGCTGGCGCGTGCCGTTCATCGTCTCGGCGGTGCTCGTCGGGCTGGGTCTCTATGTGCGCCTGAAGATCGCCGAAACGCCGGCGTTCAAGGCCGCCATCGAGCGCGACGAGCGCGTGCGCGTGCCGGTCGCCGCGCTGCTTTCGAAGCACTGGTGGCCGACGCTGCTCGGCGCGCTCGCGATGGTGGTTTGCTACACGCTGTTCTATAACGCCACCGTGTTCTCGCTCTCGCACGGCGTGAGCGCCCTGCATATCCCGCGCCCGACCTTCCTGGGCATGCTGTGCATTGCGGTGGTGTTCATGGGCATCGCTACGCCAATCTCGGCCTGGCTGTCCGACCGCTTCGGCCGCAAGCCGGTGCTGATCGTTGGCTGCATCGCCGCGATCCTTTCGGGCTTCACGATGCAGCCGCTGCTCGGCAGCGGCTCGCTGCCGCTCGTGCTGCTGTTCCTCGTAATCGAGTTGTTCCTGATGGGCGCCACCTTCGCGCCGATGGGCGCGCTTCTACCCGAACTCTTCCCCACCAGCGTGCGTTACACGGGCGCGGGCGTCGCGTACAACCTGGGCGGCATCCTGGGCGCGTCGGTGGCGCCGTATATCGCGCAGGTGCTCGCCGCGCGCGGCGGCCTCTCGTGGGTCGGCGCCTATGTGTCGATCGCCGCATGCGTGAGCCTGTTCGGCGTGCTGTGCATGCGCGAAACACGTCATACGTCATTGACCTGATCCAGTGCGCTGATTCACGGTCCCGACTCACAGCGCACCGGCAACAAAAAAGCGGAGTCCGCGCAAACGCGGATTCCGCTTTTTTTATTCGCCAGCGACACTGGCGTGCCTATACTCGATTCAACGAGGTCCGCGTCTGTCTGCGGGGGGAGATCAACCATGAACCTGCATCTGAGCAACGCCGATATCGTGCTGATGATCGCGCTCGCGCTAGGAATCTCACTCGTCCTGGCCTTCCGCCTGCGCACGGCGACCTGGCGTTCAGTCGTACTGGAAGCGCTGGTTGCCAACGCCGCGGCGATCGCAGCGGTGGTCGCGGTCGAGCTGCTGCTCGCCTGAACACACCGCCACGCTCGGCACGAGTCTCATCGATAGTAATAGCCGTGGTGGTAGCCGCCGCCGTAATAGCCACCCGCCGGCACCACGACGCACCCGCCCAGCGTCGCTGCGAGCAATGCACCTGCAATCAAGGTACGCGTCAATCGTTTCACTTCGTTCTCCCATCGAGTCAATGTCCGTTGTCCTGCGTGGCCCTTGTGGGCTGCGGACGCTTTCGATTGAACACGACGGCGAACGTCTGAGGCGTTGCAATTTGTAAGAAGCGGTATGGCGTGTGTTACAGCCCGCGCAACGGCTCGCGGGCGCACGCGCTGTCAGCGCCGCGTACCGCAGGCAACGGCGACACTTTTAACAACTATGTAATGAGAAACGGCGGAGAAACGGCGGAGAAACGGCGGACAAACGGCGCCGCAGAACCCAACGCCGTGAAAACCGTGCGTCATTTATCACGCCGCGGTTGCGAGCGGCCCTTTCGATGTATCGTCGCCGTTACGCGCGGGATAAACGCGATCGACAGCATCGAGCGCGACCGCGACCGGCGGCACGTGATGTCCATCGCCGACCGAAATCGAACGGTTCGGTGCACGCACGCCAAGATGCTCGGCGTCGGTCGCCACGAAAATCATGACGGTCGGCTTGAGCAGCGCGTGGCCGAGATGCACGAAGCCCGTGTCGGTGCCAACCACGAGCGAGCAGTCTTCGATGCGCTGCGCGACTTGTGAAACCGTGAGACGCGGCAGCACCGTGGCGCCCGGCACGAGCGCGGCGATCTCGCGCGCCGTGGCGTGCTCGGCATCCGAACCCCACGGCAATTCGATGCGCAGGCCGCGCGCAATGAGTGCGTGGCACAGCTCGCCCCAATGCTCCACGGGCCACTTCTTCTCTTCCTTCGAAGTGGCGTGGAAGATCAGCACGGTAGGCGCATCGGGCGCAGGAAGCGCCGTGCCGTCGCGCGGAATGCGCATCTGGAAATCAGGTGGCGTGTCGATCTTGTAGCCCAGCGCCTCGCCCGTGCTGATGCGCATGCCCAGCCACGCATCGCACTTCGGGCGCGGGCCGAAGCGGCCGTTGTAGGCGAAGGCCGCGCCGCGCTCGCCGAGATCCTGGGCGAGGTAGCCGAAGCGCCGCCGCCCGCGCGCGATGAACGCGATGATCGCGCTCTTGTAGACACCATGGATATCGATGATTGCGTCGTAGCGCTCGGCGCGCAACTCGGCGATCGATTCCCAGATCGCCTTCAAGTCGCTCCAGCGACGCGATTTCTTGAAACGGCGCAGCGGGGCGCAGAACACGCGGTCGACGCCGGCGTTCCAGCGCACGATATCGGCAAATGCCTCGTCGGAGGCCCAGTCGACCTTCACGCCGGGGAATGCGCGTTGCACGTCGGCCACGACCGGAAGCGCTTCGACGATATCGCCGAGCGAAGTCACTTTGACAATCAAAACTCGTTTCATTGTGCTGCGAACCTGCGAGGTCCGATTTCCATGATTTGCCTGAATTTTTCCCGAGATTTTAACGGAGCGGGCCCCTGCTCAGCGGACAAATTCTGCGGATGCGCTTGAGATTCATCGGACCCCTCTTTCATGCAATCCGGCGCCCGGAGCGAAGCCCGGAAAGCCCGACCTGCCGAACAAACGAACACAGTGCCGGACTTCACGCCGTTACAATCGGTTCTTTGCGACTTGAGTCAATCCATGCGCCCCCTGAACCCGAACCTTCTTGCGCTGCTCACGCGACGCGCGCGGCGTCTGTGGCGGCAGTACGGTGTGCTCTGGCTCGGCGCGATCGCGGTCGGTCTCGTCGCGGTGTTCTACGCGCGCCTGATCGACTGGGGCTACAACGCCTTTCTGCGCGTGCAGCATGAGCACGTTTGGCTGCCACTCATCGTCACGCCCGCCGTTGCGGCTGCTGCCGTATGGCTCACCCGCACGTTCTTTCGCGGCGCCGAAGGCAGCGGGATTCCGCAGGTGATCGCCACGCTGCACACGAAGACCGGCGAAACGGGGACACGCCTGCTCACGCTGCGCATTCTCGCGGGCAAGATCCTCGTCTCGTTCCTCGCCATTCTCGGCGGCTTCACGATCGGCCGCGAAGGACCCACGGTGCAGGTGGGCGCAGCACTGATGTTCAACATGCGCCGCTTCTACCCGCGCTCGAACGCGGTCATCGAGCGCAAGCTCGTGCTCGCCGGTGCAGCCGCAGGCCTGTCCGCGGCGTTCAACACGCCGCTCGCGGGCATCGTGTTCGCCATCGAAGAACTCACACGCAGTTTCGAGGCGCGTGCCAGCGGCGTGGTCATCACGTCGATCATCATCGCCGGCGTGATCGCGCTCGGTCTGAACGGCAACTACACGTATTTCGGCACGATCCAGATCGGCGCGCACTTTCCCAATCTGCTCGCCCTTGCCGTGCTCATCACCGCGATCGTCACCGGCATCGCGGGCGGCATCTTCTGCTGGCTGCTGCTCAACACGCAGCGCTGGATTCCCGCGCCGCTTCGCAAGCTCCATGCCGAGCGCCCTGTCGCATTCGCCGCTCTCTGCGGGCTCGCCATTGCGCTGATCGGGCTGGTCTCGGGCGGCACGACGTTCGGCAGCGGCTACGCCGAAGCGCGCGGCCTGCTCGACGGACGCGAGCATCTGTCAATCGCGTATCCGTTCCTCAAGATGGCCTCGATGGTCGGCTCGTACCTGCCGGGGATTCCGGGCGGCATCTTCGCCCCTTCGCTGTCGATCGGCGCGGGCTTCGGCAACGTGCTGCACATGATCTTCAACGACATGCAGTTGCCGATGCTCATCGCGCTCGCCATGGTCGGCTATCTCGCAGCGGTCACTCAGTCGCCCATCACGTCGTTCGTGATCGTCATGGAGATGATCGACGGCCACGCGCTCGTGATCTCGCTGATGGCCACCGCGCTGATCGCGAGCCGGGTCTCGCGCATCTTTGCGCCACCGCTCTACGAAACGCTCTCGCTGCGCTACACGCGGCCGGCAATGGCGTTGCCCGTACCGAAAGCGGCGCCCGAAAGCGACAAGCCCGGCCACACCACAGCGGACCCAACAACAGGCCGATGAAGCGCGCCGGGCTTGCCGTGCCATTGCATGGCACGTAGCGTTAATAGATCACGACGGGCGCGGGCCTCACATACATGGGCCGTGCCGGAACGACGATGCATCCGGCCAGCATGATCGTGAGCGCCGCAGCGGCAAGCAGTCTTTTGCTCATGGTGTTTTAACTGTCGATCAGGGTTAGCGCTTTATTCACGTCTCTCGGTCGCACAGCTCAAGCGACCCAGCGCCCTTCGATCCAGCGCCAGTTCGGGCCGTGCGCGACCCAGTGGCCCGGCACCCAGTGATAGCCGATACGCTCGGCCTGCCAGTGGCCCGCGATCCACACGTAGTGGCCGCGATCCCAGCGCCAGTGCCCGTGATCCCACACATAGCCGACCCGCGGCGCGGGCACGACTTCGACGCGCATGGGCGGCGGCGCGCTCGGCGCGATGACGACGACTTCTTCCGCAAACGCAGGGGCCGCGACGGCGCAAGCGCCCGCGACAACGATGGCGGCCTTGGCAACGAACAGGCGGATAGAGTGGTTCATGTAAATCTCCCCTTCGAGGTGTACGCCGAGAGTGGCGTTACTCGATCAATGCGCGAGCACGTGCCTGCGCTGACAACGGCGGTGTTACCGCGAGGGGTGAAGTGAAACCGAATATTTCGGTGAGGAAGGCGGCGACGGAATGCGCGCGCGGAAGGCGCGAAAAGAGAACGCAAACGCAGCACACGCGCATGCGCGAAAAGCGCTGGCGTTGCGGCAGCACGGCAATATTGAGATGCGCGCGGCACACAGCCGCTCCGCGCGCATCGGGTACATCAGGCCTGCGGAATCTCGATCTTGACCTCGAGCACTTCGAGATCGTCCTGGCGTTCGAGACTGACGCGAATGTCGTCGTCGGAGATCTTCACGTACTTCGAGATCACCGCGACCAGTTCGCGTTGGAGGGCCGGCAGATAATCGGCGGGCGGATGACCACCTGCACGCTCGTGAGCGATGATGAGCTGCAGGCGTTCCTTCGCTACCGAGGCGGACTTCTTCTTCTCGCCGAGAAAAAACGAAAGAAACGACATGACGTGCGCCTCCCTTACTTGCTACCGAAGAGGCGCTGCAGGAGCCCCGGCTTCTGGTAATCGGTGAAACGAAGCGTCTTGTCTTCGCCAAGAAAGCGCGAGACCACGTCCTTGTACGACTCCGCGACATCGGTGCCGTCGAGATGGACTGCAGGCAGGCCCTGGTTCGATGCGTGCAGCACCGCTTCCGATTCCGGAATCACGCCGATCAGCTCGATGCGCAGAATCTCCGAAATATCCGAAAGCGAGAGCATTTCGCCTTCGCTCACGCGCTTGGGGTTATAGCGCGTGATCAGCAAGTGCTCCTTGATCGGATCCTTGCCTTCGATCGCGCGCTTGGTCTTCGACGACAGCATGCCGAGGATGCGGTCCGAGTCGCGCACCGAAGACACTTCCGGGTTCGTCACAATGAGCGCTTCGTCGGCGAAGTGCATCGCGAGCAGCGCGCCCGATTCGATACCGGCCGGCGAATCGCAGATGATGTACTCGAAGTCCATCTTGCGCAGATCTTCGATCACCTTCTCCACGCCTTCCTTCGTGAGCGCGTCTTTGTCGCGCGTTTGCGAGGCCGGCAGGATGAAGAGGTTCTCGCACTTCTTGTCCTTGATGAGCGCCTGATTGAGGTTCGCCTCACCCTGGATCACGTTGATCAGGTCGTACACGACGCGGCGCTCGCACCCCATGATGAGGTCGAGGTTACGCAGGCCGACGTCGAAATCGATGACCGCGGTTTTGTGGCCACGCAACGCGAGGCCCGATGCGAAACTCGCGCTCGTGGTCGTTTTGCCAACGCCACCTTTGCCCGAAGTCACCACAATGATTTTTGCCATTCCCTTACCTTGCGTTCGTCAGTTTCCCAATTTGGTCTCGTCGCGGTATTGCGCCGCTAGCACCCGCGTGTTGCTCGCGCCCGATCGGCCACTCAGGAGAGCCGCAACGGTTCGATCAAGAGCCGCTCTTCGTCGAGCCGGATTTGCGCAGGCTTGCCCTTCACCTCGGCGGCGAGTGGAACTTCGGCGGTACGGTAGATACCCGCGATCGAAATGAGTTCCGCCTCGAGGCTCGTGCAGAAAATACGTGCGTCGTGGTTGCCGTGCACGCCCGCGAGCGCGCGCCCGCGTAACGGCGCGTAAATATGGATGTTGCCTTCGGCGATCACTTCCGCCCCGTTCGACACCTGGCCGAGCACCACCAAGTCGCCCTTCGCGTAGATACGCTGGCCCGAGCGCAGCGGACGGTCGATCACGAGCGTCGGCTCACCGTTTGTCGCGCGCATCATGGAAACGCCTGCTTCGGGTCCTGCGTCCGCCTCGGGAGCGTCCGGTGGGAAGAGTTCCGGTTGCACGGCGGACGTAGCCGGCGCGCTAGCGCTGGCATCGGCGGACTGCACCGGCGCGCCGTTCGCAGCACCTGCTGTGACTTCAGAGGTGGCTTCAGCGCCGGCTTCCTGGACAGCGGTCGAGCCCTGATTGGCGGGCGCGTCGCCGGCCAGGCCGACCGCGCTGCCCGTGACGCGCTTGTCGCGCGCTTCGAGGAACGGCAGGCCCGCCTCCGCGGCCCAGCCATGCTGCGCGGGCAGCGCGACCACGCCCACGGGGCGCATGCGCACGCTTTCGAGCAGGCGCGTGATGTCGGCGAGCGCGACCCGCTCGCCTTCCGCGAGGCGCCGCACGTCGATGGCTACCGTATCGTTGGCGAAGAATTCCGGCGTCGCCTCGAAGCGCCGAGTAAGCTCGGCGCGCACCGCATCGAGTTCAGTCGTTTTGACCACGAATAGAAGCGTATCGACTGAGCCGCTCTTCAGTTCAAAATAGGGCGATTTCCTGGGCGACATGGCGTTCGGCGAAAATTTTTGCGTATTTTACAGGCGTCGACGCGCACGGCCATTATTTTTAATGGCTCAAAATGCTGCGACACAGGGAGTAATGCACAACGGCGGGAGAAACCGGCGCATGACGTGCCGGACGCACGCCATGGCTAGAAGCAAGGGAAAAGCTGCTGGGCAGGCACTCCGTTACTGGGCCGACATGCTCTTCTGCGCGAGCGCGACGTCGCGCACGAGAAGCGTCTCCCACTGCTCGGGCGTTTGCGCGCTGCGAGCGTGGTCGCCCGTGGCGACGAAGCCGAGCCGCTCGTAGAAGCGCATGGCGGTGATGTTGTTATCGGTCACCCAGGCGAAGACTTGCGCGGCACCTTCGCTCAGGAGCCAATCGATGGCGGCGTTCACGAGCAGCTCGCCGCCGCTCAGATGCCGCACTGCCGGCGCTACCCACAACGCGAACACGAACGCGCGGCGCGCCGGCGCAGTTTCGAAGTTCGCGCCGATCAGGCCGGCCGGATGACCCTCGGTATAGAGGATGAACGATGTAGCGGTATGCGAGTCCGCGTGACGGGCAGCCGCAGCGTCGAAAACGGCTACATCAGCAGACAGCGCGTCTTCAAGCGAGTCGCCGAACGCGTAAGGCGCGTCGCGCAGCGAAGCAGTTCGAAGCTCGCGGAGCACGGCACCCTGATCGGCAGCGATACGGCGAACGGTCAGTGACGGACTCATGCAGTCGTAAACCCCAATAAAGCACTAACGCGTAGCTTTAACCGAACTGGGCGGAGAGTCAAATCCTAATTTAACAAATTTGCCGCTTGCACACCGCTGACGCAGAACTTGACAGCCCGGCCCAGGGGGCCCACAGCCACGCGCACCGCGGCCCTCACGGGGCTTCGTACGCGCCCGTGCCATCCGGCCAGGGCGTGAGGAGCTCGTAACCCTCTTCGGTGACCGCCACCATGTGCTCCCATTGCGCGGAGAGCGAGCGATCCTTCGTCACCACTGTCCAGCCATCGCGCTGGACCGCCGTGCCGGCGCGGCCCGCGTTGACCATCGGCTCGATCGTGAAGACCATGCCCGGCTTCAGACGCACGCCCTGGCCGGGCTGGCCGTAATGCAGCACCTGCGGCTCTTCGTGGTAGACCTTGCCGATACCGTGGCCGCAATACTCGCGCACGATCGAGAAGCCGTCAGCCTGGGCGCGCCGCTGAATCGCGTGACCCACGTCGCCGAGCGTCGCGCCGGGCTTGACCTGGCGGATGCCTGCGAGCATCGCCTCGTAAGTTGTGTCGATGAGCTGGCGCCCGACCGTGCTCGGCGTGCCCACGGTGTACATGCGGCTCGTATCGCCGAAATAGCCGTCCTTGATCACGGCCACATCGATGTTGATGATGTCGCCGTCCTTGAGAACCTCGTTGCGGTTCGGAATGCCGTGGCAGACCACCGCGTTGACCGAGGTGCAGATCGTCTTCGGAAAGCCGAGGTAGCCGACGTTGGCCGGCACCGCCTTGAGCGTGTTGACGATATAGTCGTTGCAGATCGCGTCGAGGTTGTCGGTGGAGACGCCGGGCTTGACGTGTTCGCCAATCATGGCAAGCACGTCGGCGGCAAGCCGGCCGGAAATGCGCAGACGCGCAACGTCGTCGGCAGATTTGTAAGTGATGGCCATCTGTGAACGCTGTAAACAGGTAGTGAGCGCGGCGGCGCACAAAGCGCCTCGCAGCAAATTCGGGGTAGCCGCGCGGAAAGCGCCATTGTACCGGGGCGTCAGCCCCGTCCGGACAGCGCCGATTCGGAGACGTCCGATTGTCCGCGTACAAGCTAGCCTTAAAAATAAGAAATATCTTACAACGACATGAGCCGAATGCCCGACCATGACCCAGCCTGACTCCGCCCCCACGACAAGCCCCCCCCCCGGCGCGCAGTCAGACGCCCCGCTCAACGTGCTGATCGCACTGCCCACCTACGACAATTCGGTACATTTCGACTTTGCGATCGCACTGGCCCGCCTGATGGAAACCTTCAAGGAGCGCGGCGTGCGCTTCGAGTACATCCACACGGCTTCGTCGCACATCATCCGCGCGCGCAATTTCTTCGCGAGCTATTTCCTGAGCCACCCCGAATTCACGCACGTCCTGTTCCTGGACACGGACATGGACTTCTCGCGCGAAGCGGTTCCTCGCCTGCTTGCCGGCAACCGGCCGGTAGCGGGCATCGCATGCCCGTACCGGTTCTTCGATGGGGAAAAGAAGATCACGAGCGACGACGTGGGCCTCTCGCTGCACGAATGGCAGGAAAAGACCGTGGAGTACAACACGGCGATTCGCGCCGACGAACAAGGCAGCAGCACGGTCAACAATGGCTGGGTCGAGGTCAACCATATCGGCACCGGCATCTTCCTCATCCGCCGCGATGCGCTCGAAGCGCTCGCGCCGCTCACGCAGCTTTACCGTCCGCCCTCGCAATACGCGCCCTACCTGCCCGATGGCCGCTTCTACGCTTTCTTCGACACGGTCGGCGAAAAAGGCGTCTATCTCTCAGAAGACCTGTCGTTCTGCCAGCGCGTGCGCGCGGCCGGGATGTCGGTTTGGGCGCTCATCGACGAGAAGATCGTGCATCACGGCGGCTCGTCAATCTCGGGCACCTTCCTGCGCTCGCTGGAACAGCGCGGGCATATGAAGAAATAAGCCGCCGCAAAGCGAAAACCCCCGCAGCCGTTAAGCATGCGGGGGTTTTCTGAATTTGGCGGAGAGGGTGGGATTCGAACCCACGGTACGGGGAAACCGTACGCCTGATTTCGAGTCAGGTACATTCGACCACTCTGCCACCTCTCCGGGGTACTGCCGGTATTGCTTTACTGCTTCTCCGGCCTTGGTCGGCGACCAGAGAAGCGAAGATTATAGAACAAATTTTGGCTTTTGCAAGCGCTCTTTGAGAAAAATCTCGAAGACGATGTTCAGGCGAGCATTTCAAGCCGCGCAACGCCGCCCATGTATGGACGCAGCACCTCAGGCACGGTGACCGAACCGTCCGCTTCCTGATAGTTCTCGAGCACCGCGACGAGCGTGCGGCCCACCGCGAGACCCGAACCGTTGAGCGTATGCACGAGCTCCGGCTTGCCTTGGGCGTTGCGGTAGCGCGCCTGCATGCGGCGCGCCTGGAACGCCTCGGTGTTCGAGCAGCTCGAAATTTCGCGATACGTGTTCTGCGCCGGCAGCCACACTTCGAGGTCGTAGGTCTTGGTGGCCGAGAAGCCCATGTCGCCCGTGCACAGCGTGATCACGCGGTACGGCAGGCCGAGCTTTTGCAGAATGGTCTCCGCATGCACGACCATTTGCTCCAGCGCGTCATACGACGTCTCCGGCGCCACGATCTGCACCATCTCGACCTTGTCGAACTGATGCTGGCGAATCATGCCGCGCGTGTCGCGGCCATACGAGCCGGCCTCCGAACGGAAGCACGGCGAATGCGCGGTGAGCTTGATGGGCAGCGCGTTGCCTTCGACGATGCTCTCGCGCACCGTGTTCGTGAGCGAAATTTCCGAGGTCGAAATCAGGTATTGCGTAACCGTATTCTCGGCGCCGCCCTTTTCCACGCGGAACATGTCCTCGGCGAACTTGGGCAACTGGCCCGTGCCGTAAAGGATTTCCGGATTCACGATGTAAGGCGTGTACGTTTCCGTATAGCCGTGCTGCATCGTGTGCGTGTCGATCATGAACTGCGCGAGCGCGCGGTGCAGGCGCGCGATCTGGCCGCGCAGCAGCGTGAAGCGCGCGCCCGAAAGCTTCGCGCCGGTCTCGAAGTCGAGACCCAGCGGCCCGCCCACGTCGACGTGATCCTTCACTTCGAAGCTGAACTGGCGCGGCGTGCCCCACCGGCGCACTTCCACGTTGCCGGCTTCGTCGCGGCCCAGGGGCACGCTCTCGTGCGGCAGGTTCGGCACCCCGAGCAGCAGGTCGGAGAGCTTCGTCTGGATTTCGTCGAGCTTCGCAGCCGAGGCCTTCATTTCGTCGCCGATGCCGCCCACTTCGGCCATGACCGCCGAGGTGTCCTCGCCACGGCCCTTCATCGCGCCAATCTGCTTCGACAGGCTGTTGCGGCGCGCCTGCAGTTCTTCGGTGCGGGTCTGGATGGCGCGGCGTTCTGCTTCGAGCGCGGAAAACGCCGCGACGTCGAGGGTATAGCCGCGGTCGGCGAGGCGCTTCGCGACGCCGTCGAGGTCTTTGCGCAGCAGCTGGATGTCGAGCATGGGATTGTGAGACGCAGTTTCGTTGTATGAAGCGCAGATTTTAGCGCACCCGCGAGGGCTAGCCCTTGCGCTTGCGCTCGCGGATTTCTTCGCGATGCTCTTCGCGCCATTGCGCGTCGAGGTCGGCGAGGCGTGCGAGCTTCTCGCCGATCTTGCCTTCGAGCCCGCGCGGCGTGGGCTGATACCAGCGCGGCTCGCGCATGCCGTCGGGCAGATAGGTCTCGCCGGCCGCGTAGGCGTCGGGTTCGTCGTGCGCGTAGCGGTACTCGTGGCCGTAGCCCAGCTCCTTCATGAGCTTGGTGGGCGCGTTGCGCAAGTGAACGGGCACCGCGCGCGACTGGTCCTTGCCGACGAAGCGCCGCGCCTCGTTGTACGCCATGTAGCCCGCGTTCGATTTCGGCGCGACCGCGAGGTAGATGACGGCCTGCGCGAGCGCCAGTTCGCCTTCGGGCGAGCCGAGGCGCTCGTAGGTCTCCGAGGCGTCGAGCGTGATGCGCGCCGCGCGCGGGTCGGCAAGGCCGATGTCCTCCCACGCCATGCGCACGATACGCCGCGCGAGATAGCGCGGGTCGGCGCCGCCGTCGAGCATGCGGCAGAACCAGTAGAGCGCGCCGTCCGGGTTGCTGCCGCGCACCGACTTGTGCAGCGCGCTGATCTGGTCGTAGAACGCGTCGCCGCCCTTGTCGAAGCGGCGCAGGTTTTCGGCGAGCGCGCTGCCGAGCAGCTCGCCGTCGATCTCGCGCTTCTTCTGCTGCGCAGCCGCGCGCGCGACGATTTCGAGGTTGTTCAGCAGCTTGCGCCCGTCGCCGTCGGCTGAGCCGATCAGCGCCTTTTGCGCTTCATCCGTGAAGGTGAGGCCGCCCAGTTCCGCGCTCGCGCGCGCCAGCAGCTCGCCCTGCTCTTCTTCGTCGAGGCTCTTGAGCACATAGACCGCCGCGCGCGAAAGCAGCGCGCTGTTCACCTCGAACGACGGATTCTCGGTCGTCGCGCCGATGAACACGAACAGGCCCGACTCCACGTGAGGCAGGAAGGCGTCCTGCTGGCTCTTGTTGAAACGATGGACTTCGTCGACGAACACGAGCGTCTGATGGCCGCGCGCGCGGTGCATCTGCGCCGTCTCGACGGCCTCGCGGATATCTTTCACGCCCGAAAGCACCGCGGATAGCGCGATGAACTGCGCGTGGAACGCGTCGGCCATGAGGCGCGCGAGCGTGGTCTTGCCCACGCCGGGCGGCCCCCAGAGGATCATCGAATGCGCTTCGCCGGACTCGAAGGCGACGCGCAGCGGCTTGTTGGCCCCGAGCAGATGCTTCTGGCCGATGACTTCGTCGATCGAGCGCGGGCGCAGCCGCTCGGCGAGCGGAACGTTGGCACGGGTTTCTTCAAACATGACGTTTTCGCGATAATGTCGGCTTTGCCGGGGCCGGCGGTTTGCCGAGGCGATGTTCGCGCCCCCGAAAACGGCCTGCCATGCCGGATGCAGTCGTGCATTATGACAGCCCGGGCGGTTGCGCGAGACTCGACGCCTGACTGCCGCCGATAGTAGGCCCAGCCAAATATCAGACAAAACAAACGACACAGAGGACAGTTTTACCCATGACTCAAGACCCGTCATCAGGCGCGGCCGGCGACGCCGGCTCGACCTACGCGCCCAACGTCCCCGTGCTCGACGCACGCCGCCAGTTCCGCACCGGCGACGCCTTCGCGCTCTGGTTCTCGCTCGGCATCGGCCTGCTGGTCGCCCAGGCGGGCGCCCTGCTGGTGCCCGGGCTATCACTGCCCCACGCGCTGGCCGCGATCGGCATCGGCAGCACGATCGGCGTCGTGCTGCTCGCGCTCGCGGGCGTGATCGGCACCGACACGGGACTCGCCGCCATGTCGTCGCTGCGTCCGACGCTCGGCATTCGCGGCGCGTCGGTACCGGCCGTCATCAACATGGTGCAGCTCGTGGGCTGGGGCTCGTTCGAGATCATCGTGATGCGGGACTCCGCCGATGCGCTCGCCAAGCAAGCCTTCGGCCTTTCGATGCCGCTCGTGTGGACCGTGATCTTCGGCTTGCTGGCCACGCTGCTCGCCGTGAGCGGCCCGCTCTCGTTCGTGCGCCGTTTCCTGCGCACCTGGGGCATCTGGCTCCTGCTCGCCGGCGCTGCGTGGCTCACGTGGAGCCTGCTCGCGCAGCACGACATCGGCGCGCTCATGCGTCGCCCCGGCACCGGCGAGATGCCGTTCGGCAGCGCAATCGACCTCGTGGTGGCGATGCCGCTGTCGTGGCTGCCGCTGATCGCCGACTACACGCGCTTTGGCCGCCGCGCGGGCGAGACGTTCCGCGGCACGCTGTTCGGCTATGGCATCGCGAACCTGTGGTTCTACGCGCTCGGCGCGATCTACGGCCTGGCAGCGGGCGGCGGCGACGCGCTCCTCACCACCGCGCTCGCGAAGGCCGGCGGCGGCTTCGCACTCTTGCTCGTGCTAATCGACGAAATCGACAACGCCTTCGCCGATATTCACTCGGCCGCTGTTTCCACGGGCACGTTCTGGACGCGCGGCAGCGTGCCGTGGCTCTCGGCGGCGTTCGGCGCGCTGTGCACGCTAATCGGCCTCGTCGTGCCGATGGCGCGCTACGAGAACTTCCTGCTCTTCATCGGCTCCGTGTTCGCGCCGCTCTTCGGTGTCGTGCTCGCCGATCACTTCATCGTGCGCCGCCGGCGCATCGATGCGCGCGCGCTCGCCGATTTGAACGGCGTCTACGGTTACTCGGGCGGCTGGCACGTGACCGCGTTCGTCGCGTGGGGCATCGGCTTCGGTGCGTATCAGGCGCTCAACCAGTGGCTGCCGAATCTCGGCGCGACGCTGCCCGCGCTCGTGGTCGGCGCGCTGTGTTATGTCGTGCTCGCGGGGCGCCGGCGCGCGGCTTACGCTTAATCCGCGCATGCATCCATAGCGCTACAAACGACAACGCCACGCTTCACAGCGTGGCGTTTGTCTTTTCAGCGGCGCGTTTCCAACTCGCCGCAAGCCTCGACATGCTTATTCGCAGTGGCCGCAGCCGCCATGCGCGTGATGTTCATGATGCGCATCGGCCGGCAACGCTTGCGCAGTCCGCGCGCTGATGCCCAGACGCTGCAGCAGCTTGCGGTCGGCTTCGGCTTGCGGGTTGCCCGTCGTGAGCAACTGGTCCCCGTAGAAAATCGAATTCGCGCCCGCCATGAAGCACAGCGCCTGGAGCGCGTCGTCCATCTGCTCGCGGCCCGCCGAGAGACGCACCATCGCCGTGGGCATCGTGATGCGCGCAACCGCGATCGTGCGCACGAACTCGAACGGATCGAGCGGCTCGGTGCCTTCGAGCGGCGTGCCGCTCACCTGCACGAGATTGTTGATGGGCACCGATTCCGGATACGGCTCCATGTTCGCGAGCTGCGCGATCAGGCCCGCGCGCTCGCGGCGCGACTCGCCCATGCCGACGATGCCGCCGCAGCACACGTTGATGCCCGCGTCGCGCACGCGTTCGAGCGTTTCGAGGCGGTCCTCGTAGGTGCGCGTCGAGATGATCTGGCCGTAGAACTCGGGCGAGGTGTCGAGGTTGTGGTTGTAGTAATCGAGGCCCGCATCGGCGAGCGCCTTCGCCTGGTGCGCTTCGAGCATGCCGAGCGTGACGCAGGTTTCGAGGCCCATCGACTTCACGCCGCGAATCATGTCCTTGATCGGCTCGAGGTGACGGTCCTTCGGATTACGCCATGCCGCGCCCATGCAAAAGCGCGTCGCGCCGTTGGCCTTCGCCACGCGCGCGGCATCGAGCACGGCGTCCACGTCCATGAGCTTGCTCGCGTCGAGCCCGGTGTCGTGATGCGACGACTGCGGGCAGTACGCGCAATCCTCCTCGCAGCCGCCGGTCTTGATCGACAGGAGCGTGGAAAGCTGCACGGAGTTCGCGTCGAAATGCTCGCGATGCACCTGCTGCGCGCGGAACATCAGGTCGTTGAACGGCAATTCGTAGAGCGCGGCAACGTCGGCAACGCGCCAGCGCGCGGCGGCTTCGTCTTGTGCTTGTGCATGCGGCGCGCTTTTCTTGAGCGCGGTGATGTCGATGTGGGCTTCGGTCATGGCGTGGGGGTCCTTCTTTACAGAGACGATTGGGGTTCGGACGCAGGCGCGATGGCGTCAAGCCGCGCGAGCAATGCGTCGATGTTCAGGTGTTCTGCGGCAGCGTCGGCACGCGCGCCGGGCATATGCGGCACGACGCCGATGAGCGGCGCGCCGAACTGCGCGGCAAGGCGCTCACGCAGCGCGTCGATGTTTTCTTGCGCAAAGGTCATGGCCGGGTCGATGCGATTGGCGACCCAGCCCGCGATCGTGAGGCCGCGCGCGGCGACTGCCTCGGCGGTGAGGAGCGCATGGCTGATGCAGCCCAGCCGCATGCCCACGACGAGCACCACCGGCAGGTTCAGCGCAACCGCGAGATCCGCGGTGTCCTGCGTCGCCGTGAGCGGCACGCGAAAACCGCCCACGCCTTCCACCACCACGGCGTGCGCGCGCTCGCAGGCTTCACGGTGGCATTGCACGATGCGCGCCATGTCGAGCGTCACGCCTTCGAGCGCGGCGGCGATGTGCGGCGCGGCCGGCTCCTTGAGCAGAAACGGCGTACGCATTTCCGGAGGGAGCAGCACGCTTGCGGCAGCGTCGAGCTGATCGGCATCTTCGTTGTGCCATATGCCGTCGCGCTCGTATGCGCCCGCAGCGATGGGCTTCATCGCCGCCGCGCGCAGGCCCGCTTGCGCAAGGCCGCGCAAGAGCGCTGCGCTTACGAAGGTTTTGCCGATTTCAGTATCGGTGCCCGTGACAAAAAGCGAATACTTCGCAGTGCTCATCGTGCACCCTCCTGTGCCTGCTTTTGCGCTTCAAGGCTCGCGCGTTGCAGCGCCGCGTTAAGGCAATCGAGATCGGCGTCCGAATGTGCGGCCGAGAGCGAAATGCGCAGCCGCGAGGTGCCCACGGGCACGGTCGGCGGGCGAATCGCCGGCACCCACAGGCCGTCGCGCTCGAGCGCCGCTTGCAGCGCGAGCGTGGCTTCGTTGGTACCGATCACGAGCGGCTGCACGGCCGTGTGCGAATCGACGGGCTGCCAGCAGGTTTCCTTGAGCATCGAGCGCGTGCGCCCGATCAGATGATTCAGATGAACGCGCCGTGCGTCGCCCTCCTCGCCCGCAATCAGCTTCAGGCTCGCGGATACCGCGTGCGCGACCGCCGGCGACGAAGCCGTCGTGAAGATGTACGGACGGGCGCGCTGCACGTGCCATTCGATCACGGTGTCGTGAGCGCAGATAAACGCGCCCGAAACGCCCGCCGCCTTGCCGAGTGTGCCCACCATCACGAGGTTGGGCGAGCGCAGTGCTGCCGCCGCCAGCGCGCCGCGCCCTTGCGGGCCGAGTACGCCAAGCCCGTGCGCGTCGTCGACCACGAGCCAGGCGCCGTGCTTTTCGGCAAGTTCGACCAGTTGCGTGAGCGGCGCGACGTCGCCGTCCATGCTGAACACCGTATCGCTCACGATCACCTTCGCGCGCGCGTCCGACGCTTCGAGCATCGTGCTCAACGCGTCCATGTCCGCGTGCGGATAGATCCGGATATCGGCCCGCGAGAGCCGCGCACCGTCGATCAGCGAAGCATGATTGAGCGCGTCGGAAAAGAGCGTCGTGCCCTGCCCCGCGAGTGCGGTGAGCACGGCAAGATTCGCCATGTAACCGGTGCTGAAGTACAGCGCGCGCGGCGCATCCACGAAGGTGCCCGCGAACGCCGCGAGATCGTCCTCTAGTTGCGCGTGGGCGCGCGAATGGCCGCCGAGCAGATGCGAGCCGCCGCTGCCCGCGCCATAGCGCTGCGCGCCCTCAGTCAACGCCGCGACGAGCTGCGGATGCGCGGCCAGCCCCAGGTAGTCGTTGCTCGCGAAGCCAATGCTCTCGCGTCCATCGACGACCATATGCGCGCTGCACGGCGAGTCGATGGTACGGCGGCGGCGGCGCAAGCCTTGCGCATCGAGATCGCGCAGATTTTGTTCGAGTGTTTTCAGCAAATGCATCAGAGGTCCTCCGCGACGGTCGCGTCGAATGTCTCGCGCGTGCGCGCGGCGAGGTGCGCTTGCGCTTCGGCGTCGAGAATGTACGGCGGCATCACGTAGACCGTCGTGCCGATCGGGCGCAGCAGCAGTTCGCGCTGCAGCGCGTTTTCGAAGAATCGGCGCGAGAACGTGCGCGCGCGCTCGGCATCTTCGATCGCCACGTCGAACGCGAGGATCGTGCCGCACTGGCGCAGGTCGCGCACGAGCGGATGCTGTTCGAGCGGCGCGAACGCCTCGCGCAGTTGTTTCGACTTCTGGGCATTCGCGGCCAGCACGCCGTCGCGCTCGAAGAGATCGAGCGTCGCGAGCGCGGCGCGGCAGGCCAGCGGATTGCCCGTGTACGAGTGCGAATGCAGGAAGCCGCGCGCGGTGTCGTCGTCGTAGAAGGCCGCGTAGATTTCGTCGCGCGAAAGCACGATCGACAGCGGCAGGTAGCCGCCGCTGATGCCCTTCGAGAGCGTGAGCAGATCGGGCCAGATGCCGGCCTGCTCGCACGCGAAAAAGGTGCCCGTGCGCCCGCAGCCCACGGCGATCTCATCGGCTATCAGATGCACCTGGTAGCGGTCGCACAGCGCGCGCAGGCCCTGGAGATACGCGGGATCGTGCATCGCCATGCCCGCCGCGCACTGCACGAGCGGCTCGACGATCAGCGCGGCGATGCGGCCTTCGCGCTCGGAGAACACGCGCTCGACATCGGCTAGCGCGCGGCGCGCAACGTCGGCCGCGCGCTCGCCTTCGCGCGCCGTGCGTGCGTCGGGCGAAGCGACCACATGCGCATGCGTCAAAAGCGGGTCGTAAGCATCCCTGAAGAGCTTCACGTCCGTCACCCCGAGTGCGCCGATGGTCTCGCCGTGATAGCTGTTGGCCAGGCACACGAATTCGCGTTTGTCGCTCGCGCCCTGATTGCGCCACGCGTGAAAACTCATCTTCAGCGCGATCTCGACCGCCGAGGCACCATCGGAAGCAAAAAACGCATGGCCGAGCGTGCCGCCGGTGAGCGCGCTCAAGCGCTCTGCGAGTTCGACAGCGGGCTCATGCGTGCAGCCCGCGAGCATCACGTGCTCGAGCGTGTCGAGCTGCGTCTTGAGCGCCGCATTGATCACAGGATTGGCGTGGCCGAACAGATTGACCCACCACGAGCTGATGGCGTCGAGATAGCGCCGGCCCTCATGGTCGTACAACCACGGCCCTTGGCCACGCGCGACGGCGACGAGCGGCAAGCGCTCGTGGTGTTTCATCTGGGTGCAAGGATGCCAGACGGCACGCAGGCTGCGCGCGATCCAGGCGTCGTTGGCAATGTGGGAATGCGAGTTCAAATACGGCTCCTGCTGGTGTGTCCTGCTGGTGTCCTGCCAGGCAACGGGCCCGAGATTAACGCGTTCAATTCCGCAATGCACTACCCCCGAAATGGCTCTGAAAGGCCCGCTCGTACGAGGTTCGGCGCGGTTCGGAACAGCTGCGCCCAGTTCTTTTGCGAAGACCCGAAATGCCCGTAGATGACGACGTCAAAGTGAAGCGCGCTTGTGCAAAAAAATCTGCGGCCGCACGCCGAAAAGACGAGCGCATGCGGCGCGGTCGAGCTCAAGCGCGAACGCAAGAGCGCAACAGCGGCGGGAAAACGATGGGAAAAGATGGGGGAGTGATCGCGCAATAAGCGCGCGATGTATCAGGCGCGCTTAACGGCTCGCGAGCGCGTGTGCGGCATCCGCGTCGTCGCCGGCGGCAACGGCGTGGCCGTCGTCGGCATTGTCGTTCTGCGCCGTGGCGGTATCGTTAGACCACACGACGTTACCGTTCACCGCATAGAGGCGGCAAGGATCCGAGCTGTGCTTCTGGCAATTCGCAACGGCGACAGCCATCGGATTGTCGCCACCCTCGGCCCACGACCAGGCGCCCGAATCGGACACCGCGAAGGCGCGGCTCGGGTACTGCTTGAGGAAGTTGCGATAACCGTCACGGCCCGACTGATCGAGGAATGGCACCGCGCCCACCGAATCGATCGACGCATAACCCGTGGCGCGCGGCGCGGCTTGCGTCGCTACGCGATATTCCACGGCCGTGGGCATGCCCTGGTTCGCAAGGAACGTCTCGACCTTGGGCCACCAGACCTGCACGCCGTCGCGGTCGCCCACGAGGCGGTGTGCATCGTTTTTATACGAACCGAAATCGACGAGCTGCGCGCCCGCGCCCGGCTGCGCCTCGCCCAGTTGCGCGGTGCGAAACGCCGCGAACATCCGCGTGACGAGATCGGACGTCCACACCGAATCGTTGTCGCCGTAGAGCCAGAGCGAAGCCACGTGAGCCTTCGCGCCGTAATCGCCGAATGCCTCGGTCAGGTTGTTCTGCCAACCCGTGCAGGCGTCCTGGCGCAAGCCGCCCGAGAAGTTGATGAGCGCGCGCACGCCGTGCGCTGCTTCAGTGCCGTAGGCCATGGTCGCGAGGCCGCCGTGCGAAGTGCCGGCGACGACGATATGGCTCGCGTCCACGTACGGCTGCTTCGTCATGTAGTCGACCGTCGTGGCCACGTCGGCGGCCTGGCCCATGCCGTTGCTCGCGACATCGCAGCCGTCTTGCTGATAGTTGCCGCCCGAACCGGCGAAACCCCGGCGATTCGGCGCGACGACCACGTAGCCGCGGCGCACGAATTCACGCGCGAAAGATGTCGGGTCGCTGCGCGGCTGCATGCGCGGGTCGCCCTGGATCTTGCCGTGGTTGAACACCACCATCGGGAACGGGCCGGGGCCATCGGGACGGTAGACCGTGGTTTCGAGCGTAACGCTCGGGTCGCCGGCCACAGGAATTTGAATGATCTGCTGATTCATGTCGGCGCGCACGACGGGCAGATACGCGTCGCCGAGCGCGATGCGCGGCACGTTTGCGCTGCCGAGCGGGCCGTTGGCCAACGGCGCGGCCGCGTTTTGCGAAGCATCGCGATGCGCGTTCGAATACGTGGCGGACGTGGTGGAGCCAGGCGCTACCTGGACGCTGGACGCTGCGGCCGGATCGGAAAGCGACGCTGCATGGGCAACCGACAGCACGCACGCCGTGCCAACCATCGCCCATCCGGTAAGAAGCTTCCTGAACGCCATGCGCAACACCCACCTGCGAAAAACCTGCCGTAAATCTGCGTACCGAACTACTGCGCGAACGTCCCCTGCCCTTTACGGACACAACAGCAGACGGCGCGCCTGGCCGGGAGGCCTGGCGTGGTCGCATCCGTTGCTGCGGGGGAGAACACGGATCGGAACACCTGAGCGGCGCCGATCTGCAAACTTTCAGATCCGCCGCCAGCACCCGTCATATGATCGCCGCAAGCGTGTCTTTTCAACATCTGCTTACGTGACTGACGAGCACCGTGATTGCATCGTCGCACGACAATTATTTGTTGCGCAATTCAGGGGTAACCCGGCATAAGGCGTGCCAACGAAGGGCCAGTTCCGCGTATACCTTGACGCACGGCGCATGGCGGGATTTCGGGGCGATCGAGGGCGGCAATAAGAAAAAAGTTATTCCCGGTATTACGTGTCGCACAACGTCAACGGCCCCGTTTTTTTGCATTAAGTGCTTGTTTGCAAAGACGTTGTTTCAGACGCCGCAGCAGCGGCGCAGGAACTGCTTTCAGCCTTCGAGAATGTCGCCGTCGACGTAGCGCCAGCGGCCGTCGTCGCCGCGCGTGAAGCGGCTCAGCTCGTGCAGACGAAAGGCGCGCCCGCCGCTCTTGTGGCGCGCGACGAACTCGACGCGCGCATGCGTCTCGTCGATGGGTTCGTGGCGCTTGACGGCAAGCCCCAGCCAGCGCGGCGCGCCGGGGGCATCGGTGTCGACGTCGAGATCGGCGGGACAGGTTTCCACGGCCCAGGTCGCGCGCAGGTAGCCGGCTTCGCCGAGCACATAGGCCGTGTAGCGCGAGCGCATCAGTTCGAGCGCCGTGGCAGGGAGCGCGTCGCCGTCGATAAAACGGCCGCAGCAATCGGCGAAGCGCGGGGGTTTGGCGCCCGGTTTCAGGCTGGGTGCAGCGCCGCCACAAGGACAATCGAGCGGGCGCTTCGCGCGCGTGGGTTCAGCAGACATTAAGTATCGATCCTTCCCGCGCACTTCGTGCGCTTTCAGCAGAACAAATAAAAACAAGGGCCGCTCGCGCCAGCGTTGCGGCCCCTACGTGCAATTGCTGCGCGATTATTGTGCGGAGTTGCGTCAATCGCGTGCTTACCAGTCGAGTTCGGTCCCGTCGTACTGGAAAAAACGCCCGTTGAAGACCTCGCGCGCGGCAGCGGCCTCGGCCACCACCTCGCGCATGCCGGCGACGCTCGCCGCCGCGTCGATGGCTGCCTGCGCGCCGCCCATCTCGGTGCGCACCCAGCCCGGATGCAGCGCGATGCAGGTCGCGCGGCGCGTCTGAAGCGAGGTGATCTTGATGACGTCGTTCACAGCCGCCTTGCTCGCGCGATAGAGCCAGCCCGTCGTGCCGGTGGTCTGCGTGATGCTGCCCATGCGGCTCGACAGCACGCCGAGCACGCCGAACGCCGCATCGACGAGCGGCAACAGAATCGGAATGAGCTGCATCGGACCGCGCACGTTGGTGTTCATCACGTACTCGAAGTCCTCGGCGCTGATGGTTTCGACACCCTCGGTGCGCGGGCCGTAGACGCCCGAAACGATGAGCGCCACATTCAGCCGCTCGCCCTCGAGTTTCGCGCCGAGCGCGGCAATGTCCTCGGGCCGCGAAATGTCTAGCGTGAACGCCTGCGCGCCCAGCGCGTTGAGCGCCGCGCGCGCCTCCTCGGAGCGCGCCGTGGCCAGCACGCGCCAGCCAGCCTTCGCATACTGGCGCGCGAACTCGAGGCCTAGGCCTCGCGACGCGCCCACAATCAACGCTGTTTTCATGTCGCCACCTTTTCTGGGTGCCGCGGCGCTGCTGCGCCGCGTGCCAGCGATGGGGAGCGCCGCTCCGTGCAGCGCTCATCACTCACAAGCCTACATGAGTTCGACGCCCATTGCGGTCGCCTCGCCACCGCCGATGCACAGGGTCGCCACGCCGCGCTTCAGGCCGCGTGCGCGCAGCGCGCCGATCAAGGTGACGAGAATGCGCGCGCCCGACGCGCCGATCGGATGGCCCAGCGCGCACGCGCCGCCGTTCACGTTGACCTTCTCGTGCGGCAGATCGTGCGCCTTCATCGCGGCCATGGTGACCACGGCAAACGCCTCGTTGATCTCGTAGAGATCGACGTCGGCGGCCTTCCAGCCGGTCTTCTCAAAGAGCTTCGCGATCGCGCCCACCGGTGCGGTCGTGAACTTCGCGGGTTGCTGCGCGAAGGTCGAATGGCCCGTCACGCGCGCGAGCGGCTTGACACCAAGGCGCTTCGCCGTGGATTCGCGCATCATCACCAGCGCCGCCGCGCCGTCCGAGATCGACGAGGAATTCGCGGCCGTCACCGTGCCGGTCTTGCTGAAGGCGGGCTTGAGCGTCGGGATCTTGTCGAGGTTGGCCTTGAACGGCTGCTCGTCGCGCTCGATCGTGGTCTCGCCCGCGCGCGTGGCCACCTTCACCGGCGCGATTTCCCAGGCGAACGAGCCGTCTTCGTTGGCGCGTTTCGCGCGCTTGAGCGACTCGATCGCAAAGGCGTCCTGGCTTTCGCGCGAGAAGTCGAATTCGCCCGCGCACTCCTCGGCGAACGTCCCCATGAGTCGGCCCTTGTCATAGGCATCTTCGAGTCCGTCGAGGAACATGTGATCGAGCACCTGACCGTGCCCCATGCGCAGGCCCGCGCGCGCCTTGGGCAACAGATACGGCGCGTTCGACATGCTCTCCATGCCGCCCGCGACGATCGCCTCGGCCGAGCCCGCCAGCAGCATGTCGTGCGCGAACATCGCCGCGCGCATGCCCGAGCCGCACATCTTGTTCACCGTGGTCGCGCCCGCCGCGAGCGGCAGGCCCGCACCCAGCGCCGCCTGGCGCGCGGGCGCCTGGCCCTGGCCCGCGGGCAGCACGCAGCCCATCACCACCTCGTCGATCTGCTCGGGCTTCAGGCCCGCGCGCTCGAGCGCGGCCGCGATTGCCGCCGCGCCCAGTTGCGGCGCGCTCAGCGCAGCGAAATCGCCCTGAAAACCCGCCATCGGCGTACGCGCCGCCGCCACGATCACAACCGGATCCATCTGCGTCTCACTCATGCTCACTCTCCTTTTTCAATCAATCGATGATGCGAAATTCGGGTCTGTGCGTTGATCGTGCGGCGCGAAGCGCTCGGGATAGCGCGCACGAAACCGCACCGCCGCGTCATACGGCAGGCAATCGGGCACCTCGCCCGCCAGCAGGCGCGCCTGGCTCTGCTGCCATAGCGCGGGGTCGAAGAAGTCCGCGTGATGCTCGAGGAAATAGCGCCGCACGCGCGTATCGCCGAGCAGAAACGTACGGTACGTCTCCGGGAAAATGTCGCGCGGGCCCACTCCGTACCACGGCTCGCTCGATAGTTCGTCTTCCTCATGAACAGGCTTGGGCACCGCGCGCACGTTGCACTCGGTCAGATACTCGATTTCGTCGTAGTCGTAGAACACCACACGGCCGTGGCGCGTCACGCCGAAATTCTTGTAGAGCATGTCGCCCGGGAAGATATTCGCGCGCATCAGGTCCTTCACCGCGTTGCCGTATTCGCGGATGCCGTGCTCGACCTCTTCGTCACTGCCGTTTTGCAGCCAGATGTTGAGCGGCACCATGCGGCGCTCGATGTAGAGATGGCGTATCACGAGATTGTCGCCCTCGTACTCGATCACCGAAGGCGCAAGCGTTTCGAGTTCGTGCACGAGCGCCTCGGAAAGGCGCGCAACCGGCAGCGCGACGCTCGAATATTCGAGCGTATCGGCCAGACGCCCAAGGCGGTCGTGGCGTTTCACCAGTTGATACTTCTCCTCCACCTGCTCGCGCGTGGTTTCCTTCGGCGCGGGAAAGCTGTCCTTGATCACCTTGAACACGTACGGAAACGACGGCAGCGTGAACACGATCATCACCATGCCGCGAATGCCGGGCGCGGCGACGAACTGATCGCTCGAATGCGAGAGGTGATGCAGCAGATCGCGATAGAACAGATTCTTGCCCTGCTTCTGCAACCCGAGCGACGTGTAGATCTCGCCCTTCGCCTTGCGCGGCATGATCGTGCGCAGGAACTCGACGTAGGCGGACGGCACGCCCATGTCCACGAGGAAATACGAGTGCGAGAAGCTGAACAGGATCAGCAACTGATCGGTGCGCAGCAGCACGGTGTCGAGCACGAGCTTGCCGCTTGGCGTGTGACGGATCGGCACCACGAACGGCGCGAGCAGATCTCCGTTGATGATGCGCCCGACGATATACGCCGACTGATTGCGAAAGAACAGCGAGGCGAGCGCGTGAATCTGGAAGTTCGGCTTGGGCTCGACCACGCCGAAGGTGTCGAGCATCGCGCACATCACGCAGTCCACGTCGCGCTCGAGATCTTCGAACGGCGTTTCGAGCTGAAAATTCGTGACGATGCGCGCGAGCGTGGCCGCCAGCCCGTCCTTGGCCGGGTAGTACGCGCGATAAGTGGGCTTGGCCGCGGGCTCGTCGTTCTCGATGTACTCGGTCGAGATCGCGGGCCGCACGAAAATGAAATCGTTGTTGAAGTACGAACGATGCAGGATCTTGCAGCACACCGAGTTGAAGAACGTCTCGGCGCACTCGGGCTGCCGGTGCGTGGTCAACAGGCCGATGTAGTGGAGCTTGATCTGCTCCCAGACCTCGTCGTCGATGCTTTCCGCGTCGTACTCGTCTTCGAGCGCCAGCACGCACTCGCGCACACGCTCGTCATAAGAAGCGATGCGCTCGCGCGCGAGTTGCTGCAGGCCGCGCCAGTCGCGCGCCTCGAAGCATTCGCGCGCACGCACGGCCACCGCGCAGAAGTTGCGGTAATGATGGTCGAAGCCTTCGAGCATCGTCTGCGCAACGTCGAAGCCGATCTGCGATGAAAGCAGTTTCGGGAAATGTCTCATGACGCATTCACCTCGGCTCGGCGGCTTGATGCGGAAACCGGCAGGAACGGGCCAGCGCCGGCTACTGATCGTCGTCCAGCGTGAGCGGCACGATCCGCTCGCCCACCCCGTTCTTCGCGAGCAGCGTGCGCGCCTGCGACTCGTACTGCGCGAGGTCTTCGAGCGTGGCGTCGAGGTCGGCGCGCTGGCGCTCCAGTATCTCGCGGTGGCGCACGACGGTGTCGAGGAACGCCTCGAGCTGAGGCTGTGTGTCGGTGGGCGAGTCGTAGAGATCGAGCAGCGCGCGGATTTCGTTGAGCGTGAAACCCAGGCGCTTGCCGCGCAGCGTGAGCTTCAGCCGCGTGCGATCGCGCCCCGAAAATACGCGCTTGAGGCCGCTCGCGCCTTCGCGGCTTGGCGCGAGCAGGCCCTGGTCCTCGTAGAAACGGATCGCACGCGGCGTCACGTCGAATTCGCGGGCGAGCTCGGTAATCGTGTATTGGGTCATGTGGGAAAAGCGCGCCTCGCGCGGGCCGGGTCCGGCCAGGCGATGGGGCTATCGTTGGAGTCGACGTTTACGTTATCGTCAACTCAAGGGTTGCGCAACAGCCGGTTTGTTCCGCATAACGGAACACTCTCCCGACTCCCCTGCAGGAATGGCGCAATGCAGTGACAATGCGGACAGAAGGCGGCGCCGGCCGTCCTCAGCCCACCATAACGACGCGAGACGACTCCCCTAATGAACGCCCTCGAACACCAGCTCGACTACCCCTTCGCTGATACCCTGCCGGAACCCGGCCTTGCCTTCGAAGTCGCGCCCGGCGTGAAATGGCTGCGCATGCCGCTGCCCTTCGTGCTCGATCACATCAACCTGTGGCTGCTGCGCGACGAGATCGACGGCCAGCAAGGCTGGACCGTGGTGGACTGCGGCATCACCGACGACACGATCAAGGCGCGCTGGGAGCAGGTGTTCGAGACCCAGCTTGAAGGCCTGCCGGTGCTGCGCGTGCTCGTCACGCACTGCCACCCGGACCACATCGGCCTTGCGCACTGGATCTGCGCGGGCGGCGAGAAGAAGCGCTGGGACGTGCGCCTGTGGACAACGCTCGGCGAATACATGAGCGCGTGCGTGCTGTCCTCGGGCAACGGCTCGAACGCGGGCGGCGAAGGCGCGGCGCGCCATTTCGCGCGCCACGGCGTGAGCGACGAAGCCTCGCTCGAGCAACTGCGCAAGCGCCGCAATTACTACTCCAATCTCGTGCCCTCGCTGCCGGGGCAATATCGCCGCCTGCGCGAAGCCGACACGGTGGCGATCGGCGGCCGCGACTGGCGCGTCGTCACGGGCTACGGCCATTCGCCCGAACATTGCGCGCTGCTGTGCGAATCGCTCGGCGTACTGATCTCGGGCGACATGGTGCTGCCGCGCATCTCGACCAACGTCTCGGTGTTCGACATGGAGCCGGAAGGCAACCCGCTCGGCCTCTACCTCGAATCGCTCGGGCGCTACGAGGCCATGGCCGAGGACACGCTCGTGCTGCCCTCGCACGGCAAGCCGTTCCGCGGCGTGCGCACGCGCATCGGCCAATTGCGCGCGCACCACGACGCACGGCTCGCCGAAGTCATGGAAGCCTGTGCACACACGCCGCAAAGCGCCGCCGATATCGTGCCGCTCATGTTCAAACGCGCACTCGACATGCATCAGCTGACGTTCGCAATGGGCGAAGCGCTCGCGCACCTGCATCTGCTGTGGTTCGCGGGCAAGCTCAAGCGCACGATCGACGACAAGGGCGTGGTGCGCTTTTCGGTCTGATTAGCGCGGCGCCAATAGACAAAAGGGGCGACTCAATCGAGCCGCCCCTTTTTTTGCTGCATCACACCGCGAGCATCAGTTCCCGCCGCCCGTGATCAGGTCGGCGCCCTTGGGCCGCACGAACTTGAAGGTCGATGCCGGCAGCGACGGATTCTTCTCGATGTTGGAGAACGTGAGCAGCGTCACGTTGCCGAACACGTCGTGCAATTCCATCGCTTCGAGGTTGCCGTCGCGAAAGCCAATGCCCACGCTCTTGAACTGCGTGTCTTTCGACTTGGGCACCAGTTCCAGCCAGTCGATGCCGTTCTTCACGCCCGCGTCGGAGAGCGTGAAGTTCTTGTCCAGATCGTTGCTGCCGAACAGGATGGCCGCCGGGCTCGCACCGAGCGCGCCGCCGAGCTTGCGCTCGGTGACCTGGTTCAGGTCCTTGTCGTAGACATAGAGATTGTCGCCATCGGATTGCAGCAGTTGCTGATACGGCTTCTCATAGGTCCAGATGAATTTGCCGGGGCGCGCGAACACGAACGTGCCGCTCGACGTCTTGGCGTTCGCCGTGGCCGTGGCGATGGCGTCGCTCGCGTTCTTCGCGTTGGTAGGCGTCTTGAGTTCGCGCTGCACGAAGTTGCCGCGCGCGGCGTGCACCTGCGAGACGAACTGCTTCAGTTGATCGGTGCCGCTCGCCCAGGCGTGCGACGCCATCACGAGCGACGCGCCAAGCGCGACAAAGATTGCGCGGCCCGCGCGGCCCAGCGTCAAACGGGTCTGTTGTCCAACCGGAAACTGCATCTGTCGTTCTCCAATAACCAAAATGCGACCACCCTGTGTGCCCGCGCCGACCTTCAGCGTGGACTCAATCGACCTCGCGCGTGGGCGCGAGAATTTCGCGGTTGCCGCTCGAAGACATCGCCGAAACGAGTCCCGATTGCTCCATCTGTTCTAGCAGGCGCGCCGCGCGGTTATAGCCGATGCGCAGATGCCGCTGCACGAGCGAGATCGACGCGCGCCGGTTCTTGATGACCACCTCGACGGCCTGGTCGTAGAGCGGATCGGACTCGTCGCCAGTGCCGGAAGCGCTCGCCGAGCCTTCGTCGCCCTCGCCCGCCGTGCCGCCTTCGAGAAGACCTTCGATATAGTTCGGCTCGCCCTGCTCCTTGAGCTTGTCGACCACGCGATGCACTTCTTCGTCGGCGACGAACGCCCCGTGCACGCGCACGGGCAGCCCCGAGCCCGGCGGCAGGTAGAGCATGTCGCCCATGCCGAGCAGCGACTCGGCGCCCATCTGGTCGAGAATCGTGCGCGAGTCGATCTTCGACGACACCTGGAACGCGATGCGCGTAGGCACGTTGGCCTTGATAAGGCCGGTGATCACGTCCACCGAAGGCCGCTGCGTCGCGAGAATCAGGTGGATGCCCGCCGCGCGCGCCTTCTGCGCGATGCGCGCGATCAGCTCTTCGACCTTCTTGCCGACCACCATCATGAGGTCGGCCAGTTCGTCGATCACCACGACGATATGCGGCAGCTTTTGCAGCGGCTCCGGATCGTCGGGCGTGAGGCTGAACGGGTTCGGAATCTTTTCCTCGCGCTTGTTCGCCTCTTCAATCTTGTTGTTGTAGCCCGCGAGATTGCGCACGCCCAGCTTGCTCATGAGCTTGTAGCGGCGCTCCATCTCGGCCACGGTCCAGTTCAGCGCGTTGCCGGCCTGGCGCATGTCGGTCACGACCGGACACAGCAGATGCGGAATGCCCTCGTAGACGCTCATTTCAAGCATCTTCGGATCGATCAGGATCATGCGCACCTGCTCGGCGCTCGCCTTGTAGAGCAGCGAGAGGATCATCGCGTTGATGCCCACCGACTTGCCCGAGCCGGTCGTGCCGGCCACGAGCAGGTGGGGCATCTTCGCGAGGTCGGCGCAAACCGGCTTGCCGCCGATGTCCTTGCCGAGACCCATGGTGAGCGCCGAAGGCGCGTCGGCGTAGACAGCCGAGCCGAGGATTTCGGACAGGCGCACGGTCTGGCGGCGCTGGTTCGGCAGCTCGAGCGCCATGTAGTTCTTGCCGGGGATCGTCTCCACCACGCGGATCGAAACAAGCGAGAGCGAGCGCGCGAGATCCTTCGCGAGGCCCACGATCTGGCTGCCCTTCACGCCGGTGGCGGGTTCGATCTCGTAGCGCGTGACGACCGGGCCCGGATACGCGGCCACCACGGCCACGTCCACGCCGAAGTCCTTGAGCTTTTTCTCGATCAGGCGCGAGGTGAATTCGAGCGTATCGTCGGAAATCGTTTCCTGGGTCTTGGGCGGGGGGTCGAGCAGCGCGATCGGCGGCAAGGTGGAGTCGCCCGGCAGATCGGTGAAGAGCGGCACCTGGCGCTCCTTCTCCACGCGTTCGGAACGCGGCGGCGTGACCACGGGCGGCACGATCGTGACCGGCTCGTGCTCCTCGATCTTCACGCGGCCGCGCTCGACCTTGCCTTCGCGCTTGACCGCGGCGGCCTCGCCGAGCTTGCGGTCGCGGCCCGCTTCGCGGCGCAGTTGCGCCATGGTCACGGCGTTGATGATCGACTCGCCCACCCGTTCGGCCACGCTCAGCCACGAAAAACGGAAATACAGCGACAAACCGATCGCGAGCGCCAGCAGCAGCGCGAGCGTGCCGCCCGTGAACCCCAGCGCGCTCGACACGCCGCGCGCCACCGCCTCGCCCACCACGCCGCCCGGCGCGCGCGGCAACTGCACCTTGAGCGACCACATGCGCAGCGCCTCGATACCGTCGCAGGCGAGCAGCACGAGCACGAACGCGAAGCCATCGGCGATCCAGCCATGGTCGCGCGGCTTTTCGTCATCGTCCTCGGGGATCGCTTCGTGACGCGTGATGCGCTGGTAATTCTTCGAAATGTGGCGCGCGAGCAGCACGACCCACCAGTAGGCGGACAGGCCGAACAGCAGCAGCAGGATGTCCGAGGTCCATGCGCCAACGCGCCCCGCCCAGTTCGAGATATGGTCGACCTGGGCGGCGTGGGTCCAGCTCGGGTCGCGGCGGCTGTAGCTGATTAGCGCCATCAGCAGGAACACGCCGAGCGCGACCTGCAGGATCCAGCGGATTTCGGTGAAAAGACGCGACATGCGGTTAGGCAATGCCTGCGCCTGCGCGGAAAAAGGAGCTTTGGCCATTGAATCCTGGTGATTCTTGATGCTTGCGCGGTCCGGGCGCACTGCCGGGGGCTCCGGCAGACCGGCGCGGCCGCCGACGTCTGATCCGGGCTATTGTAAACGCGTTGTTTAGACCCCGGCTGCCCCAACGCTGTAAATGAGGGTAACTGGCAACGCCGCTGCGGGAGTCGAACGAAGGCTATCGCGCCGATGAGAAACCGCGATGGAGCAGCGAACGCCCCCGGCCTTTATAATTGCGGGCTGATGCCCAACTACCTGCGTATGCCCCGCCGCACTCACGACGGGCGGCCACCTGCGGATCCAGACCACTGGCCCAGGAACCCGCGCCACGCAGCGCCTTCTACGGAATTCGATCATGTCCGCAACCAAACACGCCAAAGTCCTGATTCTCGGTTCCGGCCCCGCCGGCTACACGGCAGCCGTCTACGCGGCGCGCGCGAACCTTTCGCCGCTGCTTGTCACCGGCCTCGCCCAGGGCGGCCAGCTCATGACCACGACCGACGTGGAAAACTGGCCCGCCGACCCGAACGGCGTGCAGGGCCCGGAACTGATGCAGCGTTTTCTCGAGCATGCCGAGCGCTTCAACACGGAAATCGTGTTCGATCACATTCACACGGCCAAGCTCGATGAGAAGCCCATCCGCCTGATCGGCGATTCGGGCGAGTACACCTGCGATTCGCTGATCATCGCGACCGGCGCATCGGCGCAATACCTCGGCCTGCCGAGCGAAGAACTGTTCATGGGTCGTGGCGTCTCCGCCTGTGCAACCTGCGACGGCTTCTTCTACCGCAACCAGCACGTCGCCGTGATCGGCGGCGGCAACACGGCGGTCGAGGAAGCGCTCTATCTCGCCGGCATCGCGAAGAAGGTCACGGTCATCCACCGCCGCGACAAGTTCCGCGCCGAGCCGATCCTGATCGACCGCCTGCTGGAGAAGGAAAAGGAAGGCGTCGTCGAAATCAAATGGGACCACGTGCTCGACGAAGTGCTCGGCAATGATGGCGGTGTGAACGGCCTGCGCATCAAGAACACGAAGACCGGCGCAACCACCGATCTCGACCTCCAGGGCGTGTTCGTGGCGATCGGCCACAAGCCGAACACCGACATCTTCGCAGGCCAGCTGGAGATGAAGAACGGCTACATCATCACGAACGGCGGCCTGAACGGCAACGCTACGGGCACGAGCGTGCCGGGCGTGTTCGCGGCCGGCGACGTGCAGGATCACGTCTATCGCCAGGCCATCACGAGCGCCGGCACGGGCTGTATGGCCGCACTCGACGCGCAGCGCTATCTGGAAACCGTCAGCGAGATCGGAGCGCACGTGATGAGCGCCGAAGCCGAGCGCTGATC
Organism: Paraburkholderia caffeinitolerans; assembly: GCF_902859945.1. Taxonomy (GTDB): domain Bacteria; phylum Pseudomonadota; class Gammaproteobacteria; order Burkholderiales; family Burkholderiaceae; genus Paraburkholderia; species Paraburkholderia caffeinitolerans. Next base: position 122,731 of record NZ_CADIKL010000009.1, on the reverse strand, counting down.
GGATCCACGCGAGCCGTTAAAATAGCGCCATCGAGCCAGATGACGCGCTGAAAAGAGGGCCGCGGCCAGCCAGCCGGCGGCCCTCTTCTTTTGCGGCGTTCTTTTGCCGTCTTTTTTGCAGCGTTTTTCGCGTGCCACGCTGAACGCACGCCACTGAGATTCATCCAGCGTCTTTCGCCATGCCCAAGAACGTGCCCCATCCGGGCGAGCCCAAGCGCCCCGCCCCCACGCGCCCCGCCGCGCCGAGCGTCGCGCCCGAGCCCGCCCCCGAACCCGGCAAGGCCGCCTCCGGCTTCGCCGGACTCGGCAGCCTGCGCGATGCGCTCAAGACGCAAACGCGCCAGCGCGAGCGTGAACGCGCGACCGCCCAGGCGGCGCGCGTAGAAGCCGCAGCCGACAGCGACCTGTTCCGCCGCGAAATCGGCCAGATCGCGCCGCTCAAGCAGCCGCCGCGCGCGCAGCCGCGCCGCCAGGCGCCCGTGCCGCTGCCACTGCAAACGCGGCTCGACGAGCAGGCGGTGCTGCACGAAGCGATTTCCGACGACTTCGACCCCGAAGCGCTGCTCGACACCGACGACTCGCTCTATTACCACCGGCCCGGCGTAAGCGAGGAAGTCGTCAAGAAGCTGCGGCGCGGGGCGTGGATCGTGCAGGCGCAGCTCGACCTGCACGGCATGCGCCGCGAGGAAGCGCGTGAGGCAATGCAGACCTTCATCCGCGAGGCAGGCAAGCGCGGGCTACGCTGCGTGCGCGTGATTCACGGCAAGGGGCTCGGCTCCGTGGGCAAGGAGCCCGTGCTCAAGGGCAAGGTGCGCGCGTGGCTCGTGCAGAAGGAAGAAGTGATCGCATTCTGCCAGGCGCGGCCGCACGACGGCGGCGCGGGCGCAGTGCTCGTGCTGTTGCAGCCGCATTCGCACGGGCATGGACAACATCACCCGCACGCGGGCTGAGCGAAATCTTCAAGAAAAAACCCCGTCGCTGCTCACGCAGCGGCGGGGTTTTTTATCGCTTACTGCACCAGAAGCGCACCAGTAAAACCTGGCGCGAATCGATCAAAGCCACTCAGGCAATGCGCTCTTCGGTCTTCGGATCGAACAGCACGGCCTTCGACACGTCAAACAGCAGCTCCATGTTATTGAGCGGCTGCGGATTCGCGCCCGGGTGCACGCGGCTCACGACGCGCTTGCCGTTGACCTGCGCGAACACGAGCGTGTCCGGGCCGGTCGGCTCGATCACGTCGACCTTCACCGTGTGGCGCTGCAGCTCGTGGCCGTGGCCGTCGTGCGAGCTGCGTGCGTCGGTGATGCGCTCCGGACGCAGGCCCAGCACCACCTCCTGACCGATGTTGCCGCGCACCTTGTTCGCCTCGAACGGCAGGTTCAGCACGTTGCGCGCCACGCCCGTATCGAGTTCGATGCCCACGCCCGAGCCCTGCTCCACCAGCTTGCCGTTGATGAAGTTCATCGGCGGCGCGCCAATGAAGCCCGCGACGAACAGGTTCGACGGCGAATCGTAGATGTCCTGCGGCGCGCCGAACTGCTGCACGATGCCGTCCTTCATCACCGCGATGCGGTCGCCGAGCGTCATCGCCTCGATCTGGTCGTGCGTCACGTAGACGATCGTCTTGCCCACACGCTGATGCAGCAGCTTGATTTCCGAACGCATCTCGATACGCAGCTTCGCGTCGAGGTTCGAGAGCGGCTCGTCGAACAGGAACATGATCGGGTCGCGCGCGAGCGCGCGGCCCATGGCGACGCGCTGACGCTGACCGCCCGAGAGCTGACCCGGCTTGCGGTCGAGCAGATGCTGGATCTGCAGCATGCTCGAGACGCGATCGACGATCTGCGTCTGCTCGGCCTTCGGCACCTTGCGGATATTCAGGCCGAACGAGATGTTCTCGCGCACCGTCATCGACGGATAGAGCGCGTACGACTGGAACACCATCGCAATGTCGCGATCCTTCGGCGAGAGGTTGTTCACCACCTTGCCGTCCATCATGATCTCGCCCTTGGTCACGGTTTCGAGACCCGCAATCATGTTGAGCAGCGTCGACTTCCCGCAGCCCGAGCCGCCGACCAGAATCAGGAACTGGCCGTCTTCGATGTCGATGTTCACACCCTTGAGGACGGGCACCCCGTTCGGGTAGGTCTTGTAGACGTCGCGAATGGAAAGGCTTGCCATGCTAGAAATCCTTTTAATCGAATGAGCTTATTAGCCCTTCACCGCGCCCGCCGTGAGACCGCGCACGAAGTAGCGGCCGGCGATCACGTAGACGAGCAGCGTGGGCAGCGCGGCGATGATCGCGCCGGCCATGTCGACGTTGTATTCCTTCACGCCCGTGGACGTGTTCACGAGATTGTTCAGCGCCACCGTGATCGGCATCGAATCGACACCCGAGAACACGATACCGAACAGGAAGTCATTCCAGATCTGCGTGAATTGCCAGATCAGGCACACCATGAAGATGGGCAGCGAGATCGGCATCATGATGCGCGTGAAGATCATGAAGAAACCGGCGCCGTCGATGCGCGCGGCCTTCACGAGTTCAGCGGGCACGCTCACGTAGAAGTTGCGGAAGAACATCGTGGTGAACGCGATGCCGTATACCACGTGCACCAGCACCAGCCCGCCGATCGTGTTCGAGAGGCCGAAGAAGCCTTCGAGACGCGCCATCGGCAAGAGGATCGCCTGGAACGGAATGAAGCAGCCCACCAGCAGCATCGTGAAGAGCGCATCCGCGCCACGGAAGCGCCAGTGCGTGAGCACGTAGCCGTTGAACGCGCCGATGATCGACGAAATCAGCACGGCCGGAATCACCATCTTCACCGAGTTCATGAAGAACGGCTGCATGCCGTCACAGCGCACGCCGGTACAGGCGTGGGCCCACGCCTTCACCCACGGCGCGAAGGTCGGGCTCGTCGGCAGCGTGAGCATGTTGCCCGTGTGGATCTGGTCGAGCGACTTGAACGAAGTCGACAGCATCACATAGAGCGGGAACAGGAAGTACAACGCGAACAGGATCAGCGCCGCGTACACGAACACGCGGCTCACCTTCATCTTAGGCTGCATTGCGCGTGCTCCTCGATTCCAGGTACATGAGCGGCACAAGCACGGCCACCACCGTCGCGAGCATCATCATCGACGACGCTGCGCCGACACCGAGCTGCCCGCGGTTGAACGAAAACGTGTACATGAAGATGGCCGGCAGCGACGAAGACGTGCCCGGGCCGCCCGCAGTCAGCGCGACGACGAGGTCGAAGGTCTTGATCGTGATGTGGCACAGGATCAGCAGCACTGAGAAAAACACCGGACGCATGCTCGGAATGACGATCTTGCGATAGATCGTGGGCAGCGTCGCGCCGTCTACCTGGGCGGCCTTGAAGATTTCGCTGTCGACGCCGCGCAGGCCCGCGAGGAACAACGCCATGCAAAAGCCGGTGGACTGCCAGACGGCGGCAACCACGATACAGAAAATCGCCTTGTCCGGGTCGTTGAGCCAGCCGAGCTGGAAGCTCTTCCAGCCCCAGTCGTGCAGCACCTGCTGAATGCCGAGGTCGGGGTTGAAGATCCACTGCCACGCCGTGCCCGTGACGATGTACGAAAGCGCCATCGGATAGAGAAACACCGCGCGCAGCGCGCCTTCCTGGCGAATCTGCTGATCGAGCAGGATCGCGAGGAACAGCCCGAGCACCACGCAGACGGCGATGAACGGGATGCCGAACCAGCCGAGGTTCTGCGCCGAGGTCCACCAGACATCGTTGCTGAAGAGCTCGCTGTAGCGGTCGAAACCGGCGAATTCGTAACGCGGCATCAGCCGCGAATTCGACAGCGACAGATAGCCGGTGATGGCGATGAAACCATAGACAAACACGAGGCTGATCAGAATGCTGGGCGAAAGCACCAGCTTCGGAATCCAGCGGTCTGCGAGCGCCGCCATGGGCGACGCTCGGCCTGTGGCAGGCGTGGCCGCCTTGCCGTTGCCGCTAAGAGAAGCAGTCACTGCGCAACTCCTGGTACGGTGCGAAACATTACGGACTCCGCACGATAATGGGGTTAGGTTTGACCCGTCATGCCCGGAGTGCGCCGCGCACGGCGCACTCCGCCTGTTTCATTGCAACGACTTCAAAAACCCGCTTCGCTTACTTGGTCTTGGCGGCCTTCGCGAGCGCTTCCACCGCGCTCTTCGAATCCTGGTTCGAGTTCATGAACTTCGTGACGACGTCGGTGATCGCACCGGCCGTGGCGTCCGCCTGAGCCATGCCGTGCGCGAGCGACGGCACATAGCCGCCGGCCTTGATCGCGGCTTGCTCATCCGCGTACGACTGCTTGCCGCACGCATCGAACTTGCTCATGTCCACGCCCAGACGCACCGGGATCGAGCCCTTGTACAGGCTGAACTGCTCCTGGAAAGCCGGGCTCATGATCGTCTTCGCCAGCGCGATCTGACCCGGCGTGGCCGCCTTCTGGTCCTTCTGCTGGAAGAACACGAACGAGTCGACGTTGAAAGTGTAGGCCTTCGAGGTGCCCGGCACCGGCGCGCAGACGTAGTCCTTGCCCGGCTCCTTCTTCGCACCCTCGAACTCGCCCTTGGCCCAGTCGCCCATGAACTGCATGCCGGCTTTGCCGTTGATGACCATCGCCGTGGCGAGGTTCCAGTCGCGGCCCGTGCGCGCGTTATCCATGTACGACTCGATCTTGCGGACCGTGTCGAACACGCCCACCATCTGCTGCGAAGTCAGCGTCTTCTGGTCGAGATCGACGAGCGCCTTCTTATAGAAGTCCGCGCCCTGCGAAAGCACCACGTCTTCCCACAGCGTCAGGTCCTGCCACGGCTGGCCGCCCGCCGCAACCGGCTGGTAGCCCGCGGCCTTGAGCTTGTCGGCGAGCGCGAAGAACTCCGGCCACGTGGTCGGCGCCTTGCCGCCTACCTTGTCGAGCGCGGCCTTGTTGATCCACAGCCAGTTCACGCGGTGCACCGAGAACGGCGCGCCGACGTAATGGCCGTCCGCGCGCATGATCTTGTCGATTTGCGGCGGCAGGTTGGCCTTCCAGTCGCCGGCGGCCGAATCGATCGGCACCAGCACGCCCTGCTGCGCCCATTCCTGGATCAGCGGGCCCTTGATCTGGGCTGCCGTGGGTGCGTTACCCGAGATCACCTGGGTCTTCAGTGCGGTCATGGCCGCCGCGCCCGCGCCACCGGCGACCGCGAAGTCCTTCCACACGTAGCCCTGCTTCTGCATGTCGTCCTTCAGCACGCCGACCGCCTTCGATTCGCCGCCCGAAGTCCACCAGTGCAGCACTTCGAGAGATTCGGCTGCCTGCGCGGTCGCAACGCCTGCCATGAGACCTGCGGCGCACAGGGCGCCCATGATCGCTCGGAATTTCATTGTTTATCTCCTCCAGACACCTGATCAGTAAAAACGAGTTGGCCCCTGATGTCGCCAGGGTGCGGTGTGGTTAATACAGGCACAAAAACAGGTAAAACACTGGACGGTCGGGCGCCGGAATGCCGCGCGCGCAGGTGATTCGACGCGCGCGGGCCGCGTGCCGGGGTCCGGCCGCTGGACGCTCAAGAGATGAGTGGTTCGGAATACAAAGACTGTCTCCTCTTTTGATTTTCTCCGGCCGCGCTCGCAGTCGCGACGCGTGGCCAGTCGAGGCGCCGCGCGCCATGCTTGTGCACGATCAAGCAGCGCGGTGGCCGAACCTCCCCCACTTCTGGGCGTCCGGCAGGTACATGAACGGATCCATTGTCCGTTAACATGTGGGACGTTCCGCCCATCTACGAAAACGCGCGAAAACATGCGCACGATTGCCGCAAACCCATGCTGCGCCTCGCTTGCCCACGCTTTTTTCATCGAATGAACGTTACCTCTTGATTTGGATTGTAGTTAAACTACAATTCAGTGTCAAAAAAAATTTTATCGGACTACGGCCGCCTGGCGGAGCACGATCGGCATCCCGCCGCGGCCCCGCCGGAACTTGTTCCCGCGGCATTTCTGGACTGTGACGGAGACTATGCAAAGCCCTAACGATTCAGGTTTCACGTTCGTGCTCTTCGGCGCCACTGGCGACCTGTCGATGCGCAAGATCCTGCCGGCCCTGTTCGAGGCGCACCGCTCGGGCATGCTCGCCGCGTCGGGGAAAATCGTGGGCGTCGCGCGCCACGAGGACACCCGCGACCAGTACCTCCAGTGGGTCAACGAGCACGTCAAGCCGCACGTCTCGAAGAACGGCCTCGACGAAGTCGCCTGGGCGAGCTTTCTCGAGCGCATTGTCTATGTGAAGCTCGACCTCTCGCGCGCCGAAGACTTCACCACGCTGCGTGACGGCATCGCAGAACTGCCCGGCATCCGCGTGTTCTATCTGGCCACGGGCCCGTCGCTGTTCGTGCCGATCTGCCACGCGCTCGCCTCGGTTGGCCTGAACCAGAACGCGCGCATCGTGCTGGAAAAGCCGCTCGGCTACGACCTCAAGTCGTCCAACGCGATCAACGACGCCGTCGGCGAAATCTTCGCCGAAGAGCAGATCTACCGGATCGACCACTATCTCGGCAAAGAGCCGGTGCAGAACCTGCTCGCGCTGCGCTTCGGCAATGCGCTGTTCGAGCCGCTGTGGCGCCGCGAATGGGTCGAGAGCATCCAGATCACCATTGCGGAAGAACTCGGCGTGGAAGCGCGCGGCGACTTCTACGACAACACCGGCGCGCTGCGCGACATGGTGCAGAACCACTTGCTCCAGTTGCTCTCGATCGTCGCCATGGAGCCGCCGCATTCGATGGATTCGGACTCGGTGCGCGACGAGAAGCTGCGCGTGCTGCGCGCGCTCAAGCCCATCAATCCCGCCGATATCAGCAAGGTCGCCGTGCGCGGCCAATACCATGCGGGCGTGATCCGCGGGCAGCAGGTGCCGGGCTACGCGACCGAGCACGGCGTGAAGCCCGATAGCCGCACTGAAACCTTCGTCGCGCTGAAGGTCGAGATCGAGAACTGGCGCTGGGCCGGCGTGCCCTTCTTCCTGCGCACGGGCAAGCGTCTGGCCGACCGCGTCGCGGAAATCGTGGTGAACTTCCGCCCCGTGCCGCATTCGGCGCTGGGTCCGACCGCGCTGCGCGCGGGCTCGAACCGTCTGGTCATCCGCTTGCAGCCCAATGAGACCATTCGTCTGTACTGCCTCGCCAAGCAGCCCGGCGAGGGCATGAATCTCTCGAGCGTTCACCTGGACCTCGCGTTCGACCAGTTCTTCCGCGAAGGCCAGATGGAGGCGTATCAGCGTCTCTTGCTCGACGTGATCAACGGGCGCCTCGCGCTCTTCGTGCGCCGCGACGAACAGGAAGCCGCGTGGAAATGGGTCGAGCCCATCCTCAACGAATGGGCCGCCACGCCGCGCCCGCCCAAGCCTTACGCGTCGGGCACATGGGGACCGGCGGCTTCGAGCGCGATGCTGGCGCAGCACGGCACCTGCTGGCTCGAAGAAGAGAATTGACCGGACCGATGAACACCCCCGCGAACATCCCCGCGGATCGATAAAAAAGCAGCCTGGAGGAGAAGTGATCGAGCTTCACGTATTCGACGACCCGCGCGTCCAATCCGACGCGCTGGCGCGAGCCGTGGGCGACGCGCTACATGCGTCGCTCGCCGCTCTTGCTGCCGCGCCCGGCACCGGTGCGCGCCGTGCAACGCTCGCGGTTTCCGGCGGCACGAGCCCGCGTCCGTTTCTCGAAACCCTGTCGACGCACCGCTTCGACTGGGCGCACACTGACATCACGCTGGTGGACGACCGCTGGGTGCCCGAGACCGATTCGGCCAGCAACGCACGCCTCGCGCACGAGACCCTGCTGAAGAACGAGGCGGCGCAGGCGCGCTTCCTGCCGCTCGTCGACGTCACGCAAGACCTGGATGCGCACGTGGCCGCGCTCAACTCGGACCCGCAGCGCCGTGTGCCCAACGTCGCGGTGCTCGGCATGGGTGAAGACGGCCACACGGCGTCGATCTTTGCCGACGCGCCCGAATGGCGCGAGGCCATCACCACGGCGCGCCCGTTCGTCGCCGTGCATCCGCGGGCCGCGCCGCACGCGCGCGTCTCGTGGTCGATGCAGGCGCTGCGTCAGGTCGATCGCCTGTTCCTGCTGATCGCGGGCCAGCGCAAGCTCGACGTGCTGCAACAAGCCGCTGCCGCGGAACAGAACAACGCCATCTCGAAGCTGGCGAACGACAAGGGAGTGAGACTCGATGTCTACTGGTGCGCCTAACAAATCCGCCGCTGGCGCGGGTCAGCACGCCGACGGACCGAGGCTGCTCGCCGACATCGGCGGCACTAACGCGCGCTTCGCTCTGGAAACGCGCCCGGGCGAGATCGGCCAGGTGCGCGTCTATCCGTGCGCCGACTACCCGGGCGTCGCCGATGTCATCCAGCAGTATCTGAAGGACACGAAGATCGGCCGCGTGAACCACGCCGCCATCGCCATCGCGAACCCGGTGGACGGCGACCAGGTGCGCATGACCAATCACGACTGGACCTTCTCGATCGAAGCCACGCGCCGCGCGCTCGGTTTCGACACGCTGCTGGTCGTGAACGACTTCACCGCGCTCGCGATGGCCTTGCCGGGCCTGACCGACGCGCAGCGCACCCAGGTAGGCGGCGGCCAGCGCCGCCAGAACAGCGTGATCGGCCTGCTCGGACCGGGCACGGGCCTCGGCGTCTCGGGCCTGATTCCCGCCGACGACCGCTGGATCGCGCTCGGCAGCGAAGGCGGCCATGCCAGCTTCGCGCCGCAGGACGAGCGCGAAGATCTCGTGCTCCAGCACGTGCGCAAGAAGTGGCCGCACGTGTCGTTCGAGCGCGTCTGCGCGGGCCCCGGCATCGAGCTGATCTATGGGGCGCTTGCCGCACGCGACAAGAAGAAGGTGGGCGCGGACATCAACACGGCCGAGATCGTCAAGCGCGCGCACGACGGCGACGCGCTCGCGGCGGAAACCGTCGAATGCTTCTGCGGCATTCTTGGCAGCTTCGCGGGCAACATCGCGATGACGCTCGGCTCGCTCGGCGGCATCTATATCGGCGGCGGCGTGGTGCCGCGTCTGGGCGAGCTTTTCATGCGCTCGTCGTTTCGCCAGCGCTTCGAGGCCAAAGGCCGCTTCGACGCCTATCTCGCGAACGTCCCCACCTACGTCATCACCGCCGAATATCCGGCGTTTCTCGGCGTCTCGGCCATCCTCGCGGAGCAGCTTTCGAACCGCGCGGGCGGCGGATCGTCGGCGGTGTTCGAGCGCATCCGCCAGATGCGCGACGCGCTCACGCCCGCCGAGCGGCGCGTGGCCGACCTCGCGCTCAACCATCCGCGCTCGATCATCAACGACCCCATCGTCGATATCGCGCGCAAGGCCGATGTGAGCCAGCCCACGGTGATCCGCTTTTGCCGCTCGCTCGGCTGCCAGGGGCTCTCGGACTTCAAGCTCAAGCTCGCCACGGGCTTGACCGGCACGATTCCCGTGAGCCACAGCCAGGTGCATCTGGGCGACACCGCGACCGACTTTGGCGCGAAGGTGCTCGACAACACCGTCTCGGCCATCCTGCAACTGCGCGAGCATCTGAACTTCGAGCAGGTCGAGCAGGCCATCACGCTGCTCAACGGTGCGCGACGCATCGAGTTCTATGGCCTAGGCAACTCGCATATCGTCGCGCAGGACGCGCACTACAAGTTCTTTCGCTTCGGCATCCCGACTATTGCTTACGGCGACCTGTACATGCAGGCGGCGTCCGCCGCGCTGCTCGGCAAGGGCGACGTGATCGTGGCCGTGTCGAAGTCGGGCCGCGCGCCCGAACTCTTGCGCGTGCTCGACGTGGCGATGCAGGCCGGCGCGAAGGTGATCGCGATCACGTCGAGCAATACGCCGCTCGCCAAGCGCGCGACCGTGGCGCTCGAAACCGATCACATCGAGATGCGCGAGTCGCAGCTTTCGATGATCTCGCGCATCCTGCATCTGCTGATGATCGACGTCCTCGCGGTAGGCGTCGCGATCCGCCGCGCCTCGCCCGAAGGCGATCTGAGCAACGCCGTCGAAAAGGTCCGCGAGCAGGCCGACGACGACGCCTCCGCCGTGCTCGACTGGCTGAGCCACGGCGCGTCATCGTCGGCGCGCGCGAGTGATTGACGCAACTGCGTGAAGCAAACGCGTGAAGCAAACGTGCGATGAAATGAACAGCGGGACGCCAAGGCGTCCCGCTGTTCATTGTGCGTGAGCGCTGCGCTTACGCGTCCGATGCCGCCTGATTCACACCCGGCGCGGGGCGGCCATGCCACTTCACGACGATGCGGCGGCCGACCCAGGTGAGCGCGCCGCACGCGCCGATCGTGCAGCCCATGCCGACCGGCGAAACGCCCGGGAACCAGCCGACCACGACGCTCGCGAATGCGCCCAGCGCGAGCTGCGTCGCGCCGAACACGGCCGCCGCCGCGCCGGCGTTCTTCGGGTAGCGGTACATCAGATCGGTCGCACAGTTCGCGCCCAGCAGCCCCACCACGCCCACCACGAAGAACAGGCCCGCCACGATCGACCACAGGCCGCCCCACCCCGTCACGCACACGAGCGCGACGAAGAACGACGCGGCGATGCTCACCGTGGAAGCCATCGACACCATGCGCAGCGTGCCCATGCGCCCGATAAAGCGCGTGTTGAGAAAGTTGCCGAGCATGATGCCGAACACGTTCACGCCGAAGAACAGCCCGTAGTGCTGCGGCGACACATGAAAGTACTCGATATAGACGAACGGCGTGGCCGAGATATAGGTGAACATCGCGGCGAACGCCATGCCGCCGCACAGCATGTGACCCCAGACGAGCGGGTCGCGCAGCAGCCGCTCGTACGCCATGAACGAGCGCAGCACGGCGCCGCTCTCGCGCTTCTCGGCGGGCCAGGTCTCGGGCACGCGCAGCCAGGCGGCGGCGGCGCACGCGAGGCCGAACAGCGTGAGCGCGACGAACACCACGCGCCAGCCGCCGAGCAGCAGCAACTGCCCGCCGATGAGCGGCGCGAGCAGCGGACCAATCGACGTGACGATGGCGACCATCGAGAGCACCTTGGCGGCGTCGGACGGTTCGTGCGCGTCGCGCGCGATCGCCCGCGCGAGCACCGAGGCCGCGCCCGCGCCGAGCGCCTGCAAAAAGCGCACGACCGTGAGTTCGCCGATTGAATACGAGAACCAGCAGGCGATGCTCGCGAGCGTGAAGAGCGCGATGCCGCCCAGCAGCACGGGGCGGCGGCCGTAGGCATCGGAGAGCGGGCCGTAGAGCAGCATGCCGATCGAGAAGCCCGCCATGAAGCTCGTGAGCGTCCTCGCGGCCGCGGCCGCGCTCACGCCGAACGACTGGGCGATGGCGGGCAGGCTCGGCAAGTACATGTCGGTGGCGAGCGGGCCGCAGGCGGCGAGCGCACCGAGCAACAGAATCAGCCGGCCATCGGGCCGGCGTCGCGGGGAATGGGGCATGGGATCGACCAGGAGCGGACCGTCGCCGAAGGCGCGGTCCCGGTGTTCTGGGCCGCTTCAGCATGGACCGGCTGGGTCTCATTCGCGATGCAAGTACGACGCGAATGACGCGAAAAGCGGCTACATAGCCGAAGCATTGTACCCGACGCTTAAATTCCGCTTTATCCCACTTTGTGCCTGGTTCAAGGCCTGGTTCAAGGCCTGGTTCAAGGCCTGGCGAGGCGCCGCGCGCGCTTTACGCTAAGCTGCGCCCTTCCCCGTTCTTCAATGCGCCGCAAGGCGCGAGCTTCGTTCATGAGCGCTTACCTGCTGATCTGGAGCCCCAAGAAGTGGCCCTGGCCTGAGCTGTCCGATTTCGCGCGCCGCGTGCAGGAAGGCGCTGCCGTCGCCGACACCTGGGGCTGCGGCTTCGCGCGCGGCATCCTGCCCGGCGACCGTGTATTTCTGCATCGCGTCGCCTCCGAGCCGCGCGGCCTGTTCGGCTCCGGCTACGTGACGCGCGCGCCCTACGAGGTGCCCGATCCGGCGTACAAGCGTGGCTACCGGCTGTGCATCGACTTCGTCTATGACTGGCTCGTCGATGCCAACGACAATGTCGTCATCGCGCGCGACGCGTTGCGCATTCATCCGTTTTCGGTGCAGACATGGGACGCACAAAGCTCGGGCACCGTCATCAAGCCGATTGCCGAGGGCGCGCTGGAGAAGCGCTGGGCCGAGCTGACCGGCAAACGGCCCATGCCGGCCGCCGCGGTTGCGGCGGTTGCAGCGTTTGACCAGGCCACGCGCCGTCCGTAGCGGCCCTCGGCCCATTCGGCGCGAGTCCGGTACAATTTCGGCATTGCCGCCCCATCGCTGGCGCCCGGCCCGGCACCTCATCTGGCCGGCCCCAGGCCGCATGGGTCCGAGCGTCGGCGCGCCAAGGCCCCGCCTGCCGCGCGCCTGATCACGCCACTGCAGTCACCGCACAAACCACTCTCGCAGGTCCAGCACCCATGTCCAACACCTCGTCCACGAACCAGGCCCTCTTCGAACGCGCCCAGCGCACCATTCCGGGCGGCGTCAATTCGCCTGTGCGCGCGTTCCGCTCGGTCGGCGGCACGCCGCGCTTCATCGAGCGCGCGCAAGGTGCGTACTTCTGGGACGCCGAAGGCAAGCGCTACATCGACTACATCGGCTCGTGGGGCCCGATGATCGTCGGCCACGTCCACCCCGAGGTGCTCGAAGCCGTGCAGCGCGTGCTCGTCAACGGTTTCTCGTTCGGCGCGCCTACCGAAGCCGAAATCGAAATCGCCGAGGAAATCTGCAAGATCGTGCCGTCGATGGAGCAGGTGCGCATGGTGTCGAGCGGCACCGAAGCCACCATGAGCGCGCTGCGGCTCGCGCGCGGCTTCACGAAGCGCGACCGCATCGTGAAGTTCGAAGGCTGCTACCACGGCCACGCCGACAGCCTGCTCGTGAAGGCCGGCTCGGGCCTGCTCACGTTCGGCAACCCCACGTCGGCGGGCGTGCCGGTGGACATCGCCAAGCACACCACGGTGCTCGAGTACAACAACGTCGCGGCGCTCGAAGAAGCGTTCAAGGCGTTCGGCGACGAGATCGCCGCCGTGATCATCGAGCCGGTCGCCGGCAACATGAATCTCGTGAAGGCCACGCCCGAGTTTATCGGCACGCTGCGCAGCCTCACGGCGAAGCACGGCAGCGTGCTGATCTTCGACGAAGTGATGTGCGGCTTCCGCGTGGGCCTGCGCGGCGCGCAGGCGCTCTACGGCGTGCAGGCCGACCTCGTGTGTCTGGGCAAGGTAATCGGCGGCGGCATGCCGGCGGCGGCGTTCGGCGGCCGCCGCGAGATCATGGACCATCTCGCCCCCAACGGCGGCGTGTATCAGGCAGGCACGCTCTCGGGCAACCCGATCGCCGTGGCCGCGGGCCTGAAAACGCTGCAACTGATTCAGGCACCGGGCTTCTACGACCGGCTCACGGCGCAGACCGCGCGTCTCGCGCAAGGCCTCTCGCAGGCCGCGCGCGAAGCGAACGTGCCGTTCGTCGCGGATTCGGTGGGCGGCATGTTCGGCCTCTATTTCGCCGACAAGGTGCCGGGCAGTTTCGCCGAAGTCACCAAGAGCGACGTGACGCGCTTTAACCGCTTCTTCCATCAGATGCTGGACGCGGGCGTGTACTTCGCGCCGTCGGCCTACGAGGCAGGCTTCGTGTCGAGCGCGCACGACGACGCGCTCATCGACGAAACGATCGCCGCCGCGCGCCGCGCCTTCGCCGAACCCGCCGCGCAGTAAAGCACGCAATAAGGCGCACCCACCGTCAGCCGAATGCGGGGCACACGCCCCGCTGCCCACCCGAAACGCCCCGGAGCCCGCACGACATGTTTTCGCAAGCCGATTTCACCTACATGGAGCGCGCGCTCGCCCTCGCGGTGCGCGGCCTGTACACGACCGATCCGAATCCGCGCGTCGGCTGCGTGCTGGTGAAGGACGGCGTGGTGATCGGCGAAGGCTTTACCCAGCCCGCCGGCCACGACCACGCCGAAATCCAGGCGATGAAGGATGCGCGCGCGCGCGGCCACGAAGTGCGCGGCGCCACCGCCTATGTGACGCTCGAGCCGTGCAGCCATTTCGGCCGCACGCCGCCCTGCGCGAATGCGCTGATCGAAGCGAAGGTCGCGCGCGTGATCGCGGCGATGGAAGACCCGAACCCGCTCGTTTCGGGGCGCGGCCTTTCGATCCTGCGCGGCGCGGGCATCGAAGTGCGCTGCGGTCTGCTCGCCAACGAAGCACGCGAACTCAATATCGGCTTCGTCTCGCGCATGACCAGAAAGCGCCCGTGGGTGCGCATGAAAGTGGCGGCCACACTCGACGGCCGCACCGGCCTGCCCTCGGGCGAAAGCCAGTGGATCACGGGCGAAGCCGCGCGCGCCGACGGCCATGCCTGGCGCGCACGCGCCTCGGCCATCCTCACGGGCATCGGCACCGTGAAGGAAGACGACCCGCGCATGACCGTGCGCGCGATCGACACGCCGCGCCAGCCCAAACGCATTCTCATCGACAGCCGCCTCGACGCCTCGCCGCTCTCGCAGATCTTCGTGGGCGCGCCCACGCTGGTGTTCTGCGCCACACTCGACGACAGCAACGCCGAGCGCGCCGAGGCGCTGCGCGCGCGCGGCGCGGAAATCGTCGCGATCGGCAACGCCAGCGGCAAGGTGGACCTGCCCGCGATGCTCACGGAGCTGGCCAAGCGCGGCGTGAACGAACTGCACGTGGAAGCCGGCTACAAGCTCAATGGATCGCTGCTGCGCGAAGGCTGCGTGGACGAACTGCTCGTCTATCTCGCGCCCTCGCTGCTCGGCACGGACGCGCTCGGCATGTTCAATCTTGCCGCGCCCACAAAGCTCGATGCGCGCACGCGCCTCGTGTTCCACTCGGTCGAACGCCTCGCCGAGGATCTGCGCATCCTCGCGCGCCTCGTGCCCGATGACTCGAATGCGCCCCACAACGCGGACGCAGATGCGCACGCGCATGGAGACGCATCATGATTGTTTCTGACGAACTGAACGCACTGAACACAAAGGACAGCCAGATGTTTACCGGAATCGTCGCGGCCGTGGGCCGCATCGAATCGATCAAGCCGCTCGGCAGCGACGCCGACGCGGGCGTGCGACTCACCGTCAACGCAGGCGGCCTCGACCTCGAGGACGTGCAGCTCGGCGACAGCATCGCCATTCAGGGCGCGTGCATGACCGTCATCGAAAAGTCGGCAACCGGCTTCGACGTGGATGTCTCGCGCGAAAGCCTGAACCGCACCGTGGGCCTCGCCGACACCGGCGAAGTGAACCTCGAAAAGGCGCTGCGCGCGCACGACCGCCTCGGCGGCCATATCGTCTCGGGCCACGTGGACGGCCTCGGCACCGTCACGCGCTTCGCGCCCGTGGGCGAATCACACGAATTGCGCGTGCTCGCACCGGCGGAGATCGGCCGCTATCTGGCCTACAAGGGCTCGGTCACCGTCAACGGCGTGAGCCTGACCGTGAACTCGGTGGACGACCGCGCGGACGGCTGCGAATTCTCGATCAACCTGATTCCGCACACTGTTGAAGTGACCACGCTCAAGCACCTCGTGGCGGGCGCAAAGGTGAATCTCGAGATCGATTTGATTGCGCGGTATGTGGAGCGGATGCTCAGCGCGTCTCAGGACACCCATAAGTCGTTTAAATAATTCTGTTTTACTAAAATTCACTGTCTCCCCCGGCCTCGCTAAACGCTCGATTTGGCGGCTGCATTCCTGACGGTATACGGCTGTTTTCCGCGGTTCTTATACCGTCAGGCCTCCAAAATTCCGGCTTTTTGGCCCATTCAACGGTGTCGGAAATTTTCAGCTCAAACCGACCCTGATTCCAGGTCAGCCTCAGCTTCTCAACTCCAGTCCAACTATGCGATCCACAGGGTGCGCTGGAGAACACTGATTCCGCGCATTTAGGCATGAAATAGAGCCCTAATCCTGCAATATTGGGGGCATAAAGAATATGCGCAACGGGGACAGCAAGCCACATTTCATTGTGCTGGATGGGCTACGCGGTATCGCCGCTATCGCGGTGGTCTGCCTTCATGCCATTCAGCTACTCGCCGATGGACATCCCGCTATTCAGGCCCCGGCTTTGGCGGTCGATTTTTTCTTCTGTCTGAGCGGATTCGTCGTTGCCTATGTCTACGGAAGCCGACTCGATGCCGGCATGTCATTGGGCGAGTTTGTGGCCAAACGCGCACTTCGGCTCTGTCCAATGATCTTCCTGGGCGCCACGCTTGGAGCGGGCGTGCTCGTCATGGGCGCACTGCATCGAGGTGGCCTTGGCCTTGACGTTCTTGTCGAGGTGACGAGTGCCTTCCTGCTCATCCCGGCTGGGCTGTTCTTCGGACTGCAGGCTTACCCAGTAAGCAATCCTATGTGGTCCCTGTTCTTCGAATGCTTCGCCAACATCGTCTACGCAATGTTTCCGCGCCGCAGTCTCGCGTTTCTTTACGTCGTTCTGGCCATCTCGGCTTTGGCGCTCGTACAAGTCTCGTACACCTACAATGGCCTGGACGCGGTTGGCTTCAACGACTGGAACGCCTTCGTGTCCGGTTTCGTGCGAGTCTGCTACCCCTTCCTGGCAGGCACCTTGATCTGCCGACTTCAGGTCTATAAAAAACTGCCTTCGATCCCTGCTGCCGTGGTAATTGCAATGCTGATCGCAACACTGTCGATTGACATGCATCCCACCTGGGTCTACCAGGCAGCGTGCTCTCTCCTCGTCTTCCCGGTCATCGTTGCCATCGCAGCCAACTCGCAGCCCGTAGCGTTGCACGGCGTGTTGACGTGGCTTGGCAATATCTCCTATCCGCTGTATCTAATACATCATCCACTGCTGCGTATAGTCAGGAATGTCGCCGTGCTGTCCGCCATGAGCCGGAATCATCCGCTCGCGATGATAGTCGTCTGCGTCGTCGCATCCTGCGCACTGGCGACGCTGGTATTGCACGCTTACGACGAGAAAGTCAGGCGTTGGGCAACGGCCGTGTTGGGTCGCCGCCTTGGATTTGCTCCCGCTCCCCCTAACACGGCGCGAGCGCAACTTCAGCATCACTGATAAAATCCGCCCTATTCTCTCGCGCTCGCCTTTTGACGCGCCGCGCGTTCCCCACCCGAACACCATGAAGGAGGCAAAGATGGCAGTAATCGAGATGGCCGCCGTCATGCCACCGGTTCGGGTGATGCCACACTTCACGCACGCCCCGCTTCCGGCACGCTGACTGCGTCCGCCGCACCGCGCGGCGCGTCATGGGCGGCGATCTAGCCGCCGCGCCGCTTTCCAGCGATTTCGAGGATTGACGTTCGGCATCAAGTGCCTGAACGCGCGAACCCCGTTTTCCGTTCATCACATTCCTGAAAAGTCTTCAGGCCTCGCGCCCGAAGCCTCTGTCCATGGCAGACCAAGACAAACAATCCGTTTCCGGCGGACAAACGTTCCGCAACGTTCTCGGCTTCACGTTCCGGCAGTGGTCGCGCCAGCCGCGCCGCGTAGGCGCGGTGGCCCTTGCCGCGCTGCTGGGCGCGCTCGCCGACGTGCTCACGCCGCACTACGCGGGCCAGCTCGTCGACGCGCTCGCGCACGACGCCTCGAGCGGCAATGCCGCCGCCTGGCATGCCGCCGTCACGGCGTTCTGGGCGCTGACGGCGCTCGGGCTCGCCGGCACGCTGATGCGCCAGGCCGCGTTCCAGAACATCATCGTGCTCACGCTCAGGATGATGAGCGAGATCGCCACACACGCGTTTCACCGCGTGCAGCGCTTCTCCACCGACTGGCACGCAAACAGCTTCGCCGGCTCGACCGTGCGCAAGATCACGCGCGGCATGTGGGCGCTCGATCTGCTCAACGACACGCTGCTCGTCGCGCTGTTTCCGTCGCTCGTGATGCTGGTGGGCTCGACCGCCCTGCTCGCGCTGCAGTGGCACGTCATGGGACTCGTGGTCGGGATCGGCTCGGCGCTTTATCTCGCCATCACCGTGTCGCTGTCGCTGTTCTACGTCGCGCCGTCCGCGCGCCTCGCGAACCAGTGGGACACGAAAATGGGCGGCGCGCTCGCCGACGCCGTCTCGTGCAACGCCGTCGTCAAGGCCTTCGGCGCGGAAACGCGCGAAGAGGCGCGGCTCGCGCGCGTGATCGACAAATGGGACAGCCGCACGCGCCGCACCTGGCGGCGCGGCACCTTCAACGGCGGCGTGCAGGGCGCGCTGCTGGTGGCCATGCAGGCGGCCATACTCGGCGCGGCGCTCCTGCTGTGGGCCCGCGGGCTCGCGAGCGTGGGCGACATCACCTTCGCGCTCACGCTGTTTTTCCTCCTCAAGGGTTATCTGCGCGACGTGGGCATGCACGTGCGCAACCTGCAACGCTCGGTCAACGACATGGAAGAGCTGGTGATGCTCGAAGCCCAGCCGCTCGGCATCGAAGATGAAACGGGCGCGCCGCCGATCGTGATCGATCGGGGTGACATCCGCTTCGAGAACATGACGTTCCGCTACGGCGCGCACGAGCGGCCGCTCTACGCGAATCTTTCGCTGCGCATCGCGCCGGGCGAGCGCGTGGGTCTGGTCGGCCATTCGGGCTCCGGCAAAACCACGCTCATCAAGCTGATCCAGCGCCTCTACGACGTTTCAGACGGCCGTATCACGATCGACGACCAGGACCTCGCGCAGGTGCAGCAGGCGTCGCTGCGCTCGCAAATCGCCATCGTGCAGCAGGAGCCGGTGCTGTTCCACCGCTCGCTTGCCGAGAACATTGCCTATGCGCGGCCCGGCGCGACTCACGACGAGGTCGTGCGGGCGGCGAAGCTCGCGAGCGCGCACGACTTCATCATGGCGCTGCCGCGCGGCTACGAAACGCTCGTGGGCGAGCGCGGCGTGAAGCTCTCGGGTGGCGAGCGCCAGCGCGTGGCGATCGCGCGCGCGTTCCTTGCAAACGCACCGATTCTGATCTTCGACGAAGCGACCTCCAGCCTCGACAGCGAAAGCGAAGTGCTGATCCAGCAGGCGATGGAGCGGCTGATGGAGGGGCGCACGACGGTCGTGGTCGCGCACCGGCTTTCGACCGTGCGCGCGCTCGACCGCCTGCTGGTGCTCGAGCGCGGGCGTGTTGCGGAGGAAGGCACACACGATGAACTCGTGCGCCGCGAGAACGGGCTGTACCGGCGCCTGTTCGAGCGCCAGGCGCTGGAGCTCACGAAGGGACTCGCCGACGATGTCGTGCTGCGCTGAACAGCGACGGAACAGCGTCTGAAAATCGACATTGTCGCGAAAGCGCCACTCAGAGGCCTGCTGGCCGTTCGGCCAACCCTCGCGTGCACTCGACCCGCGCCCGGCCAGGCGCACGTCCGGCGCCGGCGAGCCCGCCCAGGTGCGCGCCAGCCCCAAAACTCTCCGCCCACCCTCCGTTCTGAGCGACGCGCCCGCCCGCGTGGCGTAAAATGTGCGCTTTCCAGCCAAAATCCCACCATGACGCTCGCCTCCACCCTTGAAATCATCGCCGAGCTCAAAGCCGGCAAGATGGTGATCCTCGTCGACGAAGAAGACCGGGAAAACGAGGGCGACCTCGTCATCGCAGCGGAGTTCGTTACGCCCGAAGCCATCAACTTCATGGCGAAGTACGGCCGCGGCCTGGTCTGCCTCACGCTCACACAGGAGCGCTGCAAGCTGCTCAACCTGCCGCTCATGACTTACCGCAACGGCACGCAGTACGGCACGGCGTTCACGGTCAGCATCGAGGCGGCCGAAGGCGTCACCACCGGCATCTCCGCCGCCGACCGCGCGCGCACGATCCAGACGGCCGTGGCGCACGATGCGCGCGCCGAGCACATCGTGCAGCCGGGCCACGTGTTCCCGATCATGGCGCAGCCCGGCGGCGTGCTCGTTCGCGCGGGCCACACCGAGGCCGGTTGCGACTTCACCGCGCTTGCTGGCCTCACGCCGGCGGCGGTGATCTGCGAGATCATCAAGGACGACGGCACGATGGCGCGCCTGCCCGATCTCATCGAGTTCGCCAAGGAGCACAACATCAAGATCGGCACCATCGCCGACCTGATCCACTATCGCAGCCGCACCGAGTCGATCGTCGAGCGCGTGGCCGAACGCACCATGCACACCGCCCACGGCACGTTCCGCGCGATCATGTACGTCGACCAGCCCACCCGCACGCCGCACATCGCTCTCGTACGCGGCACGCCCAAGCCCGAAGAGGACACGCCAGTGCGCGTGCACGAGCCGCTCTCGGTGCTGGACCTGCTGGAAACGGGCTCCTCCACGCACTCGTGGACGCTCGACGCCGCCATGCGCGAAATCGCCGAGCGCGATCTCGGCGTGATCGTCATGCTCAACTGTGGCGACACCAAGGAACATCTGATCGACGTCTTCAAGGCGTTCGACCAGAAGGAGCGCGCAGAGGCGCTCGCGCGCCGGCCCGTGGACTTCAAGACCTACGGCATCGGCGCGCAGATCCTGCGCGAACTCGGCGTGGGCCGCATGCAGGTGCTCTCCAAGCCGCGCCGCCTCGGCAGCATGTCGGGCTACGGCCTCGAAGTCACCGGCTTCGTGCCGATGCCGGGCAGCGAAGCCGAAGCGCCCTGCCCGCCGGAAGCCGACCGCCCGGCACATTAAGCCGCAGGCCCCACTTCACGCGTCACCACGCTCAACCGAACCTACGGATACCACATGGAAATCGGACAATACCAACCGAATCTCGACGGCGACGGACTGCGCATCGGCATCGTCCAATCGCGCTTTAACGAACCCGTCTGCAACGGCCTCGTCGACGCCTGCATCGAAGAACTCGAACGCCTCGGCGTCACGGGCGAAGACGTGCTGCTCGTCACCGTGCCGGGCGCGCTGGAAATTCCGCTCGCACTGCAAAAGCTCGCCGAAAGCGGCCAGTTCGACGCCCTGATCGCGCTCGGCGCGGTCGTGCGCGGCGAGACGTACCACTTCGAACTCGTTTCGAACGAAAGCGGCGCGGGCATCTCGCGCATCGCGCTCGACTTCGGCGTGCCGGTCGCGAACGCCGTCCTCACGACCGAGAACGACGAGCAGGCCATCGCACGCATGACCGAGAAGGGTCGTGACGCCGCGCGCGTCGCTGTCGAAATGGCGAACCTCACGGTCGCGCTGGAACAGCTCGACGGTGGCGACGACGACGAAGACGAGGAAGACGAAGAGGAACAGCAATGAAGAGTGCGCGCCGCCGCTCCCGCGAACTGGCCACGCAGGGCTTGTATCAGTGGCTGCTGTCGGGTGTGCCCGCCGGCGAGATCGACGCGCAACTGCGCGGTTCGCAGGGCTACGACAAGGCCGACCACGAGCATCTGGACGCGCTCCTGCACGGCGTGATCCGCGAATCGGAGGAACTCTCCGCCGCCATCGTGCCGTGCCTGGACCGCCCGATCGAGCAGCTCTCGCCCGTCGAACGCGCGGTGCTGCTCGTGGCGACCTACGAGTTCAAGCATCACGTCGACATTCCGTATCGCGTCGTCATCAACGAGGCGGTCGAGCTCACGAAAACTTTCGGCGGCTCGGACGGCTACAAGTACGTGAACGGCGTGCTCGACAAGCTCGCGGCGCAACTACGCGCCACCGAAGCCCAAGCCGCCCGCCGGTCGTAACGGCGGTATTGGTTGTAACGGCATGAAGCGCGCGGGGCCGGGGCATTGAGCCCCCGGCTTCTCGCGCGCCGCATCGCCCGCAAGGAAACACCCGCATGAACACCGTTGCCGAACCGCTGCTGCGGCTTGCCGCGCGCGTCGACGAGATCCAGCCCTTCTACGTCATGGAACTGGCGAAAGAGGCCGCGAAGCTCGAACGCGCCGGACGCGACATCATCCACATGGGCATCGGCGAGCCGGACTTCACGGCGCCCGAACCCGTCGTCGAGGCCGCCGCCGCGGCGCTGCGCCGTGGCGTCACGCAATACACGAGCGCGCTCGGCCTCCACACGCTGCGCGAGGCAATCGCCGCGCATTACGAGCACGCCTACGGCCTGAAGGTCGATCCGGCGCGCATCGTCGTGACGGCCGGCGCCTCGGCCGCACTGCTGCTCGCCTGCACGGCGCTGGTCGACCGCGACGACGAAGTGCTCATGCCCGACCCCTGCTATCCGTGCAACCGGCACTTCGTGGCCGCTGCGGAAGGCAAGCCGGTGCTAGTGCCGAGCGGCCCCGAGGCGCGCTTCCAGCTTACCGCCAGCGACGTCGAACGCCTGTGGACGGAACGCACGCGCGGCGTGCTGCTCGCCTCGCCGTCGAACCCCACCGGCACGTCGATCGAGCCCGACGAGCTTGGGCGCATCGTGAAGGCCGTGCGCGCACGCGGCGGCTTCACGATCGTCGACGAGATCTATCAAGGCTTGAGCTACGACGCGCATCCGGTCTCCGCCCTCTCCTTCGGCGACGACGTGGTGACCGTCAACAGCTTCTCGAAGTACTTCAACATGACCGGTTGGCGGCTGGGCTGGCTCGTGGTGCCGCCGGCGCTGGTCGGCGCTTTCGAAAAGCTCGCGCAGAACCTGTTCATCTGCGCGTCGACGCTCGCGCAACATGCCGCGCTCGCGTGTTTCGAGCCGCAGACGTTGGGCATCTACGAAGCACGCCGGCTGGAGTTCAAGCGCCGCCGCGACTTTATCGCGCCCGCGCTCGAGTCGCTCGGCTTCACGGTGCCGGTGATGCCCGACGGCGCGTTCTACGTCTACGCGGACTGCACGAACGTCAATCACCCGACGGCCGGCGACAGCGACGCGCTCACGCGCGCCATGCTGCACGATGCAGGCACGGTGATGGTTCCGGGCATGGACTTCGGCGTGGCCGCGCCGCGCAAATACGTGCGGCTTTCGTATGCCACGGCTTACGAACGGCTCGAAGAAGCGGTCGGACGGCTGCGAACCTTGTTCAATCGCTGATCCCAGCGGTCCCGTTGCTGCCGCCAGGCTGGCACACATGAAAAAAGGCACCCTCGGGTGCCTTTTTCGTATTCTCCGGCTGGTCGTACTGGCCGGAGTCTGAACCGCAATGTCTTACGCGCCGAATTCGGATGGGCTGTGCTTCTGGACCGCCGTGTTCGCGCCGTTGTTGGCGTCGTCCTGATCGGGTGCCGTCTTCTCGGCCGAAGGCTTCTCCACCAAGGCATGCGCGTTGTCGAGCGTCACGTGCACACGCTTCTCGCCGCTGGTGCTCGCCACTTTCTGCACCGACGTGCTGGCCGTGGTCGTCACAGGCGCCTGAGGCGCGTTGATCGGCACGTTGCGGCCGCGAGCCACGTCGCGCAGACGCCCGCGCTCGGCCATGACCTTGGCGCCGTAGCCGCCGTCGTCAGGCGAAGTCGAGCCCACGTACAGGCGCAGACCGCCCGGCAGCGAGCCGCCGCGCGCGATGCAATCCTTCAGGACCAGCGCGCCGACCTTGATGTTCGCGAGCGGATCGAGCGCCGCGCTCTGGCCGCCGAAGTACCGGAACTTGTCCGAGTGGACCTTCGACATGACCTGCATGAGACCTTGCGCGCCCACGCCGCTCTCGGCGTACGGGTTGAAGCCCGACTCGATTGCCATGACCGCGAGCAGCAGCAACGGATCGAGCCCCACTTCACGGCCGGTGTCGAACGCAGCCTTCACGAGTTCGCCGACCGGCTCCTGCGCCACGCGATAGCGGCGCGCGATATAGGTCGCAACCATCGCCTGTTCGCGCACCGAAACCAGCACGCGGTCGTCGCGGGCATCGGGCGTGATGCGCTGCGACGGGATCATGCGGGCCATCGTGCCGACGCTCGGCAGCGAACGTGGATCGAGACCATTGAGCGTGACCGCGTCGAGCGTGGCCATGCCGCCTTTGGAGACGCTGGTCGCGACGCGATCCACCACGCCGCTGGAACCGGCAGGCGTTACGTTTGCAGCAGGTGCACCGGCATCAGGCAGAAACGCCGCAACGCCGGCCTTGCTGTCTTCGTTCGCCATCAGGCTGGGCGGAGGCATGACCGCAGGCAGCGGATTGCCCTGCAACAGACGCGCGGGACCCGCCTGCACGGCAGCAGAAACAAAGGGCATCATGCGCGCGGCCACCGTGCCGCGCCACGAAGGCAGCAACCAGATAGCGAGCGCAACCAGGACGGCGCAGCCGCCCACAATGCTGAACAAATGGTGGCTCAAACGCGTGCCACGTCGCAGTAGCGCACGCAGCCCCGAAGCGAAACGCTCGTCGGCGCGCCACCACGATAACCAGGTATTCATCTAACGGATCTCCCATGTTGCATGATCCGGCGACCGAAGCTGACGGGAGGCCAAATGCCAATCGCAGGATCAAGACACCGTGCGCCCTGGCTGGTGCGGCAACGGTGTCGGGAAAACGGCAGGAACGCCGTAAGTGGAACCCCTTCCTGACTACTGGGCGCGCCTTGGGCGCGCATGGGGAGTTCTCACGCAAACAGCCGGCGCAAAGAGGCGCCGGCGAAGACAACCAATCTAGACCGTGGAAAGCCGTGCAGGGAGTCGGCTAAACGGCGACGCGTTGCGTCTGAAGGACCGGTATGGTGGTTAGAAATTGCAAGCCCTGCAACCAGTGTGGACGGATTCTAGCAGGCTTTAATAGATGGTCAACACTATAGAATGTCAAATCTATAACTAATTGTAATAATGAACAGTGTTCAATCCGGGCAAGCCCCCGTTCTGTGAGCGTCTCCGGCCGGTTACCCAATATGGCTGACAGCGTGCGTCAAGTAACACAGGTAAAATCGACAATCGTTTCGCCTCTGCCCTCGCCGCGCGCTGCGGCTCTGCTCCTATCCTGATGAAATACAAAGACTTGCGCGACTTCGTCGGTCGCCTGGAGACGCTCGGCGAGTTGCGCCGCGTCCCACAAGCCGTCTCTCCGGTGCTGGAAATGACCGAGCTCTGCGACCGCGTACTGCGCGCCGCCGGTCCCGCCCTGTTATTCGAGAGCCGCGCGACCCATGCGTTCCCCGTGCTGGGCAATCTCTTTGGTACGCCGCGGCGCGTCGCGCTCGGCATGGGCATCGATGCACCCGAGAGCGCCGGCGATGGCGCGGCGCTCGAGTCGCTGCGCGACGTGGGGCGCCTGCTCTCCGCGCTGAAGGAACCCGAGCCTCCGCGCGGCCTGAAGGACGCGGGCAAGCTGCTCACACTGGCCAAGGCGGTCTGGGACATGGCGCCCAAGACCGTGAGCGCCCCGCCCTGCCAGGAGATCGTCTGGGAAGGCAACGACGTCGATCTCGCGAAGCTGCCCATTCAGACCTGCTGGCCCGGCGACGCCGGCCCGCTCATCACCTGGGGCCTCACGGTCACGCGAGGGCCCAACAAGACGCGCCAGAACCTGGGCATCTACCGCCAGCAGCTCATCGGGCGCAACAAACTCATCATGCGCTGGCTCGCGCATCGCGGCGGCGCGCTCGATTTCCGCGAATTCGCGCTGCAGAACCCTGGCAAACCTTATCCGGTTGCAGTTGTGCTCGGTGCCGACCCGGCCACCATCCTCGGCGCCGTCACGCCGGTGCCCGACACGCTCTCCGAATACCAGTTCGCGGGTCTCTTGCGCGGCGGGCGCACCGAGCTCGCGAAGTGCATCACGCCCGGCGTCGACACCCTCCAGGTGCCCGCACGCGCGGAAATCGTGCTCGAAGGGTTCATCTACCCCAATGATCACGCGCATGGCGGCGCGAACGGCGGTGCCCAGCCACCGGCTCCAGCGGGCGCACCGCCGCGGCCCACGAAGGGCGCGAGCGCCGCATACGAGCACGCGCTAGAGGGTCCCTACGGCGACCACACCGGTTACTACAACGAGCAGGAGTGGTTCCCCGTCTTCACGGTCGAGCGCATCACCATGCGGCGCGACGCCATCTATCACTCTACGTATACAGGCAAGCCGCCCGACGAGCCGGCGGTGCTCGGCGTCGCACTGAACGAAGTGTTCGTGCCGCTCTTGCAGAAGCAATTCCCGGAAATCACCGACTTCTATCTGCCGCCCGAGGGCTGCAGCTACCGCATGGCCATCGTGCAGATGAAGAAGAGTTACCCCGGGCACGCAAAACGCGTCATGTTCGGCGTGTGGAGTTTCCTGCGACAGTTCATGTATACGAAGTTCATCGTCGTAGTCGACGATGATGTGAATATTCGCGACTGGAAGGAGGTGATCTGGGCAATCACCACGCGCATCGATCCCGCTCGCGACACCGTGCTCGTCGAAAATACGCCGATCGACTATCTCGATTTTGCTTCCCCGGTTGCGGGCCTCGGATCGAAGATGGGCCTCGACGCCACCAACAAGTGGCCCGGCGAAACGGACCGCGAATGGGGCCGCGCCATCGAGATGACTCAGGACGTGAAGGTGCGTGTCGACCGCCTTTACGAAGAACTCGGGCTCGGGCGCGCTTGAGGCTTGTGGGCGCTGGCCTGCAGCCTGAACGTCGAGCCGTAGCCCGGGCGCTGCATATTCGCTGCATATTCGTTGCATACCCGCGACGCCTTCGCGACGCCGCGCTCGCTCACCGCGACACGGCCTGCTTCAGGCCACGCCGCACCCGCATCGAGGAGACACGAAGATGAGCTTGTCCACATCGGAACGCCTGACGCAGCTGCAGGATCCCGCACTCTTCAAGACACGCGCCTGGATCGACGGTGAGTGGAGCGGAGGCGCCTCAACCTTCGCCGTGCTCGACCCCGCCGACAACACGGAGATCGCCCGCGTGCCCGACTTCGGCGCGGCCGAGGCGCACCGCGCCATTGCCGCCGCGCATGCGGCACTGCCCGCCTGGCGCGCAAAGACCGGCAAGGAGCGCGCCGTCATACTGCGCCGCTGGTACGACCTCGTAATTGAGCACGCCGACGACCTCGCGGCAATCATGACCGCCGAACAAGGCAAACCGCTCGCGGAGGCGCGCGGCGAAGTGGTCTACGGCGCATCGTTCCTCGAATGGTTCGCCGAAGAAGCGAAGCGCGTGAATGGCGACGTGCTCGCAAGCCCCGCGAGCGACCGCAAGCTAGTCGTGCTCAAGCAGCCGATTGGTGTGTGCGCATCAATCACGCCCTGGAATTTCCCGATTGCGATGATCACCCGCAAGGTCGCGCCCGCCATCGCAGCGGGTTGCACGATCGTCGTGAAGCCCGCCGAGCAGACGCCGCTGTGCGCTCTCGCGCTCGCCGAACTCGCACAGCGCGCGGGCGTGCCCAAGGGCGTGTTCAACGTCATCACCGCCGACTCGGCCAATTCGATCGAGGTGGGCAAGGCGCTCTGCGAGAGCGATATCGTGCGCCATCTCTCGTTCACGGGATCGACGCCGGTGGGCCGCATCCTCATGCAGCAATGCGCGCCGACGGTCAAGAAAATCGCACTGGAGTTGGGCGGCCACGCGCCCTTCATCGTGTTCGACGACGCCGATATCGATGCCGCCGTGGAAGGCGCCGTGATCTCGAAATACCGCAACGCGGGCCAAACTTGCGTGTGCACCAATCGCTTCTACGTGCACGACAAAGTCTACGACGCGTTCGTGGAAAAGCTCGCCGCTGCCACGCGCAAGATCAAGGTCGGCAACGGCTTCGAGACCGGCATCAACCAGGGACCGCTAATCGACGACGCAGCGGTAGCCAAGGTGACGCAGCACATCGGGGACGCGACGTCGAAGGGCGCGAAGCTCGTCACCGGCGGCCAGGTGCTGGAAGGCCGCTATGTCGAGCCCACCGTGCTCGCCGAAGTCACGCGCGAGATGCTGATCGCGCGCGAGGAAACCTTCGGGCCGGTCGCCGCCGTGTTCCGCTTCCGCGACGAAGCCGAAGTCATCGGTCTCGCGAACGACACCGAGTTCGGCCTCGCCTCCTATTTCTATAGCCGCGACATCGGCCGCGTGTGGCGCGTGGCCGAGGCGCTCGAGTACGGCATGGTCGGCATCAACACCGGGCTCATTTCGAACGAGGTTGCGCCGTTTGGCGGCGTCAAACAGTCGGGGCTCGGGCGCGAAGGCTCGAAATACGGCATCGACGAATATGTCGAACTGAAGTACCTCTGCATGGGCGTCTGATCGCACAAGGCGCGCACGCCTCACAAGCGGCGCCTGAAATGCAAACGGCGCAACGCGGCATGAGCCGGCGTTGCGCCGTTACGGAAAACTTCAGGCGAGTGGCGTCATGCCACCCGGCGTCATCCGTCGAGCTTAGTGGCGGTACCAGCCACCGTGGTAACCACGATAGCCGCGATAGTAGCCATGGTGATAGTACGGACGGCCATAGTAGCCGTAGCCACCATACCCCCCCACGATAACCGCGGGCGGCGGGGCATAGACCACCGGCGGCGGCGGTGCATAAACGACAGGCGGCGGTGCATAGACCGGCGCGGCGTAGACCGGATACGCCGGTGCAACAGGAATGCCAATACCGATACCCACCGAAACGTGCGCCTCGGCCGCGCTGACGAACCCCACACCCAGCGCAGCGGCAACGATAAACGAAACGGTCTTTTTCACTTCTCTTCTCCTGGCGACCGACGACGGCGTCGCTCCACATGACGGGCAAAGCCCACACATGGACTCTATCGAAAACGACAGCCGTCAAAGGTAGCCATTTGTTGCAAATTGCAATCGCAAATACGGGCTTCCAGACGTTGAATCAAGGCGATGCAACAAACATATGACGACGAAAGGCCCAAACCGCGATGTATCGCGCCCTGCAAACGCCCCTCACCGACTGACCAGTCATTTTTACCGAAAATATCGGGGCCACTGCCAAACGAGCAGGTAATGTTTCATTACAAATTGACCAACGTGGACCATTCGGGCAGGCCTGAAACGACGATGCCCGGTTCATGAACCGGGCATCGTCAAAGCCAAATTGCAGGGAAGCAGAGAACGAACGAGAGCGGCGCTATCCGACCTTCACATAGGTGAACTCGCGCGTGACGCTGGGCGGGACATAGGCGCCGCTAATCCGCACGCGTGGCGTGAGACGCTTCTTCTGATCCCACCAGCGGCGGCGCTGATGGGGCGTGAGAAACCGCAGATGCTTTCGGTAAGCGAAGATGCTCATCGTGACCTCCCAAATCGGACAACCGACAGGTAACAGCCCAATTGCACACAGCAACAACGAAACCGGAGCCATGGAATCATTGTGCGCAGGTTTGCGAACGGACAAACGTAGTGTTGCGAGATAGCCGCAGATGCGTGACAGATCGCCCGTGACCTGTTAGTCACGCCCCCCCGTGCTGCGCGGAGGCGAACTTGCATACAGGCATCGTCATCGTCGCCGCTCCTTGAATGCTTTTTAATTGGAGCCCGCCCATTGCATCGGTACGACAGCGAACAGTTCGCGGCGTGGGACCTTGCGCAAGCGCCTTGGCTCACTTTAGCCATTCGCTGGAAACTCATCCGAAATCCCCTACGCGGCCCCTCCGCATCCGACGTTTCGCGCCATCACTGGCAAGGCATAAGCCGTGGTAATGTGGCAACGGCGCGCGCAGGCCGGCAGTGCGCGCGCGCATCGGGATTCATCGACAGGAACGCCCAATGATCAAAATCAGCATTCTTTATCCTTACCGCGAAAACGGTCGATTCGACACCGAGTACTACGCCACGCGGCATATGCCGCTCGCGGCGCAGCTTTTCGGCGACAAGCTCAAGGGCTGGTCGATCGACATCGGCATCAACGCGGGGCCGCCGGGCACGCCGCCGCCATACGTCGCGGCGGGGCATTTCCTGTTCGACACGCTGGATGATTTTTACACCGTGTTCAAGCCGCATCAGAAGACGCTCGTCGACGACATTCCCAACTACACCGACGGCGGCAATGGCACGATCCTGGTCAGCGAGGTCAAGGTGTCCGTCTGATCCACCGTTTGATCCGCATGGCAGGCCACACGCCCGATACCTGCCGCCACGCACCGTTACTCACTACAAGAAGGAAACAACACCGATGTTCGGCGATATCGCCCGCTTTCTGCTCAACACGATCTTCACGTTGTTCGGCGCCGCCCTGCTGCTGCGCGTCTGGCTGCAGTTCGTCCGTGTTCCGCCGTACAACCCGGTGACGCATGCCATCCAGCAGGCGACCAACTGGCTCGTACTGCCGCTGCGCCGTGTGATTCCGGGCCTGCGCGGCATCGACCTCGCTAGCGTCGTGGCGGCGGTGATCGCCGCCGTGGCTTACGTGCTGCTGATGGTATGGCTCGCAGGCGTCGACCCGCTCGGGTTCTTGCCCGCGCTTTTGATCGTTGCGGTACTGACGGTCGTGAAATGGGCGCTCAACCTGCTCCTTTGGCTGACGATCCTGATGGCGCTGCTCTCGTGGCTGAACCCGCACTCGGCGGCGATGCCCGTGCTGCTCCAGCTTACGGCGCCGTTCCTGAATCCCATTCGGCGCATTCTGCCGAACTTCGGCGGGCTCGATCTCTCGCCCATTTTGCTGTTCGTGGTGGTTCAGGTGCTACTGATGGTGGTCACGCGTGCAGCGGTCTCGCTCACGCTGTTTGGAATTTGATGCCGCGCCGCGTCGCGAGGGGCGCGGCGCGATTGCGCAACCTGGTGAGTTCCGCGTAAAATAGCGTGCTCTGCGGGCGTCGTATAATGGCCATTACCCCAGCTTCCCAAGCTGGAGACGTGGGTTCGATTCCCATCGCCCGCTCCACGAATTCACCTCGCTGTCTCCAGTCCCCCCGAAAGTCCCGAACAACCGCACTGCTATAATGCGCGGCGGCTTCGCAGCGTGCTTGCCCGCTCCGGCTCCGAGTGGCTTCGATCTGCGGTAATGCGCCTGGCAACGCGCCAGCATCCATGCGCGGGCTTTCTCCCGACTCAACATGGAAGCCCCAAACGGCGCCATCCGGCGACACGGCTCGCCCAGCAGATAGTGCCGCGAAGCTCGCTGCTCTCACCTCCCATCCTCGAAGATGAACCACGATCCGAACGACGCAGCCCGTACTGACTGCACGCCGCCCGCTACAGCGGACAACCCCGCCGCGAACCCCGCGCAGGAAACGGCAGCACCCGATGCCTCGGCCGAAACCGCGCAGGCAAGCGCCGATGAAGGCCTGCATCACCGCCGCATCCGCAGCTTCGTGACGCGCGCCGGGCGCGTCTCGACCGGCCAGCGCCGTGCGCTCGACGAACTCGGCCCGCGCTTCGTGCTGCCTTATGCGCCCCACGCACCCGAAGCCGCCGATCAGGACGCCAGTTGGGACGCCGTGTTCGGCCGACGCGCACCGCGCGTGCTGGAAATCGGCTTCGGCATGGGCGCGAGCACTGCGGAGATCGCCGCGCTGCGCCCCGAAGACGACTTTCTCGGCGTCGAGGTCCATGAGCCTGGCGTGGGCGCGCTGCTCAAGCTGATCAGCGAGCAGAACCTCACGAACATCCGCATCATTCAGCACGACGCAGTCGAAGTGCTCGAGCAGATGATCGCACCCGCGAGCCTCGACGGCGTGCACATCTTCTTTCCCGACCCGTGGCACAAGGCTCGCCACCACAAGCGCCGGCTGATCCAGCCGAAGTTCGTCCAGTTGCTCGTCTCGCGCATGAAGCCGGGCGCCTACCTGCACTGCGCCACCGATTGGCAGAACTACGCGGAACAAATGCTCGAGGTGCTCGGCGCCGAGCCCACGCTCGAGAACACGGCCGCAGACTACGCGCCACGCCCCGCCTATCGTCCGGTGACCAAGTTCGAGCGCCGCGGTCTGCGGCTCGGGCACGGCGTGTGGGATCTGGTGTTCAAGCGCCGCGCGGGCTAACACGCGTCACCAGCAAAGACAAACGGGCGCCGCGGCGCCCGTTTTGCATTCCGACGCCTTCAGTTGCGACGTCGATTCGTGGCCCATCACTGAAAGTCGAGCCAGTCGCCAAAGCCGAACAGCAGGATCACGAGGCCGAACGCGATGCGATACCACGCGAATGCCGTGAAATCGTGCGAGGCGATATAGCGCAGCAGCCAGCGCACGCAAGCGAACGCGCTGACGAACGCAGCGATGAAGCCCACGCCGAACAGCCCGAGCCAATCGACCGAGAGCGTCTGCCACGTTTTGTGCATTTCATAGACCGTCGCGCCGAAGATGATCGGAATCGCGAGAAAAAACGAAAACTCGGTGGCGACGCGCCGCTCGACACCGAACAGCATCGCGCCGATGATGGTCGAGCCCGAGCGCGACATGCCGGGAATCAGCGCGCAGCATTGCGCCAGGCCCACCTTGAAGGCGTCGAGCAGCGAGATGTCGTCGAGCGAATTTACGCGTGCGGGCGGCGGCGCCTTGTCGGCCTCCGTGCCCGGGCCAGCGCGCCGGCGCCCTTCCACCCACAAGATGATCAGGCCACCTGCGACAAGCGCGAACGCAACCGGAACCGGCGAGAACAACACCGACTTGATCGCCTTCTCAAACAGCAGTCCCAGCACCACGGCAGGAATCGTCGCAATGACGATGTTGAGCGCAAAGCGCCGCGCCTCGGGCCGCGTAGGCAGCCCCGCGACCACGGTGCCGATCTTGCGGCGGAACTCCCAGCACACGGCAAGGATGGCGCCCAACTGGATCACTACGTCGAAGGTTTTTTCGAACTCGCCGTCGAAACCGAGCACGCTGCCCGCCACGATCAGGTGCCCGGTGCTCGAAACCGGCAGAAATTCCGTCAGCCCCTCGACAATGCCCAGAATCAGGGCCTTGCACGCCACAATCCATTCCATCCCCACTCCCTTGTGGAAAATATGCGCCGGAGGGACCGTGCGTCGCTTGCGTGCTGGCCCGCCGACGGCCGCACGCGGCGAGCTTCCCGTCGCTTATTTCTCGACGATCTGCACACGTATGCCGTTTGTAAGGATGGTGATTGTACCGGGTTCGTAATTCACCCCGGCAAACTGAAGCTGATCCGGCTTGAACGTGTAAATGGGATAGTTGGCCAGCAACTGGGTAGCAGCCATCGCGGCAACGGCGTTCACCTGCTGTGCGTAGACGGCGGCGCTGCCCGCCATATCGACGCTGTCCACCGTGGGCGATTTCAGAATGACCGAGCGGCTCGGTGCATCGTAGGCGAGCTCGCTCGAAAGCGTGAACGCGCCGCTCACCGGTTCCTGCATCAGCGGACTTTCGAGATGCGCGTCGACGCGCACAGCCACGCGATTGCGATCCGGCAGCAAGGTGACAACCGGGTTCGTGAGCGTGACGTCGAAAAGCTGCTGCACCGAGCGGTGATACGGGAACTTGCGCTGCACCGCGTCCTGCACCTGCTGCCGCGAAAAGGTGTAGTGATCGGGGATAAAAGGAAAGATGCCGGACGCGCAAGCGCCCAGCGACATGGCCGCGCAGGCCGCCGCACAGGCGGAGAGCACGAAAGCCCTTCGGGTGGCGCGAGGCTTGCCCGGGTTGCGCGAAGGGGAAAAGGCGCGCGGCGCGCGTCGGATCATGCGAAACCTCCTTAATGATCAACTTCGGAACAACGGCGGAACAACAGCGGGATCGGGTTACAGCGGGTTCCAGCGCGCGCCTACGGTCTGGTGGCGGCTTCGAGGCGCTCGATCCAGACGAGTGCCTGCTCTCGCGACTCGCCGCACATTTCGGCCTGCGGCTGGAGACCCGAGCAGCACGCGGGGCGCAGCGGCGAACCGAATATTTTGCACTGCAAGTCCTCGTCGAGCTGCACACAGCGCACGCCCGCGGGCTTGCCATGCGGCATTCCGGGAATCGGACTGGAAATGGACGGCGCGGTACAGCACGCACCGCAACCGGGGCGGCATGCATGGTCAGACGCGGAAAGAAGGAAACCTGCACTCACAACGACTTCCTGAAGCAAAACTGTTACGGATTCAAAAAAACCATCGCCAGACCGGCCCAAATGCGGGCACGGCAAAAGACTGTTCGCATTGTGCCATCGCACGCTGCGACCTTTTTACACAAACAACTCGGCCAATCGACTCTTACACTCAGTTAGTCAGGCGCTGTAGACGCCCCGCTCCGGATGCCATCTAGCGCATCGCGGGTGCCGCGCCGCCCACCTGAGAGCCCGCATGAGCGACACCGACTTACTCTTTCGCCCCGATCTGCTTGCCAAATACGGCACGAACGGCCCCCGCTATACGTCTTACCCCACCGCGCTGCAGTTCCGCGAAGATTTCGACCTCGATCACTACCGGCGCGCAGCATCCGACCCCGGCGCAGCGGAAACCGACCTCTCGCTGTACTTCCACATCCCCTTCTGCGACACCGTCTGCTTTTATTGCGGTTGCAACAAGGTCGCGACAAAAAACCGCAAGCGCTCGAAACCGTACGTGCAACAACTCGTGCGCGAAATCGAACTGCAGGCGGCGCTTTTCGATACAAAGCGGCCCGTCTCGCAGCTGCATTGGGGCGGCGGCACGCCCACTTTTCTCTCGCTGGAGGAAATGAGCACGCTGATGGCCGCCACGCGCGAGCACTTCGCGCTGCGTCCCGACAGCGAAGGCGAATACTCGATCGAGATCGATCCGCGCGAGGCATCGGCGGAAACCATCGCACATCTGCGCACGCTCGGCTTTAACCGGCTGAGCCTCGGCGTGCAGGACTTCGATCCCGTCGTGCAGCGCGCGATCAACCGCGTCCAGCCGCTCGAACTCACGGTCGACGTCATGAGCACGGCGCGTGCGAACGGCTTCGAGTCGATCAGCGTCGATCTGATTTACGGTCTGCCGCACCAGAGCGTCAGCAGCTTCAAGCGCACGCTCTACACGATGCTGCTGCTCGCGCCCGAGCGCATTTCGGTATTCGGCTACGCGCACATGCCGCAGCTCTTCAAGATGCAGCGGCAGATGGACCCCGCCACGCTGCCCTCGCCAGCCACGCGGCTCGCGCTGCTGCAGCTCGTGGTCGAGCAGCTCACCGAGGCCGGCTACGTCTATATCGGCATGGATCACTTCGCGCTGCCCACCGACGAGCTTGCGCGCGCCCAGGCGCAGCGCACGTTGCATCGCAACTTCCAGGGGTACAGCACGCGTGCCGAGTGTGACCTGATCGGCTTCGGCGCCTCGTCGATCGGCAAGGTCGGCGATGTCTACGCGCAGAACGCCAAGGACCTGGCGAGCTACGGCGCCGCCATCGACGCCGGGCAACTCGCCGTGACGCGCGGCGTGCGCCTCACGGCTGACGACCGTCTGCGCCGCGATATCATCACTGAGCTGATGTGCAATCTGGAGCTGCGCTTCGATGAGTTCGAAGCCGCCTATGGCGTGCGCTTCCCGGCCGAATTCGCGCCAGAGCTGGAGCGCCTGCGCGCCTTCGAAGCCGACGGGCTCGTGACGTGCCGTTCCGACCGCATCAAAGTGCTGCCCGCCGGGCGCATGTTCGTGCGCAATATTGCGATGGTGTTCGACAGCTACCTCGGGGCCCAAAAGATGGAGCGCTTTTCTCGCACGGTCTGAGCGCGGCTGCCGTTGTTCGCAGGTGTCCGTTGGCACCGGTAGTTGCCGCATCCCGGAATTTGCGCCATAATATCCGGCTACTTCGAGCGTCTGTTACAAAGGCAGACGGCGAAACTGCCTCGGTGGTGAAATTGGTAGACGCGCCGGACTCAAAATCCGGTTCCGAAAGGAGTGCCGGTTCGATTCCGGCCCGAGGCACCAAAGAATATTCCGGCAAGTTCCGGTGCAGTACGGAAACCCGCGACAGCGCAAAGCTTCGCGGGTTTTTTGCATCTAGCGTGCCGGATCCGCCAATCGGCACTAACAGCGCGCACGGTCAACGCAAATTCGTCTGCGCGAGTTCAACCACTTCGTCGCCTCGCCCGCTCAACACCGCGCGCAGCATATAAAGGCTGAACCCCTTCGCCTGCGCCCACTGGAGTTTCGGCGGCATGGCCAGTTCGTGCTTGGTCGTCACCACATCAACGAGCGCCGGGCCGTCATGAGCGAACGCTTCGCGCAACGCATCATCGAGCGCTTCCGACGTCTCCACGCGCACGCTGAAGAGCCCCGCGCCTTTCGCGATATCGGCGAAATTGGTCGCCACGAGATCGGTGCCGGTCTCGACGTAGCCGCCCGCCTTCATCTCCATCGCAACAAAACCCAGCGACCCATTGTTCAGGACGACTATCTTGATCGGCAGATCGAGCTGGCGCGCCGTGAGAATGTCACCGAGCAGCATCGAAAGGCCGCCATCGCCGGAAAGCGAAATCACCTGACGCCCAACATGCGCGGCCTGAGCACCAAGCGCCTGCGGCATCGCGTTCGCCATCGAACCGTGGTTGAACGAGCCGTGCAGGCGGCGGCGCCCATTCATCGTCAGGTAGCGCGCGGCCCAGAGCGTGGGCGTGCCTACGTCGACCGCGAAAATGGCGTCATCGGCCGCAAGCGCGTCAATACGCGAGGTCACATACTGCGGATGCAGCGGTTTGCCCGCGGCCGCCGGGCGCGCAAGGTCGTCCAGTCCCTTGCGC
This sequence comes from Paraburkholderia caffeinitolerans, assembly GCF_902859945.1. Lineage (GTDB taxonomy): Bacteria > Pseudomonadota > Gammaproteobacteria > Burkholderiales > Burkholderiaceae > Paraburkholderia > Paraburkholderia caffeinitolerans. The sequence goes on along the minus strand of NZ_CADIKL010000009.1, from coordinate 86,299 downwards.
GCATTCGCGTAGTGCTCGCGCGCGCGTTTGATGAACTGGCGCTCGGTTTTGCGTGTGAGTCGCGGCGTGAGCGCGCGCAAGGTCTCGCGCACGTCGCCGATCAGCCCGAGCGTGAGCGGCGCGCGCTTGCCCAGTGCCGCCGCATTGCGGTCAATCTGCACGATGTTCGCGTGTTCCGGATAGAAGTTGCGGTAAGGAAAATCAGTGCCGAGCATCACGAGCGTGTCGCACGACATCATGGCGTGATAGCCGGAGCTGAAGCCGATCAGCCCCGTCATGCCCACGTCGTATGGGTTATCCCATTCGACATATTGCTTGCCCCGCAGCGCGTGCACGGTCGGTGCGCCAAGAGCGTCGGCGAGCGCCACCACTTCGTCATGCGCGCCCTTGCAGCCGCTGCCGCACAGCAGCGTGACGGCCTCCGAGCGGTTGAGCAGGTCCGCCAGCCGGTCGATGTCCGCCGAAGCCGGCAGCGTCGCGGGCCGCGCGTGCTGCGCCCAGACGGGATCTTCCTCCGGCCCGTCGAGCAGCGCCACGTCGCCTGGCAAGACGATCACGGCGACGCCCTTCTGGTCGATGGCAGTGCGCAGCGCCGTGGCGAGGACGCGCGGAAACTGCTCTGCATTGGTCACGAGTTCCACGTAATGGGCGCACTCGCGAAAGATCTCGGTTGGGTGAGTTTCCTGAAAGTAGCCGAGGCCGATCTCCGTCGACGGAATGTGCGCGGCGATGGCCAGCACCGGTACGTGATTGCGATGGCAGTCGTACAGGCCATTGATGAGATGCAAATTGCCGGGGCCGCAGCTACCGGCGCATACGGCGAGCCGGCCCGTCGCGGCGGCTTCGGCACCGGCTGCGAAAGCGGCGACTTCCTCGTGCCGCGTGTGCATCCAGCGGATCGTGCCGAGCTTGCGCAGACTCGAGGAAAGTCCATTCAGACTGTCTCCCGTCACACCCCAGATACGCTCGACGCCCACCGCTTCGAGTGTCTTGGCCAGAAAGTCCGCGATCGTCTTCGCCATGCTGTTCTCCTTGCCTTGGATAGCGGCCAGGCACTGCGCGCGATGCACGCGGCGGCCGGTGAGTCGCATTACGTTACGCCATCCTCACCAGACGCGCTGTGAAGTACCACAATCCGAACGCATATAGGGGCACGCCCCCTCATCAGACATCGCGGTCGCCGGCCTCGAAAAACGCGTTCGCTCCGAGCGTACACATAGGCGGCACGCCGGCGTTCGCTAAAATGCTGCGGTTATAGCCGTCGGCGTCCCGCCATGAATCTCGAAAGCATTCTCTTCTCTCAAGGCTTCGGCACGCGCCGCCAGTGCCGCGGCCTGATTCTCGAAGCGCGGGTAGCCGTCGCTGGCGCACCCTGCGCGGATCCGCTCGCCACCTTCGATACCGACGGCCTCGTGTTCAGCGTCGACGGGACACCGTGGCCGTTTCATGCGCACGCCTATCTCGCGCTGAACAAACCCGCGGGCTACGAGTGCTCGCGCGATCCGCAGCATCATCTGAGCGTGTTTCATCTGCTGCCGCCGCAGTTCGCCGCGCGCAATGTGCAATGCGTAGGCCGTCTCGATCAGGACACGACCGGCCTGCTGCTGCTCTCCGACGACGGCCAGTTCGTGCACGCCTTCACCTCGCCCAAGCGCAAGGTCCCCAAGGTCTACCTGGCCACCACGCGCCATGCGCTCGACGAAGCGCAACTGCGCTCGCTGCGCGAAGGCGTCCTGCTGCACGGCGAGCGCGAACCTAGCGCCGCCGTGGCCGCGCATGCGCGTGGCGAGCGCGAGCTCGAACTGAGCGTGCTCGAAGGCAAGTACCACCAGGTCAAGCGCATGGTGGCCGCCGTGGGCAACCGCGTGGAGGCGCTGCATCGCGAGCGCATCGGTGGCTTCGCGCTGCCCGCGGACCTCGCGCCGGGCGCATGGAAATGGCTCGACGCGGCCGCGCTCGACGCGCTGCGCAACACGGGGTAAACCACGGCGAGCGCGGCGCATGGCCGGTCCTGTGTGCGCTCGCACACCCACATGCGCCCAATTGCCCCTAGTTGCGCCGCGCCGCAGCATGCCCTTCCCGATCTTCCGCCCTATACTCGACTAAACAACGATTACAAGTTGCAAGGAGGGGCATCATGATCATCAACGGGACATTCGAAATCTCATTCGTGTTGATGGCATTCATGGCGCTGGGGGCGATTCTGATCGGCGGCTTGCTGGCGTCGATGCATTTCCGGCATCAATACCATCCCAATCTGATCGGGGCGCTCATCGGAGCCCTGTTCTGCTTCCTCTTGCTCGAAGCGCTGCCGGCAATCACGTGAACGGCACGCTTGCGCCATGCCGCCGGCCCGGGATCACGGGTGCGGCGGCAGCGTGCGCAAAAAGGCATCCACATCGGGATAGCGCAGGCGCACGCACAGTTCGCGCTTGAGCCGCGTGTTCGCGAGCCTGCGCGATTCCCGCATGAACGAAAGCAGCGTCGGATCGAGTTCCCGCTCGGCCTGCGCGCGCTCGATGCGCGGGGGGCGCGCGAGACCAAACGCGTCCGCCACGCGGTCGAAATAGGCACCCATCTTCAACGCGCTGTCGTCGCTGGCGTGAATGACTCGCGCCGGGCGCCCGTGCGTGGTCAGCCTCAGCAGAATGGTGGCGAGGTCGTCGGCGTGAATGTGGCTCGTGTAGACGTCGTCCGGTTCGACCAGTGCCGGCGTGCCCTTTTCCAGCCGCGCGAGCGGCAGCCGGTTCGCGGCGTAGATGCCGGGAATCCGCGCGATGCTCGCCTTGAGCGCACCGCGCGCCGTCGCGCGCCGCAATTGCCGCTCGGCCGCCACGCGCCTTATCGCGCGAGCGTTGGCGGGCCGCACCGGGCGGGTTTCGTCGATGCGCGCGCCGCCGCAGTCTCCATAGACGCCCGTGGTGCTCGCGTAGATAAGCGTGGGATGAGCCGGATCAGCCAGGTGGGCGCGGGCGGCGAGGCGGGTACGCTCGGGTACAATGGCGGATGCTTTCGGACGCGATGTATGCGTCGATGCCGCCTGTAATGCGGGCCTTGGCGCATAGGCGCGCGCGCCTGCGGCCAGGCGGCCCGACGCCCCGCTTTGAGCCGATCGCGCCACGGAGCGCCGACGCGCCTTGAGCGCCGCAATCAGCCTGCGGGTGCGCAGGTCGTCGTCGCAGTCCCTGGCGGGCGGCGCGAGGTGCAGCACGATGCTCGCGAGCCCGGCGAGGCGCGCAAGACGCGCGCGCACGTCGAGGTCGCCGGCAACCGGCACCGCGCCCGCGGCGCGCAGCGTCCCGGCCTGCTCCGGGCGGCGTGTGAGCGCGAAGATGCGCGGTCGGCCGCGCCGCGCCTGCAACTGGGCGACGCAACGCAGGCCAACATCGCCGCAACCGACAATCAGGATGCGCGCGCGGCGCAAGGTTCGTGTAGCAAACATAGTGGACCCATTTTAGCCGCCGGCGACGGCCCAAGCAGTACCGGGCATCGGCCAAACGAGGCAAACCCGGCTCAATCCCTCGGATTTCAGACTCACGCTTTCTCGAATATGGTCTTCAACGTAACGCTCAAGCAAAGTGGCCGGCAGTTCCAGGTCGAACCCGACGAACCCATCCTCAACGCGGCGTTGCGCCAGGGCATCGGCCTGCCGTACGGCTGCAAGAACGGTGCGTGCGGTTCGTGCAAGGGCACGGTCTGCAGCGGCGAGGTCGAGCAGCGCGCACACGCCGCTTCGGCGCTCTCGAACGACGAGAAGACGCGCGGCATGGCCCTCTTCTGCTGTGCGACGGCGCAAACCGACCTCGAAATCGACGTCCGCGAAGTAGCGGGCGTGGGCGACATGCAGGTGCGCAAGCTGCCCACGCGCATCGCCGCAATCGAGCGCAAGGCCGACGACGTCATCGTCCTGAAGCTCCAATTGCCCGCCAACGAGCGCCTGCAGTATCTCGCCGGCCAGTACCTCGAATTCATTCTCAAGGACGGCACGCGCCGCAGTTACTCGATGGCCACCGCGCCGCATGCGGAAGGCCCGCTCGAGCTGCACATCCGCCACATGCCGGGCGGCAAGTTCACCGACCACGTGTTCACGCAAATGAAAGAGCGCGACATCCTGCGCTTCGAGGCGCCGCTCGGCACCTTCTTCCTGCGCGAGGACTCGGACAAACCCATCGTGCTGCTCGCTTCGGGTACGGGCTTCGCGCCGCTCAAGGCGATCGTCGAGCATGCGGTCCACCAGAACCTGGACCGCCCGATGACACTCTATTGGGGCGCGCGCCAGAAGAAGGACCTGTACCTGCTGGACCTCGCCGAGCAATGGGCGAAGGACATCCCGAACTTCCGCTTCGTGCCGGTGCTCTCCGAGCCCTCTGCCGACGACAACTGGACCGGCCGCACGGGCTTCGTGCACCGCGCTGTGATCGAGGACCTGCCCGACCTCTCCGGCTACCAGGTCTACGCATGCGGCGCGCCGGTAATGGTGGAGTCGGCGCAGCGCGACTTCTCGCAACATCACGGCCTGCCCGAAGACGAGTTCTTTGCGGACTCGTTCACGAGCGCCGCGGACCTCGCGAACCCCGTCTGAGCAGCGTCCCCGGGCGAATGGGCTGGCCGGCCGTCACAAAAATTTCTTCGGCCGGCCGGAGTTATTCAAAGCCATTCGCCACATTGACGGTTTACAGCGCCGCCGCCCTTGTCGTATTCTTGCGCCCATGAACTCCATCCTGTCCGCCCTTCGACGTCGCCGCTCGCCCCTTCCCCAGGGTCTGGCTTAGTCAGTTCGAGGACGCGCGTTGCACACGGATTGAACCCGCAACGCACAGGTAGTTCGAATCACGAAAGCCACGGCCAGTCCGTGGCTTTTTGTTTGTCTGCCGGTTTTGACAGCTTCTTTCCAACCCTCATTGCAGTCCCAGCGTGGAGCCCGTTGCCATGAATTTTTCCGAGTACCCGATCGAGTCGCTGATGTACATCACCAACCGGCCCGAAATCGTTTTCACGCATGGCAAGGGGTCGTGGCTGTACGACAACGAAGGCAAGCGATATCTGGACTTCATCCAGGGCTGGGCCGTGAACAGCCTCGGACACTGCAACGAAGGCATGATCGAGGCCGTGGAAAAGCAGGCGCGCGTGCTCATCAACCCGTCGCCGGCGTTCTATAACGAGCCGATGGCGAAGCTCGCGGGCCTCCTCACGGAGCACAGCTGCTTCGACAAGGTGTTCTTCGCCAACAGCGGCGCGGAAGCCAACGAAGGCGCGATCAAGCTCGCGCGCAAGTGGGGCAAGAAGTACCGCGACGGCGCCTACGAGATCATCACGTTCGACCACAGCTTCCACGGCCGCACGCTCGCGACCATGTCGGCAAGCGGCAAGCCGGGCTGGGACACAATCTACGCGCCGCAAGTGCCGGGCTTCCCGAAGGCCGACTTGAACGACATCGCCTCGGTCGAAAAGCTCATCACGGGCAAGACCGTCGCTGTGATGCTCGAGCCGATCCAGGGCGAAGGCGGCGTGATTCCCGCCACGCGCGAATTCATGCAGGAATTGCGCGCGCTCACGAAGAAGCACGGCATTCTGCTGATCGTCGATGAAGTACAGAGCGGCTGCGGCCGTGCGGGCACCCTCTTCGCCTACGAGCTCTCGGGCGTCGAGCCGGACATCATGACGCTCGGTAAGGGCATCGGCGGCGGCGTGCCGCTCGCGGCGCTGCTCGCGAAGCAGGAAATCACCGTGTTCGAAGCCGGCGACCAGGGCGGCACGTACAACGGCAACCCGCTGATGACGGCCGTGGGCTATTCGGTGATCTCGCAACTGGTTGCGCCGGGCTTTCTCGAGGGCGTGCGTGCGCGCGGTCAGTATCTGCGCGAGAAGCTGCTCGAACTGTCCGCGGAGCGCGGCTTCGAGGGCGAGCGCGGCGAAGGTCTGCTGCGCGCACTGCTGCTCGGCAAGGACATCGGTCCGGAAATCGTCGAGAAGGCGCGCCTCATGCAACCGGACGGTCTGCTACTCAATGCGGCGCGCCCGAACCTGCTGCGCTTCATGCCCGCTCTCAACGTGACGAACGAAGAGATCGACCAGATGATGGCGATGCTGCGCACGGTGCTCGATTCGCTGTAAGTACACGACCAGCACGCAAAAAAAGCGCCCCGTGTCCATTTCGATCCGCACCTTCGCCGTGGCCGATACCGAAGCCGTGCTCGCGTTGTGGCTGGACGCGTTCCCCGAGTACAGGGACGCGAGCCGGCCGCATCGCGATCCGCGCCTGTCGATCGCGAACAAGCTTGGTACGCAGCCCGAACTATTCTTCGTAGCCGTGCGCGACGAGGATGGCGAAGGCAGCGCGGTCATCGGCACGGTGATGGCGGGTTACGACGGCCATCGCGGCTGGCTCTATTCGCTCGCCGTGGCGCACGATGCACGGCGCCTTGGCATCGGCACGCGCCTCGTGCGGCATGCGGAACAGGCGCTGGCCTCGATGGGATGTCCGAAGCTCAATCTCCAGGTACTCAGCAGCAAGCCCGACGTGCTCGCGTTCTACGACGCGCTCGGCTTTCGCGCCGACGCGGTGGTGAGCCTCGGCAAGCGGCTCGACATGCCGGAATCGGAAACAAACGCGTAACAACCGGCGCTCTAATCGTCACGCCATAAAAAAGCCGCATGGACTTCGAAGTCCATGCGGCTTTCGTTTTTTCGCGGCCACGTGGACCGCTGAAACTCATTCACCCAGATACGCCGCGCGCACCTTCGGATCGTCGAGCATCTGCTTCGCGTCGCCTTCCATCGTCACGAGACCCGAGTCCATCACGTAGCCGCGATTCGCCGCCTGCAGCGCGAGCCGCGCGTTCTGCTCCACCAGCAGTACCGTGATGCCTTCGCCCGAAATCGTGCGCACCACTTCGAAGATCTTCTCGACCATGATCGGCGAGAGACCCATCGACGGCTCGTCGAGCAACAAAAGCTTCGGCTTGCTGATGATTGCGCGCGCCATCGCCAGCATCTGCTGTTCGCCGCCCGAAAGCGTGCCCGCGAGTTGCGACGCGCGCTCCTTCAAGCGCGGGAAGAAGCCGAACATGCGGTCGACGTCCTTCTGGATGCCGTCCTTGTCGTTGCGCAGGTACGCGCCCATCTGCATGTTCTCGATGATCGACATGCGCGCGAAGATGCCCCGCCCTTCCGGCACCATCGCCAGGCCGCGCTTCAGAAGCTCGTGTGCCGGCACGCCCTTGATCGACTGGCCCATGTATTCGATGTCGCCCGCCGAGTACGGTTTCAGGCCCGTGATCGCCTTCATGGTGGTGGTCTTGCCGGCGCCGTTCGCGCCGATCAGCGTGACGAGCTCGCCCTGCTGGACCTCCATGTCCACGCCCTTGACCGCCTGAATGCCGCCGTAATTGACCTGCAGGCCCTTGATTTTCAGAACCGGTGTAGCCATCAGTGAACTCCTGCGCCCAGATATGCCTCGATCACCTTCGGGTTCTTCTGCACGTCGTGCGGCAGGCCCTCGGCAATCACCTTCCCATAGTCGAGCACTGTCATGCGGTTGCACAGGCCCATCACCAGTTTCACGTCGTGCTCGATCAGCAGGATGGTCTTGCCATCGGCGCGGATCTTGTCGAGCAGGCGCGTGAGTTCGACCTTCTCGGTCGCGTTCATGCCGGCAGCCGGCTCGTCGAGCGCGAGCAGCTTCGGATCGGTCGCGAGCGCGCGCGCAATTTCCAGGCGGCGCTGGTGGCCGTACGAGAGATTGCGCGAGGTGTAGTCGGCGTACTGCGCAATGCCCACGTATTCGAGCAGTTCCAGCGCACGTTCCTTGATCTCGCGTTCTTCCTTGCGCTCGGCCGGCGTCTGGAACACCGCGCCCAGCAGGCCGTGCTTCGTGCGCACGTGACGCCCCACCATCACGTTTTCCAGTGCGGTCATGCCGCCGAACAGGCGGATGTTCTGGAACGTGCGCGCGATGCCGGCCTTCGCCACCTGATACACAGCGGTCGGCGTGTAGGTGTCGCCGTCGAGCCGGAATTCTCCCGAGTCCGGCGTGTAGAGGCCCGTGATCACGTTGAAGAACGTGGTCTTGCCCGCGCCGTTCGGGCCGATCAGGCCGTAGATGGTGCCCGACTCGATTTGCAGGCCCACGTCGGAGAGTGCCTGCAGGCCGCCGAAGCGTTTGTTCACGCCCTTCACCGACAGGCGGATTGGTTTGTCGCTCATATTCAGTTCTCCCGTCCTGTCGTTTAGGCGCGCACCGGCTTCTTGCTGGTGCGCTTCGCGATCTTCGCAATCTTGTCTTCATGCTTCGCGGCAGGCCACAAGCCTTCCGAGCGGTAGAGCATGATGACGACCATCGCTAGGCCGTAGAGCAGCTGACGAATGACTTCGGTATCGACGATCTGATGGCCGAACAGCATGTGCTGCAACGGGCCCATGGTCGAGCGCAGGAACTCGGGGAAGATCGACAGCAGGACCGCGCCCAGAATCACGCCCGGAATGTGGCCCATGCCGCCGAGCACCACGCAGGCGAGCACCACGACCGACTCCCAGAACGTAAACGATTCCGGCGAGACGAAGCCCTGGAACGCGCCAAACATCGCGCCCGAGAGACCACCGAACGACGCACCCATCGCGAACGCGAGCAGCTTCACGTTACGGGTGTTGATGCCCATAGCCTTGGCGGCGATTTCGTCTTCGCGAATCGCGGCCCATGCGCGGCCGATGCGCGAGTGTTGCAGACGCGTACACACCCAGATCACGAACAGCGCGCAGATCACGAACACGTAGTAGTAGCAGTACACCGACGTGAACGTGAAGCCAAAGACCGTATGCGGCTGCGAAAGATCCATGCCTGCGACGTGCAGCGGTGCCACGCCCGTAATGCCCTGCGGCCCGTTAGTGATGTTCACCGGACGGTCGAGGTTGTTCATGAAGATACGAACGATTTCCCCGAAGCCGAGGGTCACGATCGCGAGATAGTCGCCACGCAGACGCAGCGTCGGCGCGCCGAGCAGGACGCCCGCAAGCGCCGCAACCCCCATCGCGATTGGCACGACGATCCAGTACGGCGTATGCATGCCGTTCGGCAGCATGTGCGCGATCCACTCGAACTGGTTCGTGAGGTGCGGCGAGGTCAGCAGCGCGGCAACGTAGGCGCCCACTGCGTAGAACGCGATGTAGCCCAAGTCCAGCAGGCCGGCGAAGCCCACCACCACGTTCAGGCCTAGCGCGAGCATCACATAGAGCATCGCGAAGTCCAGCACGCGCACCCAGTAGTTGCCGCCCGCGGCGCCCACTACGAACGGAAGCGAGGCCACGACGATGGCGGTCACGATGCCCACCGTGAGCGTTTTCGCCGTGTTCTTTTCGGGGATGAGCGTCGTCGACGGCTCGATCGGTTGAATGGAAGTCATGTTGTGCTACCCCCTGTTATGCGCGGTCCGCGACACGTTCGCCCAGCAGCCCCGACGGACGGAACACGAGCACGACGATCAGCACGATGAATGCAAACACGTCCTGATAGTTACTGCCGAACACCCCTCCCGTCAGGCCGCCGATGTAGCCCGCGCCGAGCTGCTCGATGAGCCCGAGCACCACGCCGCCGACCATCGCGCCCCCAAGGTTGCCGATACCGCCGAGCACCGCCGCGGTGAACGCCTTCATGCCGGGGATGAAGCCCATGTAGAAGTGCGCATTGCCGTATTCGGAGGCGATCATCACGCCGGCCAGCGCAGCCAGCGCCGAGCCGATCATGAAGGTGGCCGAGATCACGAAGTTCGGGTTCACGCCCATCAGGCTCGCGTTGTTCGGATTTTCGGCGATCGCACGCATCGCGCGGCCGAGCTTGGTCTTGTGCACGAGGAGCAGCAGACCCGCCATCACGATGAACGCGACGGCGATGATGACGATTTCGGTCGGCGAGATCACCGCGCCGACGCCCGTGTCGGTCGCCTTGATCACGTTGATCGGGTCGGTCGAGATCAGTTGCGGGAAGGCCAACGGGTTGCGCGACCAGATCATCATCGCGAGCGTTTCCAGCAGGATCGACACGCCAATGGCGGTGATCAGCGGGGCGAGACGCGGTGCGCGCCGCAGCGGCCGGTAAGCGATTTTTTCGATCGTGTACCCGACCAAAGCGCAAACAATCGCGGCAACCACGAGCGCAATGCACAGTGTGGGGATATTCCCGAGGCCCGGGAAGTGGTTATGCAGCACGTTGATCGCGGAAAGCGCAACCATCGCGCCGACCATGAGCACGTCGCCATGCGCGAAATTGATGATGCCCAGAATCCCGTACACCATCGTATAGCCCAGCGCGATGATGGCGTAGATGCTGCCAAGCACCAGCCCGTTCAGGATCTGCTGGATGAAAATATCCATTTAATGCTCCTTTGCCCGTGCGACCGGATTCGCGCTCGTCATCGGCCGGTGGGCGATGTTTTACGGAACCGCAACGACACTCTCGGGTACTGAAGTAAAAGACCGGTAAAGGTTGGCCACACCCAGTTCGCTTTGCTGCTGTGTTGCAGCGGCAGGCTCGCCGGAAGCGGATGCAAAAACGGCACCGTCGGATGGTTCGGTGCCGTCGGGTTCAACAACTGCCTGTCACATTCGCAGCAACGCCTGCGCTGCGGACCTTGCGGCCAGCCTTGCGTGCGTTGTACGTCATGACCCCCTGCTTCGGCGCAAGGATCGATATTGCGCTCGTGCCCGCTTCGACACTGCGGACGAACCACGTCTGGTGCGTTGCAACCGCAGCCGCCGAAGGCGCGGCAAAAGCAAACTCGACTTCCATTAATCAGGTCTCCTGCGCCTTCCGAAATGCTTGCCTGGAGGGCCTCACAAGGACATTCGGCCCCCAGAACGCGCGCATTGTAACGCCAATTATGCGGCAGGCAATATTGTTGAACCGACAGGGTTTTCCTGCATTGCAACCTCTTTTTGAAATAGGAAGGTGACATAGGTTGCACCCATGGTTGCGCCATATTTCAGTGCATCAGTTGCACCAAAAACCTGCCCCGCGTGCATCAAGTGTTGTTTCAGCCTGGCGCGACGCCTTACCAGGTGGGCATTGCCTTAATCGTCGTCTGGATTTAAGTAGTTATTGAGATTTCGCATCGAATCGGTGCGCAGAGAATTGTGAGAGGCCAAACTACCCGAAAACAGGGGTCACACCATGAAATTCGGCCCGGCCCTTTAGCGAAAACACTAATACGGCCAGGCCGAAACAACGAGGTTTACCTCACACTTCGCGAGATGCATCCCTATTTAATCATTTCGCGGCCATAAAAAAAGCGCACCATCAGTGCGCTTTCTTCTGGAACCGGAGACAAGGTCCGGTATCAGGCCGACTGCCCAAGCCCTCTTGGCAGCGGAAATGCAATGCTTTCTTCGATACCCTCGAGCGCGCGCACATTGCGCACGCCCAGTTCACGCAAACGCTCGATGATTTGCTGCGCGAGCGCCTCGGGCGCCGACGCGCCCGCTGTCAGGCCGATGCGGCGCTTGCCCTCGAGCCAGCGCGGATCGATCTGGTCCGGCGCATCCACCATATAGGCGGGAATGCCGCGCTTTTCGGCCACTTCGCGCAGACGGTTCGAATTGGAGCTGTTCGGGCTGCCCACCACGATCACGACGTCGCACTGCGGCGCCATGAACTTGACCGCGTCCTGACGGTTCTGCGTGGCGTAGCAGATGTCCTGCTTCTTGGGCTCGCGAATATCGGGGAAACGTTGCTTGAGCGCGGCGATGATATCGGCCGCATCGTCCACTGAGAGTGTGGTCTGCGTGACGAACGCCACGCGCTGCGGGTCGCGCAGGGTGAGCGCGGCCACGTCGGAGATATCCTCGACCAGATACATGCCCTCGCGCACCTGGCCCATCGTGCCTTCAACTTCCGGATGTCCCTTGTGGCCGATCATCACGATGTCGAGGCCTTCGTCGCGCATCTTCGCCACTTCGACGTGCACCTTGGTCACAAGCGGGCAAGTCGCGTCGTAGACGCGCAGGCCGCGCGCCTCGGCGTCGGCGCGCACGGCCTTGGACACGCCGTGGGCGCTGAAGATGACGGTGTTGCCGGCCGGCACTTCGTCGAGCTGCTCGATGAAGATCGCGCCTTTCTTGCGCAGGTCTTCAACCACGTAGGCGTTATGGACGATCTCGTGGCGCACGTAAATGGGCGCGCCATGCAGTTGAATGGCCCGCTCGACGATCTCGATGGCGCGGTCGACACCGGCGCAAAACCCGCGCGGCTGGGCGAGCAGGATTTCTGCATCGGAGAGTTGGGACGTGTCCGTGGTCATGGGCTTTAAAGGATTCCGATGATTTGCACTTCGAACGCAACCGCCTGGCCTGCGAGCGGGTGGTTGAAATCGAACAGCGCTGAGCTGTCGTTCACCTCCTTGAGCACGCCGGCGTAGCGGCCGCCGTCGGGGGCGTTGAACTCGATGAGGTCGCCGGGGTTGAACGACTCGCCGATCACCGCATTGTCGCGCAACGTCTTGAGCGAGATACGCTGGATCAGGTCGGGGTTGCGCTGGCCGAAAGCGACGCCGGGTTCTAGCTGAAAGGTGGAGTGGTGCCCCACTTTCAGACCGATCAGAATGTTCTCCAGCGGCGGCGAAAGCTGCCCGACGCCCAGCAGCAGCGTGGCGGGGCGGTCGGCAAACGTATTGACGATCTCGGTGCCGTCGGCAAGCGAAAGCCGGTAGTTCAGGGTGACGTGGGAACCGGGTTTCACCTCGGAGATGTCGATGATGCTCATGCGGTACTCATTTTCGTCTGGTCGCGAGCGCAACGCGTGCGCACGGAAGGCGCCCTCAAGGGGCCGGTCCGGCCGCCTTCCTGCGGTCGGAAAACCCGTATTGTAAGCCACATGGTTGCTGGACGGCGGTCATACGCCCCGCCCGGCGCGAGGAGATCCTATGTTCGAAATCGCCTGTAACAAGCCGCTTTGGCGCGACGGCGCCGCTTCCGGCGCGGGCGGCGCTCCGCCCGCTTTTGCGTGCGACGCGGTGCGAACACCCCCGACCGCTTTGGTCACGGGCAGCGAGCACACTGCGGCGCAGCGCCGCGCAATGCCGCGCGAACGCCTGCGCGAATCCGGTCCGTCCGCGCTCTCCGACCTCGAACTGGTCGTGCTCGTGCTTGGCTCGGGGCTGCGGGGCCACAACGTATTCGACGTTGCCAGATCGCTGCTTGCGCATTTCGGATCGCTGCGCGCCATGCTCGACGCCCAGCGCGAGGAATTCGAAGGTTTGCGCGGCATCGGGCCGGCCAAAGCCTCGAAGCTCGTGGCGGTGCTAGAACTCGCCCGCCGCGCACTTGCCGAGCAACTGGAAGACAAACCGTTGATCGATTCCCCCGGCGCGGTCGAAGACTATCTACGCCTGCTGATCGGCGGGCGCGGCTACGAAGTGTTCGTGTGCCTATTTCTCGACGTGCGGCACCGGCTGATCCGCACCGAGGAAAGCACGCGCGGCTCGCTCACGCGCATGGCGGTGTACCCGCGCGAAATCGTGCGACGCGCCTTGATGCTCAATGCGGCAAGCCTGATCGTCGCGCATAATCATCCGTCGGGCGCGGTCCAGCCGAGCGCGAGCGACCGGCGCCTCACGCGGGTGCTGCGCGAAACCCTCGCGCTCGTGGAAGTGCAGCTCGTGGACCACCTGATCATCGGCACGCAGGAGACGTTTTCGTTTGCCCAGCACGGTCTCGATTGACGCCACGGCGTCCCCACCCATTTTCCTGTGCCGGGTGTCGTACGGCACCACCACGTCATCCGTAAATCGCGTTTGATTTTCCAGGCATTTTCCTGCTAGAATTCCGGTTTGCCTATTTCCAACCCTGTTCCGAAGCCCGTCGCGGCGTTCCAGGGGAAATACGGCCTGGGTTCGAGGTTGTCTCTCATCCATACGTGAGCGCGCTCTTATTCCGGCCATTTCTCGCCTGGGAAACTTAAGCGGCTCTCGAACTCAGAATTTCCGTAGGAGTGTCTCATGGCACGTGTATGCCAAGTCACTGGGAAAGCGCCGATGAGCGGCAACAACGTTTCCCACGCAAACAACAAAACCAAGCGCCGTTTCCTCCCGAATCTGCAAAATCGCCGTTTCTGGGTTGAAAGCGAAAACCGTTGGGTGCGTCTGCGCATCTCGAACGCAGGCCTGCGCCTGATCGACAAGAACGGCATCGATTCCGTGCTCGCAGACCTGCGCGCACGCGGCGAACTGTAAGGAGTAAATCATGGCCAAGGGTATCCGCGACAAGATCAAGCTCGAGTCGACCGCAGGCACGGGTCACTTCTACACGACCACGAAGAACAAGCGCAACATGCCGGAAAAAATGTCGATCAAGAAGTTCGACCCGGTTGTTCGCAAGCACGTCGAGTACAAGGAAACCAAGATCAAGTAATTGATCGGGTTTCGAGCCTGACGAAGACAGAAAAACCCCGCCTTTTGGCGGGGTTTTTCTTTTTGCGCCACAAGTGCGGCTTTTCGTTCGCTCCCCTCTCGGAGTATGCTTCCCGCTTCACCAGGTAGAACAAGAGAGACGGAGAGGCAGGACCATGAATTTCGATGTAGCGATCGTCGGCAGCGGACTGGCGGGACTGAGTGTTGCGCTGAACCTCGCGGATTCGCGCCGCGTGGTATTGATCGCCAAGCGCGCAATGACCGAAGGCGCAAGCGACCGCGCGCAAGGCGGCATAGCCGCAGTGCTCGATTCGGCCGATAGCGTGGAAAACCACGTGGACGACACGCTCGTCGCCGGCGGCGGCCTGTGCGAGGAAGCCGCCACACGCTATATCGTCGAGCATGGCCGCGAGGCCATCGAATGGCTGATCGGCCAGGAGGTGCCGTTCACGAAGGACGCCGCCGCCGAACTCGGCTTCCATCTCACGCGCGAGGGCGGCCACAGCCACCGGCGCATCATCCACGCCGCCGACGCGACCGGCCATGCAGTCGTGCAAACGCTGCTCGAACGCGCGCGACAGCACCCGAACATCACGATCCTCGAAGATCACCAGGCGATCGACGTCATCACGTCCGACCGTCTCGGCCTGCCGGGCCGCCGTTGCCACGGACTCTACGCGCTCGATCTGAAGAACGACCGCACGGTAACGATCCAGGCGCCGCACACGGTGCTGGCCACGGGCGGCGCGGGCAAGGTGTACCTCTACACGACCAACCCCGACACGGCCACCGGAGACGGCATCGCCATGGCCTGGCGCGCGGGTTGCCGGGTCGCGAACATGGAGTTCATCCAGTTCCACCCCACTTGCTTGTTCCACCCGCACGCCAAGTCCTTCCTGATTTCCGAAGCCGTGCGCGGCGAAGGCGGCCTGCTGCGCCTGCCCGACGGCACGCGCTTCATGCCCGCGCACGACGCGCGCGAGGAGCTTGCGCCGCGCGACATCGTCGCGCGCGCGATCGACTTCGAGATCAAGAAGCACGGCATCGACTGCGTGCATCTGGACATCAGCCATCAACCGCTGGCGTTCCTCGAAGAGCACTTCCCGACGATCCTCGCGCGCTGCCGCGAGTTCGGCATCGACATCGCGAAAGAGCCCATCCCTGTCGTGCCCGCCGCGCACTATACCTGCGGCGGCGTCGTGACCGACCTGGCCGGGCGCACCGACCTCGCGGGGCTCTACGCCGTCGGCGAAACGTCGTACACGGGCCTGCACGGCGCCAACCGGCTTGCCAGCAACTCGCTGCTCGAATGCCTCGTGATCGGCCGTTCGGCTGCCGAGGCGATCGAAGCCGAGGGCTTCGGCGCGGGCGCGCACGCCCCGCTGCCCGACTGGGACGAAAGCCGGGTCTCCGATTCCGATGAAGAAGTGGTGGTCGCCCACAACTGGGACGAACTGCGCCGCCTCATGTGGAACTACGTGGGCATCGTGCGCACCGACAAGCGCCTCGAACGCGCGCAGCATCGCATCGCGCTCCTGCGCGACGAGATTCTCGAGTACTACGCGAACTTCCGCGTGACACGCGATCTACTGGAGTTGCGCAACCTGGTCGACGTGGCGTCGCTGATCGTCGAAAGCGCGCGCTCGCGCCGCGAGAGCCGCGGCCTGCACTACAGCCGCGACTGGCCGAACACGCTGCCCAAGGCGCTGCCGACCGTGCTCTCGCCGGAACGCGTGCGCAATCGCACCGTGTCGTAAAGCCGTGAAGACCTGAAGGCTCCGCGCCGGCCCAGCAAAAAGGCCGCCTCTCGCGAGGCGGCCTTTTTCGTTCTGCACCTGTGAAACGCAGCGTGCTCAGACGATCCGCATCGAATAGTCCGTGGCCCGCACGTCCTTGGTCAGGGCACCGATCGAGACGCGATCCACGCCCGTTTCCGCAATCGTGCGCACCGTATCGAAGTTCACGCCGCCCGAGACTTCGAGCACCGCGCCCCCCGCCGTACGCTTGACGGCCTCGCGCATCATCTCGAACGAGAAGTTGTCGAGCAGCACCGACTTCGCGCCGTGCGCGAGCGCCGCATCGAGCTGTTCGAGCGTCTCGACTTCGATCTGGATCGGCACGCCGGCATTCAGGGCGATCGCCGCGTCCATCGCCGCGCCGACACCGCCGGCCGCCGCGATATGGTTTTCCTTGATCAGGATGCCGTCGTAAAGCGCGAGGCGCTGGTTCGCGCCGCCGCCCACGCGCACCGCGTACTTCTGCGCGAGACGCAGGCCCGGCAGCGTCTTGCGCGTGTCGAGAATGCGCGTGTGCGTGTGCGCGATCATGTCGACATAGCGGCGCGTCACGCTCGCCACGCCCGAGAGCAGTTGCAGAAAATTCATCGCGTTGCGCTCGGCCGTGAGAAGCGAGCGCGCCGGGCCGCGCAGCGAGCAGACGATGGTGTCCGCGGTCATGCGCTCGCCTTCGCGATAGTGCCAGCGCACTTCGATGCGCGCATCGACCTGCTTCACCACGCCATCGAACCACAGCACGCCGCACAGCACCGCGTCCTCGCGCACGATAATGCGCGCATCGCGCACTTCGTCCGCGGGCACGAGACGGCCCGTCTGGTCGACCGGTCCGACGTCTTCCGCGAGCGCATCCGCCACATTACGCGCGATCGCGGCGTCGAACGCCGCGCCGTACTGCGCGCGCACTTCGTCGAGCACAGACGCAACGGCGTCCGCTGCGCGCAACTCGCGCGCGCCTTCCTTCAAATTCGTCATTACGCCGCCCCTACCTGCGAGAACAGCGCGGTATCGCGCGCGAGGTCGCCGCTCGCCTGCACGCGGCGCTTGTGCTCGGCCGCGAACGCAAGCATGCGGTCGATCGGCAAGCGCGCGCGCTCGCCTAGCGACGCATCGACGAAAATTTCGTTGTGACCGCGCTCGAGCACGTCGGCGAGATTCGAGAGACCATTCATGGCCATCCACGGGCAATGCGCGCAGCTCTTGCAGGTCGCGCTGTTGCCGGCGGTCGGTGCCTCGATGAAGGTCTTGCCCGGCGCCGCGAGCTGCATCTTGTGCAGAATGCCTAGATCGGTCGCGACGATGAAACGCTGTGCATCGAGCTTCACCGCTGCGTCGATCAACTGCGTGGTCGACCCAACCACGTCCGCCAGCGCAACGACGGCTTCAGGCGACTCGGGGTGCACGAGCACCTTGGCATCGGGATATTCGGCGCGCAGCAGATCGAGCTCGACGCCCTTGAACTCGTCGTGCACGAGGCACGAGCCCTGCCACAGCAGCATGTCGGCACCGGTCTTCTTCTGGATGTAATTACCCAGATGGCGGTCCGGCGCCCAGAGGATCTTCTCGCCCTTCGCGTGCAGATGAGCCACGATCTCGAGACCGATCGAGGAAGTCACCATCCAGTCCGCGCGGGCCTTCACAGCAGCGCTGGTGTTCGCATAAACCACCACGGTGCGATCGGGATGCTCGTCGCAAAACGCGGAAAATTCGTCGACGGGGCAGCCGAGGTCGAGCGAGCAAGTCGCGTCGAGATCCGGCATCAGGATGCGCTTGTTGGGGCTCAGAATCTTGGCGGTCTCGCCCATGAAGCGCACACCCGCCACTACGAGCGTCTGCGCCTCGTGATCGCGGCCGAAGCGCGCCATCTCGAGCGAATCGGCCACGCAGCCGCCGGTTTCATCCGCCAGCTCCTGCAATTCAGGATCGACATAATAGTGCGCGACGAGCACCGCCTTTTCCCGCTTGAGCAATGCGCGAATGCGCTCCTTCAATGCAACGCGCTCCGCTGCGCCGGGTGCGTCGGGCACCTTCGCCCACGCCTGTCCGACGCTGCAGACGGCACCCTGCGGCCGGTCGTACTCGACCTTCCTGATTGCCTGACTCATGATCTCCTCTGTCGGCCAGAGTGGACGCAAAGCGCTTACTCCGGCCCCATGCCTTGTTACGGTCCTGCCGATCGCCGCAGCTCCAGACCGGTGCAAGACACCGTCTTTTTCCGCAGCCCCAAAAGAAAAACCCCGCCAGCGCGGGGTTTTGTGACGTACCTGAATTCTAATGGATTTTTTCGAGACTCACGCAGAGCGCATTGGCCGAAAAAACAACGAAGAATCAGGCGTAGCGGCGCAGACGCGACGCGAACTCCTGGAGCGCCTTGATACCGCTTTGCTCGGCGCGGTGGCACCAATCCTGGAGCTGCGTAAGCAGTTGTTCGCGCGAGGCGCTTGAACGCTCCCAGATTGCCGAGAGCTCGGTGCGCAGCTCGATGTACGTGCGCAGCTTCTGGCTGTTCGCAAAAATTTGCGGCAACTGACGCTTCTGCGGCTCGTTCAGGCTGGATTCTTCCTTGTCGAACCACTTGCGCGCGCCGCGCATGACCTTGTACTTCTCGCGCTCACCCACTTCCTTCAGATGCGAGAGTTCCTGGCGATACGCCTGCTTCACGGCCTTCGCGTAACTCGCCATCACTTCATAGCGGTTCGAGAGCACGGCCTGAAGCGTCTCGTGGTCGGCCACGAGCTTGCCCTTGGTGAGGCGCGGCGTGGGCGCAACCTTCTTGACCTTGGCAAGACCCACGGCCTGCATCATGCGGATATACATCCAGCCGATGTCGAACTCGTACCACTTGTTCGAGAGCTTCGCGGAGGTCGCAAAGGTGTGATGGTTGTTATGCAGTTCTTCACCGCCGATGATGATGCCGATCGGCAGCAGGTTCGTGCTCGCATCCGACGAATTGAAATTGCGATAGCCCCAGAAGTGACCGAGACCGTTCACGACGCCGGCGGCCCAGAACGGGATCCAGGCCATCTGCACGGCCCACACCGTAAAACCGACCACGCCGAACAGCGCAACGTCGATCACCATCATGATGCTCACGCCGAGGATCGGAAAGCGCGTGTAGACGTTGCGCTCCATCCAGTCGTTAGGCGTGCCGTGGCTGAAGCGGCGCAGCGTTTCTTCGTTCTTCGCTTCGGCGCGATAGAGTTCGGCGCCTTCGAGCAGCACCTTCCACAGGCCGCGCGTTTGCGGGCTGTGCGGATCTTCTTCGGTCTCGCACTTGGCGTGGTGCTTGCGATGGATGGCCGCCCACTGCCCCGTGAGCATGCCCGTGGTCATCCACAGCCAGAAACGGAAGAAGTGGCTGGCGATGGGGTGCAGGTCGAGCGCGCGGTGCGCCTGGCAGCGGTGCAGGTACACCGTCACGCCAATGATCGTGATGTGGGTGACCACAGCCACGAAAAGCAGGATCTGCCACCACGAGAAATGCAGTATCCCGTGGGCAAGGAAATCAAGCAGGGAATTCAACAAGGTTTTTACCCGTGAAACGAAGCGACCGGCCTTTCAGGCCTGCGCCGATGTCAAGAAAATGAAAGCGACCAGGAGGGGTTGGACGGCATTCTACTAGAACCGTTCCAAGTGTTTGTAACAAATAGAGATTTTTTTCCCAAATGGCCGCGACGTCAATCTCTGGATACACATTTGAGGCTGTTTGCCACACCTGCCCGAGACTTTCCCGAGTCTTCGATCCCCATTTCACCATCACGACCTCATCTGGCAACAACAGGATCGCAGCTCCGCCTTAACGTGACCTTAAGTGGCCAAGGCGACGCTCCTCGGCGCGGGCATCGGCTGACCGGCAGGCCGCACGTCGCGCTGTGCCGGTGGGATGGCGATCCCGTGTTCCCCGAAAAGCCGCCACACGTTGCGATTCACGTCCGAACGCACGCCAGTTCCAGGTTCGATGTGTACGCCACCCGAACGGACAATTTCGCAGAACCCCGAGTCAAATAGGACGAGTGATTCTGCACCACGTCGGTAATCGGCTTTTCATTGGGAATCAGGGTCTCGATACCATCAAGACTGCGCACGACCGTGTAGCAGCGGTGAATCCGTATGATTAGACCCTTCATTTACCTCACGCTGATGGTGTCGCCAATACGCAACGAGCGGGCCGCCAGCACAATGAAGCCCGACACATAGTTACTGGCGATTTTCTAAATGACGCGGGGCCGTCCAGCTCCACCGGACGGCCCCGCGCGATCTACCACCAACCGCTCACTTACTCCAGCGCCGCGTCCGGCTCGTCGGCCTCGGACTGCTGCGCCTTCGCGATAGCGTCGGCGGCTTCGGTCACAACCGCAGCCTCGTCCGGCGTCGTGGCGGCGCCGGCCTTCTTCGTCTTCGGCTGCGCTTCGCCGCGACGCTCCAGTACGGCGGCAAAGAAGCCGTCCGTCGCGTGGCGGTGCGGCCACATCGAGAGATATTCGCCGGTGTCGAGGCCCACGCGCTGGTCCGCCAGCACGTCGCGCGCGTTCACCAGCGCGAAGTCGGGATGGGCTTCGAGGAACTGCTTCACGACCGCTTCGTTCTCGGCTTCGAGAATGCTGCAGGTCGCGTAGACGAGACGGCCGCCGCGCTTGAGCAGGCGCGCCGCGCTCGTGAGAATCGAAAGCTGCTTGGGGGCGAGCTCCGCAATCGACTCGGGCGACTGGCGCCACTTGAGGTCGGGGTTACGGCGCAAGGTGCCGAGGCCCGAGCACGGCGCATCCACGAGCACGCGGTCGATCTTGCCGATGAGACGCTTGATCTTGGCGTCGTGCTCGCTGTCGATCAGCACCGGATTCACGTTCGACAGGCCGCTGCGCGCAAGGCGCGGCTTGAGCTTCGCGAGGCGCCGCTCGGATATGTCGAACGCATAGAGACGGCCCGTCGAGCGCATCATCGCGCCCAGCGCCAGCGTCTTGCCGCCCGCGCCCGCGCAGAAGTCCACCACCATCTCGCCACGGCGGGGCGCAACGAGCGAGCACAGCAGCTGGCTGCCCTCGTCCTGCACCTCGAACCAGCCATCCTTGAACGCGTCGAGCTTCGCGAGCGCGGGCTTGCCCGTCAAACGCACGCCGAACGGCGCGAACGGCGTCTCGCCGGCTTCGATGCCGGCCGCGGCCAGCGCGCGCAGCAGCTCGTCGCGGTTCGCCTTGATGGGGTTCGCGCGCAGATCGAGCGGCGCCGGGTAATTCAACGCGGCCGCCAGTTGCGCGAGCTCGGCCGCCTCGAAGCGCGTTTCCAGCGCCTTCATGATCCACTCAGGCAAATTGAGCTGCACACGCAGCGGCAGGCTCGCCGGATCAATCTTCGCGACGTGCTCGAGCCAGCTTGCCTCGGCGTCTGAAACGAACGGACGAATCGCCGAGCGCCCGGCCGTCGCCATCAGGCCAAGCAGCGTGAGGCGCCGCGTCGGGCTGCCCGTGCCGCTCTCGGCCAGATGCGCGAACTCCATGCGCCGGCGCAGCACGGCGAACACCGCTTCGGCGATCACGCCGCGCTCGGCATGGCCGAGCTTCGGGTGCTCGCGGAAAAAGCGGCTCGTCACCGCATCAGCGGGACCCGTAAACTTGAGGACGTCGGCCAGCAACGTCTCGGTCTGTCCGATCAGGAAACCATGCAATCTCATGCGCCCTCTCCGGCGTGTGTTTGGGCGCCTGCTTTGGCGCCAATTTTTGCGTTTTCTTCCACGCTGGTCTCGTCAAGGAAGAGCCACTGCGCCTCGGGCGGCGTGAGCGTCACGCGCTCGCCGTCGAGCGC
The DNA here is from genome assembly GCF_902859945.1 of Paraburkholderia caffeinitolerans. Lineage (GTDB taxonomy): Bacteria > Pseudomonadota > Gammaproteobacteria > Burkholderiales > Burkholderiaceae > Paraburkholderia > Paraburkholderia caffeinitolerans. The sequence continues at coordinate 64,314 of NZ_CADIKL010000009.1, read as the reverse complement.
GAGGCGCCCTTCGACGAACCAGCGCACCGCGCGCGGATAAATCACGTGTTCGGTCTTGAGCGCGCGCGCGGCGAGCGCCGCGGCGTCGTCGCCCGTGCGCACGGGCACCACCGATTGCATCACGATCGGGCCATGATCCAGTGTGGGCGTGACGAAATGGACCGTGGCGCCATGCACGCGACAGCCCGCGTCGATCACCTTCTCGTGCGTCTTCAAGCCCGGAAAGCTCGGCAGCAGCGAGGGGTGAATATTAAGCATGCGACCCGAATAATGCTGGACGAAGCCCACGGTCAGCACGCGCATGAAGCCTGCGAGCACGACGAGGTCCGGCGTATGACTGTCGATGACCTGGGCAAGCGCCGAGTCAAACGAGGCGCGGTCCGGATACTGGCGGTGGTCGACGACCGCCGTGGCAATGCCATGCGACGCCGCGAACGCAAGTCCGGCGGCGTCGGGGCGGTTGGCAATCACGGCGGCGATGCGCGCCGGCCAGGCTTCGTTTGCGCACGCGCGCACGATAGCCTCCATGTTGCTGCCCCGCCCGGAAATCAGAATGACGAGATTTTTCATCCGCGGATTTTATCATCGGGGCAGGCATCCGACGCTCGCGCGGCGGCGATCGTCGCCCCGTGCGTTTATAATCTCCTGTTTAGTCGCGGCCATGGCCGCATCACCGGTCTTGATCGGCGCGCATGGCCCGCGCGCACTTTTCCAGGTTCCATCAGGTTCCTCCAGGTTCCGCTATCGTGAGAGTCTTCCGCGGTCTTCCCAACGCCGAAAGTCGCGCGCCCTGCGCGCTTACCATCGGCAACTTCGACGGTGTCCACCGCGGACATCAGGCGTTGCTCGCGCGCGTGCGCGAAGCCGCCAACGCGCGCGGCCTGCCCGTCTGCGTGATGACATTCGAGCCGCATCCGCGCGAGTTCTTCAATCCGGCCAGCGCCCCGCCGCGCATCGCCATGCTGCGCGACAAGCTCGAAGCGCTGCGCGAGAACGGCGTGGATCGCGTCGTGGTCGAGCATTTCAACCAGACATTCGCGAGCCAGTCGCCCGAAACGTTCGTCGAGCGCATCATCGTGAGCGGCCTGCACGCGCGCTGGATGATGATCGGCGACGACTTCCGCTACGGCGCGAAACGCGCCGGCGACTTCGCCTCGCTCCAGGCGGCGGGCGCGCAGCACGGCTTCGAAGTCGAGCAGATGGCCACCGTAGCCGACCCCTCGGGCGTGCGCATCTCCAGCTCCGCCGTGCGCGCCCAGCTCGCGGCGGGCGATCTGGACGCCGCACGCGCTTCGCTCGGCCGCGGCTACGCGATCAGCGGGCACGTTACACACGGCCTGAAGCTCGGCCGCGATCTCGGCTTTCCCACGCTGAATCTGCCGATCGGCCACAAGCGCCCGGCGCTCAAGGGCATTTTCGTCGTGCAGGTGCATGGCATCGCCGACGATCCGCTGCCTGGCGTCGCGAGCCTCGGCGTGCGCCCGACGGTCGACGACTCGGGCCGCGTGCTGCTCGAAGTCCATCTGCTCGACTGGCACGGCGACGCCTACGGCAAGCTCGTGCGCGTCGAGTTCCTCAAGAAGTTGCGCGACGAGGAGAAGTTCGCCGACCTCGAAACGCTCACCGCCGCGATTGCGCGCGACGTGGCGAACACTCGCGCGTGGTTCGCCGCCGCGGGCACTGACGTAACCGGCAGCCGTTCCACCGGCTTCGCCACCTCGGCCACCGACCGAATTAGGTAAGCCGCGGCCCGCGCGCGCGTCTCGTCCTTTTCATCCGGCAAGGCGAGACCACGGCGCGCGGGCCGCTCCGCCCCACGGCGCCGCCACTTCAGAGGTATGCGGCGCCCGAGGCGACGGTTGCGCGGCATCGCCGCAATGCTGACGCCGAGCCTCCCCCGAATTCCACGTGATCTCACCATGAGCGACAAGAAAGCATCCTCCGGCAAAGCCGCGCAGAAGTCCGAATCCAAGTACCCCGTCAATCTTCTGGACACCCCGTTCCCGATGCGCGGCGACCTGCCCAAGCGCGAGCCGCAATGGGTCAAGGAGTGGGAAGAAAAAGGCATCTACAAGCAGATCCGCGAGGCCTCGAAGGGCCGCAAGAAGTTCATCCTGCACGACGGCCCGCCGTATGCGAACGGCGACATCCACCTCGGGCACGCGGTCAACAAGATCCTCAAGGACATGATCGTCAAGGCGCGCAATCTAGCCGGCTACGACGCGGTCTACGTGCCGGGCTGGGACTGCCACGGCATGCCGATCGAAATCCAGATCGAGAAGCAGTTCGGCAAGTCGCTGCCCGCCCAGGAAGTGATGAAGAAGGCGCGCGAGTACGCGGCCGGCCAGATCGAGACGCAGAAGGCCGGCTTCAAGCGCCTTGGCGTGCTCGGCGACTGGGACAACCCGTACAAGACCATGAACTTCGTGAACGAGGCGGGCGAGATCCGTGCGCTCGCGAAGATCATCGAGAAGGGCTACGTGTTCCGGGGCCTGAAGCCCGTGAACTGGTGCTTCGACTGCGGCTCGGCGCTCGCCGAGGCCGAGGTCGAGTACAAGGACAAGACCGATCCGACCATCGACGTGCTGTTCCCGTTCGCGCAACCCGAGCAGACGGCGGCCGCGTTCGGCCTCGCCGCCCTGCCGCGCGAAGAAGGCGGCATCGTGATCTGGACCACCACGCCGTGGACCATTCCGTCGAACCAGGCGCTCAACGCGCATCCGGAGATCGACTACGCGCTCGTCGACACTGAACGCGGCCTGCTGATCCTGGCTGTCGAGCGCGTCGAAGCCTGCATGAAGGACTTCGGCCTGACCGGCAAGATCGTCGCCACCACGAAGGGCGAGAAGCTCTCGCTCCTGCGTTTCAACCACCCGCTCGCCTCGGCGCACCCGGGCTACAAGCGCACTTCGCCCATCTATCTCGGCGACTACGTCACGACCGACACCGGCACGGGCATCGTGCACTCGGCGCCCGCCTATGGCGTGGAAGACTTCGTGTCGTGCAAGGCGCACAACATGGCCGACTCGGACATCATCAGCCCGGTGATGGGCGATGGCCGCTACATCGAATCGCTGCCGCTGTTCGGCGGCCTCACGATCTGGGCGGCGAACCCGAAGATCGTCGACGCGCTCGACGCCGCCGGCACCCTGCTGCGCAGCGAAAAGTACCTGCACAGCTACATGCACTGCTGGCGCCACAAGACGCCCATCATCTACCGTGCCACCTCGCAGTGGTTCGCGGGCATGGACGTCACGCCGAAGGACGGCGGCAAGACGCTGCGCGAGACGGCGCTCGAAGGCATCGAGGCGACCGCGTTCTACCCGTCATGGGGCAAGCAGCGCCTCTATTCGATGATCGCGAACCGCCCGGACTGGACGCTCTCGCGCCAGCGCCAATGGGGCGTGCCGATGGCGTTCTTCGTGCACAAGGAAACCGGCGAGCTGCATCCGCGCACGCTGGAGCTGCTTGAAGAAGTCGCGAAGCGCGTGGAGAAGGAAGGCATCGAAGCCTGGCAAACGCTCGACGCCCGCGAACTGCTCGGCGACGACGCCAACCTGTACGAAAAGAACCGCGACACGCTCGACGTGTGGTTCGATTCGGGCACGACGCACTGGCACGTGCTGCGCGGCTCGCACAAGGACGACCTGCAGTTCCCGGCCGACCTGTACCTCGAAGGCTCGGACCAGCACCGCGGCTGGTTCCATTCGTCGCTGCTGACGGCTTCGATGCTCGACGGCCGCCCGCCCTACAACGCGCTGCTCACGCACGGCTTCACCGTCGACGGCGAAGGCCGCAAGATGTCGAAGTCGCTCGGCAACGGCGTCGATCCGCATGAGGTCGCGAACCGTCTGGGCGCGGAAATCATCCGCCTGTGGATCGCTTCGACCGACTACTCGGGCGAGCTGGCAATCTCGGAAGAGATTCTCAAGCGCGTGACCGAAGGTTATCGCCGCATCCGCAACACGCTGCGCTTCCTGCTTTCGAACCTGTCGGACTTCGACTTCGAAAAGCACGCGCTGCCCGCCAGCGAGTGGCTCGAAATCGACCGCTACGCCGTCGCGCTCACGCACACGCTGCAAAGCGACGTGCTGTCCCACTACGACCGCTACGAGTTCCATCCGGTCGTGGCGAAGCTGCAGACGTTCTGCTCGGAAGACATGGGCGGCTTCTATCTGGACGTGCTCAAGGACCGCCTGTACACGAGCGCGCCGGATTCGGCCGCGCGCCGCGCCGCGCAAACCGCGCTGCACCACATCACGCACAGCCTGCTGCGCATCCTCGCGCCGTTCCTCTCGTTCACGGCCGAAGAGGCCTGGAAGGTGTTCAAGCCGAACAGCACGACCATCTTCACCGAGACGTTCCACGCGTTCCCGGACATCGCCCAGGCACCCGAACTGATCGCCAAGTGGACGCTCCTGCGCGAAGTGCGCGGCAACGTGACGAAGGCGCTCGAAGAGGCGCGCGTGGCGAACCAGATCGGCTCGTCGCTGCAGGCCGAGGTGCGCATTCTGGCGAGCGGCGCGCGCTACGACGCACTCACCTCGCTGGGCGAAGATCTAAAGTTCGTGCTGATCACCTCCGCGGCCGAAGTGGTGAAGGTCGAGAGCGAGGCCGACGAAGGCGTCGAAGTCGTCACCTCGAAGTACCTGAAGTGCGAGCGCTGCTGGCACTACCGCGATGACGTTGGCGCGAACGCCGAACACCCGGGCCTGTGCGGCCGCTGCGTGGTCAATCTGTTCGGCAACGGCGAAGCGCGGAGCGCGGCATAATGGCCAAAACGACCCTGCCGAAACAGTCGAAGTCGAGCGGCGTGCGCGGCACGCTCGCGCCGTGGCTTGGCATCGCGGTGATCGTGATCCTCGCGGACCAGCTCACGAAGATCGCCATCTCGAGGATGTTCAGCTACGGCGAAGGCCGCGTGGTCACGCCGTTCTTCAATCTCGTGCTGGTCTACAACAAGGGCGCCGCGTTCAGCTTCCTTGCGGCGGCGGGCGGCTGGCAGCGCTGGGCATTCACGGCGCTCGGCGTGGTCGCGGCCATCGTGATCGGCTACCTGCTCAAGCGCCACGCGGGGCAGCGCCTCTTTTGCACCGCACTGGCGCTGATACTCGGCGGCGCGCTCGGCAATGTGATCGACCGCCTGATGTACGGCCATGTGATCGACTTCCTCGACTTCCACCTGAGCTCGTCGCACTGGCCGGCGTTCAACGTTGCCGACAGCGCCATTACTGTGGGCGCCATCCTGCTGGTGCTCGACGAATTGCGGCGCGTGCGCGGCTCGCGCTGATAAAGGCAGAACAGAGTGCGCACTTCGTGCATGGGACCAGAGTAAGAGCTTTGCATGGGGCCGGAGTAAGTGCTAAAGCACTAACTCCGGCCGACAGCTAAAGCGCCAACTCTGGTCGACAGGAGATCCGACTTGAACACCTCCGCTGCAACCCCGGGCGAACTGACCGGCCGCCACCTGGTGCTCGGCATGACAGGCGGCATCGCCTGTTACAAGATCGCCGAGCTTACGCGTCTCCTGACCAAGGCCGGCGCGACTGTGCAAATCGTGATGACAGAGGCGGCCACCCAGTTCATCACGCCGGTCACGATGCAGGCGCTCTCGGGCCGCCCCGTCTACACGAGCCAGTGGGACGGCCGCGTGCCCAACAACATGGCGCACATCGACCTCTCGCGCGAAGCGGACGCCATCGTCATCGCGCCCGCCTCCACCGACTTTCTCGCGAAGCTCGCCAACGGTTTCGCCGACGACCTGCTCGCCACGCTGTGCGTCGCGCGCGACTGCCCGCTGCTGGTCGTGCCGGCCATGAACCGGCAGATGTGGCAAAACCCGGCCACGCAGCGCAACGTCGCGCAACTGCGCGCCGACGGCATCGAGACGCTCGGCCCCGACTCCGGCCCGCAGGCTTGCGGCGAGGTCGGCGACGGGCGCATGCTGGAGCCGGAAGCCATTTACGAGGCCATCGTCGCGTTCTTTGCGCCCAAGGTGCTGGCCGGCCGCAAGCTGCTGATCACGGCAGGACCGACCTTCGAGCCGCTCGACCCGGTGCGCGGCATCACGAACCGCTCGAGCGGCAAGATGGGCTTCGCGCTCGCGCGCGCGGCGCAGCAGGCCGGCGCCGAGGTGCATCTGATCGCGGGCCCCGTCGCGCTGCCCACGCCGTGGGGCGTCTGGCGCGAAGACGTGCAGACCGCGCAGCAGATGTACGACGCGGTGATGCGCGAAGCGAGCGATGCCGATGTCTTCATCGGCGTGGCCGCGGTGGCCGACTGGCGCGTCGATCACGTTGCCGAGCACAAGATCAAGAAGACGGCCGAGCGCCGCATGCCGACGTTCAGTTTCGTCGAAAACCCCGACATTCTGGCGTCGGTCGCGGCCATGCCGAATCCGCCGTATTGCGTGGGCTTCGCGGCCGAAAGCGGCGACCTCGAGGTACACGGCGAAGAAAAGCGCGCGCGCAAAAACGTGCCGCTCTTGATCGGCAATCTCGGCCCGCTCACCTTCGGCCAGGACGACAACGAAGTCGTATTGTTCGAGGCCAGCGGCCGCAAGGCACTGCCGCGCGCGGCCAAGCAGGCGCTCGCGCAGACGCTGATCGCCGAAATCGCGCGGCGTCTGCCGGACCCGAGCATCATCTCGTGACGCGCGCGCCGGCGCCCTCGGGCGCTGACGCGCCGCGCTGCGAACGAAGTGAAGGAGCAGTACTGCCATGACACTGCTTTCCGTGCTGGACCAGTCGCCCGTGATCGCCGGGCACACTGCGGCGGATGCCATCGCCGCCACCATCGAACTCGCTCAGCTTGCCGACGACCTCGGCTACACGCGCTACTGGTGCGCCGAGCACCACGGCCTCTTGGGCGTGTGCAACCCCGCCCCCGAAGTCATGCTCGCGCGCCTCGGCAGCGTGACCAAACGCATCCGCATCGGCTCGGGTGGCATCATGCTGCCCTACTACAGCCCGTTCAAGGTCGCCGAGCAGTTCATGATGCTCGAAGCGCTGTTCCCCGGACGCGTCGATCTGGGCGTGGGCCGCGCGCCCGGCGGCGACATGCGCACCGCGCAGGCCGTCGCGGCGGGTGCCTACAATCGCGGCGATCAGTTCACGCAACAGGTGCAGGATCTCGTCGGCCTGATGGACGGCACGCTCGCCTCCGACCATCTCGCGCACGGCGTCGCGCTGCAGCCGCAAATCGCCACGCGACCGCAGCTCTGGGTGCTGGGCTCGAGCGACTTCGGCGGCGCGCTGGCCGCGCAGCTCGGGCTGCGCTTCTCGTTCGCGCAGTTCATCAACGCGCATTTCGGGCATCTGGTGGCCAACGCCTACCGCGACAGCTTCCAGCCCGGCCACGAGCAAAAGCCGTATCTCGCGTGCGCAGTATTCGCAATCTGCGCCGACACCGAAGCCGAAGCCGCCGACCTCGAAAAAGCCGTCGACCTGCGCCGCGTGCAGATGGCCTATGGCCTGAACGCCCCCATTCCGAGCCTCGAACAGGGCCGCGCGCAGGAATACGGCGAGCGCGAGCAGATCGTGATCGATCGCGAAAAACCGCGCAGCATCATCGGCACGCCCGAGAGCGTCACCGAGCGCCTGCACGCGCTCAAGGACAGCTTTCGCGCCGACGAGCTCGTCGTGCTCACTGTTGCAGGCAGCTACACGGCGCGCCTGCGCTCCTACGAACTTCTCGCCGAGGCCTTCCAGTTGCCTCGAAACCGATAATCCAACGGAATCCTATGAACATCGACATCAAGATCCTGAACGAACGCATGCGCGACCAGCTGCCCCACTACGCCACGCCGGGCAGCGCCGGCCTCGACCTGCGCGCGTGCCTCGACACGCCAATCACGCTCGAACCCGGCGAAACGAAGCTCGTGCCGACCGGCCTCGCGATCCATCTGGCCGATCCCGGCTGCGCTGCGCTGATCCTGCCGCGTTCGGGCCTCGGCCACAAGCACGGCATCGTGCTCGGCAACCTCGTCGGCCTGATCGACTCCGACTACCAGGGCGAGCTAATGATCTCCACCTGGAACCGCGGCCACACCACGTTCACGCTCAATCCGATGGAGCGCCTCGCGCAGCTCGTGATCGTGCCGGTGGTGCAAGCGCAGTTCAATATCGTCGACGACTTCGAGCAAAGCGAGCGCGGCGCGGGCGGCTTCGGCAGCACGGGCAAGCACTGAGCCTCAACCCCAGGCGCGCTCCAGCGCACCGCGCAGCAACAAAAAAGCACGCTCCCGGCGTGCTTTTTTCGTTCAGAGCGACTCTTGAGCCCGTGTGGCGGGCTGCATCCGGCGATACCACAGCGCATACACCACCACGAGTACCGCGAGAAATGCGAGCCCATACGCGAGCGTCATGCGGAATTCGCGCGTGAACACCGTGCCGACCAGAATGCCGAGCATCAGCAGCGCGCCCAGCACGCTCGTGAACGGAAAGCCCCACATGCGAAACTCGAGCGGCGCGCTTGCGTCGCGCGCGCGCCGCACGCGGAAAAAGATCTGCGTCACGAAGATCATAAGCCACGTGAACATCGCGCCGAACATCGCGATCGACATCATCAGCGTGAACGCCGCCTGCGGCCACAGCGCGTTGAGCACCGCCGCCACGGCGATGCCGATGGTCGACAGCGAGAGCGCCGCAGTGGGCACGCCATTGGGCGTGAGGCGCCCGAACAGCGCCGGCGCGTAGCCCGCGCGCGAGAGGCTGAACATCATGCGCGTGGTGATGTAAAGCTGGCTGTTCATGGCCGAAAGCGCGGCCACGAGCACGATAAAGTTGATCGCTCCCGCCGCGTACGGCACGCCGGTTTCGGCCATCACCTTCACGAATGGGCTCTCGTTGCCGCCTGCCTCGGTCCAGGGGACGATGGCGAGCATCAGCGCGAGCGTGAGCAGATAGAACAGCACGAGGCGCAGCACCGTCGCGCGGAACGCGCGCGTGACGGCGCGCGCCGGGTCCTTGGCCTCCGCTGCCGCAACCGCGATGGTTTCCACGCCGAGGTAGCTGAAAAGCGAAACGATCGTGCCCACCCAGACGCCCCACCAGCCCTTGGGCAGCAGCCCGCCATGCGACGTATAGTTCGCAATCCCCACGCCCGAACTGGCGGGCGCGCGCCACACGAACCACGCGCCGAGCACGATGAACGCGACAATCGCCGCGATCTTGAGACTGGAAAAGAGATACTCGATGGTGCCGTAGGCCTTCACACTCATGGCGTTCACGGCGATCAACGCCGCCGAGAAGCCGACAATCCAGTAGAGCCCCGGCACATGCGGCAGCCAGAACTTCATGTAGATGGCGATGGCCGCGACCTCAGTGCCCACGGCCAGCACGTAGGCCGACCAGTACGCGTAGCGCACGACAAAGCCGGCGAGCGGGCCGATATAGTGCTCCGCATACGCACCGAACGAACCGGAGGTCGGATGCGCGACGGTCATTTCGGCCAGCGCACCCATCAGCAGCAGAGCGATTAGCGCGCCGATCGCATAGGACACGAGCACGCCCGGCCCGGCAAAACCGATGGCGAAGCCGCTGCCGAGAAAAAGCCCGGTGCCCACCGCGCCGCCGATGGCGATCATCGTCATCTGGCCTGCGGACAAGCCCTGGCGCAGCCCCTGCTCGCGCTCGACGATGGAGTCGAACGCGCCCGATTTACGTGGTACCACTATTGCTCCCCTGCTTTGCGCTGCCGCTACGAATGGACGCCTATTTTACTTTGCGAAAGTCGCATCCACCTTAAGGATGGCGCAAATCATTTCGCATTCCTTATATTCTGGCGGAAAATAAAACGGCGTAACCCATAATGGGCTACGCCGTTGTACCTTGACGTCAGGCGGCGCTTACTCGACTTCCACCGCTTCCGGATTGCGCGGCGCGGGTTGCGCGTCGAACGTGAGCTGGATCTTGTCCTCCTCGTCCACGTCCACGGTCACGCGGCCTCCGTTCATGAGCTTGCCGAACAGCAGTTCGTCGGCGAGCGCACGGCGGATCGTGTCCTGGATCAGGCGTTGCATCGGCCGCGCGCCCATGAGCGGGTCGAAACCGTGCTTGGCCAGATGCTTGCGCAGCGCGTCGGTGAAGAGCGCATCGACCTTCTTCTCATGCAATTGGTCTTCCAGTTGCATGAGGAACTTGTCGACCACGCGCATGATGATTTCTTCATCGAGCGCGCGGAAGCTGATCGTCTGGTCGAGCCGGTTACGGAACTCGGGCGTGAACAGCCGCTTGATGTCGGCCATTTCGTCGCCCTGCTCGCGCCGGGTCGTGAAGCCGATGGTCGACTTGTTCATCGTGTCGGCGCCCGCGTTCGTCGTCATGATGATGATGACGTTGCGGAAGTCCGCCTTGCGGCCGTTGTTGTCGGTCAGCGTGCCGTGGTCCATCACCTGCAGCAACACGTTGAAGATGTCCGGGTGCGCTTTCTCGATCTCGTCGAGCAGCAACACGCAGTGCGGCTTCTTCGTGACGGCTTCGGTAAGCAGACCGCCCTGATCAAACCCTACGTAGCCCGGCGGTGCGCCAATCAGACGGCTCACCGCATGGCGCTCCATGTACTCCGACATGTCGAAGCGAATCAGCTCGATGCCGAGCGTGAACGCAAGCTGACGCGCCACTTCGGTCTTGCCGACGCCCGTGGGGCCGGAGAACAGGAACGAGCCGATCGGCTTGTCGGTCTTGCCCAGACCCGCGCGCGCCATCTTGATGGAAGCCGAAAGCGCATCGATGGCGGGATCCTGACCGAACACCACGGCCTTGAGGTCGCGGTCGAGCGTCTGCAGCTTGCTGCGGTCGTCCTGCGACACGCTTTGCGCCGGCACACGCGCGATCTTCGAAATGATCTCTTCGATCTCGCTCTTGCCGATGGTCTTCTTCTGCTTCGACTTCGGCAGGATGCGCTGCGCCGCGCCCGCTTCGTCGATCACGTCGATCGCCTTGTCAGGCAAATGACGGTCGGTGATGAAGCGTGCCGAAAGCTCAGCCGCTGCGTTCAAAGCGCCCGACGAATACTTCACGCCGTGGTGCTCCTCGAAACGCGACTTGAGCCCGCGCAGGATCGCAACCGTCTGCTCGACGGTCGGCTCGACCACGTCCACCTTCTGGAAACGCCGCGACAGCGCCGCGTCTTTCTCGAAGATGCCACGGTATTCCGTGAAGGTCGTCGCGCCGATGCACTTGAGCGTGCCCGACGACAGCGCCGGCTTGAGCAGGTTCGAAGCATCGAGCGTGCCGCCCGATGCGGCGCCCGCGCCAATCAGCGTATGAATCTCGTCGATGAAGAGAATCGCATGCGGGCGCTCCTTGAGCTCCTTGAGCACGGTCTTCAGACGCTGCTCGAAGTCGCCGCGATATTTGGTGCCCGCCAGCAGCGCGCCCATGTCGAGCGAGTAGACCTGCGCGTCCGCGAGAATGTCCGGCACTTCGCCGCGCGTGATGCGCCAGGCGAGGCCTTCGGCGATGGCAGTCTTGCCCACGCCGGCTTCGCCCACGAGCAGCGGATTGTTCTTGCGACGGCGGCACAGCACCTGCACCACGCGCTCGACTTCGGGCTCGCGCCCGATCAGCGGATCGATGCGGCCATCCTTCGCCAGCTGGTTCAGGTTCTGCGTGAACTGGGCGAGCGGGGTTTCCTTCTGGCCTGCCGCGTCTTCGGCTTCGGCATTCGCGTCGCTGGCCTTGGCGGCTTCGCCGCTGCCGGTCTTCGCAATGCCGTGCGAAATGAAATTCACCACGTCCAGACGCGTGACGCCCTGCTGCTGCAGGTAGTACACCGCGTGCGAGTCCTTCTCGCCGAAGATCGCGACCAGCACGTTCGCTCCCGTCACTTCCTTCTTGCCGTTGGAAGTGGACTGGACGTGCATGATCGCGCGCTGGATCACGCGCTGGAACCCGAGCGTCGGCTGAGTATCGACGTCATCCGTGCCGGGAACCGTAGGGGTGTTGTCGTGAATAAAGTTGCGCAGGTTCTGTCGCAGGTCTTCGATATTCGCAGCGCACGCTCGCAGCACTTCCGCGGCTGTTGGGTTATCCAGCAGCGCGAGTAAAAGATGCTCGACCGTAATGAACTCATGCCGCGCCTGACGTGCTTCCATGAACGCCATGTGCAGGCTGACTTCCAGTTCCTGGGCAATCATGCTTCCTCCATCACACACTGCAGCGGGTGCCCCGCTTGCCGCGCGTGGGTAACGACTTGCTCAACCTTGGTCGACGCGATGTCCCGCGTATAGACCCCACAAACGCCCCTGCCCTCGCGATGCACCTTCAACATGATCTGTGTTGCGGTCTCGCGGTCCTTATTGAAATACTCTTGCACGACCATCACGACGAATTCCATCGGCGTGTAGTCGTCGTTCATCAGCACGACCTTGTACATGGAGGGCGGTTTGACCTTGTGCTCCTGCCGCTCCACTACGGTTGAATCCTGCTTGTCCGGGATAATCGCCATACACCCATTCTAAACAACTCGGACAGGCCCGCAATCCTGCCGAAACCCGACCGGCCGTCCGGTGAACCGGGCTGCGGCGCCGTGCGGACAATCCCGGCGCAGCTCCGTTTTCCCGGACTCGATCAGCCTCGCCCAACCGGTACTTCAAGCCGTACTTTCGCGGGCGCCCGGCTGCGGGGCCGGTTCGAACCATTGTGCCAGCAGCTTTCGGGCCACCGTCGAATCGAGTATCGCACAACCTGCGTGCGCACGTGGACAGCCACTGTCGGCCTCCGCACGCATGCCTGCAAATTCCGTGCTGCGATGCATCCCATGTGAGTCGATTATGCGACTTTTCAAGACAGCTCGTGCAACTCCGACTGATAAAAATCGAACCCGATGAGCACACCGCCAACGGGCTTCGATTCCCGACAGACAGAGTCGCAAGAAAAGCCGGAAAAACCCTGGAATGTGGTCTTTACAACGCGTCAGATAACGTCTCAAAATATTCTTGACAGCAGAATAAAGAGCCTCAACAATCAAGCTGGCACTTTTTTCAACCGCCTATATTTTCGAAAAAATGCCGTTGGTGAGCTTGTGAGGAGGGGGCGTTCGCACCATGCGATCGTTTAGCTTTTCGAACTGCTCGTGGTAGTGACATGAGTTACAGGGGAAGTTGGTATGGCAACCGGTACGGTCAAGTGGTTCAACGACGCGAAGGGTTTCGGATTCATCACGCCGGATGAAGGCGGTGAGGATTTGTTCGCTCACTTTTCGGCCATCCAGATGAATGGCTTCAAGACCCTCAAAGAAGGTCAGAAGGTGAGCTTCGAGGTCGTGCAAGGCCCGAAGGGTAAGCAGGCATCGAACATTCAGGCAGCGGCCTGATCTGTTCGGTATCTGTACCTGAGAAACCCGGCTTCGGCCGGGTTTCTTTTTGGGCGGACGCCTCGCGCCGCGCCCGCCTTTTTCACACCGGCTTCGCGCCGATTTCACGCGAGTTTTACGATCCGTGTGCTAGATCACGCGCAACGTGCCCATCATGCCGAGGTCCTCATGCTCGAGGATATGGCAATGGAACATGCGCTCGCCCGCGACGTCCTGCACGGTCGCGATATGCACGCTTTCCCCGGGTTTCACGTTGACGGTATCGCGCCATGCGAGATACGGCTCGTCCACGCGCTTTGCATCTGTCTCGCGCGACATTACCTGGAACTGCGTACCGTGCAGATGGAACGGATGATCCATGTCTGTGTGGTTCGCAATCGTCCAATGCTCGACCTCGCCGCGACGGCTCGTGAGCGTGACGCGCTCGGGATCATAGGTTGTGCCGTTGATCATGAATTGCATACCGCGCGGCATACCCGATTGCGATGCTCCCGGCTGATGCATTGCATGCATGTCCATGACTTCGCTGAACACCACGGATTTTTGCGTGGGGGCCGCCATGGTCTTACCGCGCGAAGCCAACGGTTCGATCGTGCGCAACTGCGCAGGCAATGCCGGCGCCTCATCACGCGGCGCGAATTGCATCTGGGCCAATGCGGCCGATGGCGTGGGCGGCAGGCTTCCGTGCGACATCGCCATCTTGCGCCGGTCGTACTGCGCGGCCATCAAGCGCGCGCGTGACTCTCCCTTGCCCGCGTGCACGATCAGTTCGGCGCGCTCGCCCGGCGCGAGCAGCAGCGAAGTTACGCCTTCGCGCGGGACGGCGAGCAGACCGCCATCGGTGCCGACGTGCGCGAACGCGCGGCCATCGTCGAACGCGAGCAACAGATAACGCGCGCTGCAGCCGTTCCAGATGCGCCAGCGCTCGTCGCGTACGACGTCGATGCGTGGCTCGCGCGCGCCGTTCACGAGCACGAACTGGCCTTCGCGGCCGTTCATCCAGTCCATCATGTCGTTCGCAGGAATCGTGCCGTCGGCGGCAAGCTTGAGGTCGGAAGCGAACAAATGGCGCTCCGGCCAGGCCGCAAGCGGATCGTTCGCGGCGCGCACGACGATCGGACCCGCGAGCCCGCGAAACACCTGCTCGGACGTGTGCATATGCGGATGCGGGTGATACCAGTAGGTGCCGGCACTGCCCTTGGGCAACGTGAACCGATAAACGCGTTCGTCGCCTGGCGCCACGAGGTTCATGGGATTGCCGTCCTGATCGGGTGGCACGGGCAGACCGTGCCAATGAATCGTGGACGGCTGCGGCAACCGGTTGACGAAGCGGATCTCGACGGTATCGCCTTCGTGCACGTCGATCAATGGACCGATCCCGGGGCCAGTGTCATTGGCCTTATCGCCCGCGTCGTATTGCCAGAATGTGGTAGCCGGCTGACCCGCGAGCAAGGGCCGCGTCACGGGCCGGGCAATCAGCGTCGCGCGAAAATGCCCTGCTTCGTCGCTTTCGTTCGCCAGCGTCCGCAACGTCGCCAGCGGCGCGCCCGCGGGCAATGCATCGGCTGCCGCGAGCGGCGTCTGCGCGTGCATCATGGCGCCGGACATCCCGCTCATGCCGCTCATGTTGGCCATGCCGGACATCGCATGGCCGCTCTGCTGTGCCAGCGCCGCGCGCGCAAACAGCGACGCCGTGGCGGCGCTCAACGCGCCGGACAAAAAAGTTCTGCGTTTCATCGATGAATTCCTCAAACACACCTGACGACGCGACGCGCAATGACAGCGCGCCGCACATGTAGCCATTGGCTTCGCGTGCGCTCACCGCACAACGAATCCTTTCGGACATGCATCGGGCCGCTTCCGCCCATGAGACGGAGCGCCCGCGTTCAGACAATGGGAGGCGGCAGCGGAGGCGCGTGGGTAATGCCCGCGCGCAGTGCAGCGGCAGGAGCAAAGCGCGGGGAGCGCTCGAGCATGCCCACACCTATGCGCATGCCGGCAGGTGGCGCAGCGCAATGCCCACAGCAACTCGCGGCGCAATTGTTCACATGGCCGGCGCAATGGTCATGCGAGCGTGCCGGCGCCGTGACACCGCAATGATCGTCCGCCGCAACGGCCCGATGCGCATCCGGCGAAATCCACGCAACCGGCGATGAGTCAGCGCCTCGCTGCATGGGCTCGCACGCGCTGGCTCCGCTCATGCCAAGAAGCGCGAGCAGACCAACGAGAAGGAGACGGCACAGGAAAGTCATGCGAAACGAGACGGCGAAGGAACTCAATTGATGGGCGTCATGATAACGCACAGGCGACTTCGCCGCGCGCGCCAAATCGTGCGCCTTGGCACGAGTACGACAAAGAAACAGGTAGGAGTGCTCGATAAGATCGCGGCAGCCTCGCCGGAACGGCGAGAGCGCAACGCGCCGATGAGCGCTTCCCATACAAGAAAACGGAGCATCGCTAATCATGTCATCTAAATCCGTACGCCTCGCCGCCCTGCTTTCGACTCTGCTCATTGCCGCCTGCTCGACCTCGCTCACCGGCACACCCATTTCCACCGTCAGCGAAGCGTCTTCGCGCGCGCAACTCGATCAGGCCGCGCGCGAGGCCTTGCATACGCTTTATGAGACAACGCCGGGCGCTCGGGCACTGGGCGCAAAGTCCGCCGGCATTCTGGTCTTTCCGCAAGTGCTGAAGGCGGGCTTGCTGGTAGGCGGATCGAGCGGCAACGGCGTGCTGTTCTCGGCGCAAGGCAAAGTGCTGGGCTACTACAACTCCAGTGCAGTCTCGTGGGGTCTGCAGGCCGGCGCACAAAATTTCTCCGAAACCATGTTCATGATGACGCACGAGTCGATGCAGTATCTCAATAGCTCAGATGGCTGGTCGGTTGGCATGGGGCCGAGCGTCGTGATCGCCGACTCCGGCATGGCCAAAGACCTCTCCACCACCACCGAGCGCTCCGACGTCTACGCGTTCATTTTCGGGCAGTCCGGCCTGATGGCTGGCCTTGGCGTACAAGGGCAGAAAATTACGCGCCTGAGCGAGTAGCAGATTCAGTTCTCCGCATCAATTCGCATATCAAATCAATCAGAATCGAGCATCGTTTTCTGGCAAGCCAAAACGCAAAAACCCCGACAGCCTTTATGGCCTCGTCGGGGTTTTTACGTTGCGGCGCGAACGTGCCAGATTACGCTTACATATTGTCGATCATCACCTGCCCGAACGCGGAGCACGACACCTGTGTCGCGCCTTCCATGAGCCGCGCGAAGTCGTACGTCACGCGCTTTTGCAGAATCGACTTTTCCATCGAAGCGATGATGAGATCCGCCGCCTCCGTCCAGCCGAGGTGGCGCAGCATCATTTCCGCGGAAAGAATCTCCGAGCCCGGATTCACATAATCCTTGCCCGCGTACTTCGGCGCCGTGCCGTGCGTTGCTTCGAACATCGCCACCGAGTCCGACAGGTTCGCGCCCGGCGCGATGCCGATGCCGCCCACCTGCGCCGCCAGCGCGTCCGAAATGTAGTCGCCGTTCAGATTCAGCGTGGCAATCACGTCGTACTCGGCCGGGCGCAGCAGGATCTGCTGGAGGAACGCGTCGGCGATCACGTCCTTGATCACGATGTCGCCGCCCGTCTTCGGGTTCTTGACCTTCATCCACGGGCCGCCGTCGATGAGTTCCGCCGCGAATTCCTTCTGCGCGAGCGCATAGCCGTAGTCGCGGAACGCGCCTTCGGTGAACTTCATGATGTTGCCCTTGTGCACGAGCGTCACCGAGCGACGCTCGTTGTCGATCGCGTACTGGATCGCCTTGCGCACGAGACGCTCCGTGCCTTCGCGCGAAACCGGCTTGATGCCGAGACCCGAGCTGTCCGGAAAGCGGATCTTGGAAACGCCCATTTCCTCTCGCAGGAACTTGATGATCTTCTTCGCGCCTTCCGATTCGGCGGGCCACTCGATGCCCGCGTAAATGTCTTCCGAGTTCTCGCGGAAGATCACCATGTTGACCTTCTCGGGTGCGCGCACGGGCGACGGCACGCCCTTGAAGTACTGCACCGGACGCAGGCACACATAGAGGTCAAGTTGCTGGCGCATCGCCACGTTCAGCGAGCGGATGCCGCCGCCTACCGGCGTCGTCAGCGGGCCCTTGATCGACACGACGTATTCCTTCACGGCGTCGAGCGTCTCGTCGGGCAGCCACACATCGGGGCCGTACACGCGCGTGGCCTTCTCGCCCGCGTAGATCTCCATCCAGTGGATCTTGCGCGTGCCCGCGTAGGCTTTCTGGACCGCCGCGTCGACCACCTTGAGCATGACCGGCGTAATGTCGACGCCGGTGCCATCACCCTCGATGTACGGAATGATCGGCTGATCGGAGACATTGAGCGAGAAATCCGGATTGACAGTGATCTTCTCACCGCTAGCCGGGACCTTAATGTGCTGATACGGCATGATCAACTCCAGTAGGGGGATCGGTCTGTCGACCGCGAACAGATTCAAAAACGGTATGTGCCCGATTGCAAGGCGGCCGTGCACAGCGCCAGGGTCTGGTCGTTATTCTAGCCCACGGCCCGAATGCCCGCCCCGCTGGTCATTCATGCATTTATGCTGCGCAGCGCCGCCGCCAGCCATGCATGTTTGATGTCTTATATAAGACCCATTATTCGATGTGGAGCAATATGCATTAATATCGCGGCGCGCCCTGATTCCAGATTTCCATTCCTCACTGGCACGCTTGCCCTATTCGCTATGCGCTTGATCGCCCTCAATAAGCCGTTCGGTACGATTTGCCAGTTCTCGCCGCACGAAACACGCCAGTCGCTTGCGGATTGGGTCAAGACGCCGGGCGTCTATCCTGCTGGCCGTCTCGATGCGGACAGCGAAGGTCTGCTGCTGCTCACCGACGACGGCGCGCTGCAAGCCCGCATTGCCGAACCGAAGCGCAAACTCGTGAAGCGTTATTGGGCGCAGGTCGAAGGCGCCCCCGGCGAGGACGCGCTCGCGGCGCTAGAGCGCGGCGTCGATCTTGGCGATTTTGTGACACAACCGTGCCGCGCAAAAAAAATCGCCGATGCCGACGCCGATCTCCTGTGGCCGCGCACGCCGCCCATTCGCTATCGCGCGGCGATTCCAACCACGTGGATCGAACTCGCCATCAGCGAAGGCAAGAATCGCCAGGTGCGGCGCATGACTGCGGCAGTGGGCTTTCCGACGCTGCGTCTCGTGCGCGTAGCAATCGGTTCGCTCGATATTTTTTCGCTGGGCCTCGCTCCCGGCGCAAATGTTGAAGTGCCCACCGATGCCCCCTGGCGCCGCGCGACAGCCACGCGCGCCGCACACAAGTGACTGTTGCATAAGCACTTTTCCCGCGTTCGGGCCCTGCCGCATGCGCCATGCATCGGCGCGCTGCCTTGCGAATTTCGCGCGATGAAAAACAAATGCGCATTTCGCGTCAACCGGTACGCGAAACCATGCGTTATTTCACGCAGATGCCGCCCAGAAGCTATCCGGCATTCAGCCTTACGGGTTCAGCGCAGCAATGCGTGATCCCGACCGCTGGCAGACGCGTTCGCGAATTTGCTCTGAATTTGTCGATCACGACTGTCAACCGAAAGGTGGATGGCACGTTTACTGACCTGACTCCAATAACCGGGTCACTTGGTTAATTAACTCAAGCTGAGGATTCACAAAATGAACAAACTGATCGCCGCTCTGGTCGCTGGCCTCTTCGCAACGGCTGCATTCGCACAAGCTTCGGCTCCGGAAGCTGCTGCTCCGGCAGCTGCAGCTCCGGCTGCTGCTGCTTCGACGGCTCACAAGTCGTCGACGCACAAGAAGTCGACGCACAAGAAGTCGTCGCACAAGAAGGCAGCTAAGGCTGAAGCCGCTTCGGCAGCTTCGGAGTAAGCTCGCTGAAAGACGCCTCGAAGAGCGGCCCATCGTGCCGATCTTCACCGCGTTCGAAAGGCAGAGTGTCGCAAGGCACTCTGCCTTTTTGTTTATGCATCGTCCGCATATCGTCCCACTACGGCCCCACTACGGCTGCATGTTTTGACCCGCGTTCGCGTACTCGCGTAACATGCGCGGATTATTCCCAGGTAAGGAGCTCACTCGTGCGATTTTCCCTGCGCCCGCTTATCGCGCGTTGCGCGCTCGCCATCGCTTTTCCGCTCGCCGCCACGCTCGGCACCCTTGCGGTCCTCACGTTCACCGCGGCCGTCACCAGCAGCGCAGCGCAGGCACAGCAGATGCCGCCCGGCGCCAAGCAGCCCGGCGATTTTCCGCATACGAAGCTCACCGCGGGCATGTTCGTGATCGACGCCGCCGTGGCCGCCAATGACACGGACCGCGAACAAGGCCTCATGTATCGCACGCAGCTCGCGCCGAACGAAGGCATGCTGTTCGTGTTCGGCGAAAACGCCGTGCACTGCTTCTGGATGAAGAACACGCTGATTCCGCTGTCGATCGCGTTCATGCGCGCCGACGGCACGATCACCGACATCGACGAGATGCAGGCCGAAACCACCAACAACCACTGCCCGCGCAATAACGGCGTCTATGCGCTCGAAATGAGCAAGGGCTGGTTCACGGCAAAGGGCATCAAGCCCGGCATGAAGATCGACGGCCTGCCGCCGCTGCAATAAGCGCTCGGGCAACATCGGCCCAAGATTGACGGCCCGGCGCCGATTTTCCGCCGCCCCGCCGCCTTCCGACGCGCATGAGCCGGTTTCCGCAGTTCGCGGCGCCGGCTTTTTTTCACCCTCATCGCGCACCGCCCGGCCGCGCCCAGCTGACGCGCCCCTTCCGCCCGGCCGCGACGCGACGCCCTCCACAAGACGCTTTTTCAGGCTCTGACGCCCTTTCAGCAAAAGCGCCGCGCAAGCGCTATCCTAGTAATCCGCCGCGCGGCACGCGCCTGCCCGATGTACGTTTAAGCACCTCGAAGCACGCTTAAACACCCCGGGCACGCCACCGCACGGACCGCCGGACCACGCGCAGGCCGCGCCGCGCGCCGCCCGGCACATTCCATGGCGCGTTATTCCAAGGAGATCACCGTGCCTCGCAAGACTCCCATCGAGCGCTATCGCAACATCGGGATCAGCGCTCACATCGATGCCGGCAAAACCACGACAACCGAACGCATCCTTTTCTACACCGGCGTGAATCACAAGCTGGGTGAGGTTCACGACGGCGCGGCGACCATGGACTGGATGGAGCAGGAACAGGAGCGCGGCATCACCATCACTTCGGCCGCGACCACCGCGTTCTGGAAGGGCATGGCCGGCAATTACCCCGAGCATCGCATCAACATCATCGACACCCCGGGGCACGTCGACTTCACCATCGAAGTCGAGCGCTCCATGCGCGTGCTCGACGGCGCCTGCATGGTGTACGACTCCGTGGGCGGCGTGCAGCCGCAATCGGAAACCGTGTGGCGCCAGGCGAACAAGTACAAGGTGCCGCGCATCGCGTTCGTCAACAAGATGGACCGCGTGGGCGCGGACTTCTTCCGCGTGCAGCGGCAGATCGGCGAGCGCCTGAAGGGCGTGGCCGTGCCCATCCAGATTCCCGTGGGCGCCGAAGACCACTTCCAGGGCGTGGTCGACCTCGTGAAGATGAAAGCGATCGTCTGGGACGACGAGAGCCAGGGCGTGAAGTTCGCGTACGAGGAGATTCCCGCGAATCTCGTCGAACTCGCGCACGAATGGCGCGGAAAGATGGTCGAGGCCGCCGCCGAAGCCGATGAAGTGCTGCTCGAAAAATATCTGCACGACCACGAGAGCCTCACTGAAGAGGAAATCAAGGGCGCGCTGCGCAAGCGCACGATCGCCAACGAAATCGTGCCGATGCTGTGCGGCAGCGCGTTCAAGAACAAGGGCGTGCAGGCGATGCTCGACGCCGTGATCGACTATCTGCCCTCGCCGGTGGATATCCCCGCGATTCTCGGCCACGACCTCCACGACAAGGAGATCGAGCGCCACCCGAACGACGAGGAGCCGTTCTCCGCGCTCGCGTTCAAGATCATGACCGACCCGTTCGTCGGCCAGCTGATCTTCTTCCGCGTCTATTCGGGCGTCGTGAATTCGGGCGACACGGTGCTCAACGCCACGAAGGACAAGAAGGAGCGTCTCGGGCGCATCCTGCAGATGCACGCGAACGAGCGCAAGGAAATCAAGGAGGTGCGGGCGGGCGACATCGCCGCCGCCGTGGGCCTGAAGGAAGCCACCACGGGCGACACGCTCTGCGATCCGGCGCATGCGATCGTGCTCGAAAAGATGATCTTCCCCGAGCCCGTGATCTCGCAGGCCGTCGAGCCGAAGACCAAGGCCGACCAGGAGAAGATGGGCATCGCGCTAAACCGCCTCGCGCAGGAAGACCCGTCGTTCCGCGTGCAGACCGACGAGGAATCCGGTCAGACCATCATCTCCGGCATGGGCGAACTGCACCTCGAAATTCTGGTCGACCGCATGAAGCGCGAGTTCGGCGTGGAAGCGACCGTCGGCAAGCCGCAGGTTGCGTACCGCGAAACCGTGAAGAACAAGGTCGCAGATGTGGAAGGCAAGTTCGTCAAGCAATCGGGCGGGCGCGGCCAGTACGGCCACGCGGTCATCACGCTCGAACCGCAGCCGCCGGGCAAGGGCTACGAGTTCGTCGACGCCATCAAGGGCGGCGTGATTCCGCGCGAGTTCATCCCGGCCGTCGACAAGGGCATCCAGGAGACGCTCAAGGCGGGCGTGCTTGCGGGCTACCCGGTGGTCGACACCAAGGTGACGCTCACGTTCGGCTCGTACCACGACGTGGACTCGAACGAAAACGCGTTCCGCATGGCCGGCTCGATGGCCTTCAAGGAAGCGATGCGCAAAGCCAAGCCGATTCTGCTCGAGCCGATGATGGCGGTGGAAGTCGAAACGCCCGAGGACTTCATGGGCAACGTGATGGGCGACCTCTCCAGCCGGCGCGGCATCGTGCAGGGCATGGAGGACATCGCGGGCGGCGGCGGCAAGATCGTACGCGCCGAAGTGCCGCTTTCGGAGATGTTCGGTTACTCCACGTCGCTACGTTCGCTCACGCAGGGCCGCGCCACCTACACAATGGAGTTCAAGCACTACGCCGAAACGCCGCAGAACGTGGCCGAAGCGGTCATCAATGCGAAGAAGCAATAAGGTGTGCGCCTACGCCTTGCGCGTAAGCGAGGCGTACGATTCGAAGCCCGTCCCCGTCAGTTCATGGGGGCGGGCTTTTTCACAGGAGACACGGCGATGGATCACGATCATGAGCACGATCACGAGCACCACCATGAGGACGCGCCCGACTGGCGCGAGAACGGCGTCAAGGTGATACGCGGCGACCAGCTCGACACGAACACGGCGCAAACGCCCGGCATGAACCGCGCCGCCGCAATCAACGCGGCACGCGTGGGCGCACAGAAAATCTGGGCCGGCACGGTGACGATCCATCCGAACGCGAAGACGGGTGCGCATCATCACGGCGCGCTCGAAAGCGTGATCTACGTGGTGCGCGGCCATGCGCGCATGCGCTGGGGCGAGCACCTCGAATTCACGGCCGAAGCGGGCCCGGGCGACTTCATCTTCGTGCCGCCCTACGTGCCGCACCAGGAGATCAATGCGAGCACCGACGATCCGCTCGAATGCGTGCTCGTGCGCAGCGACAATGAGGCCGTGGTCGTGAATCTGAACATCGACGCTGTCGAAGCGCCGGAAACGGTCTATTGGGTCGATCCGATTCATCGCCATCCGCACGACCATTGAGATCGCATAGCGCATGACATTGTCCGCCCCGCCCGTTTCAGTCGCCTCGGCCAGATCGCTGCGTCCGCGCCTCATTGCGCTTTACGCAGTCCTGATCGGGGTCAACATCGCGGCGTGGGCGTGGGCGCTGATCGCGTTGCGCCACTATCCGCTGCTCATCGGCACCGCCGTCATCGCCTACGGCTTCGGCCTGCGCCACGCCGTGGACGCCGACCACATCGCCGCCATCGACGCCGTCACGCGCAAGCTCATGCAACGCGGCGAGCGTCCGCTTGGCGTGGGACTCGCGTTCTCGCTCGGACACTCGAGCATCGTGATCGCGGCCACGGTCGGCATCGCGCTCTCGGCGCTCACGCTGCATGGGCGCTTCGAACAGTTGCACGAGATCGGCTCGACTATCGGCACGCTGGTGTCGTCGGGTTTCCTGCTCGTGATTGCGGGCGTGAACCTCGTGATCTTGCGCGACGTCTGGCGCCGCTATCGTCGCGTGCATCGGAACGAAGAAGCCGAAGAAACAGCGGCGACCGCTGAAACGATGGCCCCCGCCGGGCTCTTCTCGCGCGCGCTGCGGCCGCTCTTCGCGCTCGTGAGCAAGAGTTGGCACATGTACCCCGTGGGCCTGCTGTTCGGCCTCGGCTTCGACACCGCCACCGAGATCGGCCTGCTCGCCATCGCCGCCGCGCAAGCGGGCAAGGGCTTGCCGATGGTGTCGATCCTCGTGTTCCCGGCGCTTTTCACCGCGGGCATGACACTCGTCGATTCCACCGATAACGTGCTGATGGTTCATGCCTACGGTTGGGCCATGGACGATCCGAAGCGCAAGCTCTACTACAACGCGAGCATCACGCTGGTCTCTGCGCTGGTAGCGATCGCGATCGGCGGCGTGGAGGCTGCGGGACTCATCGGCGAGAAACTCGGCGCGAGCGGCGGCCTGTGGCCGGCGGTTGCCGACGTGAATGCGCACTTCGGCGAGATCGGCTACGCGCTCGTCGCGCTTTTCATCGCGTGCTGGATCGGCTCGGTGCTGTTCCACCGCTGGCGCCGGCCCGGCCTGGTTGGCCTGGCAGCGCAATCCGGTACAACCCCGGCTACGCCCGTACCGGCGAGCATGGCCGAAAACGCATAGACTAAACACTATTCGTCGTCTGCCGTACCGCATGCCGCCGTCGCGGCCGCTTCCATCGCGGCCGCGCCCTTCCACGGAACAGCACGGAAACCCGCGCCGATGAAACGTCAGCAGTCCAAGCCGCCCCGCCGCCTCTCGCTCTCGAAGCCCGCTTTACAGCCTGCTTCACAGCCCGCCCCACAGCCCGCCCCACAGCAAGAGCCCTCCTTGCCCGCCTCGCACGAACCGGCGCAAGCCTTGCGTTCGACAGTGGCCGCCTCCTTCGACGCATTGCGCGCTCACGCAGGCGCATACGGCAACCATGCCATCGACGAGTTCCTCGCTGGCCGGCTCACTCGCCGCGAGTTGCTGCGTTATGCAGGCGTGCTCGGGCTGTCGAGTCTCGCGCTCGCGGGCGGCGGCCTCGTCGCGCCGCGCAGTGCGCGCGCCCAGGCAGCACCGGGCAAGCCCGGCAACCAGACCATCCGCGTTGCGCACCTGATGCCGGCGGGCGCAGTCGACCCACTCACCGCGACCGACGCGGGCGCGCTGTGCCTCATCAACCAGACCGGCGAATTCCTCGCCAACGACGACGCCGACGGCCATCTGCAGCCGGCGCTCGCGCTCTCCTGGGAGCCCAACGCGAAAGCCGACGTCTGGACCTTCAAGCTGCGCCCCGGCGTGAAATTCCACGACGGCCAGCCGTTCGGCGCAAAGGACGTAGTGGCCACATTCGATCGCCTCGCCGATCCCGCGAGCGGCTCGGCGGCGCTTTCGGTACTCAAGGGCGTGCTTTCGAAGGGCGGCACGAAGATGGCCGATGAGCACACCGTCGTGTTCCATCTCGACGCGCCCAACGGCAACTTCCCCTACACCGTTTCTTCGGACAACTACAACGCGGTGATGCTGCCCGCGAATTACACGGGCAATTACGAAAGGAGCTTTATCGGCACCGGGCCGTTCAAGCTGGAGCGCTACGAGACGCGGCGCGGCGCGAGCTTCGTGCGCAACGACGCCTACTGGGGCGAGAAGGCGCTGCCCGAACGCGTGCAGTTCGCGTTCTACGCCGACGAGCAGGCGCAGATCCTCGCGCTGCAGGGCCATCAGGCCGACGTGATGGGCACCTTCACCGTACAGGGCGGCCTCGGCATCCTGAACAATCCGGATTTCAAGGTGATCGGCGTGCGTTCGAGTTCGCACCGGCAGATTCACATGCGCAACGACTCGCCCACCTTCAAGGACAAGCGCGTGCGCCAGGCGCTCGCGCTCGCGCTCGATCGCGACGTCATGGTGCGCGGGCTCTTCAAGGGCCGCGCCGTGGTGGGCAACGACAGCCCGTTCGCGCCCGTCTTCCCGTCGACGGCCACCACGGTGCCGCAGCGCAAGATTGATGTGGCGAAGGCGCGCCAGCTGCTGGCCCAGGCGGGCGTCGCCAATGGCTTCGACGTCGCGCTCACGACCGAGAAGTTCATGGAGATCCCCGATCTCGCCGTGGTCGTGCAAAACGCAGCGAAGGCGATCGGCGTGCGCATCGCGTTGAAGGTGGAGAGCCAATCGCAATACTACGGCGCGGGCACCTTCGGCAAATCGGACTGGCTCGACTCGCCGCTAGGCATTACCGATTACGGGCATCGCGGCGTGCCGAACGTGTTCCTCAACGCGCCGCTTACGAGCGGCGGCGCGTGGAATGCGGCGCACTTTCGCAACCCGCAGTACGACAAGCTGGTCGCGCAGTTCGTGGCGACGCTCGACGTGGCCGCGCAGAAGCAGGTCGCCGCGCAAATCGAGACGCTGCTGCTCGACGAAACACCCGTGATCATCCCGTACTTCTTCGACCAGTTGATTGCGCAGCGCACCGCGCTTTCGGGCGTGCGCTTCACGGCGCTCGCGCAGCTCTACTTCGACCGCGCCACGCTAGCGGCGTAAGCGTCGCTCAACGCCCGCAACGCCTGCAATGCCCGCATCTGGAGTCCGATGGCTACCCCGCTGACGAGACCGCCCTCATTGAACCCGCGCGAGCCGCTCGGCGCACACCCCATGCGCGGAGTGCGCGGCAGCGGCGTCGCGCGCTTTCTCGCGCGGCGCGCCGCATGGGCGCTATTCACGCTCTGGCTGCTTTCCGTGCTGGTGTTCGCGGGCGGCCAACTGCTGCCCGGCGACATCGGGCGTGCGGTGCTCGGCCCGCTCGCCGACGCGCGCGCCGTGGCGGCGCTCAACCACACGCTCGGCGCGGACCGGCCGCTACTCGACCAGTACGCCAAGTGGATCGGCCATGCCTTGCGCGGCGACTTCGGCACCTCGTGGACTTTCCGCGAGCCCGTCGCGCCGCTGGTGGGCGATGCGCTCCTGCAATCAGCGAAGCTCGGGCTGCTCGCGTTCGTCGTGGTCGTGCCGCTCGGCATCGGCGGCGGCGTGTGGGCCGCACTGCACGGCGGGCGCTGGCTCGACCGGCTCATCAGCACGCTGGGCCTGTGCGCGAGCGCGGTGCCGGAATTCGTCTCGTCGATCGCGCTCATCCTCGTGTTCGGGGTCTGGCTGCGCTGGCTGCCGATCGAGGCCGTCGCGCCAGCGGATGCAGGGGTGCTCGACACGCTGCGCCACCTCGTGCTGCCGGTGCTGCCGCTCGTGTTCGTGTTCTTCGGCTATCTCGCGCGCATCGCGCGCGCGGGCATGCTCGAAGCGCTCGAAGCCGACTACACGCGCACCGCGATCCTCAAGGGCCTGCCGCGCCGCGTCGTGATCGTGCGCCACGTGCTGCGCAACGCACTGCTGCCGAGCGTGACCGTGGCGGCCACGCAACTCGGCTATCTGATCGGCGGGCTCGTGGTGGTCGAGTCGTTGTTTCGCTACCCCGGCATCGGCTCGCTCATCTACAACGCGGCGAAGGCAAAGGACTTCCCGTTGCTCGAAGCAGGCGTGCTCACGGTAGGCCTTGTCTACACGCTCGCGAATCTCGGCGCCGATCTGTTGCACGCGCTGTTCGATCCGCGACTGCGTGCACAAAAAGGTTCTTGACGGATTCACGGGGATACGCATGAACGATACGGTATCCGAATCGATTAACGATGCACCGTCGCACGAGACCGAAGCCGACGCACCGCGCTTCGTGGCCACGCTGCGCCTTTTGCTGCACTCGCCCGCGTTCGTGCTGGGCGCGCTGATTCTGCTCGCATGGATCGTCTGCGCGCTCGCGGGCGCCCGGATCGCGCCTTACGACGCCTATGCGTCGGACCCGCTCAGCTCGCTCCTGCCGCCCGACCACACGCACTGGTGCGGCACCGACCAGCTCGGCCGCGACATCTGCTCGCGCGTGATCGTAGGCGCGCGCGACATTCTCACGATCGCGCCGCTTGCCACCTTGACGGGCACACTAGTGGGCGCCGCGCTCGGCCTGCTGACCGGCTACGTCGAAGGCTGGGTGGGCACGCTCGTCGCGCGCGCGCTCGACGCCGTGCTCGCGCTGCCCCTCGTGATCGTCGCGCTACTCGTGCTCGCCGCCGTGGGCGCGTCGAACCTCGCCGTCGTGCTGGTGATCGGCATCACCTTTGCGCCGCTCGTCGCGCGCACCGTGCGCGCGGCCGTGCTCGCCGAGCGCCATCTCGACTACGTGGCCGCCGCGCGGCTGCGCGGCGAGCGCGCGCACTACGTGATGTTCGCGGAGATCCTGCCCAACGTCTGGCCACCGATCGTTGTTGAAGCAACGGTACGCCTCGGTTACGCGATCTTCGCGGTGGCGACGCTCTCGTTTCTCGGCTTCGGCATCCAGCCGCCTTCGGCCGACTGGGGCCTCGCGCTCGCCGAGTCGTACACGCTGCTCGCGGGCGGCGCGTGGTGGACCGTGGCCTTCGATGCGCTCGCGATCGCGTCGCTCGTCGTGGCGGTCAACCTGATCGCAGACAGCCTGCGCGAGGTGCTCGACTCATGAACGCCGCGCGCCCCGCCCTCGCCACCTTCCACGCGCCGCGCGCCGACGACGCGCTCGCGCTGGTCGGCCTCACGGTGGCCTACCGCGTGCGCGGCAAGGACCGCGACGTGCTTACCGACGTGTCCCTGCGCATCAAGCGTGGCGAAGCGTATGGGCTCGTGGGCGAGTCGGGCTGCGGCAAGTCGACCGTCGCGCTCGCCGTGCTGCGCTATCTCGCGCACAACGGCCGCGTGAGGGCGGGACGCATCGCCATCGCGGGCGAGGACGTGCTCGCGCTCGATCGTGAAGGCCTGCGCATGCTGCGCGCCCACAAGGTGTCGATGGTCTATCAGGACCCCGCCAGCGCACTGAACCCGACGCTCACGATCGGCCGGCAGTTGAGCGAGGCTTTCGAAGCCGCCGGCGCAAACGCCGCCGATGCGCTTGCGCAGTCGCACGCCATGCTCGAACGGGTGCGCATCGCCGACCCTGCGCGCGTGATGGCGAGCTGGCCGCATCAGCTTTCCGGCGGCATGCAGCAGCGCGTGGTAATCGCGATGGCGCTCGCATCGAACCCGGCGCTGCTGATCCTCGACGAACCCACCACGGGCCTCGACGCCACCGTCGAAGCCGAGGTGCTCGCGCTCATCGCGCAACTGCGCGCGGAACTCGGCATGGCCGTGCTGCTCATCAGCCACGACCTGGCGGTGATCCGCGGGATGTGCGAGCGCATGGGCGTGCTCTACGCGGGACGCCTCGTGGAAGAAGGCGCAACGCGCGACGTGTTCGCGCGGGCGCGCCATCCATATACGGTGGGCCTGCTGCGCTGCCTGCCGGCGCCGGGCCGCAACAAGGCGCACGGCGCGCTGGACACGATTCCCGGAGAACTGCCGGCGCCCGGCACGCTCGCGCACGGCTGTGTCTACGCCCCGCGCTGCCGCCTCGCTGACGCGCGTTGCCACGAGCACGCGCCGCCTCCGCATCGTATGGAGGCCGCGCACGGTGAGCAGATGTCGCGCTGCCACTATCACGAGCGAGCCATCGAGTTGCCGGTTGCTGACGCGGCTAACGATGCGAACACTGCCGATTTGCGCGCCGGCGCACAGACCATCGCGCCGCCAGCCGGACAATCGGACCCACGGACCAACGAACCGGCCGGGGAAACGCCATGCGCGCCGCGCGCGCATGAGGAGAAAGTGGTGCTGCGCGCGGCCAATATCTCACGCACCTTCGGCCGTGGCCCGCACGCACAGCGCGTGCTCGACGACGTCTCGCTCGAGTTGCGCGCGGGGGAAACGCTCGGGCTCGTCGGCGAATCGGGCAGCGGCAAGACGACGCTCGCGAAGCTTCTGCTCGGGCTCCATGCCGCCGACCCGGGCGGCACCGTCGAACTCGACGCACGGCCCCTCGCCGAGCGTCTCGCGCAACGCGACGCCGGACAGTTGCAGGCGTTGCGCATCGTGTTCCAGCATCCTGACGCCTCGCTCAATCGCGCGCTGCCGGTGAAGCGACTGGTGGGCCGTGCGCTCGCCCTGGCACGGCGCGCAGGCGCGAGCAATGCGCCGAGCGCAGGATCACACGAAACGGCGGCGGAACCTGCGGACGAAGCGGCAGGCGAAGACGCCGAAGCCCGCAACGCGGCGCGCGTCACCGCGCTGCTCGATGCGGTGCGCGTGCCGGTGCGCTACCTCGCGGCCCGCGCGCGGCAACTCTCGGGCGGCCTCAAGCAGCGCGTGGCGATCGCCCAGGCGTTCGCGGGCGAGCCGCGCGTGGTGATCTGCGACGAGCCTACCTCGGCGCTGGATGTCTCGGTGCAGGCCGCCATCCTGAATCTGCTGGCACGCCTGCAGCGCGAGCACGGCGTGAGCTATCTGTTCATCTCTCACGACCTGGACGTGGTGCGTTATCTCGCGGACCGCGTCATGGTGCTCTATGCGGGCCGCGTGCTGGAGAGCGGCCCCGCGAACGCCGTGCTCAACGGCCCTTGCCACCCGTACACCGAAACGCTGCTCGATCCCGGCATGCTCACGCGCGATACATCCGCGAGCGAGGCGCGGATCGGCACGCCCGGCGGCGACATACCGCGCAACCCCACCGGCAGCGTAGCGGGCTGCGTCTTCAGCGCGCGTTGTCCACGCAAGCTCGGCGCGATCTGCGACGAAGCGGCGCCGCCCTTCGATGCGGACGCCCACGGCCATCGCATCCGCTGCCACATTCCGGCCGAGCAGCTACGCAAGCTTCAAGCCGAAACGGCTCCAGCACAGCCTCACCCCTGATCCGCGCGAAGGTCAGACGAAATCCGTTGCGTTGTCCAGTTTTGCAACGCGAATCATCGGGCACACCGCACACGTTTCATCGGCGAAACGTTTTCCGCGAATTTCCCCGCTTCAAGACTGTAAAGAAAATGTTAAGTCCGCGTCACACGGACGTCTCGGACCGATGGCATAGAACTCGCTAAATCGAGACCAGGCATCCAGTCGCCGCCCAGCGACGCGAAATCCGCATGGATTGGGGATGAAGCGCGCGGTTCGCCGCGCTGGGCGAACGGATGGCCGGCAGCACGGCACACCTGCTTTCCGCCGCCTCCGTAACGGACTGCGGCAATCAGCAAGGATTCCTTACTGAGCTGGCCATCCGGTAAAAATCACCCGGGTGCCACGCATGCCGCCCGCGCCGGCGAGGCTGTGTGGACAGCACACAGCATGAAGCGCGCGCCGGCGCGGTGTGGGCACAAAACGGTTTTTGCCTGACGGGGAACGGGGTCTGCGCCTCAGTAGTGCAGCGCCGGACACAAGGCGAAAGAGAAGCGAAGCGGGTACACGCTATCGCTTCCCGGGAGGAAGAAATGAACAAAGCAGCTTTTTATAAGCACTGCTACGGGGTTGGTCGGGGGCTCGCAATTGTTGCGATCGGTGCAATCAGTGCGATCGGCGCGGCGGGCGCGAGTGTGTTTCTGCCTGCCGTCGATGCCCATGCCGCCGATAACGCAACGGCTCCGAGTTGGGTGATCGTCGCCGACGCCGCGCTGCCTGCGAGCGGCGCGGCCGGCACGGTTGACGCCGACATGCCGGTCGAAGGCGCGTCGCCGGGAAATCCCGCGCCCAAGTCGACTATGTCGGGCACCACGGGCAATGCGACGGGCGCGGATACCGCCGCCACGGACCCGGCCGGCGCGGCAGCCGATGCCGCCTTCGTGTTCGAGCCGAAGAAATGCTACGCAGGCACTAGCGGCAACTGCGGTCGCGGCGGCGGCAACGGGCCTGCGTCGAGTTCCGCGAGCGCTGGAGGTACGGGAGGGACAAGCGCTGGAAGCAGTTCGGGAGCGGGGTCGGGATCTGGCCGCGGCAGTTCGGGCGTCGGCGGCGCAACCAGCGGCTCCAGCAACTCGGGCGGTGGTAGTGGCAGCGGCCGAGGTGGAGGCAACGGCAGTGGCGGCAGCAACGGCGGCGGTGGAAACAACGGCGGCGGCGGAAGCAACGGCGGCGGCGGAAGCAACGGCGGCGGCGGAAGCAACGGCGGCGGCGGAAGCAACGGCGGCGGCGGAAGCAACGGCGGTGGCGGAAGCAACGGCGGTGGTGGAAACAACGGCGGTGGCGGATCGAGCGGATGCGGTTGCGGCGGCGCTCACGGTGGCCCTTCGGGTGGACCTTCAGGTGGACCTTCAGGCGGCCCATCGGGCGGGTTCGGCGGAGGTTTTGGCGGAGGCTTCGGAGGCGGTTTCGGCGGTGGCTTCGGTGGAGGATTCGGCAAGGGGGGACCGTCGGGCGGCCCGGGCGGCGGGTACGGCGGCGGTTCCGGTGGCGGCAAAGGCGGCGGTCATTGAGTTCGCACGGCGGTGCGAGCATGCCGCCGCAACCACTCCGAATTGGCGCGACGGCCGGTCGCGTCATTCCAGGCATCACGGCGGCGGTCTCCTGGTCCCCCGGCCGGGCGCCGCCGCCGGTGGCCGGAAGCCTCCGCACTCTCCCGGCCTGTCCAGGCCTTTCCCGCGCGCTACAGCATCTCCAGCGGCCGCTTGCTGCGCGGCGGCTTGAAGTACGCGTCCAGCGTCGCGTGGTCCTCGGCGCTCAGCACGAGGTCGAGCGCAGCGCGGTTGTCGCGCACGTGATCGACGCGCCCCGCCTTCGGAATCGTGCAGACGTTGGGCTGGCGCAGCACCCACGCGAGCGCCACCTGATAAATCGACACGCCATGCCGCGACGCGATGTCGTCGAGCGGCGAGCGTCTCGGCAGACGCGCATGATCGACGGGGCTGTACGCCATCAGCGGCATGCCGTGCGCGCTGCCCCAGGGCAGCAGGTCGTACTCGGGGCCACGCCGCGCGACGTTGTAGAGAATCTGATTGATCGCGCAGGCGTCGCCGCCGGGGACCTCGAAGAGCTCCTCCATGTCCTCGGTATCGAAGTTGCTCACGCCCCAGTAGCGGATCTTGCCCGCGCGCACGAGCGCCTCGAACCCTTGCACCGTTTCCTCGAGCGGCACGCCGCCACGCCAGTGCAGCAAATATAGATCGAGCCGGTCGGTGTTCAGGCGCTTCAGGCTCGCCTCGCAGGCACGCTCGACACCGCGCCGGCTCGCATTGTGCGGATACACCTTGCTGACGAGAAATACGTCCTCGCGCAGCCCTTGCAGCGCTTCGCCGACGAGCGTTTCGGTCGCGCCGTCGCCGTACATTTCGGCGGTGTCGACGAGCGTCATGCCGAGCGCCACGCCTTCGCGCAGTGCGGCGATTTCGTCGGCCTTGCGCGATCCCCGCTCACCCATTTCCCACGTGCCCTGCCCGAGCTTCGCAATGCGTTCGCCGCCGGGCAGCGCGATACTGGCGATATCCGTTGTCATGTAGTCTCCTGTCCCATGCAAAGCGCCCAAGCCGGGCCTTTGTTCGCGGCCTCACGCGAATCCGCGCTTGCAGCAAACGGCCAGTGTATCGCCTCGCGTGGCCCCGGGCCATGTGCCGGCGAGTAAGTCCATCATTTCCTCGCCGCGCCGCCCTTGGCATAAAATTGCCGTTCGCTTCTCACGCCTGCCTCCCATGAACGCCTCCACGGAAGACCGCTGGCGCGGCCTGCGCCCGGACCCGGACAACGACACGCCGCTCTATCTGCAGCTCGCACGCAAGCTGACCGATGCCATTCACGAGAACCGCTGGGCCGCCGGCGAGGCGCTGCCCTCCGAGCGCGTGCTCGCCGACGCGCTCGGCGTCTCGCGCATCACTGCGCGCAAGGCCATCGCGCTGCTGGTCGAGCAAGGCATGATCCGTCGCACCCAGGGCGCGGGCAGCTTCATCACGCCGCGCTATGAAGATCCGCTCTCGCGTCTCACGAGCTTTAGCGAAATGCTGCGCCAGCGCGGCTTCACGCCGAGTTCACGCTGGCTCTCGCGCGAGATTCAGCCCGCGAGCCGCGACGAGGTGATTCAGCTCGGCCTTTCGCCCGCCGCCGCCGTGACGCGGCTGAAGCGTCTGCGTCTGGCCGACGGCATCGTCATGGCCGTCGAGAACTCGACCTTCCCCGCCGCGTTGATCCCCGACCCGGGCGCCATCGGCGATTCGCTTTACAGCTTCCTCGAGCAGCGCGGCCTCACGATCGTGCGCGCACTGCAGCACTTTCGCGCGGTCAACGCGAGCGAGGAAATCGCGCAGCAGATGAGCATCGCGCCGAACGAAGCGCTGCTGCTCATCACGCGCGTGGGCTATACCGCCGATCAACGCGCCATCGAGCTCACCGACACCTACTGCCGCAACGACTACTACGACTTCGTCGCCGAGTTGCGCAAATAAGGCAAGAAGCAAAGCGGCGTGCATGGATGCGCGCCGCGCTCACACAGCGGCTCACCGCACCGCTTACCCCGCTTCTCGTGGCCCACTGCGTGCGGCCCAGTGCGGCGCATCGGTCCCGATCGGCACGCTTGGGCGCGCATAGAACGCCGGCGTGCGTTCGAGCCGCTCGGCGCTGGCCACGGCGCGCACGCGTCCGAACGGCGTATCCATCTCCTCGAAGCAATCCGCGAGATCTTGCGCACACACGTCGGGCACGCGCTGGCCTTGCGCGAGCGTGCCCATCGTCTGCAGCCAGCGGCCCGTCTGCGCGAGCGAAACGCGCACGTGCCAGCTTCCGCCTTCCTGCGCGCGCCGCGCCAGCGCGACCATCGCCCCGTATGCGGCGAGATAGCCAGTCGCATGATCGAGCGCCTGGCAAGGCAGCGGGCGCAGCGCATCGAACGGCTTGCAGACCGATGCGCCGGTTGACGCATCCGCTTCTGTGGCCGGCATGACGCCGCCGTGCGCGGCCGCCACGCTCTCTGCCCAGACGATCCCGCTCGCCGACTGCACGAGGCTGTCGAAGCCGCGCCGCTCGCGCCACGGCCCGCGATGCGAGTACGCGCAAATCGATACGCACACGATACCGGGCCGCTCGCGCGCGAGCATCTCGGGCGCGAAACCGTGCGCCGCCAGCGCGCCGGGCCGGTAGCCTTGCAGGAACACATCGGCGTCGCGCACCAGCGCGTGCAGTTGCGCGCGGTCCTGGGCCTCGCGCAAGTCGAGCGTGGCCGAGCGCTTGCCGCGCCCGTTGTCGATCACGAGCGGCGCGATGTTGGGCAGATGCGGGCCGTTGACGAGCAGCACGTCGGCGCCGTGATGCGCGAGCACGCGCCCCGCCACCGGCCCCGCGATGATGCGCGTGAGGTCGAGCACGCGCACGCCATCGAGCGGACGCGCACCGTGCCGCGGCAAGGGCGCGCCATCATCGCCATCGCCGATGCGCTCGATTTCAAGAAGCGGCAGGCTCGCCACGGCCTGCGCCTGTTCGAGCGCGGCCCATTCGCGCGGCGTGCGCACGAGCGCCGCGCACAGTCCCGCCTGCGCGAGCGCCTCGTCCAGCGCGGCGCCGTCCCAATGCGTGCGGATCGCGTGCGCAACGTCGTCGCGGCGCTCGCCACAGCCGAGCACGCGCAGGATGCCGTGCAGATGGTGGGCGAAGTTCGCATGCAACTGGATCCAGCGGTCATCGCGCGTTTCGAAATATCCGGTGACCGGATGGCGCAATTCGAACGGCGCGCCGCCATCGACGCTCAGATAACGCTCGCTGCGAAACGCCGCGAGCGCGCGGCGCACGTCGATGCCCACGCGCTGCTCCGGGCCGCCGCGCAGCCGGTGAAGGCGCGCCGCGGCCAGCCCCGCCGCGCCGATGCTCGCCGCCGCTAGCGTGCCGATGCGAAACACCGAAGGCAGGCCGGGATCGTCGCCTTCGATGTCGACCGTGTCGAATGCCGCCTGATGCGTTGCGGCGCTGTCGTGGGGATGGGCCAGCATCCAGAGGTGCTCGAGCGCGTCGCGGGGTGTCATGGCTTGCGTCCTGTCGGGGCCTGGAAAAGATGTCCCAAGGGTAAGTGCGCGCTCGTCATCGGATCAATCTTGATTATGATGATCAACATAGATCGATTTTTCCGGTTTCACGAGGCGCGCCACCATGTCCAGCTATATGACCGCGGCCGAAGCCGCCGCTGCGCTCGGCATCAGCCGGGCTACGCTCTATGCCTACGTGAGCCGAGGCATGCTCACCTCCGTGCCCGCCGACGCCGCCAACGACAGCGGGCGCCAGAACGCCCCCCCGAGCGACCACCCAAGCCGGCCCCAATCGCGCCGCTACGCCGCCGCCGAAGTCCGCCGCCTCGCGCGCCGCAAGGCCGACGGCAAGCGCGCGGGCAAGGTCGCGCAGAAAGTGCTCGATTGGGGCGTGCCGGTGCTCGAATCGTCGATCACGCTGATCGCGGACGGCAAGCTGTTCTATCGCGGCCAGGACGCCATCGCGCTCGCGCGTCACGCCTCGCTCGAAGAGGTCGCGGCGCTGCTCTGGGAATGCCCACCGCGCCGCGTGCTGGAAGCGAGCGCGGCGCCGATCGCCGTCGCGCAGTGGTCGGCGTGGCTCAAGCTCTGGAGCGCGCATTCCCCACTCGAGCGAGCGCTGGTGCTGCTGCCTTCCGCCGCCGCGCAAATGCCGCGCATCTGGGCCCAAGGCCGCGACGCGCAACTCGAAACCGGCACGCAACTGATGCGCCTGCTGGCCGCCGCGCTAGTCGGTGCGGCCCCGTCCAGCGAGCCACTGCACCGCCAGCTCGCGCATGCGTGGGGCGTGCGCTCGCGCGCGCAGGCGGAACTGCTGCGCGCCGCGCTCGTGTTGTGCGCCGATCACGAACTCAACGCCTCTGCCTTCACGGTGCGCTGTATTACCTCGACGGGCATGCATCTATTCGGCGCGGCGGCCGGAGGTCTCGCAGCGCTCGGCGGCCCGAGCCATGGCGGCGAGACCACGCGCGTGGCGGCGCTCTTCGACGAAGCCGCGCACGCCGATGATCTGCACCGCTATCTCGCCCAGCGGCTCGCGGCGGACGAGTTCGGCGCAACGCCGAAGCTGCCGGGCTTCGGGCATCCGCTTTACCCGGGCGGCGATCCGCGCGCGCGACTGCTGCTCGACCTGCTCGCGCAACACGCGAGTGCCCGCTCGCCGATGGATGAAGTCGATGCGCTCGCGCACGCCGTGGCGGAAACCACCGGCGCGCGGCCCACGCTCGACTACGCGCTCGCGGCCATCGAGCGCGTGCTCGCCCTGCCGCGCGGCGCGGCGTT
Organism: Paraburkholderia caffeinitolerans; assembly: GCF_902859945.1. Lineage (GTDB taxonomy): Bacteria > Pseudomonadota > Gammaproteobacteria > Burkholderiales > Burkholderiaceae > Paraburkholderia > Paraburkholderia caffeinitolerans. The sequence goes on along the minus strand of NZ_CADIKL010000009.1, from coordinate 27,597 downwards.
CACGCTGTTCGCGGCTGCGCGGGTGACGGGCTGGATCGCACACGCACTGGAGCAGAACGCCGATGGCCGCCTGATCCGGCCGCGCGCCCGTTATGTGGGCAAGTTCGCGGGCGAATCCGGCGACGAGCGTTAAGGCGGCGCGAGCGGATCAGCCCAAACGCGGCCCAAGCGCGGCTCAAGCACAGCCCAACCACGGCTCAATCCGGCTCAACTCGGCTCAACTCGGCTCAACCCGCCGCGTGCGCGCCCCACTGCAATCGCGTCGAGCACTCGCGCAGCGCCTGGGCAAGCCACCCCGCAAACCCACGCGCGCCCTGCCCCCGCGGCAATGCCGCCGCCGGCGCCGCTTGCATATCGCGCGCGTCGTTTGCCGATGCCCCGCCGAGCGCAAGCATGAAGCGCGCCCCCACGCGCCCCGCGCTCAGGTACGCACGCACACCCGCGGGAAGTCGAATCGACTCGCCGGCACGCAGCCAGTAATCGTCCGCGTCGCCGCCGAGCGTGAGCCAAAGCTCGCCCTCGCTCACATGCAGTTGCATTGCCTGCGCGAGCTGCCAAGTCTCGGCGGGCTCGCCGTGCTCCAGTTCGAAAATACGGATTTCGCGCATTGCCGTGCTCCTTGATGATGACTCGCGGGCCGGCGCCAATGCCGCCGCCAACGCTCGACAGATCGCGTGTGACAGAGGCTTGAAGGGCCTTCCCGGTTAGAGCATTATTACGGTCAGCGCGGGGCGATCCCATGCACAGTTCCGAACAGTTCATCCGGAACTGTGCAGTGAAAAAACTGAACACTTGATCGTCCCTCAGCCGTCTTCACGCAACGCCCGGACAACCCCGGCAGTTCCCAGCGAGGCCCGCATGAAACTCGAACTCGACCGCGCCAGCGGCGTCCCGCTCACCGACCAGATCGTCGCCGGCGTGCAGACCTGGATCCGCTCGCGCGGCGCGCACCCGGGCGCGCGCCTGCCCTCAATCCGCCAGTTCGCCGCCGATTACCGCATCAGCCGCTTTCCCGTGATCGAGGCCTACGACCGGCTGGTTTCGCTCGGCTATCTCGACTCGCGGCACGGCTCGGGCTTCTACGTGAGCGAGCACGCGCGGCTCGGGCTGTCCGGCATGGGCACCTGCGACCTCTCGAACGCCGCCGACGAATCGGGCCACGTGCTCACCCAGCTCAACCGGCCCGGCGAGACGCTGCAGCTCGACAGCGGCTCGATCCCGCAGGCGTGGCGCGACATCGACGCGATCGGCCAGGCGATCCGTCACGTCTCGCGCACCGACCCGTCGAGTCTCGTCGATTACGGCTCGCCGCTCGGCGACGCCACGCTGCGCGAGCATCTGCGCAACCGGCTCGCGCCGCTCGGCATTGCCGCCGACGCCCAGCAGATCCTCATCACCGAAGGCGCGAGCGAAGGCATCGACCTGCTGATGCGCTACATGCTCAAGCCCGGCGACACCGTGTTCGTGGAAGACCCGGGTTACTTCAATTTGTACGGACTACTGAAGCTTCACGGCGTGCGGATCGTCGGCGTCACGCGCACGACGAGCGGGCCCGATCTCGAGCATCTGCATGCACTGCTCGCGCAGCATCGCCCGCGTGCGTTCTTCATCAACACGGTGTTCCAAAACCCGACCGGCACCATCGTCTCGCCGCCGGTCGCGTTCCGCCTGCTGCAACTCGCGCGCGAGCACGGCTTCACCATCGTCGAGGACGACATCTACGCTGACTTTCAGGCCGAGCCCAGCGACCGCCTCGCCGCACTCGACCAGTTCGAACACGTGATCTACGTGGGCGGGCTCTCGAAAACGCTCTCGTCGTCGCTGCGCGTCGGCTATGTGGTCGCGAATCCGGCGATCGTGCGCGACCTTGCCTCGATCAAGGCGCTCACGAGCCTCAGCGGATCGCGCTTCACCCAGGCCGTGGTGGCCACGCTGCTCGAGCGCGGCGCGTACCGCAAGCATCTGGAGCGGCTGCGCCGCCGCCTGACCGAAGCGCTCGGCACCGCCTCGCGCACGCTGGAAGAGCACGGCTGGGAGCTGTTCGCGGGGCCGCTCGCCGGATCCAACGGGGCGCAAAGCGGCGCTCGCGCTTACGCGCAGAGCGGCGGCAAGTTCATCTGGGCACGCGTGCCCCACGTGGACGACTCGGCCCGGCTCGTGCCCTGCGGCGAGCCGTTCGGCGTGAGCGCGTCGCCGGGCAGCCACTTCCGGCCCCACGGCGAGCCGAGCCCGTGGCTGCGCATCAACGTGGCGTTCGCGCAGGACCCGCGCGCACAGGCGTTTTTCGCGGCGGCTGCTCGCGTTCCGGGGTAATCCGCCTCGCGCGCCAAGCCCCTGGCTGCGCCGCTTTGCCGTATCGCGCAACGGCAGGGGCACGCCGCTACGTCGCTATATCGCCGGGTTCACTACAATGGCGGCTGCCAGCCACCGCCTGCGCGCCCGCCTTCTCCCATGCCCGAATCCGCCGCCTCGCCCAACCCCAACCCCAGCCCCACCCCTACGCCTTCCGCACGCAAGTTGTCCGTGATGCTGTGGCTCGTCGCCACGGGCTTCTTCATGCAGACGCTCGATTCGACCATCGTGAACACGGCGCTGCCGGCGATGGCCACGAGCCTCGGCGAATTGCCACTGCGCATGCAATCGGTGGTGATCGCGTATTCGCTGACGATGGCGGTGATGATCCCCGTCTCCGGCTGGCTCGCCGACAAGCTCGGCACCCGGCGCGTGTTTCTCGGCGCGATCCTCGTCTTCACGATCGGCTCGCTGCTATGCGCGAGCGCGCACACGCTGAACCAGCTCGTGCTCGCGCGCATCGTGCAGGGCGTGGGCGGCGCGATGCTGCTGCCGGTGGGACGCCTCGCCGTGCTGCGCACGTTTCCCGCCGAGCGCTATCTGCCCGCGCTGTCGTTCGTGGCGATTCCAGGCCTGATCGGCCCGCTGATCGGCCCGACGCTCGGCGGCTGGCTCGTGCAGATCGCCTCCTGGCACTGGATTTTCCTCATCAACGTGCCGGTGGGCGTGGCGGGCTGCATCGCCACCGCCATCTTCATGCCCGACAGCCGCAACCCCGATACGCCGAAATTCGACGTGCCGGGCTACCTGCTGCTCGTCACGGGCATGCTGACGATCTCCCTCGCGCTCGACGGACGTGCGGAGCTAGGCATTCCTCAAGCAACCGTGCTCGTGATGCTGATCGTTTCGCTTGCGGCCTTCGTGGCTTACGGGCTGCACGCGGCGCGCACGCCGCGGCCGATCTTCTCGCTCGAACTCTTCAAGATCCACACCTTCAGCGTGGGGCTGCTCGGCAACCTGTTCGCGCGCATCGGCAGCGGCGCGATGCCGTATCTGATTCCGCTGCTCCTGCAGGTCGCGCTCGGCTACACGCCATTCGAAGCGGGCCTCATGATGCTGCCGGTGGCTGCGGCGGGCATGTTCTCCAAGCGCCTCGTCACACATCTCATCACGCGCCACGGCTACCGGCGCGTGCTCGTGACCAACACGGTGCTGGTGGGTCTCATGATGGCGAGCTTCACGCTCTCCACGCCGGCCGAGCCGCTGTGGCTGCGCCTCGTGCAACTGGCCGTGTTCGGCAGCGTGAACTCCATGCAGTTCACGGCGATGAACACGCTCACGCTCAAGGACCTGGGCATGGGCGGCGCGAGCAGCGGCAACAGCCTGTTTTCGCTCGTGCAGATGCTTTCGATGAGCCTCGGCGTGACGGTCGCGGGCGCGCTGCTCACGACCTTCACCGGCCTGATCCGCCATGCGAGCGGCTCGAGCGTGATCCCGGCGTTCCACGCGACCTTCGTGTGCGTGGGGATCATCACGGCGGCCTCGTCGTGGATCTTTGCCCAGCTCTCCGACGACGTGCGCCGCACGGCAAAAAAGACCGATCCATCGGAGCGCGCCTGATAGCACGGGACGCCAAGGCGCGCCGCCTGGCCGCTCGATAGCCCGCGTGCGCACCGCAGCGGTGCACACGCGCCGCGCGAGTGCGGGACCGCCCCACGCATGGCCCCGCAACGGGGCATCGAAGCGAGTCTCGAAATAGCCGCTATCCCGCGCGCATGGCCCGAGCGGCCATGTATCTGAATGCGCATACTTTTTGCACGGCTATCCAGTAATGTAAACTCGAGATTCGCGCGCGGCCTGTCGTGCGCGCCACCCAGCTCCATGACCAGCATGATCGACCTCGATCCTCCCGGCTTTCAGTCACGCCCCGTCGCGGGCGAAGAAGGCGCGCGACGCACCGTGCTCTACGGCGGCTACACCGTGTTCAGCGTGTTCCAGCCGGTGTTCTCGGTCGCCCACCGCCGGGCGATCGGTTACCACGCCTCGCTGCGCGCGCACGACGAGCAAGGCGGACAGGTGCCGTCGCAGGAGGTCTTCACACAAGCCGCGCGGCGCGGCGATCTGCTCGAACTCGGCCGGCTCGCGGAATCGCTGCATCTGGGCAACTTCAACGCCTTCGACTCGCACGACGAATGGCTATTCCTGAGCTTGCACCCCGCCGCGCTGATGGACACGAGCTATGGCGACGCGCTGCTCGCGGGCATCAAGGCGCTCGGGCTACAGCCGCAGCGCGTGGTGCTGGAAGTTTCGGAACAGGCGGGCGGCGAGAATTCGCGCTTCGCGGAGATCATCGACGCGTTGCGCAAGTCGGGTTTCGTGATCGCGCTCGACGGCTTCGGCGCCAAGCATTCGAACATCGATCGCGTGTGGCAGCTACGACCCGATATCGTCACGCTCGATCGCAGCCTGCTCGCCCAGGCGAGCCGCCATGCGCACATCGAGCGTGTGCTGCCGGGGCTCGTTTCGATGCTGCACGAGTCCGGCCAACTGGTGCTGGTGGGCGGTCTCGCGACCGAGCGCGACGCGTTGATCGCGCTCGAAAGCAACGCCGACTTCGTGCAGGGCGCGTACTTCGCGCGCCCCGAGGTGGAGCCCGTGCCGCCCGCGACCGCCGCGCGCCTGATGGACGATCTCTCCGCGCGTCTGCGCGAACGCGTGAGCGCGCGCGAGAAGACCCAGTGCACGCGCCTCGCGCCTTACGTGAAGGCGCTCGAAGCGGCGGCAGCGCAACTCGCTGCGGGCGCGAGCATGGCCGACGTCTCGCAGCCGCTGCTCGGGCTCGCCGATACCGCACGCAGCTTCCTGCTAGACGCCTCGGGCCGCCAGATCGGCGACAACGTGCTGCCCGACGGGCGCGCAACGCCTCGCGCCAAGCGCTTCAGGCCACTCCTGCATTCCGAGGGCGCGAGCTGGGAACGCCGGCCCTATTTCATCGGGGCCATGAAGGCGCCCGGCAGCGTGCAGTTCACGCCGCCGTATCTCTCGATCAACGAGGCGCACCTGTGCGTGACCGCCTCTGTCGCCGCCCAGACGGCGCATGGCCTGCAAGTGCTGTGCGTCGACATCAACTGGGACGCCGCTTCCCGGTAACACCGGGCGCTCAGGCTGGCGCGAGCGATTGGGCGATGCCCGCCAGCAGCGAGCGCACCGCCGCCCCTCCGAACGCACAGTTGGCCGCCCGCAAGGCGCTTGAGCCCGCCGTCGCGGCTACACAGACCACGGGCGTGACGCGCCCGTCGTCGGTCTCGCCGATGTGCAGCCATGCGGCCAGTTCGCCATCCTCCGCCACCAGCACGACGCCCGGCTCGCCGTCGAGCACGAGCGACTCGGTACGCAGGCTGCGTACCGGCGCATGAACGACGCTGGGCGCGCCCGCAGCTCCGGCACGAGTAAATGGCCTGCCCGCCGCGGCATTCATCATCGCATCCGTCGTCGCGCTCGCCAGCGCCGTCGCGGTCACGCCCAGCAGATCCATCAAGCCCACGCGGTCCTGCGCGTGAAGCACCTCGCGCAGCCGCTCGACGGTGAGCGCGTGCTGCGCCGCGTCGGCGGGCTTCATGGATCTGGACGCCTGCTCGCGCACCAGCCGCACCCGCGCGCGGCGCACGATCTGGCGGCAATGCACGGGCGTGCAGCCCGTGAGCGCGGCAATCTCGGCGTAGTCGCAGTCGAACGCCTCGCGCAGCACGAAAACGGCCTGCTCTAGCGGCCCGAGCCGCTCCAGCAACATCAGCAGCCCGTCCGCGAGACGCGCGGCGCGCAGGCCCGCCTCTTCCGCCGAGGGCGCGGCGTCGTCCAGCCACGGCGCGGCGCCGGGCGCTTCGCGTTCGCCCGCGCGCTCGCGGCGCTGCTTGCGCAGCCGGTCGATCGCGAGGCGCACCGTGGCCGTCGCGAGCCATGCTTGCGGCACGCGGACCGCCTGGGCATCGGCCTCGCGCCAGCGAAACCATGCGTCCTGCACGACGTCTTCCGCCTCGGCGCGGCTGCCCAGCACGCGCGTGGCCAACGCCAGCAGCCGCGCGCGCTCCTGGTCGAAGACGGCGGCGCGGCGGCTCTCGCTCCATGCGCCGTCTGGCAGTCCTGGCGGCGCTTCGAACCCCACCTCGCCCCGCTCGAACTCGCGCGCGTCGCGCAGATCCTGCACGCCAATTTCGTCGCTAACTTCGTCGATCACCTGGGTCATTCGCTTCGCTCCTCTTTGCACCGCTTCGCATCTGTTCGCATGGCTTCGCCTGCGCTACATGCGCCCCTCGCCCGCAAGACGATCGCCAGCGCGCCGATGTGACAGTCTCGCGCAAAAAAATTTTTGTCACACGCGACGCGCGCCGCACGTCTTGGTGAGGGAACCGCGCAACCACGCCGCGCCCTTTCACCCATTTACCCGCATGCGAGGAATTTCATGCATTCCAACGTCCAGCATCAAGCCACCATCGCGCCGCGCGCGCTCAGTCTTGTGCCGACCGTCATCGAAACCTCGGGGCGCGGGGAGCGCGCCTACGACATTTACTCTCGCCTCTTGCGCGAGCGCATCGTGTTCCTGGTCGGACCGGTGACCGAGCAGACGGCGAGTGTCGTCGTCGCGCAGTTGCTGTTTCTCGAAGCCGAGAATCCGGAGAAGGACATCAGCCTCTATATCAACTCGCCGGGCGGCTCCGTCTACGATGGCCTCGCAATCCACGACACGATGCAGTTCGTGAAGCCCGACGTCTCCACGCTGTGTACCGGCTTCGCAGCGAGCATGGGCTCATTTCTGCTAGCCGCCGGCGCGCGCGGCAAACGCTTCGCACTCCCGAATGCGCGCATCATGATCCACCAACCCTCGGGCGGCAGCCAGGGAACCGCCGCCGATGTCGAGCTTCAGGCGCGCGAAGTGCTCTTTCTGCGCGAGCGTCTGAACACGATGCTTGCTGCGCACACGGGCCGCGACATCGCGCAGATCGCGCGCGACACCGACCGCGATCATTTCATGTCCGCGGAAGCGGCGGCCGAATATGGGTTGATCGACCGCGTACTCACATCTCGCGGCGAAGCGGTGCCGCGCTGAGATCCAACGCACGCGCAACCCGCCTTGTGGCAATGGACAGGTGGACGGGCGCCGCAAACAAAAAAGCCCTCGATTCACATCGAGGGCTTTTTTTCTGCGCCATTCGAGCCGAACGGCGCAACAGCAAAACTGGGGGACTGCGCTTTACGCGAAGTTCTTCGCAGCGAATTCCCAGTTTGCGATGTTCCAGAACGCTTCGACGAACTTCGGACGTGCGTTGCGGTAGTCGATGTAGTAAGCGTGTTCCCACACGTCGATCGTGAGGAGCGGCTTGGCATCCGTCGTGAGCGGCGTAGCGGCGTTGCTGGTCGACACGATGTCGAGCGAGCCGTCTGCCTTCTTCACGAGCCACGTCCAGCCCGAACCGAAGTTGCCGACTGCAGCCTTCGTGAAGGCTTCCTTGAACGCGTCGAAGGAGCCCCACTTCGCGTTGATCGCGTCGCCGAGCGCGCCCGACGGTGCGCCACCACCTTGCGGCGAGAGGCTGTTCCAGAAGAACGTGTGATTCCAGATCTGGGCCGCGTTGTTGAACACGCCACCCGAGGACTTCTTGACGATCTCTTCGAGCGAGAGGTTTTCGAACTCGGTGCCCGGAATCAGGTTGTTCAGATTCGTGACGTAGGCCTGGTGGTGCTTGCCGTAGTGGAACTCGAGCGTTTCTTCCGACATGGTCGGGGCAAGAGCGTTCTTCGCGAACGGCAGCGGCGGGAGCGTAAATGACATGATGCGGTTCCTTCGTCGTGTTATGGGGAGTTCTGCGTGGAGTTCTACAAATTCGCCGGCATGGAGCACCCGATTGTAGGCGAGTTGGAATAACCCCGCAAACGCGCGGACATTATGCCGATCATCGGTTACGCAGCACTTTTGCGCCGGGATTTCGTGTCGTTTTCACGCTGCTTTCGCGCCGATTTTGCGGCGCTTGCATGGCGGTTATATGGCTATCCGCCCCACATCCCAGCAAACGCCGCGCCCGCTTCAAAAGTCTTCAGAAAGGCGCGACTGCACGTCGGCGAGCGCGATATCGGCGCTGCCCTGCGCGAGATGCACGGTCAGGCGCTTGCCCGGCTTGAGCGCGCCTGGCGAGCGCACCGCCGCGCCGCTTTGCGCGTCGAGCAGCGCCGCGTAGCCGCGCTCGAAGGTGCGCTGCGGGCTCAGCACTTCGAGGCGCGCCGCGAGCCCCGCAACCCGCACCGTTTCACGCTCGCGTCCCCGCGCGAACGCGCTGTCGAGACGCCGCGCGAGCGACTCTACCTGCACGCGCTGCGCCGAAGCGTCGGGGCGCATGCGCCGCCAGCGCATCTGCGCGATGTTGAATTGCGCGCGCGCCTGCGCCGTCGTGCGCGAGCCCGCCGACGCAAGCCGGATCGCCAACTGGCGCAGATGCGTGCGCTGCTGCGCCAGCCGCTCGCCCGGCGAAACGAGACGGCGCGCGAGCCAGTCGAGCTGTTGCGCGCGGCGCTCCATCAGGCGGCCGAAGCCCCGCGCGAGCGCGGCGTGGCGCTGGTCCAGTTCGCGCAGCAGCAGCGCGCGCTGCGGGCTCACGAGTTCGGCGGCGGCGGTGGGCGTGGGCGCGCGCACGTCGGCGGCGAAATCGGCGATCGTGAAATCGGTTTCGTGGCCCACGCCGCTCACCACGGGAATCGCGCTCGCCGCAATGGCGCGCGCAAGCGTCTCATCGTTGAACGACCAGAGGTCCTCGATCGAGCCGCCGCCCCGGCACAGCACGATCACGTCCACTTCCGCACGCGCGTTCGCGGCATCGAGCATGGCCGTGAGCTTTTCCGCCGAACCCGCGCCCTGCACTGGCGCCGGATAAACGATCACGGGCACGTGCGGCGCGCGGCGCGCGAGCGTCGTGAGCACGTCACGCAGCGCGGCAGCCTGCATCGAGGTAATCACGCCGATCGCGCGCGGATGCGTGGGCAACGCGCGCTTGCGCCCGGCATCGAACAGCCCTTCAGCCTCCAGTTGCGCCTTCAGGCGCAAGAACGCCTCGAAAAGACGCCCTTGCCCCGTGCGCCGGATCGCCTCGACGTTCAGTTGCACCTCGCCGCGCGGCTCGTACATCGTCACGAGCGCGCGCACCTCGATGCGGTCGCCCTCGCGCGGGGTGAACTCGGCGTATTGCGCGCGGCCGCGGAACATCACGCAGCGCATTTGCGCCTGCGCGTCCTTGATCGAGAAATACCAGTGCCCGCTCGCGGCGCGCGTGAAATTCGAGACTTCGCCCGAGATCCACGTGAGCGGAAACGAACGTTCGAGCATGGAAGCGATCGCGCGGTTGAGCGCCGAAACCGGGACGACGACGTCGCCGCCCGGCGCGGAAGAAAAGCGGTCGGAATTCATGAGCAGGACGTAAATAAACGATGGATTGAAAACAACCCGGAAAATAGCCCGGACAGACGATAGACCGTTCGGGGTATGGCAGTCCAGCGGGAAGCGCTCCCATGAAACAACGGCCGCGAAGTGTCCACATCGACTCCGTCATGTGACATATTGGTTGCGAATCCGTAAAAAGCACTGAAAAAATACGCTATCCGATTGATTTACATAGGATTTTTATCTCTATAACAAAGAGTTACACCGATGAGATGGCCCACGAGCGGGCTTTTGCGGCTACCCGCACCTCACTTTTCCACAAAGTTATCCACAGACGCGCCGTTCGCCTGAAATTGGTCTCGGCACCATCGGCTTCACGCCGTCGCGTGGCCACGCAGCTTGCCGCCCGCTGCTCACCCGCGCTAGAGTGCCGGGTTCACGACGGCCCTTTCGCGACGCGATATGACGCAACAGCGCGCAACAGCGGACACGACAGCGAGCCGTCCTTGCTTTCCCTGCGGCGCCCATTGCCATTCATTCCGGCGCCTGCCTCGAACTGGAGAACCGCTCCGATGTCCGTTCTGCCCGTCAGCCTCCGGCGTCTTTCGTGTCTTTCGCACACAAGGCCCGCATGCCGCACACGCCGATGAGCGGCCCCGTTGCCGATCTCAAAGCGCGCGTCGAAGCAGGCCTTGCGCGCGAGTGGCAGCAGCGCGGCGCGCTCGCCTGGGCGCTCGCGCCGCTTTCCGTCGTGTTCGCCGCCGTGAGTGGCGCGCGCCGGGCAGCCTATGCGGCCGGCTGGTTCAAGTCTGTGCGTGTGGCTGCGCCGGTCGTGGTGGTCGGGAACGTGACCGTGGGCGGCACCGGCAAGACGCCCACGGTGATCGCGCTCGTCGAGGCACTTCGCGCCGCCGGCTTCAGCCCCGGCGTCGTGTCGCGCGGCTACGGCGCGAAAGTGCCGCGCCCCACGCCGGTGACGGCGGACACGCCCGCCCGCGCGTGTGGGGACGAGCCGCTGCTGATCGCGCGCCGCACCGGCGTGCCGGTCTGGGTCTCGCCCGACCGCGTTGCGGCGGCGCAAGCGCTGTGCGCAGCGCACCGCGACGTCGACGCCATCGTGAGCGACGACGGCCTGCAGCACTACCGTCTCGCGCGCGACGCCGAGCTGGTGGTCTTCGATCACCGGCTAGGCGGCAACGGCTTTCTGCTGCCCGCCGGGCCGCTACGCGAGCCACTCTCGCGGCGGCGCGACGCCACGCTGGTCAACAATCCGTTCGAGCGCGCGCTGCCCGACTGGCCGAATACCTTCGCGCTCAAGCTCGAGCCCGGCGAAGCCTGGCATCTCGCGAATCCCGACCTGCGCCGGCCGCTCAAGCAATTCGCGGCAGCAGGCGCACCCGGCGGCGCGTCCAGTCAGCCGCCACAGCGCATCGTGGCGGCCGCCGGCATCGGTTCGCCGGAGCGTTTTTTCGCGACCCTGCGCGCGGCGGGCCTCGCACCGCAAACGCTCGCGCTGCCCGACCATTTCGACTACGCGACGAATCCATTTAGCGAAGTCGCGGCCGACGCCATCCTGGTCACCGAAAAAGATGCCGTAAAATTAGCGGCCTGGAACGACGCGCGCATCTGGGTCGTCCCCGTCGAAGCCGCGCTCGATCATCGCCTCATTACCCTGGTTGTGGAGAAACTCCGTGGACGCACGTCTGCTTGAAATCCTGGTCTGCCCGATCTGCAAGGGCCCGCTCAGCTACGACCGCGCCGCGCAGGAATTGATCTGTAACGCCGACAAGCTCGCTTATCCGATTCGTGACGGCATTCCCGTCATGCTCGTCGACGAGGCGCGCCAGACCGTCGAGGGCACGCCCGTCGATCCGGCCGATCCGGCCGGTCCGTCCGGCTCGACCGGCGCCTGAGCATGGCCGCGCCCGCGCAACCCTTCATCGCCGTCGTCCCGGCGCGCCTCGCCTCGACCCGGCTGCCTAACAAGCCGCTCGCCGACATCGGCGGCAAGCCGATGGTGGTGCGCGTGGCCGAGCGCGCCCGCGCCTCGGGCGCGCAGCAGGTGCTGATCGCCTCGGACGCCCAAAGCGTGCTCGACGCCGCGCGCGAGCACGGCTTCGAAGCGGTCATGACGCGCGCCGACCACCCCTCGGGCACCGACCGCCTGGCCGAAGTCGCAGAGCACTTTGGCTGGAGCGACGAGTTGATCGTGGTTAATGTTCAGGGCGATGAGCCGCTGATCGACCCCGCCTTGGTGTGCGACGTGGCGTCGCACCTTGCCGCGCACCCGGAATGCGCGATCGCCACGGCGGCGCACCCCATCACCGCGCCCGACGAGATCCTGAATCCGAATGTGGTGAAGGTCGTGCTGGACGCGCGCGGCGTGGCGCTCTACTTCTCGCGCGCCCCCATTCCCTGGGCGCGCGACGCCTGGCAGCCGCACTGGTCGCCGGCCCACCTCGATCTGGCCGCCATGCCCGCTCCGCCGGCTCCGGCGACCGTTTACCGGCATATCGGCCTGTATGCGTATCGGGTGAAATTCCTGCGCAGCTACCCCTCGCTCGCACACTCGCCAATCGAGCAGGCCGAAGCGCTCGAACAACTGCGCGCCATGTGGCACGGCGAGCGCATCGCGGTGCTCGTCACTGCCGAAGCGCCGGCGCCCGGCGTCGACACGCCCGCCGACCTCGCCCGCGTGCAGGCGCTATTCCGGCCTTAACAGGGGCCGTGGGGCGAAAATCCCATGGCATAATCGGTGGTTTGCGCGAGCCGTCGAAGCCTTTGTCCGTGGGGGTTTCCCCCCGACCTGGCCTGCTGGAGGAGACGCACGACGCCGCCGATGCCGCCCGTCAGGGCCGTCGCCGCGCCGCAAGAATTCACATAAATCGGAGAAAGTTCAAATGCGTTTGATCCTGTTGGGCGCCCCCGGTGCGGGCAAGGGAACCCAGGCAAACTTCATCAAGGAGAAGTTCGGCATTCCGCAAATCTCGACGGGCGACATGCTGCGCGCGGCCGTCAAGGCCGGCACGCCGCTCGGCGTCGAGGCCAAGCGCTACATGGACGCGGGCGAACTCGTGCCCGATACGCTGATCATCAACCTCGTGAAGGAACGCCTGCAGGAACCCGACTGCAAGAACGGCTACCTGTTCGACGGCTTCCCGCGCACCCTGCCGCAGGCCGAAGCCATGAAGCAGGCCGGCGTGGCCATCGACTACGTGCTCGAGATCGACGTGCCGTTCGACGAGATCATCGTGCGCATGAGCGGTCGCCGCATGCACCCGGCATCGGGCCGCACCTATCACGTCAAGTTCAACCCGCCCAAGCAGGACATGGTCGACGACGTGACGGGCGAGCCGCTCGTCCAGCGCGACGACGACAAGGAAGAGACCGTGCGCAAGCGTCTCGACGTGTATGTCGCGCAAACGAAGCCGCTCATCGCCTATTACAGCGACTGGGCTAAGCGCGGTGAAGAAAACGGCATGAAGGCGCCGCAATACCGCGCCATCGCGGGTCTCGGCAGCGTCGAGGAAATCCGCAACCGCGCTTTCGAAGCACTCAAGTAAGACGTCTTTTGCCGGCCGCGCCGGGCGATCCCCGGCGTGAACGCCGGCCTCCCCGTTCGGCCGGTCCTCGTCCTTCTGCTCCTCTTAGCCGTCGAGTCGCGGGCTGACCCGTCGCGGGGTTACGCCGCAAGAAATTACCCATCGAGCAGCAAGGAGGAAGACAAATGCAAATCCGCGACAACGTATTTCTGATCACCGGCGGCGCGTCGGGTCTCGGCGCGGCCAGCGCACAGCTCATCGCGGCCGAAGGCGGCAAGGTCGTGCTCGCCGACCTCAACGAGGAAGCGGGCAACGCGCTCGCGCAAGAACTCGGCGGCACCTTCGTGAAGTGCAACGTCGCGAGCGAGGAAGACGGCGCACGCGCCGTAGCCGCCGCCACCGCGCTCGGCACGCTGCGCGGCCTCGTGAACTGCGCGGGCATCGCCCCCGCCGTGAAGACCGTCGGCAAGGACGGCCCGCACCCGCTCGACGCGTTCAGCAAGACCATCTCGGTCAACCTGATCGGCACCTTCAACATGATCCGCCTCGCGGCCGCTGCGATCGCGCAGACCGCACCCAACGAGGGCGGCGAGCGTGGCGTGATCATCAACACGGCATCGGTGGCCGCGTACGACGGCCAGATCGGCCAGGCGGCCTATGCGGCCTCCAAGGGCGGCGTCGTGGCGATGACGCTGCCGATCGCCCGCGACCTCTCGCGCAACGGCATCCGCGTGATGACGATCGCGCCGGGCCTGTTCGAAACGCCGATGCTGCTCGGCATGCCCAAGGAAGTGCAGGATGCGCTCGGCGCGATGGTGCCGTTCCCCCCGCGCCTCGGCAAGCCCAACGAGTACGCAATGCTCGTCAAGCAGATCATCGAAAACCCGATGCTCAACGGCGAAGTGATCCGCCTCGACGGCGCGATTCGCATGCAGCCGAAGTAAGCAGGCACGCATCTGGCGTAAAAAAACCCGCGAACGAAAAATTCGCGGGTTTTTTGTTTGCAGAATTTGCACAAAGTGCACGCTGTCGCGGCGCAGCGCTCAATCGTTATCGAGCGTGCGCTGGCGCAGTTCCTGCAGTTGCGACTCGACCACCATGGCGTCCTCGGCGTCGGGGCGCTCGTCGAGATAATGCTCGAGGTCCTCCAACGCGGGCCGCAGGTAATCGAGGCGCGCGTACGCGAAGCCGCGATCGCGCACCTCCTCGATGCTCTCCGGCAGCAGAATCACGAGCCGCTGCTGGATGCCGAGCAGGCGCTCCCAACGCTCGGTCTGCAGATACACGGACTTCAGGTTGCGCAGCATGCGCGCCACGATCTCGCGCCGCGTGGCCGGTTCGAGCAGCATGCGCAGCGCGCGCGCGACCGAGTCGCCCGCACTCATCACATAGGGCTCGAGCATCTCGACCATGTCGGATTCGGTGAGCGTGCGACCGGTAGTGGGATCGAGCATGGCGTCGCCATCGGGCAGCGAGACGCGCAGCAGGAAGTGCCCCGGAAACGACACGCCCTGCACCGGCAGCCCAAGCTGCCCCGCGATCTCCAGATAGAGCACGGCGAGCGAAATGGGAATGCCGCGCCGGCGCTTGAGCACGACGTTCAGATGACTGTTATCGGGATCGAAAAAGTCGTTGAGATTGGCGCCAAAGCCCATCTCGCGAAAGAACACGCGGTTCAGAAACGTGACCTGCTGGCGCACATCGATGCCCTCGGGCATGTGCTTTTTCGCGCGCAGCGCCAACTCGTCGATTTCGGCGAGCGTGCCTTGCACGTCGAGGTCGGGGTAGGCGTCCTGCGCGATGGCCAGCGCCGCTTCGGTGAGCGGCAGGCTTTCGTCTTCGGCAACGAGCGCGCTGAAATAGTCGAGCACCCGCGTGTTCATCGTGATCACTTCGCGCGCCTCTTGAAGTATGCGTATTTGAAGCCCATCAACCAAAGCATACCGAAATATAGCGTGGCGAACAGCACGAGGCAGGCGGCAAGCAGCGCCATGCGCGCAAGCGGCTCGCGATGCAGGCCGATCCAGTCGTAGCTGATCGCACACCAGTGCATCGCACCCGAAAGCACGAGGCATGCCCCGAGCAATTGCACGAAGAATCGGGCCCAACCCGAGGACGGCATGTAAATGCCGCGGCGGCGCAAGCCAATGAAGAGCAGCAGCGCGTTGATACAGGCGCCGAGTCCGACCGAGAGCGTGAGGCCCGCGTGCGCGAAGATCGGCACGAAGAGGTAGTTGCCGATCTGCGTGGCGACCAGTACGCCCACGCCGATCTTCACCGGCGTCTTGATGTCCTGGCGCGCATAAAAGCCCGGCGCGAGAATCTTGATGAGAATCAGCCCGATGAGCCCGACACCATAAGCCGTAAGCGCGCGGGCCGTCATGACGACCGAATTCGCGTCGAACTTGCCGTAGTGGAACAGCGTGGCCGTGAGCGGCTCGGCGAAGAAGAACAACGCAACCGCCGAAGGCGCCGCGAGCAGGAAAGTCACGCGCAGCCCCCAATCGAGCAGCGCGGAATATTCGTGCGGATCGGCATCGACGTGCGCTTTCGACAGGCTCGGCAGCAGGATCGTGCCGAGCGCCACGCCCAGCAGCGCGGTCGGAAACTCCATCAGGCGGTCGGCGTAGTTGATCCACGAGACCGCGCCCGCGCCGAGGCGCGAAGCAATGTTCGTATTGATGATGAGGCTGATCTGCGCGACCGACACCGCGAACATGGCCGGCACCATTTTCGCGAGCACGCGCTTGACGCCGCGATGCGCGAGCGCCTTGAGCGGATTGAGGCCGATGTGCGGCAGCATGTCGATCTTCTTCAGCCCCGGCAGTTGCACGATGAACTGCAGCACGCCGCCGACGATCACGGCCCACGCGAGCGCAAAGACCGGCTGCTTCATGTGCGGCGCGAACGCCACTGCCGCCGTGATGAACGCCACGTTGAGCAGCACCGGCGCGAACGCGGGCAGCGAGAACTGCTTGTACGTGTTGAGCACCCCGGACGCGAGCGACGTGAGCGAGATGAACACGATGTACGGGAACATGATCCGCGTCATCGTGACGGCAAGCTGATACGCCTGGCCGTCGTTCTTCAAGCCCGTGGCCACCACGGTCACGACGAACGACGCCCCGACGATGCCCAGCACCGAAAGAACGGCAAGCACCCACGCGAGCACCGTCGATGTGGCATCGACGAGATCGCGGGTGGCGTCATGTCCCTTCTGGCTCTTGAACTCCGCGAGGATCGGCACGAAGGCCTGCGAAAACGCGCCTTCCGCCGAAATGCGGCGCAGCAGGTTGGGAATGCGAAACGCGACGTAAAAGGCGTCGGTGTACTGACTCGCGCCAAATGCGCGGGCAATCAGCGTTTCTCGGGCCAGTCCGGTCACGCGCGACAGCAGCGTGAAGCCGCTGACCGTCAGCAGGGCTCGGAATAGATTCATGGGGCGCTTATTATACGGGTGCCGCCAAGTTCGTTACCGCTTTGCTCTGCGCTTCGTCCTCCGACTCGTCGTCGATACGCGACGGCATGCCAACTGCGTCGCCATTGCCACGCCCATGATTTCATTGCTATAATTCACGGTTTCGAGTTTCACTAGCACTCGAGAATCGCGTCTTGGAAAGGAAGCGTTGAGCGGTCGGCATTTCAGGCCCTCTTTCCGCTTTGGCACAAAAGACGCGGCTGGCAAGCTAGATCAATGCCGGCAAATACCGTTTTGTGCTTTCGGGCAATCGCCCCGGAAGTTCAAATCCAGGCAAGGAGCATCGTCCTGCTCGACCCAGCGTCGGCGGACTGAAGCTCTCGAAACATAAGGAACCAACATGGCAAATTCCGCACAAGCACGCAAGCGCGCCCGTCAGGCCGCGAAGGCAAACTCGCACAACTCGGCGCTGCGCTCGAAGTTCCGCACCGCTATCAAGGCTGTCCGCAAGGCGATCGACGCTGGCGACAAGGCAAAGGCCGCAGAAGTCCTGAAGGCCTCGGCAAAGACGCTCGACATCATCTCGGACAAGAAGATCGTTCACAAGAACAAGGCCGCTCGCAATAAGAGCCGCCTCGCAGCTGCCGTCAAGGCAATGCAAGCTGCGCAGTAAAGAGAATCGCGGGCCGTCCGCCACGGCGGGCGCTTGCTGATTCCGCTGCACAAAAAACCCGCTTCGGCGGGTTTTTTATTGCCCCCACGCCTACGCGCCTGCGAAAAACCGTTGCCCCGCGTGCGGGCACAAAAAAACCCGCCGCAGCGGGTTGGTTCGATTCAGCGGCTGCCGCCCTGCTGTGTCGCATGATCCAGCGGCAACTCGCAGGCCTCTGTCACCACCAGATCGTTGTCCTTGGCGAAATTCATAACGAAGTTGAAGGCCATCGGCTCGACGTCCTTCAAGCGCGAATCCAGCACCACGACCTTGAGGTCGCCGATCATGGTCGGCCGCACGTATAGCGAATAGCGCAGATAGGCGTTCGGCCCTCGCGCATTGGCGGACGCCTTCGGGCCAAAGCTCGACATCACCCCCGCCAGGCGCTCGGACCAGTCGCTCGGGCGAAACTTCTTTCCCGTACTGGTGATGCCTTGAATGAAGTATTCGGTTGGAGCGTCGTCGGCCATGTAGGGTACCTGTATGACTGCGCGGGGCCGCGGTGACGCGGTGCGCTTTGCGGCTGAAACGAGAGCACGAGCACGCCGCTCCGCGCTTGTGCCGCAGAGCGCCAGCCGCGGGCAGTTCGCCCGATGGCCGCGTGCAAATACAGTCCGATGGAGAGGGGAGAAGCCGACCGCGCACCCCAACCGGCGCGGCGCCGCATCGAACCTGCAGCGCGCTTTCCGGCCAGCGCACGGGCCGCTCCCGCGAGCCCCGCGTCTTGCGCGTCGAGCCCGCTGTCGTGCCTGGAAAATCTTTGAGATTATAGCGCAGCAGCACTTTTGACGCACTGCACATAAGACAATCGGCAAGGGTTCGCGCCCGCGCTTCGCCGCGTCTTTCGCCCCTGGCGCCGAACCTGGCCCTGCCCTGGGCGCCCCTTCCCGCCGACTCGTCAAAGTCCGCAAAATCCTTTATGCTGCATTGACTTACCACCAACCGCAGCGGCGTCGCCGGCTTCAACCTGCAGTTCGAGGCCGGATCAGGCGCCATTTTCGTTTCATGACCTCCCGTACCATACGCCATTACCTGCAGTTCAAGGATTTCTCCCTTGACGATTATGAATATGTGCTGGAGCGCGCGCGCATCCTGAAGCGCAAGTTCAAGAACTACGAGACGTATCATCCTCTGCACGACCGCACGCTCGCGATGATCTTCGAGAAGAGTTCCACGCGCACGCGCCTCTCATTCGAAGCCGGCATCTTCCAGCTTGGCGGCCACGCCGTGTTCATGAACACGCGCGACACGCAGCTCGGCCGCGGCGAGCCCATCGAAGATTCGGCGCAGGTGATCTCGCGCATGGTCGACATCATCATGATCCGCACGTTCGGCCAGGACATCCTGCAGCGCTTTGCCGAAAGCTCGCGCGTGCCGGTCATCAACGGTCTCACGAACGAGTACCACCCCTGCCAGGTGCTGGCCGACATCTTCACGTACTACGAGCATCGCGGCCCGATCCGCGGCAAGACCGTGGCGTGGGTGGGCGACGCCAACAACATGCTCTACACATGGATCGAAGCCGCGCAGATCCTCGACTTCAAGCTGCGCATCTCCACGCCGCCGGGCTACCCGCTCGACCCCGCTCTGGTCGCGCCGGAAAGCGCGCCGTTCTACGCGGTATTCGAGGATCCGAACGAAGCCTGCGCGGGCGCCGACCTCGTCACCACGGACGTCTGGACCAGCATGGGCTTCGAGGCGGAAAACGAGGCGCGCATGAAGGCCTTCGCCGACTGGTGCGTGGATGCCGAAATGATGGCGCGCGCCAACCCCGACGCCCTGTTCATGCACTGTCTGCCCGCACACCGTGGCGAAGAAGTGAGCGCCGAGGTAATCGACGGCCCGCAAAGCGTGGTCTGGGACGAAGCGGAAAACCGCCTGCACGTCCAGAAGGCGCTGATGGAGTTCCTGCTGCTCGGCCGCCTGAATCACTAAGCCGGACGCTCTGCTCCATGAAAAAAGCCGACCCTCGGGTCGGCTTTTTTTCGTCGATGGCTGCGCGTTACACCGTCTCGCCGAGCCTGCGCGCCAACGACTTGAGAAGCGGCGCCACGCGCTCGCGAAACACTTCCGGCCCCATCGACGAAGCCGGCCCGCTGCAACTGAGCACCAGCCAGCGCCGCTCGCGCGGCTCGCGAAACGGCACCGCCACGGCGTTGACGTCGTCGTGCCAGTCGCGAAACGAATAGCAGACGCCCTCCCTCGCAAAAATCTCGATCTCGCGCTTGGCCGCCGCAACCTGCGCGGGGCCGTCAGCGCCCGCCGCCTTTTCCAGTTCCGCGAATAACGCCGTGCGCACATCGAGCGGCTGCACCGCCAGATACGCGCGCCCCATCGAGCTCGTCAGCATCGACAGGCGCGAGCCCGAAGCCAGACCCAGCGTAAGCGCCGTCTCGCTGCGGATGGTGTCCAGATAGATCACGTCGAGACCGTCGCGGCACCCCAGCGACACCGCCGCCCCCACCTCGCGCGCGAACACGCGCATGTGCGGGCGCGCGAGTTCGAGCGTGTCCGTGCCCGAGAGCAGCGCAAAACCCAGCGACAGCACGCCCGCGTCGAGCGCATATTTGCCGAGCAATTCGTCGAAGCGCAAATAGCCGAGTACCGTGAGCGTGTAGGCAAGCCGATTGACGGTCGCCTTCGGCAAGCCAGTGCGCTCGACGAAATCTCGGTTGCCGAGCAGCGTCTCGCCGGGCCGGAAGGCGCGCAGCAGTTCGAGCCCGCGCGCGAGCGCCACGACGAACTTGCGCTCGTCGATCGGGCCCTCCGCCAGCGCGGAAGAAAACGATGAAGATGCGTTCATTTCAAGTGCAGACATGAGCAAGCTGGTGATACACTAAGGCGAATTTGCAAAACATTGTTCCGCATAGCGGAACTATAGTCAAGCGCAAATTGCCCATTTCGAGATTTTGGAGAGACACCATGGCCGCACATGCCCAGTTCCATTGGGAAGATCCGCTGCTGCTCGACCAGCAGCTCACCGAAGACGAACGCATGGTGCGCGACGCCGCCGCGGCCTACTCGCAGGACAAGCTCGCGCCGCGCGTGCTGGAGGCGTTCCGTCACGAAAAAACGGATGCTTCGATCTTCCGCGAAATGGGCGAAGTCGGTCTGCTCGGCCCGACCATCCCCGAACAATACGGCGGCCCCGGCCTCAACTACGTGGCCTACGGCCTGATCGCACGCGAAGTGGAACGCGTCGACTCGGGCTATCGCTCGATGATGTCGGTGCAGTCGTCGCTCGTCATGGTGCCCATCTACGAATTCGGCTCGGAAGCGCAAAAGCAGAAGTACCTGCCGAAGCTCGCGAGCGGCGAATGGATCGGCTGCTTCGGCCTGACCGAGCCGAACCACGGCTCCGATCCGGGCAGCATGGTCACGCGCGCGAAGAAGGTGAACGGCGGCTACTCGCTCTCGGGCGCCAAGATGTGGATCACGAACTCGCCCATCGCCGATGTGTTCGTCGTTTGGGCAAAGCTCGAGGAAGACGGCAAGGACGACATCCGCGGCTTCATCCTGGAAAAGGGCTGGAAGGGTCTCTCGGCGCCGGCGATCCACGGCAAGGTGGGCCTGCGCGCGTCGATCACCGGCGAAATCGTGCTCGACGAAGTGTTCGTGCCGGAAGAGAACATCATGCCTGGAGTGAAGGGCCTGCGCGGTCCGTTCACCTGCCTGAATTCGGCGCGCTACGGCATCGCCTGGGGCGCGCTCGGCGCGGCGGAGTCGTGCTGGCACACGGCGCGTCAGTACGTGCTCGACCGCAAACAGTTCGGCCGCCCGCTAGCAGCCAACCAGTTGATCCAGAAAAAGCTCGCCGACATGCAGACCGAAATCACGCTGGGCCTGCAAGGCTGCCTGCGCCTCGGCCGCATGAAGGACGAAGGCACGGCGGCAGTCGAGATCACCTCGATCATGAAGCGCAATTCGTGCGGCAAGTCGCTCGACATCGCGCGTCTCGCGCGCGACATGCTGGGCGGCAACGGCATCTCCGACGAATTCGGCGTGGCGCGGCACCTCGTGAACCTCGAGGTGGTGAACACCTACGAAGGCACGCACGACATCCACGCGCTGATTCTGGGCCGCGCTCAGACGGGCATTCAGGCATTCTTCTAAACGCCCTCCCCGCCGTAACTGTTGGCGTATGAAAAAAGCGCCGCGCGAGTCGACTCGCGCGGCGCTTTTTTTGTGCCGCGCCTTCCGTAAGCGCGCGGCTAGACCTGAACCTTACTTGTTCGGCTGCGGCGTCAGGCGCAGATACGGACGCAGCGCCTTGTAGCCCTTCGGAAACTTCTGTTTGAGCACCTCTTCGTCCTTCAGCGACGGGACAATCACGACATCGTCGCCGTGCTTCCAGTTGCCGGGCGTCGCGACCTGAAAGTTGTCGGTGAGTTGCAGCGAATCGATCACGCGCAGCACTTCGTCGAAATTGCGGCCCGTACTCGCCGGATACGTGATGATGAGGCGCACCTTCTTGTTCGGATCGATCACGAATAGCGAGCGCACCGTGAGCGTCTCGTTCGCGTTTGGATGGATCATGTCGTACAGCGTGGACACCTTGCGGTCGCCGTCGGCGAGAATCGGGAAGCCGACGCTAACCGCCTGCGTCTCGTTGATGTCCTTGATCCATTCGTTATGCGAATCCGCGTTATCGACCGACAGCGCGATCGTCTTGACGTTGCGCTTCTCGAACTCGTCCTTGAGCTTCGCGGTCAGGCCCAGCTCGGTCGTGCAGACCGGCGTGAAATCGGCCGGATGCGAGAACAGCACGCCCCAGCTATTGCCGAGCCAGTCATGAAATTTGATGCGGCCAACGCTTGAATCCTGCTCGAAGTCGGGTGCGATATCGCCAAGACGCAGACTCATGGTGCGGTTTCCTTTGAACGAGGTGGGCGATCCGTTACCTGCACTGGCACAGCGCCCGTTGATCCAGTGAACATTTACAAGATTGAAGCATACAGGGCACGCTCATGCCCCGAGAACGAACATCGGGTCAGACCGATATGAGTTTTGGTAATTTTGGCCGCCATCGTGGCAACATGGCGGAAACTTTACGTTCCAGATCAACTCCATATTTCTCTTACTGTTGCCGCCACGCCCCTCTCGCAGGAATAAATCGTGCGGGATCCTGTCGGGCAACGGCCGGCCACGCTTGCCAGCGCGCGTATCTTTGTTACGATTCACGCGTGGTATGACACGATGGGAGTTAGTCAATGTCAGAGGTCAACAAGGAGAGGCTGATGTCGGATATCAAAACCGTCCTCGCAGATGCGGAGGACTTGCTCAAGCAAGCGGCGAGCGCCACTGGCGAGCGCGCTTCGGAGCTTCGCGAAACGGCCCTCACGCGCCTGAAGCAAGCCAAGGAAAAGGCGGCCGACGTTCAGGTCGTTGTGGTGGAGAAAGGCAAGAAAGCGGCGCGCGCCACTGACGATTACGTGCACGAACATCCGTGGGCGTCGATCGGCATCGCCGCAGGCGTGGGCGTGCTCGTGGGCCTGCTGATCAACCGTAAGTAAGACGCGGCGTATAGCCGCAGCGGGCGGCCCACACAGGGCCGCGTCCCGCGCCAAACCACAAGCCGCCAGGCCGGTGCGCTGCACCGGCCTGTCTTTTCTGGGCGCTTTTTTCGCGCACTCGCCTCGCGCTCGCGCGTAGGCGCCAACCGCATTCGCCATGACGACAGACACCCAATCGCAGCGACACGAACCCGGAGCGGCGCGCCGTCTCCTCGGCTCTGCGTTCGCGATGCTTCATACGCGGCTCGAGCTGATCGGCATCGAGCTGGCAGAGGAAAAGGAGCGCCTGCTCGGCATGCTCCTCCTCGGACTTGCTGCGATGCTGCTGGGAACCATGGCGCTGATCGCGCTGACCGCGCTCGTCGCGATCGCTTTCTGGGATACCTGGCGCTGGCAGGCGCTCGCCGGGATCACAGCCGTCTATGCGCTCGGCGCGCTCTTCTGCGGGCTGAAGGCGCGCAATGTCCTGCGCAATGCCCCGCCGGTATTCCAGGCGACGCTCGAAGAATTCGAGAAGGATCGTGAAATCCTTCGCAAGCCCTAGCCCACGTCTGCCAACCGCCTGCCGCGAATCGAAGCCATGAGCCAACCCCGATCGGACAATACCTTTCGCCCTTCACGCACGCGTAGCCGCGATCTTTCGACACCGCAACTGCGCGCGCTGCGCAAGGAGCTGCTGATCGTGCGCGCGAGCGTCGAGCGCGCCGAAATGGCGGCCTCGGTTGTCGAGTTGCGCGAAACCCTCACCCACTTCAGCTGGCTGCGCTTTGTCGTGCCGGGTTTCGGCAACGTTGGCGCGAGTCGCGTGGGCGCCGGGTTTGGCAATCTGCTCAAGCAATATCCCCTGTTGAGCTCCATCGCCTCGCTCGTGCTGGCCAAGCCGCTGCGCGATAGCGTCGCCTCGGCCGCCGGACCGGTCGTGAAATGGGGCGGTCTGGCGCTCACGGCGTGGGAGGCCTGGCGCGTCTGGCAACAGTTGCGTCGCCAGCGCGGCGCGCCGACCGGCGGCACACGACGCCACGCGTCCGAAGAAGACGACATCACCGGCTAAGGCGCCTATCAACGATCCCTCCAGCAATCGCGCGAATTGGGAGCCGCCGCGGGCGTGGCCGCATCCACACCCGGCATCTGGTTGTCACGTATGCCATTCGCGTCGAGCACGAACGCCCCACATGAATCGTCGTGCATCGGACCGCTTTGAGCGGGCGAGGCCACGATCGTATAACCACCGTTCATTTCGTCCGCCGCGAAAAGCTTCAGCCGATAAACCGCTGCTCCCGCCGGCGGCGCCTGATCCATGCCCATGGGCAACGAAGCCGGCAACGGGCTTTGCGCTTCGACGTATTGCGCAGCGCGATAAAGCGCCGCGACAGCGTCGATCCGATGCCCGCGCGCGATCTGATTGCGCCAGCCTGGCAACGCGAAAGCCGCCACGATGGCCACCGCCGCCAGCGCGACAACCAGTTCAAGCAAGGTAAAAGCACGCTCACCGCGTTTCATCCCTCCCCCTTTGCCGCCCTCAAAATGGCTGCGCCACGACGCGCCGCCAATGGCGCTCGATGCGCATGCCGTCCACGACGAGCTGCATTTGCAACCAGCTTTGCGCGTCGTCCGTGGCGCCGAATCCACGCGCGGTGACAAGAAACGCTCGCACCGCCGTCCGCGCCTCGATGCGCCACGCCTCGACGAGGCACTGCGGCGGCCTCGCGGAACCGGGCCACGACAGCACCGGCGTCGTAGCCCGCGCTTCGAACGTCTGCTGGCGTCGCCAGTCCTGCGGTTCGCCCGACTGCGCGGGAGCGGGTGGCGCTATCGTTGCGCCGTCGGCCAGTGCGCGGGAACAAAGTGCAAGCGCTGCGTCGGCCGCTCGGAACGACTGCATCTGGTCGATGACAGCGCTGCTGTTGCGGGCCGCGAACAGCGCCCCCTCGAACCACGCGGCAGACGTGGCGAGCATCATCGAAACGATCAGCAAAATGACCGGCAACGCGGTGCCCCGCTGACTCCCGCACCCCCCATGCAAACGCCGCGCCGCGCAGGTCATTGGCGGGCCGCGAGCACATTGCGCAGCGCCACGTGACGCCAGAACGCCTGCCGCGCGCGACCGTCGACGGCGCCAGCCGACACGCCTTCGCAATCGACGTAGCGCACGCGCCGGGCGAACGACGCCCCGCGCACGAGCACGCATAGATCGACAGCGACGACCGAGGCCCACTGATCGCGCGAAATCGCAGCAGCGTCGACGGCTTGCGCGGCGCCGGCCAGCCAGTAACGCACGCGCAGGCGCTCGACGCCCTCCACCAGCGGCTGCGCCGTGCCGGCTTTACCCGAGCCCTCGCAGTAGAGTTCAGGCTCGCCGGTCGAGCCGCTCGTCTTCGCATGAAAACGGTTGAGCACCTCGGTCGGCGGCGGTCCAACCGCCTGGCCCAGGCAGTCGGTGACCTGACCATTCGCAGCCGGCCAGGTGGACTCGCCGTCGCCTCGATAGCGCACTTCGAAGCCATCAGAGCGACTAGCAAGCGCTTCGCACGTCGGGCTCGCATGTGTGCCGGCAGGACGCCCAGCGGTACAACCAAAGATCGGCGAACCCGCGAGCCCTTCCCGATCATCGGCGCCCACGAACCCGGCCATCTGGATCTGCTCGCCCATGAGCGTCAGCGCGTTCACGCCTGCGTCGTGGATGCGGGTAGCGTCGATTGCGACAGCGAACGCCTGGCGCTGCGAACGATATGCAGCAAGCGCGCCCGCGATCACAACGAGGCCGAGCGCCACGGCAATCGTGAATTCGAGCAGCGTGTGCCCGGCACCGGCGCGCAAGCGCAATGAAACGCGCCTCATTGGACGAATGCGAGCGCGATGCAGGCTCGCCCTTGTGCCAGCGCCGCGCCGCCGGATTGGGTGTTTTCGCACCCATCGGCGGACGGCAGCGCGCGAGGCGCGGCCTCATCGCGGAAGGCAGCCCATGTCAGTACGACGAACGAGGCTGTGCCCGCTGTGCCGGACACGGTTGCCCGCCCCTCGGGCACGATGACGGCAGCACGCGCCTTCCATTGATCGCGAGGCGCGGCGCCTGTTTCCAGCGCGGCCTCGGCGATCGCATCGGCGGCGAATGCGGCACGCGCCCGCGCCGCAGAAGCAAGCGCATGCCGCGCAAGACCGAGTTGCGCACCGAGAAGACCCAGTCCGCACATCGACATGATGACCATCGCCAGCGCGACTTCGAGCAAAGCCACGCCGCGCCCGCTGCGCGGACCACGCAGGAGACGCCTGTTGCGCGCGTTCATGACGCCGCCCCGGACGCCGCCCCGCATGCCCCGTCGCTCACGCGTGCGCGCCCGCCCGCCGCCACGCGTATGCAGCGCCGCCATCCGGTCCCACGCATGGAAGGCGCGGCGGCGCGCGGCGCGATTTCGAAGTTGCGCAAACTGCCAATTGTCTGCCCCGCCGGCGGCGTGAACGTGAGCGCCGTCAAGCCCGACGCCACGGTAATCTCATCGAGCGCTGGCTGCGCACGCAGCTGCAACGACATGCCCGCACGTTCGGCTATTACGGCCCAGCCGCACGACCAATCGGCCCGCCCGTTCGGGCAGTTCTTCCCGGCCGTAAGACAATGCCGTGCGGCGTCGATCCGGCACACGCTCACGCGCACCTTGCGCCGGATCGCCTCGCTGCGCGCATAAGAAAGCGTGCCAAGCAATGCGTTCGCACGTGCGTCGACCTGGTCGCGCGCGCGCCACGATATGAACACGGGCGCGCTGGCCGTGGCGCACATAGCGAGCAAGACGATCACGACCATGGTTTCGATCAGCGTGAAGCCGGCGCATTTCATCTGCAATCCTTATCGTCGAGGAATTGCAGTCACTCTACGGAACCACAGGAAACGGAACAATTAGCCGAACGGCCAGCTTATGCGCGCGCTGCCTTCACGCGACACTGCAACGGTCACAGGCAACGGCAGGGAGAAGAGGAAATGCGAGGATGGAAAACGCGCACGCGTTCGAAGGTAACGCTCAAACGCTCAGCGCTTCTTGGGTGGCGTGGCGGCGCCGCTTGCACGGCGAAACTCTTCGATGACGTCCTCGAATTCGGATACGTCCTCGAAGCGCCGGTACACGGAGGCAAAACGCACGAATGCAACCGTGTCGAGTTCGCGCAGCTCCGCCATCACGAGCTCGCCAAGGCGCTCGCTGCGCACCTCGCGCTCGCCGCTGCCGAGCAGTTGATACTCGATGCGGGCGACCGCAGCGTCAATCGCGTCGGCAGCAACGGGCCGCTTGCGCAGCGCCAGTTGCATGCTCGCCTCGATCTTGCGGCGGTCGAATTCCGTGCGGCTGCCATCCTTCTTGACGACGGCCGGCATAGCCAGCTCGACCCGCTCGTACGTCGTGAAACGCTTGTCGCAGGCCGGGCAGCGGCGGCGGCGCCGGATTGCGGCGCCGTCCTCGGACACGCGCGAATCAACTACTTGCGTGTCTTCGTGCCGGCAGAAGGGGCAGCGCATGATGCGTGGGGGTCCGGATCAGCGATAAACCGGGAAGCGCTTCGTGAGCTCGGCCACCTGCACCTTCACGCGCTCGATCGTTGCAGCGTCTTCCGGGTTGTCCAGCACGTCGGCAATCAGGTTGCCCACCTGCTCGGCTTCCTTCACGCCAAAGCCGCGCGTGGTCATGGCCGGCGAGCCCAGGCGCACGCCGCTC